>JADFDU010000001.1 GCA_018262775.1 Rhodocyclaceae bacterium
CCGGCAGCGGCCAAGGCCGCCTGGACCAAGGCCAAAGCCGGCGCGACCGCCAAGGCCGCTCCGGTCAAGGCACATGCCCAACCCTTCGCGGGCAAGGATGAGGCCGCGCAGAACAAGGCGCGGAAAAACTTCCTCGCGCTGATCCTCTGTCTGATGGTGGGTACGGCGTCCCTGCCGCACATCCTGATGCGTTACTACACGACCCCCTCGGTCAAGGAAGCACGCAGATCGGTGGCCTGGTCGCTGTTCTTCATCTTCCTGCTCTACTTCACCGCGCCGGCGCTGGCCATCCTCGTGAAATACGAGGTGTATCACAACGTCATCGGCACGTCCTTCGCGGCCTTGCCGGCCTGGGTCGCCAACTGGGCGACGGTGGATCCGACATTGATGGCAGTCACCGACATCAACAAGGACGGCATCGTACAGCTGGCCGAGCTCACCATCGGCGGCGACCTGATCGTGCTGGCCACGCCGGAAATCGCCGGCCTGCCCTACGTGATCTCGGGCCTGGTGGCGGCTGGCGGTCTGGCTGCGGCGCTCTCCACGGCTGACGGCCTGCTGCTGACCATCGCCAACGCGCTGGCGCATGACCTGTACTACAAGATGATCGACCCGAACGCCACGACGATTCGCCGTATCGCGGTGTCCAAGGGACTGCTGCTCATAGTGGCCCTCTCGGCCGCCTACGTCACCAGCCTGAAGCCGGGCAACATCCTGTTCCTGGTCGGTGCGGCCTTCTCGCTGGCAGCCTCGGGCTTGTTCCCGGCGCTGGTCCTCGGCGTGTTCTGGAAGCGCGCGAACAAGTGGGGCGCCATCATCGGCATATCTACCGGTCTGTTCGTCTGCGGCTACTACATGTACCTGACCTACCCGTTCTTCGGCGTCAATGCCCCGCTGTGGTGGGACATCGCGCCGATTTCCTCGGCTATCTTCGGCATGCCGGCCGGCTTCATCAGCATGGTTATCGTCACCCTGCTGACGCCGGCGCCATCGAAGGAGGTGCAGGATCTGGTCGACCACGTGCGCTACCCGAACCTAGTGAGCGGTATGGACACCACGGGTCGCTAACAACTACGAGGAGGGGGAAACCCTTGAGAGCCCGCCTTGCGGCGGGCTCTTTTTTTGAGGGCCTTGGGGATTGCCGAGGTTATCGGGGAACTACGGGGAACTACCGAGGGCCCTCAAAAAAACGACGGACTTCTTCGGGAATCAGATGCCCGAGATCGGTGCGCTCGGCGTCCTTCATCAGCTTCATGGCACGTTTGGGCTCGAAGCCGACGAGGCGCTTGGCAATCAGCGCCACCTGCTCGGGCTGGTGGGCATGGTGGCAGGCCATGGCCCACTGGTAGAAGGCCTCGCCGTTCATGGGCTGCAGTTCGGCGGCCTTCTTGAAAGCTGCAGCCGCCTCGACGTGCTCGCCGAGGCGGGCGTGTGCCAAGCCAAGGCCGTACCAGGCGCGGTCGAGGGACGGCTTCAGGCGCACCGCCGCGGCAAAGGCAGCGACGGCATCGCGGGAGCGGCCGTCCTGCTCGAGCACGTAGCCGTGGTTGAAATGCATGTCGGCATCCTCGGGGGCCAGGCGCAGGGTTTCGAGAAACCACTTGTCGGCAACATCGAAGTGCTTCTTGCCCGCAGCGATGAAAGCGAGATGCCGCGCAGCCTGGACGTCATCCGGCTTGATCCGGTAGGCCTGGGCGTATTCGTTGAATGCCTGCTCCTCGCGACCGAAGACATGCAACAGCCAGCCGCGGGCATAATGTCGCCAGTGTTCGAAATTCATTGCAACACCCCTGAATGGAAGGTAGAAACAATACCATGACTCACATCGATCTGTTCGTCGTTTCCGTCCTGCGCGCCCTCGTCGAAGTGGCCCTACTTGCACTTCTCGGGCAAGGCGTGCTCGCCCTGCTGGCGGGCAGCCGACGGCACAACAATTTCGTCTATCGCCTGTTTCTGGTCATCACGCAGCCGGCGATCTTCCTCGTGCGCCGGATTACCCCAAAAATTATCCTCGACAAGCATCTGCCCTTCGTCACTTTCTTTCTGATGTTCTGGTTGTGGATTTTGCTCGCCTGGGTCAAGCGCGAGTTGTGCGTGCTGAACGGCCTGACGGGCTGTTGAATGACTTGCTACAGCGTCGGCTGAAATTTCTCCGGCGACTGGGCCAGCAGAGCGGAAACCGTGAAACGGCGGCGCGGGAACACCACTTGCGCCAGCGTGCCGCGGCCGGACGAGCTCGGCTTCAGTTGCGCGCTGCCCAGATGCAGTTCGGCGATCTCGCGCACGATGGCGAGGCCAAGCCCGCTGCCCGCGGCCTCGTTGCCAAGCACGCGATAGAAACGCCCGAACACCAGTTCGCTCTCACTCTGCGGAATGCCCGGCCCGTCGTCCTCGACCTCAAGGACGGCAAACTCGGTGGTGCGGGTGCGCACGGTGATGCGCCCGCCCGGCGGCGTGTATTTCACGGCATTGTCGATCAGGTTCGCACTCAACTCGCGCAGCAAGAGGGGATTGCCGTTGATCTGCAGCGGCCAACCGGTGCCCTCGAAGCCGAGATCGATCTGCTTTGCGAGGGCGGCGGGCACCCATTCCAGCGTCACCTGCCGCACGAGGGCCTCCATATCCACCCATTCGATGGAATGCGTCTTCTCATGGCTGGACTCGGCCCGCGCCAGCATCAGCAGCTGATTGATCAGGTGGGCAGCACGATCTGCGCTTTCGGCGATCTGCTGCAGCGAGGCGCGCACCAGTTGCGGATCGGTCTCGCTCAGCGCGAGTTCGGTCTGCATCTTCAGGCCGGTGAGCGGGGTACGCATCTGGTGCGCCGCATCGTCGATGAAGCGCTGCTGCGCCTGCAGGTTCTGTTCGAGGCGTGCCATCATGTCGTTGAAGGCATCGATGACGGGTTTGACTTCTTCGGGAACACCGGCTGTCGGGATCGGCGAGAGATCGGTCGGCAGACGGCGGCGGATCATGCGGCCAAGGCGGTTGAGCGGTTTGAGGCCGCGGCCGAGGCCGATCCACACCAGCAGCACCGCCAGCGGAATCACGGCGAAGTGCGGCAGCGTGACGCCCGAAATGATGCGGCTCGCCAGTGCATTGCGCTTGTTGCGGGTCTCGGCGACTTGCACCAGGATCGGTGTTTGCTGCGGCGACGGCACAAGGTAGAGATAGGCGACGCGCACGGCTTCGCCCTTGATAGCGTCATCACGGAAATAAATCGTTTCTGGAACCATCCTGGCGGGCGGCTCAGTCCAATGGAGATCCAGGTCTCCCACCACCAGATCGTTCTTGAAGCCCAGCACCTGAAAGTAGATTGCATCCTGCTCATCCCGGTGGAACAGGCTGCGCACGGGCACATTGCGATCAGTCTTGATCCGCACCCTGTCACCCTCTGTCGAAACAGCCTGCGCCAGCTGCATCACATTCTCGGCAAGATGCTGATCGTAGGGGTCATCCGAAATGCCGCTGGCGACGTTCTGGATGAGGATGACGCTGAGCGGCCAGAGCAGCAGCAGCGGCATCAGCATCCAGTCGAGGATCTCGCCGAACACCGACTGCCGCTCGGCCTCCTCCGGTCGTTTTGTGCGTAGCCGGTCGCTAAGCGCCATCCGGCCTATCCATGCAGTAACCCAGGCCGCGCACGGTGCTGATGCGCACACCGCCGGTCTCGAGCTTCTTGCGCAGACGGTGCACATAGACCTCAATCGCGTTGGTGCTGACTTCCTCGCCCCAGCCGCACATGTGGTCGACCAGTTGTTCCTTGCTGACCGGTCGACCGGCGCGCAAAAGCAGAATTTCCATCAGAGCCAGTTCACGGGCAGACAGGTCGACCACATTGCCGCCGAGGCGCGCACTGCGCTCGGTCTGGTCATAGGTGAGCGGCCCGAATTCGATTTTCGTCGGATTGCCCGTGCCCCGGCGGGCAAGCGCGCGCACGCGCGCCTCCAGTTCCGGCAAAGCAAAGGGCTTGGTGAGGTAGTCATCCGCGCCCGCGTCGAGGCCGCGGACGCGGTCTTCCAGTCCATCCTGCGCCGTCAGGATCAAAACCGGCAGGGGCGATTTGCGCCCTCGCAGGCGCTTGAGCACCTCGATGCCATGCAGCTTCGGCAGGCCGAGATCGAGGATCAGCAAGTCGAATTGCTGCGACATCAACGCCGCGTCGGCATCGCTGCCATTGGTGACATGATCGACGGCATAGCCCGATTTGCGCAGGGTGCGCACCAGTCCATCTGCGATGATGCGATCGTCTTCAGCGAGCAGGATATGCATGGGGGAAATGGCGAAAATTGTAAGGCAACTAACTGTAAGCGGCACAGTTTAGCCTTGAACCGCTGTTCTCCTTTTATTCGGTCTTGGGGGCGGACAAGGTTGTATCGTTCCGCTCCCCGCCGTTTTTTCAAAACCGTTGTCCAGACGGAACCGGGTACCTCTTTGCGGAGTCGCTCAGCCCATTGGCAGCCGAAGCTGCACGCCTGCCCAGAACTCCCCGACCTTGCGCTTGCTGCCGATGGATTCCAGCGTCTCGCGCGTCTTTTCGAGGCTTGCCCGTAACTCCGGCAGCGTCTTGCACTTCTCAATGGCCTCCACCAGCGAATCCCCATCTGGTCCCAGCGAATCGTGGAGGTAGCGCCGGGCGAAGCGCACGACTTCCTGCATGGAAGGCGGCGGCGGTGACGATGTCTGCGTAGCAGCCTGCTGGGGAGCGGCGGGCGGTGGGGCTACCGGGGCAATCGCCGGCGCAGGCGCGGACTGCGGCGCCAAGGTAGGCGTGGCGGGAATCGGTTGCCCAGCAAGCAAGGCCTGAGCCGTGTTCCAGAATTCCTCGGCCTTTCTCTTCTTGCCCATGCCCTCGATCACATCGCGGGTCTTTTCCATGTGGGTTCGCAACTCGGGAATGGTTTTGCATTTGCCGATGGCTACCGCCAGCATGTCCGCGTCTGGCCCGAGCACTGCATCCAGGAAATGCTCAGCGTAACGCATCGTTTCCTGCATGATGCGCTGCTCCTGCTGCGTGGGGGCCGCCGGAACCTGCGGCGAGGCCGCGGCAGGGGCTGCTGCCGGTGCTGCGGAGGCTTCCGCCGAGATGAACCCGCCTTCGACCAGCTTGCTCAGAAGGCCTTGTGGATCTGGCATGTGCTGCGCTCTGGCAAGGAGACTGGCTGCAGTGGTCTTGCCATCGACCATGACCAGCAGTGTGCGCTCGCGCATGCCGAGCACCGTCCGCTGTGCCATCTCCTCCTGACCTTTTTGGGTCTTCTTGTAAACGGCATTCAAGTCCATTTACATCCTCCCCGGGGTTCTACTTTAGTGATAAAACTATAACATGCGCCCTTGCGTCAACCCCACAAAAAGACAGACCCCGCCGAAGCGGGGTCTGTTTAGTTCGGAAGGGGGTAACGGGGGAAACCTCGGTTTCCCCCGTTCCTGACCGGACATGTAATCGGCAAAGCCGATTACATGTCCATGCCCATACCGCCCATGCCGCCCATACCGCCCATGCCGCCCATGCCGCCCATACCGCCGCCGGCCGGCTTGTCTTCCACCAGCTCGGCCACCATGCAATCGGTGGTCAGCATCAGGCCCGCCACGGAGGCAGCGTTCTGCAGCGCGGTACGCGTGACCTTGGTCGGGTCGAGCACGCCCATCGCCACCATGTCGCCGTACTCGCCGGTAGCGGCGTTGTAGCCGAAATTGCCCTTGCCTTCGGCAACCTTGTTCACCACCACACTCGGCTCGTCACCGGTGTTGAAGACGATCTCGCGGATCGGCTGCTCCAGGGCGCGCAGCACGATCTTGATGCCGGCATCCTGGTCAAGGTTGTCGCCCTTGACTTTAATCGCCGCACGAGCACGCAGCAATGCAACGCCACCGCCGGCGACGATGCCCTCTTCCACCGCGGCGCGCGTGGCATGCAGAGCATCCTCGACGCGGGCCTTCTTCTCCTTCATCTCGACTTCAGTAGCGGCACCGACCTTGATCAGCGCCACGCCGCCGGCCAGTTTGGCCACACGCTCCTGCAACTTCTCCTTGTCGTAGTCGCTGGTGGCTTCCTCGATCTGGGCGCGGACCTGCTTGACACGGGCCTCAATGGCCTTGGTGTCACCGTTGCCGTCGATGATCGTGGTGTTCTCTTTGCCGATCTCGATGCGCTTGGCCTGGCCGAGTTCGTTCAGCGTGGCCTTCTCCAGCGACAGGCCGACCTCCTCGGCGATGACCTGGCCGCCGGTGAGGACGGCGATGTCCTCCAGCATGGCCTTGCGGCGATCACCGAAACCCGGCGCCTTGACGGCGCAGGTCTTGAGAATGCCGCGAATGTTGTTCACCACCAGGGTAGCAAGCGCTTCGCCCTCGACGTCCTCGGCGACGATCAGCAGCGGACGACCGGCCTTGGCCACCTGCTCCAGCACTGGCAGCAGGTCGCGGATGTTGGAGATCTTCTTGTCGAAGAGGAGGATGAACGGATTGTCCAGAATCGTGATCTGCTTTTCCGGATTGTTGATGAAATAGGGGCTAAGGTAGCCGCGGTCGAACTGCATGCCCTCAACCACTTCCAGTTCGTTATTGAGCGACTTGCCGTCCTCGACGGTGATGACGCCTTCCTTGCCCACCTTGTCCATGGCGTCGGCGATGATCTTGCCGATGTCGTCGTCGGCATTGGCGGAAATGGCGCCGACCTGGGCGATCTCCTTGCTGGTCGAGCAGGGCTTGGAGAGCTTCTTGAGTTCTTCCACGGTGGCGGCAACAGCCTTGTCGATGCCGCGCTTCAGGTCCATCGGGTTCATGCCGGCAGCGACGTACTTCATGCCTTCGCGCACGATCGACTGGGCCAGCACGGTGGCGGTGGTGGTGCCGTCGCCGGCAATGTCGGACGTCTTCGAAGCGACTTCCTTCACCATCTGCGCGCCCATGTTCTGGAACTTGTCCTTGAGTTCGATTTCCTTGGCGACGGAGACGCCGTCCTTGGTCACCGTCGGCGCGCCGAAGGAACGCTCCAGCACGACGTTGCGGCCCTTCGGGCCGAGTGTGATCTTGACCGCGTCGGCCAGGATATTGACGCCTTCCACCATACGGTGGCGGGCGGAATCACCAAATTTGACTTCTTTAGCAGGCATTGCGTTTCTCCTCTAGGGTTCCGTTACTTGGCTTCGACTACGCCCATGATGTCTTCTTCACGCATGACGAGCAGTTCCTCGCCTTCGACCTTGACGGTCTGGCCGGCATACTTGCCGAACAGCACCTTGTCGCCGGCCTTGACGTCGAGCTTGACGTGCTTGCCGTTGTCGTCGCGCTTGCCGGGGCCGACGGCAATGATTTCACCCTGATCGGGCTTCTCGGCAGCGGTGTCGGGAATGACGATGCCGGAGGCCGTCTTGCGCTCCTCTTCCAGGCGCTTGACGATCACGCGGTCATGCAAAGGACGTATTTTCATGGAGTTATCTCCTATCTACAGATTGATGATATGAAAGTGAGCGAGCGCTCACATAACAAAATAACATGGGATTGCCATTAGCACTCATTGCTAACGAGTGCTAATAATAGGGGCGTTACGGGCTTATTTCAAGTAGTAAATGGCTTTATCGGGTTCGCAGCGGACACTTGGCTTGAATCGCTACAATGGCGGCATGAAGGCGTTCTCCGCTCCCGTTCTGCGACTTGCCGTCCTGCTGACGACCCTGCTGCTGCCTTTGGCGCCCCAGGCACAGGAGCGCCTGCCGGCGGTGGTAGCGCAGGCGCTGAAGGCCGCCGGAGTGCCGCAAACGTCAGTGGCCGTGCTGGTGCAGGAAGCTGATGCGCGCATGCCGCGCGTAAGCTTCAATGCCGACAAGCCGATGAATCCGGCCTCGGTCATGAAGCTGCTGACGACCTACGCCGCACTGGATCTGCTCGGCCCGGCCTACACATGGAAGACCGAAGCCTACGCCCTCGGCCCGATCGTCGAGGGCGTGCTTGAAGGCGACCTCGTCCTCAAGGGCTATGGCGATCCCAGGCTCGGCTTCGAGCAGTTCTGGCTACTGCTGCGCCAGCTGCGCGCCAAGGGCCTGCGCGAAATCCGCGGCGACCTGGTCCTCGATCGCAGCTACTTCGACTCCGGCGTCCATGATCCGGCGCGTTTCGACGGCGAGCCCTTGCGGCCCTATAACGTCGGGCCGGACGCGTTGCTGCTGAACTACAAGGCCATTCGCCTCGACTTCGTTCCCGACATCGCGAAAAAGACCCTGCTCGTCAGTGCCGAGCCGGCACCGCCGCAGTTTGACCTGGTCAACCTCGTCAAGCTCGGCGACGGCGCCTGCGGCAGCGTCTGGTACGAGGGCATCCGCATGGACCTGACGGAAACCGGCGCGGCGTCGCGGCTGATTCTCACCGGCACGTACCCCGCTGCCTGCGGCGAGAAAAGCCGCAGCGTGTCGGTCATGAGCCATGCGCAATTCGTCGCCGGCGTTTTCCGCCAGCTGTGGGCGGAACTCGGCGGCAAGTTCTCCGGCGGCCTGCGCGAAGGCATCGTGCCGGCCCAGGCCCGCCTGCTGGCACGCAGCGAATCGCCCGCCCTTGCCGGGGTAGTGCGCGACATCAACAAGTTCAGCAACAACGTCATGGCGCGCCAGCTCTATCTCACCCTCGGCGCCGAGGCCACGCAGCGCCCGGCGCGCAACGCGGATGCCGAGGCCGCCATCCGCGCCTGGCTGGCGCAGAAGGAACTGCGCATGCCCGAACTCGTCATCGAGAACGGTGCCGGGCTGTCGCGCCTGGATCGCATCAGTGCGGAGAACCTCGGCCGCCTGCTGCATGCGGCCTACGCCGACGCGACGATGCCGGAGTTCCTTGCCTCGCTGCCGCTGGCCGGGATCGACGGCACCATGAGGAAACGCCTCAATGGAAACGGCGTCGCCGGCCACGCACATGTGAAGACGGGATATCTGGAAGGCGTGCGTGCCATCGCCGGCTACGTGCTGGACAAACGGGGCAAGCGCATCATTGTCGTCTTCCTGGTCAACCACGCCAACGCCGGCGCCAGCAAGGCAGCGCAGGATGCCCTGCTCGCCTGCGTCTACGAGCGCAGCTGTTAGCAAGAAATCAGTCTCGGCAGGACGATGATTCAATGTCCCTGTGACACTGTGTCACAGGGAAGACGCAGGCATTCGCACCTAGAATCGCGCATTTATTCGAGCCTAGGAGTCATGCGATGAAGTTGCGCCGCCGTTTCCGTCCGCTGCCGGTTCTGCTGGCAGCCCTGCCCCTCGTTGCCATCGGGCAAGAGGCGCAAGAGACCACACTGAGCCCCGTAGTCATTAGCGCGCCGAAGGAAACGATCGGGCCAGCGGGAGTTGCTGCCGTCGATGCGCAAACCCTGCAGTCCCTGCGCCCCGCCACCAGCGACAGCGCAAGCCTGTTGCGCGACGTTCCCGGCATCAGCCTCTACGGCGCCGGCGGCGTCTCCAGCCTGCCGTCGATCCATGGCCTCGCCGATGATCGCCTGCGCATCAAGGTCGACGGCATGGATCTGATCTCCGCCTGTCCCAACCACATGAATCCCGCACTGTCCTACCTTGATCCATCGCAGGTCGGCACACTCAAGGTCTATGCGGGCATCGCGCCGGTCAGTGTCGGCGGCGACAGCATCGGCGGTTCGATCATCGCCGAGGCGGCTGTGCCGGTGTTCGCCGCGCCCGGCCAGGTCAGCCTTGTCAAGGGCGAAGTGGGCGCGTTTTACCGCAGCAACGGCAACGCGGTGGGTGGCAACGTTTCGGCAACCTACGCCACCGAATCCTTCAACATCAGCTACACCGGCACAACCGCCCAGTCGGACAACTACAAGGCCGGCGGCAACTTCAAGAACTACACGTTCACCGGCCATCCCGGCCACACCCTGCCGCGCGACGAAGTCGGCTCGACAGCCTACGAGACGCGCAACCACACACTCGGCGTCGCTTTCAAGGGCGGTAATCACCTCTTTGAAGCCAAGCTGGGCTATCAGGATCTGCCCTACCAACTGTGGCCGAACCAGCGCATGGACATGCTCGAAAACACCCAGCACCGCCTGAATCTGCGCTACCTCGGCCAATTCGACTGGGGTGCGCTGGAAGCACGCGCCTACCACGAGAGCGTCGACCACTTCATGGACTTCGGCGACGACAAGAAATACTGGTATAGGGCGGGGACGCCTGATTGGTCAGGGGCGCCTTGCGGGGCGATCGGCGCCACTTGCGCTGCCGGCATGCCCATGAACACCGCGAGCAAGAACTCCGGCGCCGTCGTCAAGGCGGATGTCAATCTCACGCAGCGGGATCTGCTGCGCGTGGGCGGAGAATACCAACGCTACCGGCTCGACGATTGGTGGCCGGCCTCCGGTGCCGGCATGTGGCCCAATACGTTCTGGAACGTCAAGGACGGCGAACGCGACCGCATGGCACTTTTCGGCGAGTGGGAACGGCGTTTCAATCCGCAGTGGATGACGCTTGCCGGCTTGCGTTACGAACGGGTGGATATGGATGCGGGCAATGTACGCGGCTACAACCTCAACGCGTACCCGACCAATCCAGCCCCTGCCGGTCCTGGCAATCAAACCAGGGATGCGGCCAACTTCAACAACGCCGATCACAGCAAAACCGACAACAACTGGGACATGACCCTGCTGGCGCGCTATGCGCCGGACGCCACGCGCGACATCGAGTTCGGCTTCGCCCACAAGACGCGTTCGCCGAACCTGCACGAGCGCTACACCTGGTCCACCTGGACGATGGCAGCACTGATGGTCAACTGGGCCGGCGATGGCAACGGCTATATCGGCAATCTCGACCTGAAGCCGGAAAAGGCCAACACGCTTTCCACGACCTTCGACTGGCATGCCGTCGACCGCAACTGGGAATTCAAGGCCACGCCGTACTACACGCGGGTCACCGACTATATCGATGCGATCCAGTGGAATGCCACCACTAATGCGCCGCGCACGGTGCTGCAGACGAATCAATTCACGCTGCTCAAGTTCGTCAATCAGTCTGCCCGTCTGTATGGGCTCGATCTGTCGGGGAAAATGCCTTTGGCAAAGACCGGAGCGGGTGAATTCGGGTTGAAAGGCCTGCTCAACTATGCCAACGGCAAGAATCGCGATAGCGGCGACGATCTCTACAACATCATGCCCCTTAACGCGAAGCTTGCGCTGACGCACAAGTTCGGCGGCTGGGACAATGCCGTCGAACTCATGATGGTCAAGAGCAAGAACGACGGCTCCGATGCCCGCAACGAGATGAAGACGCCCGGCTACAACCTCGTCAATCTGCGCGCCAGCTATTCCTGGAAACAGGTGCGCGTCGACTTCGGCGTGGAGAACCTCTTCGACAAGCATTACTACCTGCCGCTCGGCGGCGCCTATATGGGACAAGGCACGACAATGAGTTCCAGCACAGTGGCCATCACGACCCCCAAATGGGGAACTGCCATTCCTGGCGCGGGCCGCTCCATCTATGCGGGGTTGAACGTGAAATTCTGATAGCCTTGAGGTGTTGCAACAACATACAGCCCATACAGCCCATGGCTTCGCGCCCATGGGCTGTATGCAAACAATCCGTCCACCATGCGTCGTCTGATCTTTCTTTTTGCCGCCTTCGCCTACATGGTGCTGCTCATCGAGTCAGTGCGCGCCGCCGTGGCCTGGTGGCATGGCGAGGCGACGCTCGATCTGCTCGACTATCTGCTCATCGGCGCGTTACCGCTGCTGGCCTGGATCTGGCTGCGACATTTCTCGATGTTCCGCAAGGATTGCGCGAAGGGCGTCTGCGTCCTGCCCGACGACCCGGGCCACCCGCCTGCCTCAGGCAGGTAGCGGCATGCCCTTTTCCGAGACGAGCCTGAGCCAGCCGCGCACGATGCGGTAGAGCACCCACAGGCCGGTGACGATTGCGATGCCCCAGGCCAGCGGCAAACCGACCAAAGTCAGTCCCGCCAGCACGGCGAGCACCACCCACAGCAGGGCAAACCAGAAGGTACGGATCTGCCAGCGGAAGTGCGATTCGAGAAACGTACCCTGCGTCTCACCGCGCTTGATGTAGTTCATCACCACCGCGATGATGGACGGCCAACCGCTGAGGAAGGCGGTGACGATGAAGGTCGTGCCGAGCAGCCCCGTCACCGCGCTGAAGGCGTGCAGGCCGTAGATGATGTGGGTGTAGCTCACCAGCCCCTGCGTCGGTACTGCCTGCCCGGTACTGCCGTCGATGTCTGCCATGCCTATAGCCCCAGTTCCTGAAAAAGTTCGTCCACGCGCCGCTTCACCGATTCGTCCATGCCGATGACGCGGCCCCATTCGCGGGCGGTTTCGCCCGGCCATTTGTTCGTCGCATCAATGCCCATCTTGCTGCCGAGGCCGGCCACCGGCGAGGCGAAGTCGAGATAGTCGATCGGCGTGTTCTGCGCGATCAGCGTATCGCGCGCGGCATCGACGCGCGTCGTCAACGCCCACACCACTTCCTTCCAGTCGCGCACGTTCACATCGTCGTCGGTGACGATGATGAACTTGGTGTACATGAACTGGCGCAGGAAGCTCCAGATGCCGAACATAACGCGCCTGGCGTGGCCGGGGTACTGCTTCTTCATGCTCACCACCGCCATGCGGTAGGAGCAGCCCTCGGGCGGCAGGTAGAAATCGACGATCTCGGGAAACTGCTTCTGCAGCAGCGGCACGAACACCTCATTCAGCGCCACGCCGAGCATGGCCGGCTCGTCGGGCGGCTTGCCGGTGTAGGTGCTGTGGTAAATCGGCTCGCGGCGCAGCGTCATGCGCTCGATCGTGAAGACCGGGAACTCGGCCTGCTCGTTGTAGTAGCCGGTGTGGTCGCCGAACGGCCCTTCCACGGCCGTCTCGCCGGGATGGATGACACCTTCCAGCACGATCTCGGCGACAGCGGGCACCTGCAGGTCGTTGCCGAGGCACTTCACCACTTCGGTCTTGGCGCCGCGCAGCAATCCGGCGAACTGGTATTCGGAGAGCGAATCCGGCACCGGCGTCACCGCACCGAGAATCGTCGCCGGATCGGCCCCAAGCGCCACCGCCAGCGGAAACGGCTCGCCCGGATGCTGCAGGCAGTGGTCGCGATAGTCGAGCGCACCGCCGCGATGCGGCAGCCAGCGCATGATGACCTTGTTGGGCGCGATCACCTGCTGGCGATAGATGCCGAGGTTCTGCCGCGTCTTGTGCGGCCCGCGCGTGACGGTCAGCCCCCAGGTGATGAGCGGCGCGACATCGCCCGGCCAGCAGGTCTGGATGGGCAGGCGGGAAAGATCGACATCCTGACCCTCCCAGACGACTTCCTGGCACGGCGCGGAGGAGACTTCCTTCGGCGCCATGTTGAGCACCTGCTTCAATACCGGCAGCTTGTCCCAGGCATCGCGCAGGCCCTTCGGCGGCTCCGGCTCCTTCAGCGCGGCGAGCAGCGTACCCACCTCGCGCAGCGCGTCGATGGATTCCGCGCCCATGCCCAGCGCGACGCGATGCGGCGTGCCGAACAGGTTGCCGAGGACAGGAATCGAATACCCCTTCGGCCGCTCGAACAGCAGCGCCGGTCCGCCCGCGCGCAGCACGCGATCGCACACCTCGGTCATCTCCAGCCTCGGATCGACCTCAGCGACGATGCGCTTCAGTTCTCCAAGGCTTTCCAGTTGCGCGATGAAATCGCGCAGATCACGGTATTTCATTTATCCGTCTGGGAACAGGAAAGCGCCTATTCTCTGATGCTTCTCCTGCTTTGGCTAGTCACCGCCCACTTGCGCCTGGCCTGGGCACCTCGAAGCGCACCCGAACGATGGACTATCTCCTGCCAAGTCGGGAATCCTCTGGTTTACTCATCACTCACCGCTTGGCGAATAAAACCCGCCGGAGGTGCTCGTGGCGGTTCCAGTGGAGGTGCTACTCGAAGTGCTCGTGCCGGTTCCCGTGGCAGTGCCACCCGAAGTGCCCGTGGCAGTTCCAGTGGAGGTTCCGCTGGAAGTACCCTTACCGACAGAGGTATCCTGTGGCGGCTGGGAGCAGCGCTTGTTGCAGGCATCAAGTGCAGTGCGTAGCGATTCAGCTAGTTCTTGGTGTTTTTGAGCTTTGTTTAGGTAATATCCAATCAACTCTCGCAAATCACCCATTTCAACCAACCTGCTGTCTATCTTTTCTACATCGGCAGGGTCAATAACTTGCAAGGAAAGCTCAGTGAGTATCTTGCGAAAATATTCGAGACGCATGTTGTGGAAAGCCAGAAGTTTCAGCTCCTGGTCGAGATCCGCTGCAATATTCATACACTGGGCACAGGCCGCTTGGGCCTTTTGCTGGGGCGGCGGCGTGCCAGCGTCGTCTGCCCGGCCGGATACGCTTGTCAAAGAAAAGATCGCTCCGGCTATGAGGGCCAATCCGCGAAACTGCTTGATCATGTTAGGCATATCCTCCTCCTGAAGTTGTCGGTTGAACACCACAAGAAGCCAGCCATCAGGCTTTCGTCAATTGCTCCCAAACACCCTGTTAGTCACAGCCAGCCGACTGGAACAAATCCCACCCCAGGCGCCCAAGTAGTCTTTCATCGCAATGGCCTTGGACATGCTGGAATTGCCCCAATCGACACTGACTGCATTCGTGTCTGAATGGAAACCGGTAAATCCGCTTTTGGTCGACGGCGATGCGCTTCAGTTCTCCAAGCTTTTCCAGTTGCGCGATGAAGTCGCGCAGGTCACGGTATTTCACGGCTTTACCTCGAGGTAGGGGAGTGCTCGGAATCGAGCGCTCCCCCGCTTCCAGCTGACCCTCTCGGACACATAAGCCTAAATAACACCATCAGAAGCCAGTTCCTCGAAAGTCCGCCGAGCAAATCACAAAGGGCCTGCATTCACTCGCCTGAGGGGCTATAGAACCCTCCCCCCGTTGTTCCGCCCGAGGTGCTCGTGCCGGTTCCCGTGGCAGTGCCGCCCGAAGTGCCCGTGGCAGTTCCAGTAGCAGTTCCACTCGAGGTGCCCGCAGAGGATGTTCCACTGGCGCTCGCCGCCTGCCGGTAGCAGTCGCGCAGACAGCGATCCAGCGCTGCCTGGGCATCGGCCGCTTCCTGCTCGGCACGCTTGCGTGCCGCGGCCGCACGCTCCGCCGCTTCGCGAGCCTGCGACGCCGCCTGTTCCCTTGTCTCGACACGCCGACGCGCTGCCTCAACATCCTGTTGCGCACTCCTGGCGCTGCCACGCGCACTCGACAACAGCATGTCGCTTGGACTGCCCTTGGTCACCCCGCCGGCGCGTCTGTTGAACTGCTCACGCTTCTGAAGATCAGCCTGCGCAGCCGCCTGCCTCGCTTCCGCCCTGGCCAGGTTCTCGCGCTCGGCGGCCAGTTCGCGTTCGGCGGCGGACTGCTGCGCACGGGCCTTCCTTTCGTTTTCCTCGGCGCGATACTGGTTCCAGTCGGCACGCTGGTCGGCGGCACTCTCAGCCGCGCACTTGCGGGCGCAGATTTCGTCGGTGATGGTCCAGCCCGGCCGTGGCTTAAATGGCTGGCCTGCGGAAGGCTCCTCGGTTGGGGGAGGCGCTGCATCGCTTCCTGCCCCAGGCGCCGTCACGGCTGTAGGCGTGTCGGGATCAAGTACCCCCTGGCAGGCACGCTCGACGCGGCTTAACAAGTTCTGTGCCGCCTGAATCATCCCAGGTGGCGCATCGTGGACGACCAGGCGCTGCAATTCCTGACGGAAGGCAATGATCCATGCGCTGCAGATCAACGTGTCGCTGTTGTAGATGAGCTGCATCATCGGCCCACTGCCGCCGCGACCAGCCTCGGCCTCCGATTCCAGCGCGTCAGCGGCATTTTTGATCTGTTCTCTTGCTTGGGGATCGTTCGTAACTTTTTCGGCAAGCTTGTCTGAAAACCCGCTCGCCATCACTGCGCCAGTTAAAAATAGCAGGACAACCGACAACAACATTCTGCGACACGGGTTCAGGGTATTGCGCATGATCGCCTCCTTTGGTTTATTGTTAGCGTAGCGTTGTTAGTGCAGCGTCAGGGCTGGCCGATTGGTATCCCAATATGCAGTATAGACAGCAGAAATAGGCTCGCCCGGATTTTCAGCGCAGAGCATTGTCATAGGATCCAGGACATGCATGGCCCTTGGCTCGTCGTCCTCAACCCCATCTCCGGCCAGGGCCGGGCGATGCAGCATCGCCATGAAATCGAGGCGGTATTGCGGCGGCATGGCATCGATTTCACGCTGGAAATCAGCGATCGGCCGGAACATGCCATCGAAATCGTCAGCCGCGCCATCGCCGGCGGCTGCCGACACGTCCTCGCCGTCGGCGGCGACGGCACGGTGAACGAATGCGTCAACGGCATCTTCCGCCAGGATGCCGTTGCAACGACGGCAGTCACGCTCGGCGTGATGCCGATCGGCACCGGCAACGACTGGGCGCGCGGCCTGCACATGCCGAAGGACTACGCCGAGGTCGCCGCATTGATGGCGGCCGGCACGAGCCGCCTGCACGATGTCGGGCTGGCCGAATTCGGCGACGTTAAGCGGTACTTCATCAACGTCGCCGGCATCGGCTTCGATGCGCATGTCGTCGAATCCCTGCCCGACCGCACGCTGGGGCCGATGGCCTATCTGGTCGGCCTGGTGAAGGGGCTGCTGAGTTACACCGCCGTATCGCTGCGACTGACTTTCACGGAGCGCAAGCTCGATGCACGGGCCTTCGTACTGTTTTTCGCCATCGGTCGCTACTGCGGCAGCGGCATGAATGTGGCGCCGCAGGCCGAAGCCGATGACGGCTTGTTCGATGTCACGCTGGTGCAGGAGCTGTCGCGCTGGGAAGTGCTGAAGAGCCTGCGCCGCCTGTTCGACGGCACGCTGCTGACACACCCGAAGGTGCTGGCGATGCGCGAAACGGGAGGCGCGGTGGAGACCACCCTCGCCCAACCGGTGGAGGCCGACGGCGAGCTGATCGGCCATGCGCCGGTGCGCTTCTCCATCCTGCCGCGTGCGCTCAATGTCGTTGCGCAGCCGTCCAGGTAGAACGTTGTTCGTGCGGCAACGAGAACCCGGTCGCTCCACACAGAGCCCACAGCACCCATAGCACCACTGGATTCCCGCTTCCGCGGGAATGACAAATTAATTAATTTCCCAGCCACCGCGCGGAGTGTTACACTGCGCGCCGCGTGGCCATCCATCAGTCAGCTTGTCGCGCGCCGCGTCTCTTCCATTCGCGTCTTATTCCCCCAACGAGATCCTGCCCAGACTGATCGCCACCGAGGCGAGGCTGATCCAGGAACACTACAATGAGTTTTACCGAACTTGGCCTGCGTGCCGAGATTCTTCGCGCCATCGCCGAAGAAGGCTACACCGAGCCGACGCCCATCCAGGCCAAGGCCATCCCCGTCGTGCTCGCCGGCCGCGACCTGATGGCCGCCGCCCAGACCGGCACCGGCAAGACCGCCGGCTTCACCCTGCCCATCCTGCAGCTGCTCAGCACGCGTCCCGCCACCCAGCGAGGCAAGCCGCGCGTGCTGGTGCTCACGCCGACGCGCGAACTGGCCGCCCAGGTCGAAGAGAGCGTGCGTACCTACGGCCACTTCCTGCCGCTGAAATCGACCTTGATCTTCGGCGGCGTCGGCATCGGCCCACAGATCAAGGCGCTGAAGGGCGGCGTCGATATCCTCGTGGCCACACCCGGTCGCCTGCTCGACCATGTCGGCCAGCGCACCGTGGATCTGTCGGCCGTCGATATCCTCGTCCTCGACGAGGCCGACCGCATGCTCGACATGGGCTTCATCCACGACATCAAAAAGGTGCTCGCGCTGGTGCCGAAGCAGAAGCAGACCCTGCTCTTCTCCGCCACCTTCTCCGACGAGATCCGCAGCCTCGCTAACGGCCTGCTGCGCGACCCGCAACTGGTCGAGGTCGCGCCGCGCAACGCCACCGTCGACCTGATCACCCAGCGCGTGTACCACGTCGACAAGGCAAAGAAGCGCGACCTGTTGATCAAGCTGATCGACGACCACCACTGGCACCAGGTGCTGGTGTTCATGCGCACCAAGCACGGCGCCAACTCGCTGGCCGAGAAGCTCAACAAGGCCGACATCAGCGCTGCCGCCATCCACGGCAACAAGAGCCAGGGTGCGCGCACGCGGGCGCTGGCCGACTTCAAGAGCATGAAGCTCAACGTGCTGGTGGCCACCGACATCGCCGCGCGCGGCCTCGACATCGACCAGCTGCCACATGTGGTGAACTTCGAGCTGCCCAACGTGCCGGAGGATTACGTGCACCGCATCGGCCGCACCGGCCGCGCCGGCAGCTCGGGCCACGCCGTTTCGCTGGTGTGCGTCGACGAGCACGGCCTGCTGCGCGACATCGAACGCCTGCTGAAGAAACCGATTGAGAAGATGGTGCTGCCCGGTTTCGAGCCGGACCCGAGCATCCGTGCGGAGCCGATCGAGAACGGCCAGCGCGGCCAGGGTCGGCAGCAGCGCTCGGGTGGAAACCAGCGGGGGAATGCGCCTAAGGGTGTGCCGCCCCGGCCGGGCCGGTCGTCACGCGGCAACCCTTCGCGCGGCAACGCCGCCCAGCATCACGCGGGGTCGCGCGGCCGCTGAAAGGATTCATCATCCCCGCGAAAACGTAGTTTCAGTGAAGGCTAACCTTCAGGTTATGCCGTAACTAAAGCGGGGATCCACGTATTGTTGAAAAGCCCTGGATCCCCGCTTCCGCGGGGATGACGGCCTGGCTACTAGATCTTCAGCAGTTTCATCGCCTTGCCGAGGGTGTCCACCGACTCCTGGTGCTTGCCGGCCTTGTGCAGTTCCTCCCCCTTGGCGCGCAGCATCTTCACTTCCGCCATCTGCGCGGAGGAAAGCTGCGGATTCTTTGCCAGCGCCTCGTCGATCTTCTTCATGTCTACCGGGCAGTGGAAGGCAAAGGCCTGCACACTGACCAGCGCCAAGCTGCTCAGCAGCACAATCGTTTTGGTTTTCATAATGTCGTCTCCGTGGGTTCCCGGCCGCGGCCGGTACCTTCCAATCATAGACAAGAAGCATTAAAGTTCCATGCGGAATGGAGGCCCCGATGAAGAAGACCCTGCTGATTGGAGTGGCAATTCTGGCGATTGTCCTGACGGGTATCGGCGTCTGGCTGTATTCATCGCTCGACTCCATCGTCAAGACTGCTATCGAGAAATACGGTTCGGAGATCACCCAGGTGGCCGTCAGCGTCAGCGACGTGAAACTGTCCGCCACCGACGGCAAGGGTACACTCAAGGGCCTGCGCGTCGGCAATCCGAAAGATTTTCGCACACCCCATGCCGCGTCCGTCGGCTCCATCGAGCTCGCGGTTGCCCCTGCCAGCCTCACCAGCGATGTGGTGCTGATCCACAAGATCGCCATCGCCTCGCCGCGCATCTCCTATGAGGCCGGCAGCGGCGACAAGAGCAACTTCGATGTCATCCGGCAGAACGTCGACCGATCATTGGGCAAGGGCAAAAAAGAAAAGGACAAGAGCTCGCCAGGAAAAAAAATGATCGTCGAGCACCTCTCCATCCGCGACATCAAGGTGACCTACTCGCCCATCCTCCTCGAGGGCAATGGCTTCGAAATCTCCCTGCCTGACATTGCGCTACGCGACATCGGCAAGGCGAAAGGCGGCGTCACTTCCGCCGAACTGGCCAAGGTCGTGATGGATGCGCTGATGACCCGCATGACGCGCGCCATCACCGATACGCTGAGGAACACCGCCGACATCACCAAGAGCGTGACCGACAGCGTGAAGGGTCTGTTCAAAAAATGAACCTCGATTTCCTGCCAGGGTCTAGACAAGCGTGAACCCCGCTACGCCCGACACGCCCCCGCTGACGACCCGTCTCCTGCATGCAGGCGACCGGCCGGCCATTGAGCACTTCTTCCTCGCCGAGATGGACGATGTGTCGCTCTACTGGCGCTTCTTCCGCACCATGACGCCGATGACCGTCAACGCCTATGTGGCGCAGATGCGCTTCGACAGCGGCTGCCTCGCCTACGGCGCGTTCTTCGGCGAACGGCTGGTCGGCGTAGCCGAGATCTCGGCCATTCCCGGCAGCGAAAGCTGCACGGAGAACCGTCCCGGCGCCCTCTCCTGCGGGGAACTGGGCATCGCCGTCTCCAACCAGCTGCACCACAAGGGCATCGGCCGCCAGTTGCTCAGCCGCCTGCTCGACGATGCATGGACGCGCGGCCTGAAGCGCATCCAGCTCTCCAGCCTGCGCGACAACCGCCCCATGCTCGCCCTCGCCACCCGTCTCGGCTTCAAGGCCCTGCGCGAGGAATCCGGCGAGGTCATCATGCAGGCGCTGCGCCCGGCCGACTGGCCGCAGGTGGTGCCGCGCCGCATGAAGCAGGCGGCCGCGCACGCAACGGAGCGCGAGATCAACTGCAGCGCGAAAATCGTCAACGCCCGCTGCAGGTAATTCTGGCCGCGCAATACTTGAACTCGGGGATCTTGCCGAAGGGATCGAGCGCCGGGTTCGTCAGCAGGTTCGCCGCCGCCTCGACGTAGCAGAAGGGCATGAACAGCGTGCCGCGGGCCAGCCCCGCATCGGCGCGCGCCTTGGCCGACACCTTGCCGCGCCGCGTTTCCAGCACGACAAAATCCCCCGCCACACAATTCAGCTCGGCCAAATCCTGCGGATGCATGTCCACGTGGGCTTCCGGCTCCAGCTCATCCAGCACCGTCGAGCGCCGCGTCATGGCGCCAGTGTGCCAGTGCTCCAGCACGCGCCCGGTGATGAGCACGAAGGGATAATCGGCGTCCGGCACTTCGGCTGCCGGCCGAAACTGCGCCGGCACGAACTTGCCGCGTCCGCTGGCCGTGGGGAAGCGTTCGATGAAGATCACTGGCTGCCCCGCGTCCGCCGCATCCGCGCAGGGGTAGGTCACGGCATCTTCCCGCTCCAGGCGTTCCCAGGTAATGCCGGCGATCGACGGCATGGCGCCGCGCATTTCCTCGAACACCTCCTGCGGCCCGGCGTAATGCCAGTCGAGGCCGAGCCGGCGCGCCAGCTCCTGCAGGATCCACAAGTCCTGCCGCGCTTCACCCGGTGGCGCGATGGCGGCGCGGCCGATCTGCACCGTGCGGTCGGTGTTGGTGAAGCTGCCGGTTTTCTCGGCGAAGCTCGAGGCCGGCAGCACCACGTCGGCGAGCGCCGCCGTCTCGGTGAGAAAGAGATCCTGCACGACAAGGTGTTCGAGCGACGCCAGCCCGGCGCGGGCGTGTGCGAGGTTGGGGTCCGACATGGCCGGATTCTCGCCCATGACGTACATCCCCCTGATCTCGCCGCGATGCGCCGCATCGAGAATCTCCACCACGGTGAGGCCCGCTTTCGGATCAAGCTGCACGCCCCACAATTTTTCGAAGCGGGCACGCACCGCAGCGTCCGCCACGCGGCCGTAGTCGGGCAGCATCATCGGGATGAGGCCGGCATCCGACGCCCCCTGCACATTGTTCTGGCCGCGCAGCGGATGCAGCCCCGTGCCGGGCCGGCCGATGTGGCCGGTCATCAGCGCCAGGGCGATGAGGCAGCGCGCGTTGTCCGTGCCGTGCGTGTGCTGCGAAACGCCCATACCCCAGAAGATCATCGCCGCGCGCGACGTCGCGTAGATGCGCGCCACGGTGCGGATCGTCTCGGCGTCGATGCCGCAGATCGACGCGGCCGCCTCCGGCGTGACGCGCAGCGCGTTCTCGCGGAAATCGGCGAAGCCTTCCGTCCGTGCGGCGATGAAAGCGTCGTCGGTCAGCCCTTCGGTGATGATGACGTGGGCGATGGCGTTGAGCAGCACCACGTCGCTGTCGGGCTTGAACTGCAGCGCGTAGGCGGCATGGCGCGCCAGCTCGGTCCGGCGCGGGTCCATGACGATCAGCTTGGCGCCGCGCTTTACGGCATTCTTCATCCACGTCGCCGCCACCGGGTGGTTCACCGTCGGGTTGGCGCCGATGACGACGATCACGTCGGCATGCTCGACATCGGCGACGGGATTCGACACCGCGCCCGAGCCGATGCCTTCGAGCAGCGCCGCCACCGACGAGGCATGGCACAGCCGCGTGCAGTGGTCGACGTTGTTGCTGCCGAAGCCCACGCGCACCAATTTCTGGAACAGGTAGGCCTCTTCGTTCGAGCCCTTCGCCGAGCCGAAGCCGGCCAATGCCTGCTTGCCGTCGCGCTGCAGGATGCGCTTCAGGCCGTCGGCGGCGAAGTCGAGCGCCTCCGCCCAACTCGCTTCGCGGAAATCCGCCAAAGTGTTGTCGACGGATTTCGCCACGCCCGGCTTGCGCATGAGCGGCTTTGTCAGGCGCTGCGGATGGCGCGCGTAGTCGTAGCCGTAGCGGCCCTTGACGCACAGGCGGCCATGGTTGGCCGGTCCGTCGCGGCCCTCGGCGGCGACGATCGCGTTGTCGCGCACATGGTAGGTGATCTGGCAACCGACGCCGCAGTAGGGGCAGAGGGAGTTGATGCGCTTCTCCCCCACCGCCGTCTCCCCCCTTTGGAAAAGGGGGGCCGGGGGGGATTTATCAGCCGCCGCAAAATCCCCCGGCGACTGCGTCGCCACCCCCTTTTTTGACCGGAGGAAATCCCCGTGGGACAAAGGGGTTTGTTGGGCGGGGAGCAGTGCGCCCGTCGGGCAGGCGGCGACACACTCGCCGCAGCCGACGCAGGAACTCGCCCCCATCGGGTCGCCGAAGTCGAAGACGATTTCCGCCTGCGCGCCACGCCGGGCGTAGCCGATGACATCGTTTACCTGCACCTCGCGGCAGGCGCGCAGGCAACGCGTGCACTGGATGCAAGCCTCCAGCCGCACGGCGATGGCCGGATGCGAGCTGTCCACCGCCGGTTGCGTGCGGCGCGGAAAGCGCGGCGCGCGCACGTCCATGCGCCGCGCCCAGAAGTCCAGTTCGGAATCGTCGCGCACCGCCTCGTCCGGCATGTCGGATTGCAGCAGTTCCAGCACCATTTTTTGCGCCGCGACGGCGCGCGCGCTTTGCGCCTGCACCTGCATGCCGGCCTTCGGCGCACGGCAGCACGACGGCGCCAGGGCGCGTTCGCCGCCGATCTCCACGACGCAGGCGCGGCAGTTGCCGTCTGGACGCAAACCTTCCTTGTGACAAAGATGCGGGATGTCGATACCGTGGCGCTTGGCGGTCTGGAGGATGCTCTCGCCCTCGCGGGCGTCGACCTCACGGCCGTCGAGCGTGAACCGAACCGTGTCACTCATTGCAACCGCCCTGAACCGCCTTCGACACAGAGAGCACAGAGACACAGAGGGCACAGAGAAAATCAATCTTTTCCATTTTGGCTTTCCCTCTGTGTCCTCTGTGCCTCTGTGTCCTCTGTGTTGAAAGCGCTTTTCACTTCCTGTGGGAAATACCGCAGCACCGACAGCAGCGGATTCGGCGCCGCCTGACCGAGGCCGCAGATCGAGGCGTCCTGCATGGTTTGCGACAGTTCCTTGAGCAGTCCGACATCCGCAACGTTCCACGCCGCGCGCGCCATCAGTTCGGACGCCTTCGCCGTGCCGACGCGGCAGGGCGTGCACTTGCCGCAGGATTCGTGGGCGAAGAACTGCATGGCGTTTTGCGCCACGGCACGCGCGCTGTCATGCTGCGAGAGGACGATGATCGCCGCCGAGCCGATGAAGCAGCCGTATTCCTGCAGGGTGTCGAAATCCAGCGGCACGTCGGCCAGTGAAGCCGGCAGGATGCCGCCCGAGGCGCCACCCGGCAGGTAGCCATAGAGAGTGTGGCCGGGCAGCATGCCCTCGCAGAACTCGTCGATCAGTTCGCGCAGGGTGATGCCCGCGGGTGCCAGGTGCACGCCCGGTTTCACCACCCGCCCGCTCACCGAGAACGAACGCAGGCCCTTGCGCCCATGCCGCCCCTGCGCGGCGAACCAGTCGGCGCCGCGCTCGACGATCTCGCGCACCCAGTAGAGGGTCTCCATGTTGTGTTCGAGCGTGGGCCGGCCGAAGAGGCCGACCTCCGCCACGTAGGGCGGACGCAGGCGCGGCTGGCCGCGCTTGCCCTCGATGGATTCGATCATGGCCGATTCCTCGCCGCAGACGTAGGCGCCGGCGCCGCGCCGCAGTTCGATTTCCGGCGCCTCGGGGAAGGCGGTGCGCAGCGCCTCCAGTTCCTCCGCCAGCAGTGTCCGCAGGCCGGCGTATTCGTCGCGCAGGTAAATGTAGCTCCTGTCGATGCCCACCGCCCAGGCGGCGATGAGCATGCCTTCGAGGAAGCGGTGCGGCTCGCGCTCCAGGTAGTGGCGATCCTTGAAGGTGCCGGGCTCGCCCTCGTCGATGTTCACTGCCATCAGGCGCGGCGCGGGCATGTCGCGCACCACGCGCCACTTGCGCCCCGCCGGAAAACCCGCGCCGCCGAGGCCGCGCAGATGGGCCTGCTCCAGCGCGGCGATGATGTCCTCCACGCTGCGGCGGCCGGCGATGCAGTCCGCGTACAGCCGGTATCCGCCTGCGCCGCGATAGCCGGCGAGGCGGCGCGCGCCCTCCGGCAGCGGCGCCTCGATGGCCTGCGCATCGAGGGCCCACTGCACGGCATGCAGGTCGGCTTCCTCGATGGGGTTCTGCCCCACCACCGCCACCGGCGCACACGCGCAGCGGCCGACGCAGGGCACACGCTGCACCCTGACGCCGTCTCCCAGCGACTGACTTAGGGCGTCGATCAACTCGTTCGCCCCGGCCATTTCACAGGAGATGGAATCGCACACGCGCACGGTGAGCGGCGGCGGCGGCGTCTCGCCCGCGCGCACCACGTCGAAGTGATGGTAGAAGGTGGCGACCTCGTACACCTCGGTGCGCGACAGCTTCATCGCCTCGGCCAGCGCGGCGAGGTGATCGGCCGCGAGAAAGCCGTGTGCGTCCTGCAGGCGGTGCAGGTATTCGATGAGCAGATCGCGGAGCGGCGCCTGCGTGCCAAGCAGGGCAGCGACGGCTTCGCGGGCGGCGGCTGGAACGGGTTTTACGTGGCGACGGGCCATGACGGGATTTTGCAGGATTGGCCGCACTTGAACAATCCCGCATCGCTCAGGGACAACCATCATGCCACTAGGTATTCATCCTGATTGCCCATGCGGGGCGCGCGGTTTAATTTGCCATGTATTGCCCATCTGTCTCTTGGCCAACGTAGCCCTGATCAACGCAGCTCCATTCACCGCAATCCCATCGGGAGAAGGAAACATTACATGAGCAACGTAGCGATTCACCCAGCGATCGACGCCGGTAGCAAGCCGGCTGCGGCCGGTTTTGCCGGCGGCAAGCTGTACTGCAAGTGCCCGACCGACAAGGTCGAAGTGACCATCAGCGCGCAGACCGCGCACAACCACGCCTGCGGCTGCAGCAAGTGCTGGAAGCCGAAGGGCGCGATATTCTCGCAAGTCGCCGTCGTCTCGCGCGACAAGGTCAATGTCACGGCCCATCCGGAAAAGCTGAAGATCGTCGACGCCAATGCCGCCATCCAGCGCCACGCCTGCACCGGCTGCGGCGTGCACATGTTCGGCCGCATCGAGAACAAGGCGCATCCGTTCTACGGCCTCGACTTCGTGCACACCGAGCTGTCCGACAGCAGCGGCTGGTCGCCGCCCGAGTTCGCCGCCTTCGTCTCCTCCATCATCGAGACGGGCACCGACCCCGCGCAGATGCCCGCCATACGCGCGCGCCTGAAGGAACTCGGCCTGGAGCCGTACGACTGCCTCTCGCCCGCCCTGATGGATGCCATCTCCACGCACGTGGCCAAGAGCAGGAAGGCGGCGTAGGAAGGGCCTCCGTCATTCACGCGAAGGCGGGAATCCAGGCTTGTCCATGGATCCCCGCTTGCGCGGGGATGACGGTTTGTTTGTTACTGCTGAAACGCGGCTTGCGTAGCGGGTTGGCGGGCGGCCAGGTGGTGGGCGTGAAACCTGAGATGTTCCTCCATGAAGCTGGCGATGAAGAAATAGCTGTGGTCGTAGCCTTCGCGCAGGCGCAGGTCGAGCGCCACGCCGGCGCGCTCACACGCATCACGCAGTAATTCCGGCTTCAGCTGGGTTTCGAGGAATTGGTCTTTCGTGCCCTGGTCCACCAGCAGCGGCGGCCCCTTCCAGCCGCGTGATTCGAGCAGCGCCGTGGTGTCGTACTCGCGCCAGGTGGTGCGATCCTGGCCGATATAGCCGCTTAACGCCTTCTCGCCCCAAGGGCAACGCATCGGCGACGAGATGGGTGCAAAAGCAGATGCCGACTTGAATCGCTGCGGGTTCTTCAAGGCAATGGTGAGCGCGCCATGCCCGCCCATCGAATGCCCGAAGATGCCGACCCGGGTCGGGTCGACGGCAAAATTCGACGCGACCAGCCACGGCAATTCCTCGGTCAGGTAGGAATACATGCGGTAGTGCTTGCGCCACGGCTCCTGCGTTGCGTCCAGGTAGAAGCCGGCGCCCTTGCCGAAGTCGTAGCTGTCCTTGTCGTCGGGCACGTCGTCGCCGCGCGGGCTGGTGTCCGGCGCCACGATGGCGACGCCGAGTTCCGCCGCGACGCGCTGCGCGCCTGCCTTGACGATGAAGTTGTCCTCGGTGCAGGTCAGGCCGGACAGCCAGTAGAGCACCGGCACCAGCCCCTGCTGCGCCTGCGGTGGCATGAACACTCCGAAGCGCATGGTGCAGCCGGTCTCCGGCGAGGCGTGGCTGTAGACCCCCTGCACGCCACCGAAGCACAGGTTCTGGGTAACGGTTGTCAGCGTCATGATGCTCAGAAGGTGACGACCGAACGGATCGACTTGCCTTCGTGCATCAGGTCGAAGGCCTCGTTGATGCGCTCCAGCGGCATGACGTGGGTGATGAGGTCGTCGATGTTCACCTTGCCGTCCATGTACCAGTCCACGATCTTCGGCACGTCGGTGCGGCCACGCGCGCCGCCGAAGGCCGAGCCCTGCCAGACGCGGCCGGTGACCAGCTGGAACGGCCGCGTGGTGATCTCCTGACCGGCGCCGGCGACGCCGATGATGGTGGAGACGCCCCAACCCTTGTGGCAGCACTCCAGCGCCTGGCGCATCAGCTTGACGTTGCCGACGCACTCGAACGTATAGTCGGCGCCGCCCTTCGTCAGGTTGACCAGGTAGGCAACGAGGTCGCCCTCGACTTCCTTCGGATTGACGAAGTGCGTCATGCCGAACTTTTCCGCCAGCGCCTTGCGCCCCGGGTTCAGGTCCACGCCGATGATCATCTCGGCGCCGACCATGCGCGCGCCCTGGACCACGTTGAGGCCGATGCCGCCGAGGCCGAACACCACCACGCGCGAGCCCGCGGTCACTTTCGCCGTGTAGATCACCGCGCCGATGCCGGTGGTAACGCCGCAGCCGATGTAGCACACCTTCTCGAAGGGCGCGTCCTCGCGGATCTTCGCCACCGAGATCTCCGGCATCACCGAGTAATTGGCGAAGGTCGAGGTGCCCATGTAATGGAAGACCGGCTTGCCGCCGAGGCTGAAGCGGCTGGTGCCGTCCGGCATCAGGCCCTGGCCCTGGGTCGAACGAATGGCCTGGCAGAGGTTGGTCTTCTGCGACAGGCAGTACTCGCACTGGCGGCATTCCGGCGTGTACAGCGGAATCACGTGGTCGCCCGGCTTGACGCTGGTGACGCCCGCGCCCACTTCGACGACAACGCCCGCGCCCTCATGGCCGAGGATCGCCGGGAAGATCCCTTCCGGATCGTCGCCCGAAAGCGTGAAGGCATCGGTGTGGCACACGCCCGTGGCCTTGATCTCCACCAGCACCTCGCCGGCGCGCGGGCCGTCGAGCTGCACTGTTTCGATCGTCAGGGGGGCACCCGCCTTGTGGGCAACGGCTGCGCGTACGTCCATGTGTTGGCTCCTGTCAGTGAATGAATGGGCAATGCAAAAAGCGAGAGTCGCCACGCAGCGCCCCTGCGAGTGAATATAGTCACTCCCGCCGCAGCGGGTAATCCGGATCGTTCCAGAGGAGGCTAGGGGTTATCCCTTAGCGCCGACGTAACCCCTCTCCCCCGCCAGCGGGGAGAGGGTTGGGGTGAGGGGCGATCAATTCCCGCCGTATTGTGGGGGCTGACTTTTACGGTAAGTTTGTACTAGACGATACAGCCCTGAGGCCCGGAGTAAATGGTTGCTGCGCAATCGGGGCAGTCACGGCACTATGAATAGCAGGGCCCGCAACCCAAGGCGGACTTTTAACGTCAAACCTCAGAGACGCGCCGCTTAAGGGCGCCGCTTGGGGTGAGGGGCTAGGCGTCTCTGCGAGCTCTGAGTTGTTACGTACGCTCAAACAGATCATCTATCTGATCTGTAGATTCTGCTTTCGGATAGTCTCGCCAGTCGTCGTCGGGGTCATGGTCCGCAAAGTAAGTCTCCGCCTGAGCGTCAACGTCATAAGCTTCGACAATTGCTTGAACATTATCCGCACTAGGATCTGCTCCGTACTCCTCTAGCCTTTGGCGCGCCAGTGTTTCAAGTGCTTCCCACGCAGGTTGAAGATCATCTGGATGCGCGTCTCCAAATACGTCGCCGGCGTCGAATTCATCACGAGCGTTATTTGCAATGTATTCGACTGTCGCTGCCTCGAGGACCGGCGCAACGCGCGCTTGAGACTCATCCCCTAGCGCTTCGAGAATTCGTGCAATAGATTGAATCTCACCTGGGTACGGTGAATTCGAGCACGCGGTAGCAGCCCACGTCTCCAGCAAAGCCTGGTCACAGTCACCGCGTTTTATCGCCCATTCGATGACCTTTGCTACATCCGCAAAATTAAATGGTGGGTCAGTTGAGAGAAGGAAATCGACTGCTCCTCGTATCAGAGTGGCTTGATCATGGCGTGGAGAGCTGTTCTCAAGTATGAAAAGCCCGGCTGCGGCGATGTGATCTGCTGCGTAGCTGACGAAACCATTCGAATGCGCGTCTTGAACTACGTTCTCGGCCAAGTTAGCCGCTTGTTCCTTCGCGATGAGCCCACTAGATACTAGTCCTGCCAGAGTTTCAATTGAGCTCGCACTTCTAAGTGACGCGAATCCGGCGCGTAGCGACGGCAAGTCTGTTGAATACCTATGAAGCACATAGTCCCCGATTGAAGGGTTGAACAGGTCAAGCGTGGCAGTAGCCGACGTAGAGGTTGAGGTGGCCGCCCGATTCAGAAATGAGCCCACCAGATGACGGAGCGTAAACATGAAATCTCGACGTCCAGCCAAACCGCTGCACTCTGGGCGCGCAACAAAGCGTGCATACGCCTCCGCCAAATCGTCCTGACGGATTGCGCGGCGATTTAGTGCGACTAGTAGAACAACGCCGCGCCCGAAGTCATCGAGCTGTGCTTCGAAAGGGTGTTGCCAGACGCGGGCTGGGTTCTCGAGCAATTCTTTGGTGTAGCTCCAGTATTGATTTGCTGGATAGTCAGATACAGAGTTAACGTCGGTAATGAACCGAATCAACCGTGGGTTGAAATTTCGATGAGAAATCACTGTCCGATATCGTTTCTCGACGTACAGCTCGTTCACGTACTCAATACCGAGGTTCGAGTGCCAGATGTGATTGTAGAGAATCCTTCCTTTGTCAATTTCCTTCAGGGATTCAATTCTAACTTCAAGCTCGTTTCGATCGATGTTGTTCAGGGCGAAAACATCAATTAGGGCCTTGCCTTGATTCAGAATTGTTGTTCTTGAGGTCAATATGAAACGCTTGGTCCTGTCATGCGAGATTCTTCTGATGAACTGCATGATGTGGCTGCCCTCATGTCCGGACAGGGCTTCGAGATAGTTTCGGCCGAGAAAGTCGTCAAAATAGAATATCTGCTTCTCCCCATCCTCATATGCGCCTTCTGCCTCGCGAAGGTCCTCTGCTATCTGGACAAGCTCGAATCCTCGATCCACATAGTGCAGGACCATATGATTGGCGAGCGTGCTTTTGCCGATTCCCGGGGCACCCGTGACGATGACGGTTCCTAGCAGCTCCAATTTTTCTATTGCAATGCCGTGCAGTTGTGTTGGGACATAAAGCTTCGCATCGCGCACTATCTCTTCAAGCGTGTAAGCACTGCGATCGTGGATCGCTTTGTTGAGCATATGCTTGAGCACAGAGGTACTTCGAATCCACAGCTTGTAGTGTCTCCTTTCAATCCGGGAATCTCCCGCCAAGATGTCGTTTAGGTCCTCTCGGCCCAGTATGTCGTCGTCTCGTAGCACGTACGGGCTGAGAATGCCGTGAATCTTGGCCTTATCTGTTCTCGATAACTGATGAGAAACGGCCAGGATGTAGCGAGCCGGTTTGAGTTTCTCAATCTTGGGGCGCTCAACCTTTTCTAGGTGGGCGACGAGTCGTTCAAGAGGTGTCGTCTGCCAATGCTTGCACTGGAGAATTACCTCACCGCCATCAGCCTTGAAGTACCGGCCGTCCACACCAGCGTCTTTACCCGGTTTGAAACGTTCAAACCGATGTCCATGAACGGTTGCTAGAAGGTCGGCGCAGAGCGTCTCGAACTCCTTGTCGTTGAGTGTGGAAAAGTCGTAGTCAGCCATGAGGCCAGCGGATCCTTTGCTTCTGGAGACACCTAACCAAGTTCAAGGACCAGCGGAGGGCGAAGCCAGGAGCGAACCGGCAAACGTAGCTCACCGGCGGCCTCTTGGAATGGGATGTTTGTAACAAGGTTGCTCATAGCATTGAGCCTTGAACCACCCGCAGCCCCTGGATTACACCTATAACTTCCAGGACCTCGTAGTCGGTGTGCACAATCTCGTTGTCGTAGCCATATGAAACAGCTTCGCGTAATACGACACGGAGAGAGTCGCCAGGAAGTACCGGCTCTTGGCTGTTCTGAAAGCGGAGAAGCCACCCGGCGTCGAGGATCTTGGCTTCAATCATGTGAGCGCCGTACTTGAAACCCCACTTTGAATTGCCAAGGTAATCTGGCTTCTTCACCTTCAGGATACGTTCGCCTTTTGATGCGATCGTTTCGCGTGTTACGAACTCACGGACCATGCCTTCCGAGACAGTAAGGGCTGGATTGTAACTGGAGGTGCCAACGGGGGACATGAATGTTGCTTGGTCACGCGCCTCCAAACAACCCAAGGCGTCGTTTACTGCGTTGATGTCGGAGAGAAGGGTGGATATTTCAACAGGCGCATAAGCTGGTAGCAGCTTAATGTCCGACTCTTGCGCAAGGCGATGAATCTCTGCCTCAAGCTGCTTGACTTCCTCACGACTCTTGATAGCGTCACGTTCGCCGCACCAGTCTAGGACTTTGTGCTTGGCCTTAAGAAGGAAGTGCCCAATGATCTTCTTGATTTCGCCTTCCTTTACGGCCTCTTCAGGGATTTCTTCGACGATGGTTCTAAGCTTCGCTTTGAGGGAGGCGGCCTCGACATCTTGAAGAACGAGCGTGGTCTGTACATTGGCCCCAATGCTAAGCGCGAGATGCGAATCAAGCAGTTGCGTTGATTCAATCAGTCCTGCCATGGCTCGGAATACTCGAGTCGGATCGCCGATACCGCGCTCGAATTCAATTCGGATTTCTATGAGGTCGGATGGTTGATCGGTCATGGCTGGCCTGTAGCGCTAAGTTTAACGTGCGAGCTCAGGGGTGCGGAGCCGGCTTGCCAGCGTAGCGTCTCTCTGGAGCTGCGTATTAAGCGTGGAGCTAGACAAACAAGCTAATTGCACCAGACACACTCCCGGCAATAAAGCATGTAAACGAGGTGTAAGGAATTGCATAATCCCAGAAATCCTCGACGGCTCTCTTCTTGTCCTCGTCATGCAGGTATTCCCATGTGATCTTGTCAGAGTAGTAATGATTAACGTCGACTTTCCATGCCTTGAAAAGGCGGGACATATGGTGAAATGTTTTCGCCGTGGATACGCCAACGAGAAAGACCCCAAGAACGAATAAATAAAGAGAAATCTTTGCGCCCAACATATTGATTGCGGCAGGCGACGCACCAAGAAAACCAAGCGTTGCAATGGCGCCGCCCGAATTCGTTAGCAGCAAATACTTGAGTGCCCTCTCTCCCCATTCCTTTTCGAGTTCATATAACTGCCCCCAACGCTGATTAATGTGTGCGTTAAGGCTCTGTCGAATGGCCGGGTCTTGTTTTGAAAACAGTTCCATTGACACCTTCTCAAGCGCGTAACAGTTGATAAACGGGCCCCGAGGATCCGAGTATGAATTACCTTTTATGCACGATTATGCGCATGTAATGTCTTGACGTGCAAGAAGTCCTTCAGGTGCGGGGCCGTATAGCAACTGCAATTACCTGGACAGCGAGAAACGTCCTTTTCTGTACGCTCCTCGCCACGGCCAGCCTTCAAACTAATGCCATCGCCGTATTTCAGATGCTGACTTTCACTTTCAGGCCGAATGTCAGGCGGATTTATCTGCGGGTGGCTGCATTTGGCGGGGAATTATCGGGGGTGGGGTTGTGCTTCGCTCTTGCTCTGCCCCCCCTTCTTCCCTCCCCCTGCCCCTCACCCCAGCCCTCTCCCCGCTGGCGGGGAGAGGGGGAAAGTTGGTGCTGCAAAGCATGGCGGAGCGCGAGTCAGGGTGAGGAGACCGCCGTGCCGTGCAGACTGACTTTCCAGGGCCGTCGTTCTGACAAGTTGACACCCGATTGCCAGTCCCACCTGAAGGCAACCGATATACGCCGCAGATTGCGGGCGGCCCGGTTGGCCAGGCGTTTATGCGGCACGCTCGATCGGAACCTCCCAGCCGGGAAATACCAGTACGGCGGGATGGCAGTTGAGGGCACGGGCAAGAACCTTCGCGCGCTCCACGCCCAGGTTCACGCGACCGTTCTCGATGGCGGAGATAGTGGCTTGCGGAATGCCCGTAAGTTCGGAAAGCTGGCTTTGGCTCAATTCCTGAAGTTCGCGCAGGATACGGACGGACTCCCCCACCGAAACCTCAACTCGCTTTTTCGCAGGACGAAACTCTTTCATTTCATGGCCTCCTGTAATCGTGGGCAGAAATATGGACAACTTGAATCCGCAACGCGTTGGCGACAACCCGGTAGATCACTCGCCATTGAAGTCCGAGCCGAGAGGAGCGATGCCCCTTCCACTCACCGGAAAGGGCCTCGTCGTGAAACCCCTTGATTGCCCGCAAGCCCTGCGGCCCGGAAAGCCTGGCAATGTCTTTCCATTTCTCGTAACGCTTCAGCACCTCGACAGGAACGGAACCGGAAAGCTGTTTGTCGACGCGACGGTGCTCTTCGATTTGCCACATGCCATATTATGGATATACCACATATGGTATGTCAACATAACAAGGGTGGTGGAAAGGGGCTAGGGCTGAGGGGGAACTACGCGCCTTCTGCCGGCACTTCCGCCCCCAGCATCGGCCGCGCGGCGTTCGCGATGACGAGGATGCTGCTGGCGGACATGGCGATGGCGGCGGCGAGGGGGTTGAGGACGCCGGCCATGACCAGCGGGATGGCGACGGCGTTGTAGGCGAGCGCCCAGCCGAGGTTCTGGCGGATGCGGCGGCGGGCATAGAAGCAGGCGGTGCGCGGATCGGCGCTCACCTGCACGCCCTCGGCGAAGAAATCCAGCCAGCGTTCCCAGTCGCCGCGCAGCCGCACCTCGTTGAGCAGTTCGTAGTACAGCGCGCGATGTTTCTTGAAGAACAGGCTCGGGTAGAGCATCGGCGTGCGCAGTACACACGATCAGAAGGCGCCCGAGGCGGCCGTTGCCGTCGAGAAACGGGTGAATGGTCTCGAACTGCACATGCGCCAGCGCCGCCTTGATGAGCGGTGGCGTGGACTCCGGCTCGTCATTGAGGAAGCGCTCGAAAGGCGTGAGGCAGCCCTGCAGCGCAGCGCGCCGACGGCGGCACGAACGCCGCGTTGCCCCGCCTTGGGTTGATATTTTGAGTAATATATTGACCAAAATAGCTAGTTATGGTTAATATATTGACCAAATGAGCACTTCGGAAATAATCAGCCTCGTCCTGGAACGCCAGTTGTTGCTGCAACTGGGCGACCGGCTCAAGCGCCTGCGCAAAGCGCAGGGCGTCGGCACGGTCGAGATGGCCGCGCGCGCCGGGGTCACCCGCAACACATTGCGGGCAGTCGAGGCCGGCGATCCGACACCCTCCATCGGTACCTACCTGCGCGTAATGTCCATCCTGGGCATCTGCGGCGAGTTGGCTCTGCTGGCCGGAGACACTATCCAGCCACCGCCGGCGGATTCCGCCGCGGCACGATCCCGGCGCGCGGCACCGGTGGTGCAGGTGCGTGTTTCGGTGGACGACGCTCTGCACCGGCTTCAGGATCTGCAGAGTCTGGCGCTCCATGAGGAGGCCGTACGGTTGGTGAAGGCGGACCCGGCCCTGGTGCTACAGGCCCAGGAAACCGTCAAGCGCTGGCTCACCACCGGCGACTCGCGCTCCGCGAGCCTGTGGCGCGAGTGGCAGCGCATTCTGGGCGCGGGCGCCTGGCGCAAGGCGCTCGGCCGCACGCGCCATGCCCAGCAACTGCGGCAGGCCTCGCCGCTCATCACCGTCCTTCCGGAAGAGGTGCGACAACGCATCCTGCGGCAAGTGAGTGCCCTTAAAAAAGGGGTCGTGATCGGCGGCGATCCAGGAGAGCCGCAGGACGGGAAGAATTTCCGGGAAACACCATGACACGAGATGAACTCGAACATATCATCCGCGCCGCGGGCGAAATCACGAACGAGTACGAGTTCGTGATCGTCGGGAGCCAGTCAATGCTCGGCTCCGTGCCCAACCCCGAAGAAGTATTCACCGTGTCCATGGAGGCCGACATCTATCCGCTCCACGCCCCCGAACTCGCTGACACGATCGACAGCGCCATCGGCGAAGCCTCGCCGTTCCACCAGCAATTCGGCTACTACGCTCAGGGAACAAACCCCGCAACCGCCCTGTTGCCTAAAGATTGGATGCAACGCGTGCATCGAGTCCAGAACGCAGGTACCGGAGATCGAGTGGGCTACTGCCTAGACGTGCTCGACCTCTTCCTTTCGAAGGCCGTGGCGGGACGCGAGAAGGATCGCGAGTTCTGCAAGGCGCTGTTGGTGCACGGCTACGTTACTCCGGGGCGGGTGTTGCAGGCGGTACCAAGCATGCCCATCGACGACAAGGGCCTGCGAACACTGCGCGCAACGATTCGCCGCTGGGTGAAAGCCGTACGAGACGCCGGTCACAACGTTCCCGAGGAGTGAGCGGCGCAAAGCACAGGACTCCCTGGCAAAGCCGAAGGATACTTACTCCGCGCGCAGCATCGGCCGCGCGGCGTTGATGACGACGAGGATGCTGCTGGCGGACATGGCGATGGCGGCGGCGAGGGGGTTGAGGACGCCGGCCATCGCCAGCGGAATGGCGACGACGTTGTAGGCGAGCGCCCAGCCGAGGTTCTGGCGGATGCGGCGGCGGGTGATGGCGATGAGGTCGAAGGCGTCGATGACGCGATCGAGGCGCTTGCCGGGGATGACGACGTCGGCGGCTTCGGCGGCGAGCGCGGTGGGCGCGCCGAAGGCGATGCCGAGGTCGGCTTCGGCGAGCGCCGGTGCGTCGTTGCTGCCGTCGCCGATCATGGCGACGCGGCCCTTGGCTTTCAACCTGCGGATGACGGCGGCCTTGGCTTCGGGCGGCACGCCGGCATGGACTTCGTCGACGTGCGCCTGGTAGCCGTTGGGATGCTCGGCGCCAGTGAGGAGGACGACGCGACTGTGGCGGCGCAGGCGCGCGACGACCTGTTCCCATTCCGGGCGCGAACTGTCGCGGGTGACGATGGCCCCTTCGGCGCGGCCGTCCCAGCCGACGAAGGAGACGACACTCTCGCCGTGGCGATGCTGTTCCATCTCTTGCGCCAGCGTGTCCGGAATCGTCCAGCCGAGCGTGGCGAAGAGGGCGCGGCTGCCGACCGCGACGCGCTTGCCGGCGACGACGGCCGAGGCGCCGCGGCCGGGATGGATGTCGACCTCGGTGGCGCTGCGGCTGGCGTCGAGCCGCGCGATGGCGCGGGCGACGGGATGCGGCGAATGCCGCTCGACGGCGGCGGCGCGGGCGGCAATTTCGGCCGGGCCAATCACTTCGACAACGGCCATCTCGCCGGTGGACAGGGTGCCGGTCTTGTCGAGGGCGATGACGTCGACGTCGGGCGAGTTCTCGAAGAGGTTGGCAGCGGTGATGACGATGCCGCGTTGCAGCGCGGCATTGATGGCGGCGGCAGTGGTGAGCGGAATGGCGAGGCCGAAGGTACACGGGCAGGAGACGATCAGCGTGGCCAGGCTCGCCAGCAGCGCCTTCTCGATGGGCGCGCCACTGATGTGAAAGCCGAGCCCGACGAGGCAGGCGAGCACCAGCACAATCGGCACGAAGGCGCGCGCGAGGCGGTCGATGCGGCCCTGCAGGCCGGTGCCGGCGCTCTGCGTGTGCCAGAGGATGCGCGCGAGGTTGGCCATGCGGCTTTCGATGTGCGGCCCGGTCTCGATCTCCAGGTTGCCTTCGAGCAGGACGCTGCCACCGAGTACTTTCTCGCCGGCGCCGCGCAACACCGGGAAGGGCTCGCCGGTGAGGAGGGATTCGTCGACGGCGCCCTCGCCTTCGACAATGCCGCCGTCGACGGGAATGGCTTCGCCCTGGCGCACGAAGACGCGGTCGCCGGGCAGCAGGTCGGCGAGTTCGCACATGAGGTACTGGCCGTCGCGCAGGACGCAGGCCTGCGGCGACCAGGCGCGCATGATGGTGTTGAGCGACTGCGTGGCGCGCGCGCGCATGCCGCGTTCGAGGAAGCGGCCGATGGTGATCACCGCGACGAGCGTGCCCGCCACTTCGAAATAGAGGTCGATCGGGTCGTGGAACAGCTGCACCACGCTGTAGCCCCAGGCGGAGAGGATGGACAGGGCAAGCAGGGCGTCCATGTTGAGCAGGCCGGCGCGGATGCCCGTCCACGCCCCGCGCAGGATCGGCCAGCCGACGTAGAAGACGAGGATCGAGGACAGCAGGAAGAGGGCGCTGGGCGTGAGGATGAACGCCATCCAGCGCATGGCGCCGTAATCCTCCACCGTGAGGAGGCCGGCGTGGATCGGGTAGATGAACAGCAGGGTGAGCATCATCACCGACGAGGCGAGCGTGGCGCCGGTGAGCAGCCGCAGCAGGTCCATGCCTTCGTCGTATTCCGGCACGGGTTCGTTGCGCAGCTGGGCACGGTAGCCGGCGCGGCTGACGAGCGCCGGCAGTTCGGCTTCCTGGACGAGGGCGGGATCGTAGACGATGCGGGCCGTGGCGGTGGCGTAGTTCGACGCCGCGGCGAGCACGCCGGGGTGCTTCAGGGCGAGCTTCTCGATGAGGAATTCGCAGGAGGCGCAGTGCATGCCGTCGATCCACAGGAAGGCTTCGCTGCCCTGCGGCTCGGGCACTGTGTTCGCCGTATTGCGGGGACTGACTTTTGCGGCGGTGAAGACGTCTTCACCGAAGGCGCGGTACACCTCGCGGCAACCGTAGCAGCAGAAGGCGTGCCCGGCATCCTGGATCGGCGGCTCGGGTGCGGGCAGGCCGCAAAGCTGGCAGGGAATGGCGATCAGGGTTCTGTCCATGCGCATGTCGGCAGGGCTGGCGAATATCCTGGCCCTTCGCCCTCATGATACCCCCCCCTCACCCCAGCCCTCTCCCCGCAAGCGGGGAGAGGGGGAGGCGGGATGAAACAGCAGGCTAGGCCGTGGCCATTTCGCCCATGGGGGCGGAGATCTCGCGGGACTTCATCATGTTGTACACAAAGAGCGCGAACGAGGCGCCGAGGATGAGGCCGAAGAACACGATGAGGTCACCGTAGAACATCCAGCCTTCCTGGTTCCAGGCGGCGAAGCGCCGCGGCATGCCGGCCGAGCCGGCAGCCAGCATCGACAGCGCCGCACCGATGCCGCCAATGGTGAAGAGGCGGACGAACCAGGTGCCCAGCACGGGATCGAGCTTGCGGCCGGTCATCACGGGGTAGTGGTGGTAGAGCACGCCCATCCACATCATGGACATCGCCACGATCACCGTCATGGTGTGGCCGCTCTGCCACATCGTGCCATGCAACTGGTAGGCCCAGGCGATGTTCGAGGTGACCATGGCGCTGGCGCCGTCGAGGATGTACAGCACCCAGCCGATCAGCGCGGCCATGATGCCCGGCTCGGGGCGCAGACCATGCTGCCAGATGGTGGCGAAGATGGTGAAGATGCTGAGGGCGGCGCCGATGCCGGTGCCCCAGCTCATGATGTTGCCCCAGTAGGACAGCATGGACGGCTGGTTCGGATACAGTGTGATGAAGTGGTGCAGGAACGAGGTGACGGACGTCACCAGCAGGATCCACAGCGCCAGGTTGGCGAGCTTGTCGCTGAACAGCTTGCGCGTGCCGTCGGCCAGGTACAGCGGCAAGGTGGCGTAGAGCGCGCTCGTCACCATGATCGCCATCGCTTCCATGAGGTTGTGGGCGAAGATGAAGAAGGCGTACTGGAAGACCACCGGTTCCGTCGCCCAGGACGCCATCGACATCGGAATGATGCCGTAGAGCGCGCCCACCACCGTCGTGCCGACAATGACCAGCGGCGTACCCGCGACCAGCAGTACCAGGGCGGCGAGGATCATGCCCAGCATGCCGGGGTCGTTGAGCGTGCGCGCCGAGAGAACGAGCTCGGGCCGCTTCTTGCCGAAGAACATCATCTTCAGTACCAGCATCGGATAGAGCAGGATCATGCAGGCGAGGACGAGGTAGATGCCGGTGAAGCCGACTATGACCGAGTTCATGCTCCACACGCCCATCTGCGCGCCCACCAGCGGCAGCGGGTACATGACGATAAGACTCACCTTGAGGCCCATGAGGACGGCTACCGTCAGCAGGGCCGCGCCCAGGTTCATGGTGATGAACGTCATGGCGGGCAACCAGCCCGTGATCGCCTTGCCCACGCAGCCGCCCGAGCGGTGCAGGCCGACGCCCACCATGAGCTGGAACGAGAACGGGAAGGCCAGCGCCGCGCCATGCAGCGTCAGGCCCGTGTAGTAATGGTCGGTGTTGAGATCGAAGATCTGCGTCGCCGGCATGACGAAGCCGAGCAGACCGGCAACGGCGAGCCAAATGAACGAGGCCATGATCATCAGGGCCGGCCAGGCGTTGATCTCTTCCAGGCCGGTACTCTTGTCGACGGGGAACATCCTGCCGAAGATCGGCGTCTTTTGAATGATTGCGGTGGCGATTGTCATGGTGTGTCCTCCTCCGGGCGGGTCAGTCTCAATTATTCTTCACAATGGTCAGTTCATCCATCATCGCATGGTGCGCGATGCCGCAGTACTCGAGGCAGCGCACCTTGTATTTGCCCGGCTCATTGAACGTATGTATGAGCGTGGTGGGGTTTTTCAGGCCCGGCATGAGCATCATGGTGAACAGCATCCTGCCGTCGGGGTGGTACACCGCGAAGCCGTGCATGGTGTCTTTGCTCCGGCCGGAGAAGCGCACGGTGCTGCCGGCTTCAATCTGGCGGTTCGATATGTCGAAGGCCCATGAGGTCGCCGAGACGTCGACTTCATGCAGTGGCTGATTGCTGGTCGCGGCATGCGCGGCCTTGATCAGCGGCATGAATTTGAGGCTGGCAAGGTTCACGCCGACGAAGATGACGAACGCCACGGTCAGCCAGATGCCCTCAAGCCGCGACAATGTCGCCCGCGGTGTGGCGCTCGGCCCGGAGTCGGTGACGCTTTTTCTGTACACGACGTAGAAGAACATGGCCGCGAACGGCACCAGCATGAAGAGCGTCATCCAGAATGCGCCCCATCCGGTAAATAGCATATCCAGCATTTGTTGCCTCCTTTGGCGGTACGGGCTACTCAACGGCAGCCGAACTTATCGGTCGAACAGGTGTGCCGGCTGCGTCTGCTCTGTGTCTACCCTGTGTCTGCTGATGGACCCCTCAGACACACACGCCGGCACGCTATCTCTTTTGTAGTAGCAGAAACTTAAACCTGGCAACCGGGCCGGACAATTAGGATGTCTACCTAGTAGGGCGGAGGATGTCCCTGATTGATCACCGGCATGAGCGGACTAGACTGATACGCTCTGATACGCTCGACAACCCGCCCATAACCTGCGCATACAGGAGCTACTTATGGCTGAGACGCTTCTCACACGCCACCTCACCCGGCCCGGCATCAACGACAGGCTGCGGAGCTATATTCGCCTGACCAAGCCGCGCGTGGTGTCGCTGATCGTTTTCTGCGCGGTAATCGGCATGTTTCTTGCCACCCCCGGCATGGTGCCGCCGACGATACTCGTTGCGGCCACGCTTGGCATCGCCCTGGTGGCCGGCGCCGCCGCCGCCGTGAACTGCCTGATCGAACGCCAGATCGACGCCATCATGGCGCGCACCCGCGGCCGGCCGCTACCGCGCGGTGACGTGAACACGCTCGAAACCTTCCTCGTCTCCGGTGCGCTGGGCGGCTTCGGCCTGTCGCTGCTCTATGCCTACGTGAATCCGCTGACCATGTGGCTGACGCTGGCGACCTTCATCGGCTACGCCATCATCTACACGGTGATCCTGAAGCCACTGACACCGCAGAACATTGTCATCGGCGGTGCCTCCGGCGCCATGCCGCCGGTACTCGGCTGGGCGGCCGTCACCGGGCAGATGCCGGAGCAGGCGTGGCTGCTGTTCCTCATCATCTTCGTGTGGACGCCGCCGCACTTCTGGTTCCTGGCGCTGTATCGCGCCAAGGAGTACGCCGACGTGAATCTGCCGATGCTGCCGGTGGTGCATGGGCGCGAGTACACCCAGCGCAGCATCTTCGCCTACTCGCTCGGCCTGGCGCTGGTGGCGCTGATGCCCTTCTTCATCGGCATGAGCGGCTGGTTCTATCTGGCGGCGGCGGTGCCGCTGAATGCGCTGTTCATCAGGCATGCCTGGCGCATCTGGCGCCGCTACAGCGATCCGCTGGCGCAGCAGGCCTTCCGCTATTCGATCCTCTATCTGTCCCTGCTCTTCGCCGCCCTGCTGGTCGATCACTACCTGCCCTACTGAGCAAAGCTGCGGCCGCATGGCCGCAGCACACCCTTCTCTAAAGGGTTATCCCCTATTTCGCAAGGGGTACTTCCCGAAGCGTTTCAAGGAACGCCCCAATTCAATTGCACACGGATTTGCCCCACATTCAGCAGCGGGCAATGTTTGGCAATGGTTGACAGGTGCCCGCTAATTCCACAACAAGAACTTATGGAGGAAACCCGTCATGTCGCAGGCAGCCTTGAAGGAAGCGCTCAGCAAGACCGTGAAAGGCATTCAGGACAATCCCGTCATGTCGCGCGTGGTTTTCGAAGCGCAGACGGCGCTGGTCGAGGGCGTGCGTTGTAGCGGTCACGTGCGCAACTTCCCACCGATGGACGTCGACGAACCGCCGGAGCTCGGCGGCGGCGACAAGGGTGCGAATCCGGTCGAGCTGGTGCTCGTCGCGCTCGGCACCTGCCAGGAGATCATGTACGCCGCCATGGCCGCAATGATGGGCATCCAGCTGGACGAAGTGAAGGTCAGCCTGAAAGGATCGCTCGACCTGAAGGGCCTGTTCGGCATGGACCCCGCCATCCCGCCGGGCTACCAGAAGATCACTTACGAAACCATCCTCCGCAGCCCTGCACCCGCAGCACAACTGCAGCAACTGATCGAGGCAGTGGAGAGCCATTGCCCCGTACTGGACACGCTCGTGCGGCCCATCGAGGTGTCGGGCAAGGTGACGATCAACGGCGCCCTGATGGCGGCCTGATGCCTGAAGGCGTCGGCGCATGGCAACGCGCTGACGCCTTTCTGTTGCGAGAGGATGCGGATGGCTGAAGTGCATGAGGTTGCCGTACCCGATGTCGGCAGCAAGGAGGCGTTGCTGGTCGCGGAAATACACGTCAAGACCGGCGACATGGTGTGGGCAGACGCTGCGCTGATCACCGTCGAATCGGGTAAGGCGGCGCTGGATGTGCAGGCGCCCGTGGATGGCATGGTCATGGAAGTCCGGGTCGTCCTGGGCGACAGCGTGACCGTCAGCAGCATCGTCGTCGTCATCGAGGCCAGCCTGGAGCAGCGTCCCAGAAGTCAGCCGCCCCAACACGGCGGCACACCTTCTGCACCACCGCGTTTTTCCCTCTTCGCCGCATTCAATGCCGCCACCCAGGTTGCTCACACTCCCGAAGAGATTGCGTGCGATGTGCTGGTGCTCGGCGCCGGTCCGGGCGGCTATTCCGCAGCGTTTCGTGCCGCCGACCTGGGCTTGAAGACGGTGCTGGTCGAGCGCCATGCCGTCATGGGGGGCGTTTGCCTCAATGTCGGCTGCATCCCATCCAAGGCGCTGTTGCATCTGACCGCGGCAATGGAAGGCGCTGCCGGCCTGGCCGAGGCAGGCATCCGCTTCGCCGCGCCCGACATCGACCTCGCCCGCCTGCGCGCCCACAAGGACAAAGTGGTGGGCAGGCTCACCGGTGGTCTGGCAGGCATGGCCAAGGCGCGCAAGGTGCGCCAGGTGTTCGGCAGCGGCCGCTTTCGCGACGCGCACAGCATCGAGGTCGAACTCGCCGACAACACCGGCCGGCAGGTCATCCGCTTCGACAAGTGCATCATCGCCGCCGGCTCGCATCCCATCCACCTGCCCTTCCTGCCCAGGGATGAACGCATCGTCGACTCCACCGGCGCGCTGGCGCTGCGCTTCCTGCCACGAAGGATGCTGGTGATCGGTGGCGGCATCATCGGCCTGGAGATGGCGACGGTCTATTCGGCACTCGGCGCGCGCGTCGATGTGGTTGAGATGCAGGACGTGCTGATGCCCGGGCCCGACCGCGACCTGGTGAGCATCTGGGAAGGACAGAACCGGCATCGCTTCGACCACATCATGCTGCGCACGCGCACCGTCGCGGCAGACGCCCGCGAGGACGGCGTGTGGGTGCGTTTCGAGGGCGACATGGCGCCGGCGGATGCGCAGCGCTACGACATGATCCTGCAGTCGGTCGGGCGCAAACCAAACGGCCTGCGCATCGATGCGGAGAAGGCGGGCCTTGCGGCCGACGCGGCCGGCTTCATTGCCGTCAACAGCCGCATGGCCACCCGCGTGCCGCACATCTTCGCCGTCGGTGACATCACGGGCATGCCGATGCTGGCCCACAAGGCGGTGCACCAGGCCCACGTGGCGGCCGAATCCGCTGCGGGCCTCGACTGCCATCACGATGACTCGCTGATCCCCGGCGTGGCCTACACGCATCCCGAGATCGCCTGGGTCGGCTTGTCCGAGGATGAGGCAAAGCGGAAGGGCATGCACGTCGACGTGGCGCGCTTTCCCTGGGCTGCCTCGGGGCGGGCGATTGCCAACGGCGCGGATTACGGCATGACGAAGCTGGTGTTCGACCGCGCCAGCGGCGCCATCCTGGGCGGCGCCATCGCCGGCCCCGGCGCCGGCGACATGATCGGCGAGATCGTCCTGGCAGTCAGCCGGGGATGCGACGCCGCCGCCATCGGCAAGGCCATCCACCACCCGCATCCCACGCTCGGCGAGACGGTCGGCATGGCCGCCAGTGTTGCCCACGGCTGTTGCACCGACCTGCCGCAGGATCTGGCGCGGCAACGTGGCCTGGCGGCGCTAGTGCAGGCTTAAGTTGTCACCGAAGGGTTCTGCATGGCCATCTTCACCAGGTCGGAGATCGAGCGCGCATGCATCTTCTCCATCACCTTGGCACGATGGACTTCGACGGTCTTCGCACTCAGCCCAAGGGTGTTGGCAATGGCCTTGTTGGACATGCCCTCCACCACCAGGTCCAGCACTTCGCGTTCGCGCGGGGTGAGGCTGGCGAACAGCGCCTTGAGCTGCGAACGCTGTTCTTCCCTGTTGCGCTGGCCGGCGTCATGGGCGATCGCCCGCTGGATGCGGTCGAGCAGGTCCTGGTCATGGAACGGCTTCTCGACGAAATCGAATGCGCCCGCCTGCACCGCGCGCACCGCCATCTGCACGTCGCCATGCCCGGTGATGAAAATGATCGGCACATGGTACATGCGCCGCGCCGCCAGGCGCTCCTGCAGATCCAGGCCGCTCATGCCCGGCATGCGCACATCGAGCACCAGGCAGCCCGGCTTCGACGCATCGTAGCCGTCAAGGAAGGCCTGGACCGAGGCGAATGTCTCCACCTTCAGGCGCACCGTCTCGATGAGCCAGCGCAGGCTGCGGGCGACCGCCTGGTCATCGTCAACTATGAAGACTGTAGCGTCGCTCATCTTTGCGCAAAACGACCGGAATGGCCTGCAGGGTGAAGCGGAAGGTGGCACCGCCGGCGCGCGATTCGGCGCGGATGTTGCCGCCGTGCGATTCGACGATGGAGCGGCTGATCGACAGCCCCATGCCGACGCCTTCCGCCTTGGTGGTGAAGAACTGGTCGAACACCTGGTCGATGACGGTCTCGTCGATGCCGGGTCCGGTGTCGACGACTTCGACCTCTATCTTGTCCTCGCCGTGGGGCACGGTGCGAATGAGGATTTCGCGGCGCAGCGAATGCCGCTCGGCCATCGCCTCGACGGCATTGCGCACCAGGTTGCAGATCACCTGCTCGACCATGATGGAATCGGCCCATACGCGCGGCTGGTGCGGCGCCAGTTGCAGCGTCACGACCGTTTCGTGCTGGCGCGCTTCGTGTTCGGTGAATTTGACGACGCTGCGCACGACCTGGTTGATGTCGACCGCACTCATGCGCGGTTCGCTCTTGCGCACGAAGTCGCGCGCGTGGCGCATGATCTCGCCGGCGCGCTCCGCCTGTTCGCAGACTTCCTCGAGCGGCTCGATCAATTCAACCGGGGCCACTTCGCCGGTGCGCAGGCGGCGAATGCAGCCGCGGGCAAAGTTGGCGATTGCCGCGAGCGGCTGGTTGAGCTCGTGGGCCAGGCCGGTGGCCATCTCGCCCATGGTGGACAGACGCGCCACGCGCGCCAGTTCCGTCTGGTGGCGCCGCCCCTGCTCCTCGGCCCACTTGTGCTCGGTGATGTCGCGCGTGATGCCAAGCAGCGCGTAAACCTCGCTGCGCGCATCGCGCAGGGGTACGGCATGCGTCTCCATCCAGCGCGTGCGGCCCTTGAGGGTGATCGACTTGAATTCATAGACGGCCGCTTCGCCGGCAAACACGCGCGCCATGTTTTCCTGATAGATGCCTATGTATTCCGGCGCGACGACATCGTAGATCCGCTTGCCGATGATGTCCTCCGCGCACTCGGCATCCACCAGTCTGAGGCCGGCCGGGTTGATCTCCAGCACCGTGCCGTCGGCAGCCTGCAGCTTGACGCACTCCGGCTCGGATTCGATGATGGTGCGCAGGCGGTATTCGTTCTCCTGCAGCCTGTCCAGCACGCCCTCGTGCTCGGCCTCTTTTGCCCGCACGCGCAACTCCGCTTCGTGCAGGCGCAGCAACAGGTAGACGAGGCTGATCAGCGCCAACGCCAATCCGCCGCCGAGTGCAACCAGGCCCAACCACATGACTTCACTTCCCATGAACATTCCGCCGATCGTATTCCATTGTGCAAGGTAACCTTAACAGCCCCCCATGACAGATCAATCAGGGACAACCGCCAGACAGCTAGGTAAACACCCCTAAGCACCCCTAGACCCCAATTGCCCGCAGGCATTTCAGCTTCCCCGTTACCGGGGCATTCAATCATAGTGCCTTCATGGGCGGAATGCACCTGTTCACAGGTGTGTGTGCGGCGACTCCCGGCTGTCGGCGCGTTCTGGCACAATGCCCATCAGACGATGGCTCCGCGCCACCGGCACCGCAACCCAACCGCTAAAGGAGACCCCCATGAAAAAACTCATTCTTGCCGCCGCACTGCCGCTGCTGGCCGCCCACGCCTTCGCCGACTCCGGCATGAAAGCCGGCCTGTGGGAGGTCAAGACCCTCAAGCAGATGGTAGACGGCCAGGACATGAAGGCACAGATGGCCGCCGCGCAGGCACAGATGCAGCAGCAGATGGCGAGCATGCCGCCCGAGCAGCGCAAGCAGATGGAGGCCATGCTGGGCCGCCAGGGCATGGGCGCAGGCGGGGGCGGCACCATGCGCATGTGCATCAGCGAGGAAATGGCCAAGCGCGACACGCCGGTGGTCGACCCCGAAGGACGCTGCCAGCCGGCCAAAATGAGCCGCAGCGGCAACACCATGCGCTACGAGATCGACTGCACCGTCGATGGTCGCCGCTCCCAGGGCAAGGGTGAAAGCACCTTCTCCGGCAACACGATCCACTCGCGCATGGACATGACGACGACCGATGCGCGCGGCCGCCACACCATGCAGACGGAGTCACAGATGAACTACCTCGGACGCGACTGCCAGGGCCTGGCACCCGTCGGCGCCGGACGCCGCTAGAAGGGCATTCTTCCCGGGCGCAGCGCGTAGTCGAGGGCGAGGCCGGCGAAGATCACCGCGCCCACCCAGTTGTTGTCCATGAAGGCGTGAAAACAGGCCATGCGCTCGCGCCCGCGAATCCAGAAATAGTGGCGCAGCATCATGCCGCCGGCCACCGCCAGCCCGGCGTAGAACCAGAGGCCGCGCCCCGCCTGCGCGCCCACCCAGGCGAGCGTCGCCAGCGTTGCCGCATAGCTGAGCATCACCGCCGCCACGTCGTAGCGGCCGAAGGTGATGGCGGAAGTGCGGATGCCGATCTTCAGGTCGTCGTCGCGGTCCACCATGGCGTAGCAGGTGTCGTAGCCGATGGCCCAGAAGATGTTCGCCAATAGCAGCACCCACGCCAGCGGCGGCACGGTGAACAGCTGTGCGGCGAAGGCCATGGGAATGCCGAAGCCGAAGGCCACGCCCAGGTACGCCTGCGGGATGGCGAGGAAACGCTTGGTGAGCGGATAGCTCATCGCCAGGAACAGCGCCACCACCGAGAGCAGCCACACCAGCCTGTGCAGCGGCAGGATGAGCAGGAAAGACAACAGCGTCAGCACGCCGGCGAGCAACAGCGCCTCCGTCTCCGTCACCTGTTTCGCCGCCAGCGGCCGGTTCTTCGTGCGCTCGACATGTGGATCGAAATGGCGATCGGCATAGTCGTTCATCACCACCCCGGCCGAACGCATCAGCAGCGTGCCCAGGGCGAAAATCCAGACGATGAAAAAACTCGGCATGCCGTCCGCCGCAATCCACACCGCCCACATCGTCGGCCACAACAGCAACAGCGTGCCGATCGGCTTGTCGAGCCGCATCAGGCGTTCGTAGGCGTTGAGGCGCTGGCGCAGGGTGAGTTCGGACATGGCGCAAATTTTACACCGCGACAACGGCAGACCTGCATCCTGCACGGCGCGGCTTGCATCGCCGTCCTGCAGCGGCTGACTTTCCGCCTGCGCCCGGCGCCGGTGCTAGAATCGTTCGTCATAGCGGAGGGAGGGCGTGGCAGCATGGCGCTGAGCGAAGCCGACACCTGCAGGAAATTCATTGTTCCAAGGCTCCAGGAAGCGGGCTGGGACAATGAGCCGCATTCCATTGCGGAGCAGCGTTCCATCACGGACGGCCGCATCGTGCCGGTCGGCAAGGGCTTCGTGCGCAAACCGCAGCAGCGCCCCGATTATCTCCTGCGCTACGAGCGCAACTTCGTCCTCGCCGTGGTCGAAGCCAAGGCCGCGTGGAAACATGCCGGCGAAGGCCTGCAACAGTCCAAGCGCTACGCCGAGATGCTCGGCCTCAAATTCGCCTACGCCACCAACGGCGAGGAGATCATCGAGTTCGATTACTTCACCGGGCGCGAGAACATCGTCGCCGCTTATCCGACTCCTGCCGAATTGTGGGCGCGCTACCGGGCCGGCAACCAGGTCGCCGACGACAGCGCCGCCCAGTTGCTCACGCCGATGAACCACAGCGTCGGCAAGGGCGAGCGCTACTACCAGGAGATCGCCGTCAATCGCAGCGTGGAGGGCATCCTCGGCGGGAAGCGCCGCCAGCTGCTCACCATGGCCACCGGCACCGGCAAGACCGCGGTGGCCTTCCAAATCTGCTGGAAACTGTGGAACGCCCGCTGGAACCGGTCCGGCGAGCACCGCCGTCCGAAAATTCTCTACCTCGCCGACCGCAACATCCTGGTTGACCAGCCCAAGGATGGCATGTTCGCCCCTTTCGGCCTGGCGCGCTGGAAAATCGAGGGTGGCGAGGCGGTGAAGAGCCGCGAGATGTATTTCGCCATCTATCAGGCGCTGGCACGCGACGAGCGCCGGCCCGGCCTCTACCGCGAATTCGCGCCGGACTTCTTCGACCTCATCATCGTGGACGAATGCCATCGCGGCAGCGCCCGCGAGGATTCCAACTGGCGCGAAATCCTCACGTACTTCGAGCCCGCCTACCAGCTCGGCATGACCGCCACGCCGCTGCGCGAAGACAACCGCGACACTTATCTCTACTTCGGCAACCCGATCTACGAATACAGCCTGCGCCAGGGCATCGAGGACGGTTTCCTCGCGCCCTACCGCGTACATCGCGTCATCACGGAGTGGGACGCCGCCGGCTGGCGGCCGAGCCGGGACGAGCTCGACCGCTACGGCCGTGCCATTCCCGACGACGAGTACCAGACCAAGGACTTCGAGCGCATCGTCGCCCTGCGCGCCCGCACCGACGCCATCGCCCGCCACCTGACCGATTTCCTCAGGAAGACCGACCGCTACGCCAAGACCATCGTCTTCTGCGTCGACCAGGAACACGCCGACGAGATGCGCCGCGCGCTCAACAACCTCAACGCCGATCTCGTACAGAAGCACCCCGACTACGCCTGCCGCGTCACCGCCGACGAAGGCGACATCGGCCGCGGCCACCTCGGCCGCTTCCAGGACGTGGAAACGCAGACTCCGGTGATTCTCACCACCTCGCAATTGCTCACCACCGGCGTCGACGCCCCGACCTGCAAGAACGTGGTGCTGGCCCGCGTCGTCGGCTCCATGAGCGACTTCAAGCAAATCATCGGCCGTGGCACCCGCGTGCGCGACGACTACGGCAAGCTATGGTTCAACATCGTCGACTACACCGGCTCGGCCACGCGCATGTTCGCCGACCCGGAATTCGACGGCGATCCGGCGCGCATCACCGAAGAGGAACTGCTGGCGAATGGCGAAACCAAGGCGCTGGTCGAGTACGTCGTCGCCCAGGAACCCGAAGACGCCGCGCCCGAAGTGAATGAACCGCCCGCCGAGGACCGCCGCAAGTTCTACTTCGACGGCGGCCGCGTCGAGATCGCCGCCCACATCGTTTACGAGCTCGATCCCGACGGCAAGCAGCTTTCAGTAAGCCGCTACACCGACTACGCCGCCGACAAGGTGCGCACCCTCTGCCCCAGTGCGCCGGAACTGCGCGCCCGCTGGGCCGATCCCGTTCAGCGCGCCGAGATCATCGAGCGCCTGGCCGAACGCGGCGTCAGCTTCGACGAGCTGGCCGATGCGGCGCAGCAGCCCGAGGCCGATCCCTTCGACCTGCTCTGCCACTTCGCCTTCAACGCCCCGCTGCGCACCCGCCGCGAACGTGCCCAGCGCCTGCGCGCCGAGCGCAAGGATTTCTTCGAACGCCACGGCGCGGAAGCCCGCGCCATCCTCGACGAGCTGCTGGAGAAGTACGCCGAGCACGGCGCCGCGCAGTTCGTCATCCCCGACGTACTCAAGGTGCCGCCGGTGTCCACGCACGGCAACGTCACGGAAATCGTCCATCTCTTCGGCGGAGCTGATAAGCTGCGCGCCGCCGTAACCGAACTGCAGAACCTCCTCTATGCCGCGTAAAGCCTCTACCAAGAAGACAGCCGCTCCGCTCACCACCGCCCAGTCCCTTGGCAGCCTGCTGAAATCCGCGCGCGACATCATGCGCAAGGACAAGGGCCTCAACGGCGACCTCGACCGGCTGCCGATGCTCACCTGGATCATGTTCCTCAAGTTCCTCGACGACCTGGAACTGCAGCGCGAGGACGAGGCCGCGCTCGCCGGCAAGCGCTTCCGCCCCGCCGTGGAGGCGCCCTACCGCTGGCGCGACTGGGCGGCCGATGCGCAGGGCGGCATGACCGGCGACGACCTGATCCAATTCATCGGCCAGGACGAGGCGACCGGCCCTGACGGCCGACGCGGCCAGGGCCTCTTCGCCTACCTGCGCGCGCTCACCAGCGCCAACGGCGACAACCGCCGCGACGTCATCGCCACCGTCTTCCGCGGCGTGCAGAACCGCATGGTCAGCGGCTACCTGCTGCGCGACGTGATCAACAAGGTCTCCGCCATCCATTTCACGGCGAGCGACGAGCTGCACACCCTGGGCAGCCTGTACGAATCCATGCTGCGCGAGATGCGCGACGCGGCGGGCGATTCCGGCGAGTTCTACACGCCGCGCGCCGTGGTGCGCTTCATGGTCGAGGTCAGCGACCCGCGCCTGGGCGAGACGGTGCTCGATCCCGCCGCCGGCACCGGCGGCTTCCTCGTCGAGGCCTACAACCATCTTTTCGCGCAGGTGAAGACCGTCCCCCAGCACAGACAGTTGCAGGACGAAGCCCTCTACGGCTTCGAGCCCAAGCCCCTGCCCTATCTGCTCTGCCAGATGAACCTGCTCCTGCACGGCATCGAACGGCCCTGGATCGACCCCGGCAATTCCTTGCGCTACAAGCTCACCGAGATCGGCGAGGCCCAGCGCCAGGACGTCATCCTCACCAACCCGCCCTTCGGCGGCGAGGAGGAGAAGGGCATCCAGGGCAACTTCCCCGAGGACCGGCAGACCGCCGAAACCGCGCTGCTGTTCCTCCAGCTCATCATGCGCCGCCTGCACCGCCAGCCGACCAAGGCCGGGCGTCCCGCCCGCGCGGCAGTCGTGGTGCCCAACGGCACGCTCTTCGGCGACGGCGTCTGCGCCCGCATCAAGGAGGAGTTGCTGAAAGAATTCAACCTGCACACCATCGTGCGCCTGCCCAACGGCGTCTTCGCGCCCTACACCGGCATCCCCACCAACCTGCTGTTCTTCGACCGCGCCGGCCCGACGAAAGAGGTGTGGTACTACGAGCAGCCCCTGCCCGCAGGGCGCAAGAACTACACCAAGACCCAGCCCATCCAGTTCGAGGATTTCCGCGACTGCCTCGATTGGTGGAGCAAACGCGAAGAGAACGCGCGCGCCTGGAAAGTCCCCGCCGCCGAGCTGCTCGCCAACAACTGCAACCTCGACCGCAAGAACCCGAGCACCAAGGAGGACGTCACCCACCTGCCGCCGGAGCAACTGGCGGCCAGCATCCTCGACAAGGAGCGACGCATCGCGGAAATTGTCGGCAAGATTCAGGGGCTGCTGGCGAAGAGCGGGGCATGAGCAGGCATTGGCCGAAGGTGCGGCTGGGCGATGTGCTTCGCCACCGCAAGGAATTCATCACCATCGACGACCTCGAAACCTATCGGCGGCCAAGGGTGCAACTGCATGCTCAAGGCATCGTTCTCCGAGACGAGGTGCCCGGTGCGCTGATCAAGACCAAGAGCCAACAGGTCTGCCGTGCAGGCGAATTGCTGGTCGCGGAGATCGACGCCAAGGTTGGCGGCTTCGGCATCGTGCCCGAAAGCTTGGACAGCGCAGTCGTCAGTAGCCACTATTTCCTCTTCGAAGTCGATGCGGCCAAGCTGGAGCGCCGTTTCCTCGACTACTTCATTCGCACGCACGCTTTCCGTGGTCAAGTTGAAGCGCAGGGTTCGACAAACTACGCAGCAATTCGGCCTACGCATGTCCTAGGCTACGAAATCCCCCTGCCACCCCTCGCCGAGCAGCGCCGCATCGTGGCGCGCATCGAAGAACTGGCCGCCGAAATCCACGAGGCCCGCAAACTACGAGAGGAAGCTGGCAATGAGGCTTCGGCCCTGATTCAAAGCGTGCTGCACGATCATTTCTCTCGCCGATCGGTGTCTTGGTGTTCTTTGCCGATTGGGGATGTAATCGAAATCAAGGATAAGTTGGTCGACCCAACGTTGCCCGCATATCGTCACTTTCCACACATCAGCGGTGAGAACATGGAAAGCGGAACTTGCCGACTGCTCCCTTGGCGTACTGCAGAACAAGATGGCGTTCGGAGCAATAACTATCTTTTCGGCCCCGGAACCATACTCTATTCGAAAATCCGACCCTACCTTCGAAAGGCGATCCTTGTTGATTTCGAGGGCGTCTGCAGCGCGGACGTGTATCCCATCCGTGCGACTAACAACGAGCTCGATCCGACATTTGTCATGTGGTCTCTTGTGGCAGAACCATTTACCGCGCATGCAAACCGATTGTCTGGCCGCACGAGAATGCCGAAGCTGAACAGAAAGCAACTCTTCGATTTCCGGCTCGCCTATCCACCTCTAGACGAACAACGCCGCATCGTCGCCGAACTGGACGCCCTGCAAGCCGAGGTCGACACTCTGAAACGCCACCAGGCCGACACCGCCGCCAAGCTCGACGCACTGCTCCCCGCCATCCTCGACCGCGCCTTCCGCGGCGAACTCTAGAAGAAACGACAGGCCATGACCACAGCCCCTCTGCTCGTCACGGAAATCATCCGCCGGCTCGACCAGGGCGTCACGCGGCCCTTCCTCGTGCGCGCCGAAGATGACGCGCTCTATGTTGCGAAGGGCAGGGAGGCGACGCGGCCCGGTCTTATCGCCGAATGGCTGTGCGGCCATCTTGCGCGAAACGTCGGGCTGGCCGTCCCCGAATTCAGCTTGCTGGAAGTGCCGCGAGAGTTGATCGAGGCCTTCGGCCCGGAAGGCGGCGCCCTTGGAACCGGCATCGTATTTGGCTCGCGGCAGGAAGCCGATGTGCAGGAATTCGCGATCACGCAACTCAAGCACATCGACAAGGCAGATCGCCAGCGCTTGCTGGCGTTCGACTGGTGGGTCGAGAACGGCGACCGCTCGCTGTCGCCCCACGGCGGCAACCCCAACCTGCTTTGGCGCGCGGCACAGAGCCGTCTGCTGGTAATCGACCACAACCTTGCGTTCGATCCGGAATTCGACGAGGCGGCTTTTTTCGAAACCCACGTATTCCGGGATGATTTTGAAGCAGTCTTCGGCGATCTGGTATGCCAGGCGGAATTATCGGCCCTGTTGTCGGCAGCCTTGGGATGCTTCAACGAAGCCGCCTCAAAGCTGCCCACGGCGTGGCATTGGATAGATCTGGAGCAAACCTTGCCAGTTCAGGTAGACTTGGCGTCCATCAAAGAGCGGCTGGAAAATCGCGCCGCGCTTGTCCGGGGGGGCAAGACATGAACCACACTGCCCGTTATTCGATAGTGCGTTTCCTGCCTTATGCGGAAACAGAGGAATTCGCCAACGTTGGCGTGGTGTTGTTCGCCCCGGCCAAACGTTATTTCGATTTCCGCCTGACCCACAAATGGCGACGCATCGGTGCCTTCTTCGAGCCGCTGGAGCGGCGCGTATTTGCGGAAGGCGTCCGGGCCTTCAACGAGGAACTCCAGCGCACTCGCGCCCTGACCGCTGACATGTTGGGTGACGGGCTCGGGCAGACTTCGGCTGCGCGGGTATTCGAAGACCTGGTGCGCCCGCGTGAAGCGCTGTTCCGCTTCTCTTCGGTTCGCGCCGTCATGACCGAGGCGCCGGAAGCCAAGCTGGCGGCGCTGTTCGACCATTATGTCGAGCATGCCTTTGCCACGCCGGAGTACCACGAAGCGCTTATCGAGCGGGCAGTGCGTGGTGTTCTGCGCAGAGAAGGACTGGGGCAGCGATTCCGCCAGGCCAAACTCGGGACGGGAACCCTGCGCTTCAGCGTGCCTTTTGCTGAGATGGATGAAGCCGGCAGGGTTCGCCGCGTCATCAAGCCCATGCATCTTGCTCACGATGATCCGATTCGTATTCTGGATCATGGCAGCCAGTGGGTTGGGCGCCTGCGTCATCTGGAGCGCGTTCATGCACTGCCGGATAAGTTGTTGCTGGCGGTCACCGAACCGGATGGAGACGGTGACCGGCTTGAGGCCTACAACGAAGCTCGCCGCGAACTGCAAGATACCGGAGCAATCCTGGTACCGGCGAAGGACGAAACACGCATTCTCGCCTTCGCTCGCACTTAAACCTTCATCAGCTCCCGCCGCCCGCCCAGCCAGCGCTCGACGTGGCGGTCGGCGGCATCCGGATAATCCTTCAACAACAACTCCGCCGCCTCGCGCGCAGCTTCAAGCAAGTCGGCGTCCGTTTCCAGATCGGCGAAGCGCAGCAGCGGCACGCCGCTCTGACGTCTGCCAAGGAATTCGCCGGGGCCGCGCAGGTGCAGGTCCTGGCGCGCGATCTCGAAGCCGTCGGCGTTTTCGAAAATGATTTTCAGGCGTGCGCGCGCGATCTCGCCGAGCGGGTGGGCGTAGAGCAGGATGCATACCGAGTCGTCGGCGCCACGGCCGATGCGCCCGCGCAGCTGGTGCAGCTGCGAAAGGCCGAAGCGCTCGGCGTGCTCGATCACCATGAGCGAGGCGTTGGCCACGTCGACGCCGACCTCGATCACCGTGGTGGCGACGAGCAGATGTATCTTCCCTGCCGCGAAGTCGGCCATCACGCGCGCCTTCTCCTCGCCCTTGAGGCGGCCATGCACCAGGCCGACGTTCAGCCTGGGGAGTTCGGTGCGCAGGCGCTCGAAGGTGTCCACCGCAGTCTGCAACTGCAATTTCTCGCTCTCTTCGATGAGCGGGCACACCCAGTAGGCCTGCCGGCCCTGCGCGCAGGCGTCGCGGATGCGCGCGATGACTTCGTCGCGGCGCGCCTCCGACGCGAGCTTGGTGAGCACCGGCTGGCGGCCGGGCGGCAGTTCGTCGATCACCGAAACGTCGAGGTCGGCGTAGTAGCTCATGGCCAGGGTGCGCGGGATGGGCGTGGCGGACATCATCAACTGGTGCGGATTGACGCCCTTCTCGCGCAAAGTCAGTCGCTGGCGCACGCCGAAGCGGTGCTGCTCGTCGATGATGGCGAGCCCTAACTTGGGGAAAGTCACAGCCTCTTCGATCAGTGCATGCGTGCCGACGGCGAGGCGGGCGCGGCCACTGGAGATGGCCTCGGCCATGGCCGTTTTCTCCTTCTTCTTCAGGCTACCGGAGAGCCAGGCGATGTCCAGCCCGAGCGGCGCCAGCCACTGCGCGAGCTTGCGGTAATGCTGCTCGGCGAGGATCTCGGTGGGCGCCATGAGCACGGCCTGGTATCCGTTCTCGACGGCCTGCAGCATGGCGAGCGCAGCGACCACCGTCTTGCCGCTGCCGACGTCGCCCTGCAGCAGGCGCTGCATGGGATGGGATTCACCAAGGTCATGGGCGATCTCGCGCCAGACGCGCTGCTGCGCGGTGGTGAGGGTGAAGGGCAGCGCGGCGAGGAATTTTTTCGTCAGTGTGCCTTTTTTCGGTAGCGGCGGCGCGGTCTTGGCGCGGCGCGCTTCGTGGGCGCGGCGCAAGGAAAGCTGCTGCGCAAGCAGCTCGTCGAACTTGATGCGCCGCCAGGCCGGATGGACGCGTGCATCGAGATCGGCGGCGGCGGTCTGCGGCGTGGGGTGATGCAGCAGCCGCACGCTGCCGGCAAAGTCCGCCAGGCGCAGCTTCTTGCGCAGCGTGTTGGGCAAGGTCTCGGCGAGGTCGGCCTGCTTCAGCGTGAGGTCGATGAGCCGCCGCAGCGCCAATTGCGAGAGGCCGGCGGTGGTCGGATAAATCGGCGTCAGCGCCTCAGGCAACGCCTCGCCTTCCTCGACAACACGGCAGCGCGGGTGCACCATCTCGTCGCCAAGAAAGCCGCCGCGCGGCTCGCCGAAGAGGCGCAGGCGCCGGCCGGCGGCAAGCTGCTTTACCTGGCTGCCGTAGAAATTGAGGAAGCGCAGCACCAGCACACCGCTGTCGTCACGCACGCGCACGACGAGCTGGCGGCGCGGACGGTACTGCACGGAAGAATCGACGATCTCAGCTTCGACCTGGGCCGGCACACCCGGACGCAGGTCGGCGATCGGCGTAAGCTGCGTTTCGTCCTCGTAGCGCAGCGGCAGATGCACGACGAGGTCGGCCTGCGTGCGGATGCCGAGCTTGGCGAGCTTGTCGGTGGTCGCCGAGGTGACGCCGGGAATTGCGGACGGAGCGCCGTCTGCGCGAGGCATCATCGTCATTCCCGCGGAAGCGGGAATCCATGAGTGCAAACGTAAAGCCACTGGGTCCCCGCTTTCGCGGGGACGACGATCATGCGGCCTGCTTTCATTCCACAACGAGCACCGCATCTACCTCGATAAGCGCGCCACGTGGCAGCGCCGCCACCTGCACCGTGGCGCGGGCCGGATAGGGTTCCTTGAAGTGTTGCGCCATGATCTCATTCACCCGTGCGAAGTCGCCAAGATCGACCAGATAGATCGTCAGCTTCACGGCATCGGCGAGGGAACTGCCGGCCGCGGCGGCGACGGCGGCGAGGTTGCCGAAGACGCGCTCGGCCTGCGCCTCGAGGCCTTCGGCCAGCTGCATGGTGGCGGGATCGAAGCCGATCTGGCCGGAAAGATAGACGCTGTTGCCGGCCTGCACACCCTGCGAATAGGGGCCGATGGCGGCGGGAGCATTCGTCGTGGCGATGACCTTCTTGCTCATGGCGTGTCCTGTGGAATCGTATGGGTTGCCTATGTTAATCGACCTCGCCCGCCGCATGGCGCCGCATGGATGAGGGCGTCCGAAAAACCCTGGGCGGCATCACCTTTCCCGTCGGCTTGTTGCAGGCCTGGTGCTACTTCTTCTGCGGCGGGATCAGCAGGCCGGGACCGAGGCCGAGTTCCTTCAGCTTGCGGCGCGCCGCATCGGCTTCCTTCTGCGTCTTGAAGGGGCCGACCTGCACATGCGACTCGATATAGGAGGGAATGCCGGCCTTCTCCAGTTTGGCGTGCAGTTCCTCCGCATTCGAGATGGTCGTAAACACGCCCATCTGCAGGCGGTAGCTGTGTGCCAGCGCGGTGGCAGGATCAGGCGGCGGAGGGTGAGGGGCAACCGCCCTGGACAGCGCCGGCTCGACTTTCTTCGCCGGCGCGGGAGGGGGCGCCTTGATGACGACGCGCGAAGCGGGGTGCGATGCGGGTACAGGTGCGGGTGCAAGCGGTGTTTCGGTTTTCTCGGGTTCGGCCTTGGGCTCTTCAGCAGCCTTCTCCTCGACTTTCGGTTCTTCTTTCTTCTCTTCGGCGGGTTTTTCCTCGATTTTGTCGGCGACAGGTGCTGCCGCCATGGGCGCCGGCACAGCAGGCGGCGCGGGCTTTTCCAGCAGGAGATCCTCGACGAGCGTCAAGCCGCCGAGCAGCACGGCGACGAGCACGCCGGCAATCACGATGCGGCGCACCAGTTTCTTCTTCAGGTCATCCTGGTCAGGCTGTACCGGTTCCGCCATCTGGTCTCTCCTATTCGTGACGGGCGCGGCTCAAGGCGCACACCATGTCGGCCTCCGCCACCGAAATACCGCAGCGCTCGGCAATCTGTTGCGTGGTCATGCCCTTTTGTGCCATGGCCACCGCCTCGCCGTACTGCGGCGAGACATTGCGCGCCGCCTTGAGTAGCGCCACCTCGTCCGTGAGTGCGGCCACTTCGCCGCGCAGCTCGGCAAGCTCCGCCTCGATGCCGGTTTTCAGCACCTGCTCGCCAAACTGCGTTTGCGGCTGCTTCCACACCGGCTCGGGCGGCCTCTGCCGCGACATGCGGGCAAGGCGGATGATGACGATGCCGGAATAGATGCCGAGCAGCACCGCGGTGCCGATCACCAGCTCGTGCAAACCGAAATTCTCGAAAAACTCCATTGTTGCTTTCCTTAGGCGCTTTGTTCGAGCGCCTGGTCGATGTCCCACAAAATGTCGTCGAGCGTCTCCAGCCCCACCGACAGGCGGATCATGTCGGGCGAGACGCCGGCCTTGATCTGCTGCTCTTCGGAAAGCTGCCGATGCGTGGTCGAGGCCGGATGGATCACCAGCGTCTTGGCGTCGCCCACATTGGCCAGGTGGGAAAGGAACTGCACATGCTCGATAAATTTCTCGCCTGCCCGTTGACCGCCATTTTCGCCGCCCTTGATGCCGAAGGTAAAGATGGAGCCGGCGCCCTTCGGCAGATACTTGCGCGACAGCGCATGGTAGGGATTATCCGCTAGTCCGGCGTGATTGACCCAGGCGACGCGCGGATGTGCCGCAAGAAATTCGGCCACCGCCTGCGCGTTGGCGACGTGGCGTTCCATGCGCAAGTGCAGCGTCTCCAGTCCCTGCAGCAGCAGCCAGGCATTCATCGGCGAGAGCGCGGGGCCGAGCGTACGCAGCGTTTCGAAGCGGGCGCGCATGGTGAAGCCGAAATCGCCGAAGGTCTCGTAGAAACGCACGCCGTGGTAGCCCGGCGAAGGCTCATGCATCCCCGGAAACTTGCCGCGAATTTTTTCATCTCCCCAGGGAAATTTTCCCGACTCGACGATGACGCCGCCCATGGTGGTGCCGTGGCCGCCGATGAACTTGGTGGCCGAATGCACGACGATGTCGGCGCCGTGCTCGATGGGGCGGCACAGATACGGCGAGGCAAAGGTGTTGTCGATCACCAGCGGCAGGCCGGCCTCGCGCGCGACGGCCGCCACGGCGGCGATGTCGAGGACATTGCCGCGCGGGTTGCCGATGGTCTCGGCGTAGAGGCATTTCGTCTGCGGCGTGATGGCACGGCGGAAATTTTCCGCATCGTCGGGATCGACGAAGCTGGTGTCGATGCCGAGCTTGCGGAAATTGAAATCAAACTGCGAGTGGGTGCCGCCGTAGAGCGTGCTGGCGGAGACGATGTGGTCGCCCGCTTCGCACAGCGTCAGCAGCGCCACCATCTGCGCCGACTGGCCGGTGGCGGCGGCAAGCGCCGCACGGCCGCCTTCGAGCGCCGCCATGCGCTCCTCCAGCACCGCCACCGTGGGGTTGGAGATGCGCGAGTAGACGTTGCCGAAGGTTTGCAGGTTGAACAGGCTGGCGGCGTGTTCAGCGGAGTCGAAGACGAAGGACGTGGTCTGATAGATGGGCGTCGCGCGCGCACCGGTGGCGGCGTCGGGCTGGCTGCCCGCGTGAAGGCACAGGGTTTCGAATCCGAATTTCCTCTCGGGCATGGCGCACGCCGTTCTCTTGACGGCCCCATTATGCCAGTAGCGGCCGGGTTTTCACCCGCTGCGATCCGGTTCCGGGCCCGCAACAAAAAAGCGGGCGCCGCAAGGGCGCCCGAAAACGGAGGAGAGGAGTGTCTGCGTTAGTTTTCTGCGTTATTGTCTGCGTTATTTCTGGAAGGCCTGACGCGGGCGGCCGGCGGCGGCGTCGATGCCGATCAGTTCGGCCCGCTTGGCATCGTCGGGCCCCGCCGACGCAGTGGTGGCGGCCTGCTCGGAGGCGAGCGAGCGCACGTCGCCGGAGACTTCGCCGCCTTCCTCGATGACGATCTTGCCGTAGCGGATCTTGCCCGAGACCTGCCCCGTCGCATGCACCACCAGCTTCGTGCGCGCCAGCAGGTCGCCGTCGAAGTGGCCGTGGATCTCGGCCACGTCGATGACCACGCGCCCGGAAAAAGCGCCCTGTTCGGCGATCTGGATGGCCAGGCTGTCGAGCACTGCCTCGACGCGTCCCTCGACGACGAGCGTGCCGCAGTCGCTGATCTCGGCGCCCTTGAGCTTGATGTCGGGGCCGACGATGAGTTTGCTGCCCTGAATGTTGTCCGGCTTGTCGCCGACCTTCACCGTCGCCGCTGGCGGGGGCATGGATTCGGGGCGCGGCGGCGTGACGCTGGCGGGCTCGCCGGGTTTGCGCAGCGGCGGCATGCCGGGTCGCTGCGGCGGCTGGGGATTGTTGTGTTTGCCGAAGAGTTGCATCTTGTCGAGCATGGTGACTCCTTGTGATGAGTAAGCAACATGCCGCCGGAATCTGGCGGCACAATCCCTTTGCAAGGGTCGTGCCTGTCCGGTTTTTTCCCTAGGTATCAGGCGGCTGGCGCCGTAGGTCGCCGCTTTCGGCAACCTGCCGCCGCGAAACCTGTCGTCCCCCACCGACGGGAATTCGGCCCGGCGGCACGAACCCTTTGTCGGCAATGACTTGGCGTGTCGCCGAATGACGACTCATGCGCTATGCTTCCGTATCGCGGGACAGGGATGAAACAACACCCCGCAGCAGACGGCCGCCCTGTCCACGAGGAGGAAATATGTACCCCCACGCTCGCATTCGTTCGCTGCCCCCAAGGGGGCGCATGCCTCCCTTGTCCCGCAGGGATTCCCTTCGGTCAGGGCGGCCCTGCAGGAGGCATGATCATGCGTACCTACAAGAGTGACGTCGTCGTCATCGGCGGCGGCCTGGCGGGCATCTGCGCCGCGCTGGAACTGCTCGACGCCGGCAAAAGCGTGACGATCCTGGACCGCGACGGCGAGGAGAACTTCGGCGGCCTGGCGAAGGAGAGCTTCGGCGGCATCTTCGTCGTCGGCAGCCGCGAGCAGCAACGCGCCGGATTCCAGGACTCCCCCCGCCAGGCCTACGACGACTGGTGCGCCTTCGCCGAATTCGGCGTCGACGACCACTGGCCGCGTCGCTGGGCCGAGGCCTACACCGGACGCTGCCACGACGAGGTGTATCTCTGGCTCAAGGCCAGGGGCATCACGTTTTTTCCGGTGCCGCACTGGATCGAGCGCGGCCTGCACACGCCGGGCAATTCGCTGCCGCGCTTCCACATCGTCTGGGGAACCGGCCGCGAGTTGGCGGTGCAGCTCATCAAGCGGCTGCGCAACCACGCGAATGCGGCCAGACTGACGCTGCATTTCGGCCACCGCGTCGAGGCATTCACCCGCCTGATGGGCGAGATCAGCGGCTGCAGCGGCCAGCTCGAAGCGGGCGGCGAACCCTTCGAGGCTTTCGGCGATGCCATCCTCGTCGCCGCGGGCGGCATCAACGGCAATCTGGAGCGGGTACGACAGAACTGGCATGCCGACTGGCGCACGCCGCCGCAAACACTTCTCAACGGCTCGCACCGCTACGCCGACGGCATGCTGCACGACGCGGTCGGCAAGGTTGGCGGCAACGTCACGCACCTGGACAAGATGTGGGACTACGCCGCCGGCGTGCGTCACTGGAATCCGCGCAAGCCCAACCACGGCCTGTCGCTGGTGCCACCGCGCACCGCCCTGTGGGTGGACTGGCGCGGCCAGCGCTTCATGCCGCCGCTGCTGACGGGCTACGACACGCGCGACCTGGTGACGCGGGTGTGCGCCACCGAGCGCCAGTACTCCTGGCAGATCCTCAACCGCAAGATCGCGCTGAAAGAGCTGGGCATCTCCGGCGCCGAGTTCAACCCTTCGATCCGCGACAAGAAGAAGCTGTCCTTCCTGCGCGACCTGCTGTTCGGCAACCGCTGGCTGGTGGACCAGCTGACCACGCACTGCGAGGACGTCGTCGTCGCCGGCACGCTGCCGGCGCTGGTGGAAAAAATGAATGCACTGCAGGGCGACCAGGGCAACGATGGCGTCGATATAGAAGTGCTGGCCGCGGCGCTGACGAAATACGATGCGCAGATCGCGCGCGGCCCGGCCCATTACGAGGATGAGCAACTGCAGCGCATTGCCTACCTGCGGCAATGGAAGGGCGACCGCATCCGCACCTGCAAGTCGCAGCGCATCCTCGACGACAAGGCGCTGCCGCTCATCGCCATTCGCGAGTCCATCATCAGCCGCAAGAGCCTGGGCGGCATCCAGACCGACCTCGACAGCCGCGTGCTCGACAGCGCCGGCCAGCCGATCCCGCGGCTCTATGCGGCGGGCGAGGCGACCGGTTTCGGCGGTGGCGGCAGCCATGGCCTGCGCGCGCTGGAAGGCACTTTCCTCGGCTGTTGCGTCCTCACCGGACGCATCGCCGGTCAATCGATCGCAAAGGGTTAACCATGAAGAAAACCGCGGCATGGCTTGCCACCCACGCGCTGGAGCAGCTCGGCGTGCGCTTCACCTTCGGCATCCCCGGCGTGCAGAACACCGAGTTCTACGACGAGCTGAACCAGTCTGAAACGATCACGCCGATCCTCGTCACCCACGAAGGCAGCGCTGCTTTCATCGCCGACGCGGTGAGCCGCGTCTCCGGCTCGATCGGCACGCTCGCCATCGTGCCGGCGGCCGGTCTCACCCACGCCTCGAGCGGCATTGCCGAGGCGCTGCTCGCCGGCGTGCCGATGCTGGTGATCACCGGCGGCATCCGCACCGACCTGGGCAAACACTACCAGCTGCACGAGATCGACCAGCACGCTTTCATGAAGCCGCTGACCAAGGCGACCTTCCGCATCGAGCGCCACGTCGATGTCGTGCCGACGATCTTCGAGGCCTATCGCATCGCCACCTCGGGCGAGCCGGGCCCGGTCTTCGTCGAACTGCCGGCGAACCTGCAGCTGTTTCCGCAAGAGGTGGGCGAGCTGCCCGCGTGGGTGCGACCGGCGGCACCGCCCCTGCCGGCGCAGGAAGACATCGCGCGTGCGGCCGAGGTGCTGCTGACGGCTGACCACCCCGGCATCTTTGCCGGCTGGGGCGCGGTGGACGCGCTACCGCAACTGAAGGAGATCGCGGAGTTCCTGCAGGCGCCGGTGGCCACCACCCTGCAGGGCTTGTCGACCTTCCCCGCCACACATCCGCTGCATGCCGGCTTCAGCTTCGGCCCGCATGCCGTGCCCGCCGCACGCAACGCCTTCGCCGCTTGCGACGCCCTGCTCGCCGTCGGCACGCGCTTCGGCGAGATCGGCACCGGCAGCTTCGGCGTGACGGTACCGGAAAAGCTGGTGCACATCGACATCAACCCGCAGGTGTTCGACAAGAACTATCCGGCCAAGGTGGCACTTGAAGGCGATGCGGCCGCCGTATTGCAGAAACTGACTTTTGAATTGCAGCAGCGCGGCGCGGCACGCGCGGCCGGCAACGGGCCGCAGGAGCAGATCCGCCGCGACAAGCAGGCCTACCGCGAGGAATGGTATGCGCATGACTCCAAGGGGCGCGTGAACCCGGCACGCTTCTTCGATGAGCTGCGGCTACAGATGCCCGACAACGCCATCGCCACGGTGGACGACGGCAACCACACCTTCCTCACCGCCGAGCTCTTCCCGGTGCACGCCAGCCGCGCGCTGATCCTGCCGACCGATTTCAACTGCATGGGTTATGCGGTGCCCGCCGCCGTCGGCGCCAAACTGTCGCAACCGCAACGCGAGGTGTTCTCCATCGTCGGCGACGGCGCCTTCATGATGACAGGCATAGAAATCCTCACGGCGACGAAGGAGGGACTGGGCGTCGCTTACTTCGTCTTCCACGACGGCGAGCTGTCGCAGATCGCCCAGGCGCAGGAGATTCCCTACAACCGCAAGCCGTGCGCCGTGCTCGGCTCGGTGAACCTCGAGGGCATCGCCATGGCCACCGGCGCGGCCTACGTGCGCATGGAAAACGACGCGGCCATCGCCGGCGCCATCAGCGAGGCGCGCCGCATCACCGCGACCGGCCGGCCGGTGGTGGTGGACGTGAACATCGACTATTCGAAGCGCACCGCCTTCACCAAGGGCGCGGTGAAGACCAACTTCAAGCGCTTCCCGCTGGCGCAGCGCCTGCGCATGGTAAGCCGGGCGCTGGTGCGCAAGGTAACGGGTTGACAGGGTTGGGCACGCATCCGTCATTCCCGCGAAAGCGGGAATCCAGAGTCTTTTCCTTCCCGCTGGATTCCGGCTCGCGCTATGCGCGTCCGGAATGACGACCGGTTTCGGCAAATGATGTTCCTGCTCAAGAAACTTCTCACCGCGCTGGTGTTACCGCCGGCGGGGCCGTTGCTTCTGGCGTTGCTGGGTTTGCTGCTGCTGCGGCGCCGGCCGCGCCTGGGCAAGACGCTGGCCTGGGGCGGCCTCATCCTGCTGTGGCTGCTCGCCACGCCCGCCGTGACGAAACCGATGCTCGCCACGCTCGAGGACGTGCCGCCACTCGACCTCGCGCAGGCAAAGGACGCACAAGCCATCGTCGTGCTCGGCGGCGGCAGTTACTGGGCGGCGCCGGAATACGGCGGAGATACGGTGAGCCGCTGGTCGCTGGAGCGCATCCGCTACGCGGCGCGGCTGCACCGCGACACCGGCCTGCCGCTGCTGGTGACGGGTGGCGCGCCGCTGGGCGGCGTGCCCGAGGGCCGCAGCATGCGCGACGCGCTGGAGCGGGATTTTGGCGTCAAGGTGCGCTGGGTCGAGGACCGCTCCGCCGACACGCGCGACAATGCGCGCATGAGCGCAGCCCTGCTGAAAGAAGCCGGTGTCGGGCGCGTGCTGCTGGTGACGCACGCCTGGCATATGAAGCGCGCACGAGCAGCGTTTGCTTCTGCCAACCTGCAAGTCATCGCCGCACCGACCGGCTACGAGACGACCGGCCCGCTCACACCGCTGGATTTCTTGCCACGTCCGGGCGGCCTGTGGGCCGGGCATGTCGCCGTGCACGAGTGGCTCGGTCGTCTCGTGCAGTCACTGCGGCGCTAAGGCACCAAGGCGCCAAGGTAAACTGGCACGCCAGCAGGCAAGGCTTATTCCTGCAGCAGTTCGATTTCCACCCGTCGGTTCGGCGCCAGGCAGCGGATCAGTTCCGCTCGCGGTTTCCTTGCATCGCACTTCACCAGCGGCTGGGTTTCGCCGAGGCCGGCAACCTCGATGCGGAAATTCCCATCACGGGAAATGAGGTAATTACGCACCGCCTCGGCGCGACGCAGCGAGAGCTTGCGGTTGTCGTCTTCCTTGCCCATGTTGTCCGTGTGCCCGGACACCTTGATCCTGCGCATGACCAGTGCCGGGTTGTCCTTGACCACCTTGTCGAGGGCCTTCCTGCCACCCGGGGTGAGGACGTCCTCGGCACTGCCGAATAGCGTCGCGCCGTCGAGCCGGATGACACCGAGGTTGCGGCTGCCTTGCACCTGATCGCGCTTCGCGTTGATCTCGGCGGCGGCGGGAAGCGCCAGCATGGCGCAGGCAAGCAATAGCAAGACCGGTTTCTTCATGGGGAGTCCCCTTGGTGGTTGAACGGCGGTGTCAGCGGCCCGTGAAGACCGGTTTGCGTTTCTCGATGAAAGCCGCCACGCCCTCGGCGAAATCGTCGCTGGCGCTGCAGTGCGCGAAGGACTGCGCCTCGGCGCGCAACTGATCGGCGAGCGACGTATGCAACGACTGGCCCAGCAGGCGCTTGGTGCCGGCATGAGCCTGCGCCGGCCCGGCGGCCAGGCGCTGTACCAGGGCGGCGCTGGCCGCATCGAGTTCGGCCAATGGCACGACGCGGTTGACCAGGCCGAAGGAAAGCGCCTGCTGCGCGTCGAGGCGCTCGGCCAGCAGCATGAGTTCAGCCGCGCACTTGGCGCCGAGCAGGCGCGGCAGGAACCAGGTGCTGCCGCCGTCGGCGCTGGTGCCGAGCAGCGCGTAGCCGCTGGTGAAGTAGGCGTTGTCGGCGGCCACTGCCAGGTCGCAGCCGGCCATCAGCGAAAAGCCAAAACCGGCGCAGGCGCCGCGCACCTTGGCGACGACCGGCTGCGGCAGGCCGCGCAGGATTTCGACGGCCGGATGCACGTAGTCGCTGATCATGCCGTGAAAGGCCTGCTGCCGCTGTTGCGGCGCGGCGGCGATGATGCCCTTGAATTCCTTGATGTCGCCGCCGGCCATGAAGTGATCACCGGCGCCGGTGACGACGACGACCTTCACGCCTGTCGCCTGCTGCAGTTCTTCGGTACGCACCAGCAGAGCTTTGGCCATCTCCATGCCGAGTGCGTTCATCGCCTGCGGACGGTTCAGAGTCAAGGTGGCGACGTCACCGTCAATGTCGAGGAGGACCTGGTCGTGCATGTTCCGCTCCGCTTATTTTTCCGCCGCGGCGTTGCGCAGCAGGCGATGGTAGAAGCCGATCAGCTCGGCGTAGTTGGCGGTCGAGATGCGCTCGTTGGTGCCGTGGAAGCGTGGCAGGTCCTCACTCTTCGCACGCACCGGCGAGAAGCGGTAGATATGCTCGGCGATCGGCGCCATGTGGCGCGAATCGGTGGCGCCGATCATCAGTCCCGGCGCGACGACGGTGCCGGGGAACAGTTCGCGCACGGTGCGGGCGATGAGCTGGTAGGACGGCGCCGTCGACGGCGAGATCGGCGTCGGCTCGTAGGAGAAGCCGCTTTTCGCCACCGTAATCCTGTCGTTGGCGACGACCGACTTGACGTGCGTCGTCACACTCTCCGAGTCATCGCCGGGGAGGATGCGGAAATTCACCAGGGCATCGGCGCGGCCGGGCAGCACGTTCTCTTTGTTGCCGGCGTGCATCACCGTCAGCGCGGTGGTGGTGCGCAGCATGGCATTGGTGGCGGCGCCCTTCTCCAGCTGACTTTTGACGACGGGGCCGAACAGCCACAGATTGGAGAGGAGCACGCGGTTCAGGCCATTCATCTCCGGCGCGATGGTGTCGAACATCTCGGCGGCGACGCCGCGGAAGGCCGCCGGCATCTGCCGCACTTCCAGTTGCACCAGCGCCGCGCTCAACATGCCGATGGCGGTCTGTGGCGGCGGCATCGAGGAGTGCCCCGGCACGGCGCTCGCACCGAGTGCGAGGGTGAGGTAGCCCTTCTCCGCGGTACCGATGAGGGCCACCGGCCGCTCGAGGCCCTTGAGCACGCCCTCGGTGATCAGCAGGCCCTCGTCAGTGACGAAATCGAGCTTGACGCCGCGCGACTGCAGCAGGGCGGCAATGGCCTTGGCGCCGCGCTCGCCGCCGATCTCCTCGTCGTGGCCGAAGGCGAGATAAACAGTCTGACGCGGCTTGAAGCCGCTCGCGGCGAGCATCTCCACGGCTTCCATGATGGCGAACAGGTTGCCCTTGTCATCCCAGGCACCGCGCCCCCAGACGAAGCCATCGCGAATCTCGCCGCCGAAGGGATCGGCCTGCCAGTCCTTCTCCGTGCCGGCGGCGATGGGCACCACATCCTGGTGCGCCATCAGCATGATCGGCTTGGCCGCGGCATCGCTGCCGGGCCAGGTAAAGAGCAGGCTGAACTCGTTGACACGTTCGCGCTTCAGCACGGCATGGGCGCGCGGGTAATATTTTTGCAGGAGCGCGTGCAACTTGCGGAATTCTTCTGCGCCGGCACCCGGCTTGTCATCGAGGGAAATGGTGCGCAGGCGCACGGCGGCGGACAGGCGTTGCGCCGCGGCGTTGGCATCGATGGCGGGCGGCGGCGACGGTGGCACGTCGATCTGTCGCGAGCCGTGGCGCAGCGTGTTGGCGGCGAGCGCAACAAGCAGGACGGCAAGCAGCGCGGCAAGCGTCAATCCTATTTTTTTCAGCATGCTTCTCCCCCCGGGCAACGGCGTGCCGCGGCGTGCTGCCGCGGCCGAATCGGATATTACATCTCGGGCGGCACGTCGCGCTTTCTGCCGTCCGCGGCGAGGGCGACATACGTGAGCTGCGCTTCCGTCACCTTGACCACGATGGGATCGGTCGGACGGCGCTCGGCATAGACCTCGACGTTGATGGTCATGGAGGTGCGGCCGACCTCGATCACCTCGGCGTAGAAGGACAGCACGTCGCCCACCGACACCGGCTGTTTGAAGAGGAACTGGTTGACGGCAATGGTGGCGACGCGACCGCGCGCGCGGCGGATGGCGACGATGCCGCCAGCCAGGTCGACATTGGCCATGACGTAGCCGCCGAAGATGTCACCGGCGTGATTCACGTCGGCCGGCATCGGCATCAGGCGCAGCGTCGGCTGCCTGCTCGGCAATCGCGTCGGTTCGTCGCTCATCGGTTTGCTCCTTGTCCCACGGGACTTCCTTTGGTCGTAGGTCGGCCTTCAGGCCGACTCGGCCGCTGCAGTCGGACTGAAGCCCGACCTACGAATGCGCCTTCAAATAGTTCATCGGCCCGCCGGTGAAGGGGGCGAAGCCAGTGCCGAAGATCACGCCGGCATCGGCCAGTTCGGCGTCGGCGACGACACCCTGCTCGACGCAGCGCTGCACCGCCTGCAGCAGCGGCCGCACGAGCCGTTCGGCGAGCCCGGCCGGCACCGTGCCGACGGCCCCTTTCTGCGGCTTGCCCTGATTGTACGTGTAGAAGCCGCGGCCGGTCTTGCGGCCGAGATGGCCGGCCGCGACCAGTTCGAGCAGCTTCTTCGGCGGCACCACGCCTTCGCCGGCCAGTTCCTTGCCCGCCGCCACGGCGATGTCGAGGCCGACGGTGTCGGCCAGTTCGATCGGGCCGAGCGGCATGCCGAAAGCCAGCGCCGCCTCGTCCACCGCCTCGGGCGCAATGCCCTCGTCCACGCAACGCATCGCTTCCTGCATGTACGGCGCCAGCACGGCGTTGACCAGAAAGCCCGGCGCGCTCTTCACCGGCAGCGGCAGTTTGTCGATCTTGCGCACGAAGGCCATGGCCTGCTTCAGCGCCACGGCATCCGAGGCGGCACCCTCGACCACCTCGACCAGCGGCATCTTCGCCACCGGATTGAAGAAGTGGATGCCGACCAGGCGCGCGGGGTTCTGCAGCGCCGTGGCGATGTCCTCGAGCCGCAGGCTGGAAGTGTTGGTGGCGAGCACTGCACCGGGCTTGGCGATGCGCTCGATGTCGGCGAAGAGCTTCTGCTTCGCTTCGAGGTTCTCGAAGATCGCCTCGATCACCACGTCGGCCTGGCGCGCACCCTGGCCGCTCGGATCGGGAATCAGGCGGTCGAGCGTGAAGCGCACCTGGGTGTCGTCGCGCAGCTTCTTCTTGAACGCCGCCGCCGCGCGCTGGATGGCCGGCGCGATGCGCTCAATGTTCTGGTCCTGCAGCGTCACGGTGAGGCCGCGCAGCGCCGCCCAGGCGGCGATGTCGCCACCCATGACACCGGCGCCGATCACGTGCAGATGCTTCGGCGCGAAGTCACCGCTTTTGCCATCACTCTTGCCAAAGCCTTTCAGGCGCTCCTGCAGGTAGTAGACGCGGACGAGGTTCTTCGTCGTCGGCGAGGCGGCGATGGCGTCCATCGAGGTCGGCTTGTCGGCCGGCACGGCGAGCGCGTTGCCGCCGTAATTCGCCCACATGTCAATGATGGCGTAGGGCGCCGGATAATGTTCGGGGCGGGCGCGCGCGGCTACCTGTTTTTTCGCCTGCGACGCGACGAAGCCCTTCAGCGGGCCATTCATCAGGCGCTGCATGAAGGGCAGCGTGCGCGGCGGCCGGCCGGAGGTGGCCAGCATGCGCGCGGCGTTGTCCATGACGCGCGGCGGCACGCATTCATCGGCGAAACCGAGCCGCTTCGCGCGCTTGGTGTCGAGGGCGCGGCCGCTGAGCATCATGTCGAGCGCGGCAGTCGGGCCGATGATCTGCGGCAGACGCAGCATGCCGCCCCAGCCCGGGACGATGCCGAGCATGACTTCCGGCAGGGCGATGCGCGTGCCCGGCTCGTCCACCGCCACGCGGTAGCGGCAGGCCAGCGCCAGCTCGGTGCCGCCGCCCATGCAATGGCCGCGGATCAGCGCCAGGGTCGGGTATTTCACCGCAGCGAGGCGGTTGTACATGTCCCAGCCGCGCTGGACGAGTGCGCGCGCATCTGCGGGCGAGCCGATCTGCGTAAATTCCTCGATGTCGGCGCCGGCGATGAAGCCGGCGCTCTTGCCGGAGCGGATCACCAGCGCCTTCGGCGGTTCACGCTCGAGTTCATCGAGCACCAGGCCGAGCTCGTGCATCGCTGCTGCGGAAAGCGTGTTGGTCGATTCGCCGGCCTTGTCGAAAATCAGCCAGGCGAGTCCGGCGGGTTCGCGCTCGAGGCGCCAGTGTTTCAGTTCCTGCATGGCTCTTCCTTTCTCAAATCATGTCCATTTTTCTGCAGCGGCATCGGTGTCAGCCGGCCGACGATGGCGGGTCGCGCATCGCCTTCCACGTGCAGCGCGAACACCGTGCCGCCTGCATCCTGGGCATGGTGCAGCGTCACCTCTGCGCCGTAGAAGACCGGACCTTTCAGCCATGTGTCCAGAGCGGCCGTATCCAGGCCGCCCTCGCCGTCCAGCCGCGGCAGGCGCGCCAGGCAGTGCCCGAGCACACGCTGCGGATGCAGGAAGGCGCGCGCATAGCCGCGCCTTTTCGCGTAACCGTTCCACAAGTGCAGCGGGTTGTAGTCGCCCGAGAGGCCGCCGTATTGCCAGCCGCCGCGCATGGGCAGGCGCCAGCTCGCCGTCTCGCCGGGACTGCCTTTTGGTTCCGGTGTAAGGCCCGCTACGCGGGCATTAGCCTCCACCGAAACTAGTTTTGGCGCTGCGGGTACGTTGGCGTCCGCCGTCGGTGCGCCGTAGCGGCCGCGCGCATAGAAGGTGTTCACGCTTTCCCAGGCGACGTCGTCACCGGCGCGCACCGTGGTGCGCAGGTCGAACTCGGCACCCTTGTCGAGGACACGGTGAGCGGCAATGTCGACGGCGATGTCCAGGGTGGCATCCGCAGCGATCGCGCGGTGCTGCAGGATGCGGTTGCGCACCTGCAGCATCCTCCAGATCGGCAGCGGAAACGCCGGCTGGGTGAGGATCGCCATGTGCAGGGGAAAACCGAGGGTGTGCGGCAGGAGCAGCGGCAGGGTGTGCGTCTCGGGCAGGCCGGAGAGGGCCAGGAAGCGCGCGAGTTCGCTGCCGTCGACGCGATGCCGCCAGCGCGCGCCGATCGCCGGCACACCGCCCCGGCGTACACCGGGCGAGGTGCGCAGCAGCCGTGCCATGAAGGCCAGCGCCGAGGGACGCCTGCGGTAATCGAGGCGGATATCCCTGTGCATTGCGCGAAGGCCCGGCGTCAGACGGTTTCCACCAGCATGGCGCCGCCCTGGCCGCCGCCGATGCAGATCGTGGCGATGCCGCGCTTGCCGCCGCTGCGGCGGAGCACCTGCAGCACATGCAGGACGATGCGCGCGCCGGAGGCGCCGACTGGATGGCCCAGTGCCACAGCGCCACCGTCTACGTTGAGCTTGTCGGGGTCGATCGCGCCCAGCGGCGCGTCGAGGCCGAGCTCGTCCCTGCAGTAGGCGGCATCTTCCCAGGCGGCGAGGCAGGCCAGCACCTGCGCGGCGAAGGCCTCGTTGATTTCCCAGGCATCGAGATCGTTGAGGCCGAGCTTGTGGCGCTGCAGGATGGGCGTGGCGGCATGCACCGGGCCGAGGCCCATCTGCGCCGGATCGAGGGCGGCCCACTGCGAATCGACGATGCGACCGAGCGGCTGCAAGCCGTGGCGCTTGACTGCCTCCTCGGAGGCGAGGATCAGCCAGACGCCGCCGTCGGTGATCTGCGAGCTGTTGCCGGGCGTGACGTTGCCGTACTTGCGGTCGAAGAAGGGCTTGAGCTTGGCCAGGGCCGCCATCGAGGAATCGCGGCGCACGCCGTCGTCGGCGGCATAGACCTTGCCGTCGCGGTCGACCAGGGGCACGACCTCACCGTAGTGACCGGCATCCTGGCCGGCGGCGACGCGCTGGTGGCTGCGCACGGAGAATTCGTCCATCTGCTCGCGCGTGATGCCGAAGCGGAAAGCGAGGTTCTCCGCCGTCTGCCCCATGAGCAGGTTCACTACCGGGTCGGTGAGGCCCTTCATGATGCCGATCACCGGCGAGAGCAGCGCAGTAGGACTCAGTTTCGCGAACAGCGCCGCCTTCTGGCCCGGCGACCTGGCCTGCGCCATTTTCGCGAACCACAGCACCATGGTCTTCGAATAGAGCAGCGGTGCATGCGACAGCGCATCGACGCCGCCGGCCAGCACCAGCTGCGAACGGCCGTTCTGGATATTGGCGATGGCCGAGTCGAGCGCCTGCATGCCGCTGGCGCAATTGCGCATCACCGTCCACCCGGGCACCTTGTGGCCGCAGCCCATGCGCAGGGCGGCGACGCGGCCGATGTTCACTTCATCCGGCGAGGGCGAGGCGCAACCGAGGATGACTTCATCAAATTCATCGGCGGCGAAGGGCTGGCGCACCAGCAGGGCACCGCCGGCGGCGGTGGCCAGGTCGCCTGCCGAGAAGGGGCCGGGGGCATTGCGCGCCTTGAGGAACGGCGTGCGCGCGCCGTCGACGATATAGACCGCTTGCTTGTTCATGTTCGCTCCTGAAAAGAACCTTTCGCCACAAAGTCACAAAATCACAAGAGGCTTAGGCCGCCGCGCGCTGCGGCGCCGGTTTCGCCTCGCTGCGCTGCAGGCCGAGGTCGAAGGGGAAATCGTCCACCTTGATGACTTCGTCCGCCAGCGCATGGGCACGGGCGAGCAGCGCCTGCTCTTCGGCATTGATGACGCCGTGTTGCAGCGCCTGACTTTCGATTTCCTGCGTGCTGTTGCCGGAGAGCGTGCCGGCCTTCTGCGCGGCGCGGATCTTCGCCGCCACGCTTTCGGCCTTGAGCGTCGCCTCCAGCGCCAGCTCGACGACGCCGACGGGATCGTGCTCGTCGCGCGGCAGGTACATGCCTGCGGTGAGGCGGTCACGCGTGACGGAAGGCGCGATGAGCAGATTCGCCACCTGGCCGCCGAGGCGGTCGGAGGGCACGACGTAGGGCCGGCCGAGCGGGAAGATGGTTCGTTGCAGCAGGGTCGAGACGAAGCGGCTGGGGAAATTCGAAACCACGCCCTCGAAGGCGTTCTGCGCCTTGAACATCGAATCCCACATGGCCCAGTGCATGAGCGGGGCGTCGGCCGCCTGGCGACCTTCCGACTCGTAGCGCTTGAGCACCGCCGAGGAGAGGTACATGAGAGAGAGGATGTCGCCCATGCGCGCCGAGAGTTTCTCCTTGCGCTTGAGGTCGCCGCCCATGACGAGCATGGAGATGTCGGCGAGGAAGGCGAAGGCCGAGGAGAAGCGCGTCAGCTGCTGGTAGTAGCGGCGCGCCTCGGGCGCCACGTTGCCGGGCACCTTGACGAAGTGCGAGCCGGTGATGCCGGTGATGAAGGCGTTCCAGCCATTGGAAACGGTGTGGCCGATGTGCGCGAAGAGCGCATTGTCGAAAGCCTTCAGGTCGTCATTCTGCGCGGCCTGCATTTCCGCCAGCACATAGGGATGGCAGCGCACCGCACCTTGGCCGAAGATGATCAGGCTGCGCGTGAGGATGTTGGCGCCTTCGACGGTGATGGCCACCGGCACCTGCTGATAGGCGCGGCCGAGGAAGTTCGAGGGGCCGAGGCAGATGCCCTTGCCGCCGAGGATGTCCATGCCGTCGTTGATCGACTCGCGCGCACGCTCGGTGACGTGGTACTTGACGATGGCGGAGATGACCGAGGGTTTCTCGCCGAGGTCGATGGCGCCGGCGGTCATGACGCGCGCGGCATCGCACAGATAGAGGTTGCCACCCATGCGCGCCAGCGGCTCCTGGATGCCCTCGAACTTGCCGATGGCCGTCTTGAACTGGGTGCGCACGCGGGCGTAGCCGCCGACCGCGCGCACCGCCAGCTTCTGCATGCCGGTGTTGGAGCCGGGCAGGGAAATCGCGCGGCCGGCGGCGAGGCACTCCATGAGCATGCGCCAGCCCTGGCCGGCCATCTTCGGTCCGCCGATGATGAAGTCGAGCGGCATGAAGACATCCTTGCCGCGCGTCGGACCGTTGTGCCAGGCGGCGTTGAGCGGGAAATGGCGGCGGCCGGTGTCCACACCGGGATGGTCGGCCGGCACCAGTGCGCAGGTGATGCCGATATCCGCATTTCCGCCGAACGCGTCACCGAGCAGATGCTCCGGGTCGAAGAGGCGGATGGCGAGGCCAACCACCGTGGCCACCGGCGCGAGCGTGATGTAGCGCTTGTCCCAGGTGACGCGCATGCCGACGACTTCCCTGCCCTGCCACATACCCTTGCAGACGATGCCCTGGTCGGGGATCGAGGCGGCATCGGAGCCAGCCCAGGGGCTGGTCAGGGCGAAGCAGGGAATGTCGAGGCCCTTGGCCAGGCGCGGCAGGTAGTGGTTCTTCTGTTCGTCGGTGCCGTAATGCAGCAGCAACTCGGCCGGGCCGAGAGAGTTGGGCACCATCACCGAGACCACCGTCGCCGAACAGCGCGTGGCCAGCTTGGTCACCACCTCGGAATGGGCGTAGGCGGAAAACTCGAGGCCACCGTAGCGCTTCGGGATGATCATGCCGAGGAAGCCCTTGTCCTTCATGTACTGCCAGGTCTCGGCCGGCAGGTCATGGTCGTAGTGCGACGACGTCCAGTCGTTGGAGAGGCGGCAGAGTTCCGCCGTCTCGTTGTCGAGGAAGGACTGCTCTTCCGGCGTGAGTTTGGGCAGCGGATAGGCCAGCAGCTTGTTCCAGTCGGGGCGGCCATGAAACAGTTCGCCCTCCCACCAGACGGAGCCAGCTTCGATCGCCTCCTTCTCGGTTTGCGACATCTGCGGCAGCATCTTGCGGTAGGCGGCGAAGAGCGGCCGCGTCACCAGCGCGCGGCGCAGCGGCTTGATGGCGAACAGCGCCACGATCGCAGCGATCGGCAGAAGTATCAGAAGTGTCCAAGTCGGTGTCCAGGTCATGTGCTTCTCCTTAGTCTTCCTCCGGCGGATTTCCGCCGGGGACAGGTACGCAGCAAAGTCAGTGCCGGCTGCACGGCGATGGGGAAATCAGGCCGCCCTGCGCGAACCCTTCTCCTTGGGTTTGACGCGCTGATCGGTCAAAGGTGCGCGCAGGCCGCCGAGCAGGAAGGGCATCAGGCGGCGCGCCAGGGCGCCGGGGTCTTTCTCGTCCAGTTCATACCCGGCAACGAGTTGCAGGGCGTCGGTGCCGGCGATGGCATAGGACATGGCGCCGAGCATGAAGTGAAAGCGCCAGAGGATGTCCTCGGGCGGCACGTCCGGCAGCGCGCGAAACAATGCCTGCTTGAAGCGCGGCACCACGGCCGCGTATTCGTCGGCGAGGAACTGGCGCACGAAGGCGGCGGGTTCGGTATAGGTGCGTCCGAGCAGGCGCATGAAGGTGTGGCCGCCATGCTCGGTGTCCGCCGCCATGCGCAGCGACACGCCGAAGAAGGCGTCGACGATCTGGTGCGGTTTCAGCGGCGCGCCCTGCGCCTCTTGCTCCAGGTGCTCGAGCGCGCCCAGGCGCTCATGGTTGAGCCAGGTCAGGCGGCGGCGAAAAACCTCCTGGATGAGCGCCTCCTTGCCGCCAAAGTGGTAATTCACCGAGGCCAGGTTAACCCCGGCGCGGCCGGTGATCATGCGCATCGAGGTCGCCTCGAAGCCATGTTCGACGAACAGCGCTTCCGCCGCATCGAGGATGCGCGCGCGGGTATCGAGGTGATGTTTCGCTTCGGTCTGGGTCATATAAGAAAGAAAGGGAACGCTCGTTTCAAACAATCGTTTTAATGATACGTCAGGCAAGCTCGATGTCAAGCCGATAAGCAGCCGATTAGGTGCCGCCACCTAAGTCACGTGGGTCACGCGGAGACAAGTCGCAGCACCCCAGAACCAAGAGCGGGCACTAGTCATTTAGAATTGAACCATGCGCCGCAGCCATACAACCCGGACATTGCCCGCGCCCGCCACGGGCAAGACCCGCGACTGGGAAACCCTCCGCAGCCTGATTCCCTACATCTGGGCCTATCGCGGCCGCGTGCTGTTCGCCCTCGCCTGTCTGATCGCTGCCAAGATGGCTAACGTCGGCGTGCCGCTGGTGTTCAAGGAGGTGGTGGACACCTTCACGGCGGAAAAAACGACACAGCAGGCCGCGCTCGTCGTGCCGCTGGCGCTGCTCGCCGCCTATGGCCTGCTGCGCTTTTCCATGTCCCTGTTCACGGAATTGCGCGAGCTGCTTTTTGCGCGGGTGACGCAGCAGGCGGTAAGCAACATCGCCCTGCAGGTGTTCTGCCACCTGCACGCGCTCTCCCTGCGCTTCCACCTCGAGCGCCAGACCGGCGGCCTCACGCGCGACATCGAGCGCGGCACGCGCTCCATCGGCACGCTCATCAGCTACACCATCTACAGCATCCTGCCGACCCTGGTGGAGGTGGGGCTGGTGATCGGCATCCTGGCGACGCGCTATGAGGCGAGCTTTGCCTGGATCACCTTCGGCGCCCTCCTCCTCTTTATCACCTTCACCGTACTGGTGACCAACTGGCGCACCCACCTGCGGCGCGAGGCAAATGAGCTCGACTCGGCCGCAAACTCACGCGCCATCGACAGCCTGATCAACTACGAAACCGTGAAGTACTTCAACAACGAGGACTACGAGGCGCAGCGCTACGACCAGCAGATGCAGAAATGGGCGACGGCGCAGGTGAAGAGCCAGCTGTCCCTGTCCCTGCTCAACGTCGGCCAGGCAGGCATCATCGCCGTGACGGTAACGCTGATCATGTGGCGCGCGGCGACCGGCGTGGCGAACGGCTCGATGACAGTGGGTGACATCGTGCTGGTCAACGGCCTGCTCATCCAGCTCTACATTCCGCTCAACTGGCTCGGCGTGCTCTACCGCGAGATTCGCCAGGCGCTGACCGACATCGAGCGCATGTTCGCCCTCAAGGAAGAGCACCGCGAGATCGCCGACGCGCCTGGCGCAGCCGCGCTTGTCGCCGGACCCTGCGCGGTGCGCTTCGAACACGTCGGTTTTTCTTACGAGGCGAAGCGGCAGATCCTCTTCGACGTGGATTTTGCCATTCCCGCCGGCGGCACGGTAGCAGTGGTGGGGCATTCGGGCTCGGGCAAGTCGACGCTCTCGCGCCTGCTGTTCCGCTTCTACGACGTGCAGTCGGGCGCGGTGAAGGTGAACGGCACGGACATCCGCCAGATGACGCAGGCCTCACTGCGCGCGGCGATCGGCATCGTGCCGCAGGACACGGTGCTGTTCAACGACACCATCCTCTACAACATCCAGTATGGCCGGCCCGAGGCGGTGCGAGAGGACGTCATCGCCGCCGCCCAGGCCGCCCACATCCACGATTTCGTCGAATCCCTGCCCGAGAAGTACGAGACGCGCGTCGGCGAGCGCGGTCTCAAGCTCTCCGGCGGCGAGAAGCAGCGCGTCGCCATCGCGCGCACCCTGCTGAAGAATCCGCCCATCCTGATTTTCGACGAGGCTACCTCGGCGCTGGACTCGCAATCGGAAAAGGCCATCCAGGCTGAACTGGAGCGCATCGCCGTCGGCCGCACCACTCTGGTCATCGCCCACCGCCTGTCGACGGTCATGAATGCAGACGAAATCCTCGTGCTCGATCAGGGCCGCATCGCCGAGCGCGGCACCCACCGCAGCCTGCTGGAACGCGGCGGCGCCTATGCGCAAATGTGGGCGCTACAGCAGCAGGAAGAGGAAACCGAAGCCGCTTAACAAAGCGTAACACCGGGCATAGAATGCTCACTCCAACAACAACCACCGCCCCTGAGGAGACCGCCATGAAAAAAATCGCCGTGCTGCAGGCACTGACTTTGTCCGCTGGCCTGCTGGCTGCCCTGCCGGCCTTCGCCCTCGACGGCACACTGAAGAAGATCAAAGACAGCAGCGCCGTCACCATGGGCGTGCGCGAGTCCTCCGGCGGCCTCTCCTTCACGCTCGGCGACGGCAAGTTCGCCGGCTTCCATGTCGAGCTGTGCCAACGCGCGCTGGCGGACATCCAGAAGCAGCTGGGTCTGACCAAGCTGGACATCAAGTACCAGCCGGTCACCTCACAGAACCGCATTCCGCTCGTGCAGAACGGCACGGTGGATATCGAATGCGGCTCGACCACCAACAACGTCGCCCGCCAGAAGGACGTGGCTTTCGCCGACACCACCTATGTCGAGGAAGTGCGCATCGCCGTCAAGGCAAATTCCGGCATCACCTCCATCGCCCAGCTCAACGGCAAGAACGTCGCCACCACCACCGGCACCACCTCCGTGCAGCACCTGCGCAAGCATGAACGCGCCGCCGGCGTGAAATTCAACGAGGTGTACGGCAAGGACCATGCCGACAGCTTCCTCCTGCTCGAGTCCGATCGCGCCGACGCCTTCGTCATGGATGGCCAGATCCTTGCCGGCAACATCGCCAAATCGAAGAACCCGGCGGCCTTCAAGATCGTCGGCGAAGTGCTCTCCGTCGAGCCGATCGCCATCATGGTCAGAAAAGGCGACCCGGCCTTCAAGAAAGCCGTCGATGACAGCCTTCAAGCACTGATGAAGTCCGGCGAGATTGCCAAGATCTACGACAAGTGGTTCATGCAGCCGATTCCGCCGACGAACACGCGCATCGGCCTGCCGGCGTCCGAAGCGACGAAAGCGGCCTGGGCCCATCCCAACGACAAGCCGATGGAAGACTACGCGAAGAAGTAAGACGCACTTCCTAAACATCGAGCCGCGCAGCGGCGAACAACCGTCACCCCCTTCCCCCGGAAGGGGAGCGGGGGGAAGGTAGTTCATGGCCACCTGGGACTGGCAGGTTTTCTGCAAGGACACCATCGACGGCAAGATCGTGCCGGGCTGCTTCGGCGGTTCCGGCGACACCACCTACCTTGACTGGCTGCTCTCGGCCTGGGGCTGGACGCTTTCGGTGTCGTTGCTGGCGCTGCTGGTGGCGCTGGCGCTGGGCGCACTCATGGGCATCCTGCGCACCACGCCGCACCGCGGACTGGTGCTGCTGGGCAATGCGTGGACCGAGCTGTTCCGCAACATCCCCCTGCTGGTGCAGATTTTTCTCTGGTACCACGTCGTGCCGGCGCTGATCCCGCCCCTGCGCGGCGTACCCAGCTTCATCCTGGTGGTGCTGGGCCTTGGGCTGTTCACCTCGGCGCGCATCTCCGAGCAGGTGCGTGCCGGCATCCAGTCGCTGGCGGGGGGGCAGCGCATGGCCGGGCTGGCGATGGGCTTCACCCTGCCGCAGACCTACCGCTACGTGCTGCTGCCGATGGCGTTCCGTATCATCATCCCGCCGCTCACCAGCGAGTCGATGAACATCATAAAGAATTCATCGGTGGCCTTCGCCGTCAGCATCTCCGAACTCACCCTCTTCGCCCTGCAGGCGCAGGAGGAGACCTCGCGCGGCATCGAGGTCTACCTGGCGGTCACCGGGCTGTATTTCATATCCGCCTTCGCCATCAACCGTGCCATGCTGTTCGTCGAAAATCGCATGCGCGTGCCGGGCATGATCGGGGGCGGGACATAATGCTGACTTTGGACTTCGCATTCCTCACGCCGGCAGTCATCTCCGGCTATATCGTCAAAGGCTTCATCTTCTCGCTGCAACTGACGCTCATCGCCATGCTCGGCGGCATCATACTGGGCACCCTTCTGGCGTTGATGCGCCTCTCGAGCAAGCCCTGGCTAATCCTGCCGGCAGCGGGCTACGTGAACACCATGCGCAGCGTTCCGCTGGTGATGGTGATCCTCTGGTTCTTCCTCCTCATCCCCCTGGTGATCGGGCGGCCGCTCGGTGCTGAGGTTTCCGCCATCATCACCTTCACCCTGTTCGAGGCAGCGTACTACTCCGAGATCATGCGCGCCGGCATCCAGAGCATCTCCCGCGGCCAGGTTGCCGCCGGCTACGCGCTGGGCATGAGCTACAGGCAAACCATGGGCCTCATCGTGCTGCCGCAGGCCTTCCGCAACATGCTGCCGGTGCTGCTCACGCAGACCATCATCCTCTTCCAGGACACCTCGCTGGTGTATGCCATCGGCGCCTACGACCTGCTCAAGGGTTTCGAGATCGCCGGCAAGAACTTCAACCGCCCGGTCGAAACCTATCTGGTAGCCGCCGTGTTGTACTTCGTCATCAGCTTCAGTCTGTCGATGCTGGTGAAAAAACTTCAGCAGCGCATCGCAATAATCCGCTAGCCGGAACGCCATCATGCCCATGATCGAAATGAAGAACGTCAGCAAATGGTACGGCGAATTCCGCGTGCTGACTGAATGCACGACACAGGTGGAGAAGGGCGAGGTCATCGTCGTCTGCGGACCCTCCGGCTCGGGAAAATCCACTCTCATCAAGTGCGTCAATGGCCTCGAACTCTTTCAGCAAGGCGATATCCTCGTCAACGGTATTTCCGTTGGCGATACGAAAACCAACCTGCCGAAGCTGCGCGCCCGCGTCGGCATGGTGTTCCAGCACTTCGAACTGTTTCCGCACATGACCATCACCGAGAACCTCTCGATCGCCCAGATCAAGGTGCTGGGGCGGAGCAAGGATGAGGCCACAGAGCGCGGCCTCAAGCTGCTGGAGCGGGTAGGCCTCAAGGAGCAGGCCGCCAAGCATCCCGGCCAGCTCTCCGGCGGCCAGCAGCAGCGCGTCGCCATCGCCCGCGCCTTGTCCATGGACCCGATCTGCATGCTCTTCGACGAACCCACCTCGGCGCTCGACCCGGAGATGATCAACGAGGTGCTCGACGTCATGGTGGAACTGGCGCAGGAGGGCATGACCATGATGGTGGTGACGCACGAGATGGGCTTTGCGCACAAGGTCGCACACCGTGTCGTCTTCATGGATCAAGGTAAAATCGTCGAGGACGACAAAAAAGACGCTTTCTTCGGCAGCCCGCGCTCCGAGCGCGCGCAGCAGTTCCTTTCCAAGATCCTCCACCATTAAGGGAATCGTCATGGCCGCACAGAACGAAACGAAGAACATGGCGCTGTTCTGCGACTTTGAGAACGTCGCACTCGGCGTACAGGAAGCAAAGTACGAGCGCTTCGACATCCGCAAGGTGCTCGAACGCCTGCTGCTCAAGGGCAGCATCGTCGTCAAGAAGGCCTACTGCGACTGGGCGCGCTACAAGGACTTCAAGGCGCCCATGCACGAGGCCGCCTTCGAGCTGATCGAGATCCCGCACGTGCGCCAGTCCGGCAAGAACTCCGCCGACATCCGCATGGTGGTGGACGCCCTAGATCTGTGCTACACCAAGGCGCACGTCGACACCTTCGTCATCATCAGCGGCGACTCCGACTTCTCGCCGCTGGTGTCCAAGCTGCGCGAGAACAACAAGCTGGTGATCGGCGTCGGTGTAAAGAAGTCAACCTCCGATCTCCTCATGGCCAACTGCGACGAGTTCATCTACTACGACGATCTGGTGCGCGAGGAGGAAACAAAGAAGCGCGCTGCGAAGAAACGCCCGGCGAAGCCGAAAGCGGCGCCGAAGAAAGAAGGCGGCGAGTCTGCAGAGGACGAGGACCGCAAGCAGGAAGCACTCGATCTCGTTCTGGAAACCATCGAGGCGCTTATCGTCGAGCGCGCCGGCGAACCGATTTGGGGATCCATGATCAAACCGGCCATCCAGCGCCGCAAACCGGGTTTTACCGAGTCTTATTACGGCTTCAAATCGTTTGGCCAACTGCTTGAAGAGGCACAGGCGCGGCACCTAATCGAATTACAGCGCGACGAGAAATCCAGCAACTACATCGTGCGCATCATCTGACATCGACAGCGGGGGAAATGGGAGGTGAGGTATGGCCTTGGGGAATGGGCAGGCTCAGGGATGCGGACATACGTTCTGTTCGGTAGCCGGGGCCGCGTTCGCTTGAAAGTCAGCCTCCCGCATACGGCGACAGACTGCCTGCGGGAATTGGAACAGACCACGTTTCCATTGCGGTACCATTAAAACTTCACGGCCCGCATCTTCAATCGCCGGGCGTTTGCAGCCAGGGTCGCATCAAGAGTGGCGATCGCCTTCGTGCCCGCTTCCAGCGCAACGGCAAGGTGAAGCGCATCGCCGGCGCGCAGGCCATGTGCCTGTTGCCGCGCCAGCCGCGCACCCTCCCGGAAGGCCTCCCGACTCACCGTAACCAGTCGCAGGCCTGATTCGCAGAACGCCTCGAAGCCGCGCCATGCTGCTCGCGCGTCCTTTGCCGAGAGCACCCCGGATCGCTCCTTGAGCGAAAGCGCGCTGGCGAACTCGGTCATGATCCAGTCGGATGACAACAGCGGATCGGCACAGGTCTCGAACCACGCGTCGACGGCCGCGCTGGCCGGCTCACGTATGAACAGCGGAACGACGGCGCTTGTGTCGAAATAGATCATCAGTAGCGTGCCTCTTTGCGCATCTTCTCGACCACCGGTTCGGTTTCCGGCATGGCTTCGCGCAATTTGCGCGTCTGCACGAGAAATGCAGTTTTGTCGAAGGGTCTGGTCGGCACCAAGGTGATCTCGCCGCGCGCTGTCACTTCCGCCTCGACGCTGTCCCCCTCGCGCAGCCCCGCCTTGCGAACCCATTCGTTGGGCAGCCGCACCGCCAGACTATTGCCCCATTTCGCCACCTGCAATCGCACATTCATGATTCGAGCCTCTATGTATATCCGTGTATATCCGTGTATATCCATGTTAGCATAATTACAGCCCCGGATCGCTCCCCTCCTTGCCACCCAGCGCCGACTCCACCATGCGGCGCGTCAGGTGAGGTGCGAATAGTTCGATGAAGGTATAGGCATAGCTGCGCAGCCAGGCGTTCCTGTGGATGCCGATGCGCGTGGTGGCCGACTCGAACAGGTGGGCGGCATCCACCGCACGCAGCTCCTTATCCGCCCCCGGATCGTAGGCCATATAGGCGACGATGCCGATGCCCAGCCCCAGCGCCACGTAGGTTTTGATGATGTCGGCGTCGAGAGCCGTCAGTACCACATTCGGCGCAAGGCCGCGCCCGGCGAAAGCCTTGTTGATCTGGCTGCGGCCGGTGAAGGCGAAGTCGTAGGTGATGATCGGGTATTTCGCGATCGCCTCCAGCGTCAGCGGCTTCGCCTTGAGGATGGGGTGATTCGGCGGCGCGATGACGCAGCGGTTCCACTGGTAGCAGGGCAGCATGACCAGATCATTCTGCTCGGCGATGGCTTCGGTGGCGATGGCGATATCCGCCGCGCCGCCCAATACGTATTCGCACACCTCGGCCGGACTGCCCTGGCGCAGGCTCACCCGCACGTTCGGGTGGCACTGCATGAACTGTTGCACGACAGACGGCAGGACGTAGCGTGCCTGGGTGTGAGTGGTGGCGATGGCCAGCGTGCCGGACTCCTCGGCACCGAATTCCTTGCCCACGCTGCGCATGTTGTCGAGGTCACGCAGCATGCGCTCGGCGATCTTCAACACCTCCCGCCCTGGATCCGTAATGGCGGTGAGGCGTCTACCCTGGCGCACGAAGACCTCCACGCCGAGTTCTTCCTCCAACAGGCGAATCTGCTTCGACACGCCCGGCTGCGAGGTATGCAAGACTGCGGCGGCCACGGAGACGTTGAGGCCGCTGCGGGCGACCTCGAAGACATAGCGCAGTTGCTGTAGATTCATTTCTCGACTCTATATAGCTAACGGTTATTTAATACTAACATCAAAGTATTTTTCTATTCTATAGGCCGTCGATACCATTCGCCTCACCATGAATGAGGCCTACACACTTTCCGGATTCGCCGTCGGCGCCATCGTCGGCCTGACCGGCGTCGGCGGCGGCGCGCTCATGACGCCACTGCTGGTGCTGCTGTTCGGCGTGCCCCCGGCCACGGCGGTGGGCACCGATCTCCTCTACGCCACGCTGACCAAAGCCGGCGGCACGGCGGTACATGCCAGGCACCACACGGTGGACTGGCGCGTCAGCGGACGGCTGGCCGCGGGCAGCCTGCCCGCTGCTGCGCTGACGCTCGCCTCGGTCTGGTACTTCGATGTCGACCGCGGCCTCTTCTCGCACCTGATTTCAGGTGCGCTCGGCGTGGCGCTACTGCTCACCGCCGCCGCGCTCGTCTTCAAGGCGCGCGTACAACGCTTCGCCCTGGATCACCTCTCCGACGCCTGGCATATGCGCCGCGCCAAGCTAATCACTATGGCAGTCGGGGCGCTGCTCGGCGTGCTGGTCTCGCTCTCCTCGGTGGGCGCCGGCGCGCTCGGCGCCACCGCTCTGCTGTTCCTCTACCCGACCCTGCCAACGGTGCGCATCGTCGGCACGGACCTCGCCCATGCCGTGCCACTGACCCTGATCGCCGGCCTCGGCCACTGGCTGCTCGGCAACATCGACTGGTCGTTGCTTGCATACTTGCTGCTGGGTTCGTTACCCGGCATCTGGCTCGGCAGCCACTTCGCGGTGAAGGTGTCTGAGCGCTGGCTGTGCTCAGGCCTCGCGGCGCTGCTTGTCCTCATTGGAACAAAGCTGGTTTTTTGAAAAGGGAAACATCATGACGACCCAACTCGCCCCCCTCGTCCCCCTCGCCGACGCCGACGAAATCGTCCACTACGAAGCGGCGCTCGCCCGCTACCTCGACCTGGAACTCGACGCCGAGCGCTTCACTGCCCTGCGTCTGCAGCAGGGCGTGTACGGCCAACGCCAGGAGGGCGTGAACATGGTGCGCATCAAGCTGCCGGGTGGCCGCCTCGACCCCGCGCGGCTGGCGGCCATCGCCGAGGTTGCCGAGAAGCATGTGCCGCAACAGGTGGTGCACATCACCACACGGCAGGACATCCAACTGCACCACGTGCCGCTGACGGAGACCGGCGCCGTGCTGCGCCGCCTCGCCGAGGACGGCGTGACGACGCGCGAGGCCTGCGGCAACACCATCCGCAACATCACCGCCTGCCCGCTCGCCGGCGTCTGCCCACGGGAGCACACCGATGTCAGCCGACATCTCGACGGCGCGGTAGCGCACTTCCTGCGCAACCCGCTCAACCAGCAGATGCCGCGCAAGTTCAAGGTCAGCTTTTCCGGCTGCGAGGCGGACTGCGCCCAGGGCCTGATCCACGACCTCGGCATCGTCGCCACGCAACAGGGCGAGAGCAGCGGCTTCACTGTGCTCGCCGGCGGCGGCCTCGGCCACAAGCCGCACGAGGCCATCACCGTCGCCGAGTTCATCGAGGAGCGCGACCTGCTGCCAGCCATGGAAGCCGTCATCACGCTGCACAACAAGTATTCAGCTCGGACGAAGCGCGCCAAATCGCGCGTCAAGTTCCTGGTGGACCGCTTCGGCGAGACCGGCTTCATCGAGCGCTTCAATGAAGAGTTCGCGCGCACGCGGGCGGCGCTCGCCGGCAAGCCGGCGCCACGAGGCGAGTGGCGCGCGGCCACGCGCGGTCCGGTGCCCGGCCCATGTGCGCCCCGCGTATTTTTTGCCCAGAAGCAAGCGGGACTGCACGTCGTTCCTCTCGCCGCGCCGCTCGGTCAGCTCACCTCCGTCCAGTTGCAGGGTCTTGCCGCCCTGCTCGGCGAATTCGGTCTGGCTGATGTGCGCACCACCCAGGATCAGAACCTGATCGTGCTCAACGTGCCGGCCGCATGGATCTCACCCCTGACCGCGCGCCTGGCCGAACTCGGCCTGAAGACGCCGCAGGCAGGTGACAACGTTGTCGCCTGCCCCGGCAGCTCGACCTGTCGCCTCGGCATCACCGCCTCGATGCACATCGCGCCGAAGCTCTCCGGCGGCAAGCACGATCTGCGCATCCGCGTCTCCGGCTGTCACAACGGCTGCGCGCAGCCGGAATCGGGCGACATCGGCATCTACGGCGAGGGCAAGCGCCAGCACGGCAAGCTGATCCCGCACTACCAGATGTACTTCGGCGGCGACGGCACCAGCGCCTGCGGTTCGATCGCCCTGAAGGGACCGTCAATCCCGGCGGCCCGCATCGAGCAGGCCATCCAGCGCATACAAAAGGTCTATGACGAAGAACACGTCGAGGGCGAGCGCTTCTTCGGCTGGGCGCAGCGCCAAGGAGCCGGGCGCTTCCAGTCCCTGCTCGCCGACCTGACCCAGGTATCGCGCTTCGAACTGGCGAAGCTCACGCGCGACCATGGCGACGCGGCAGATTTCCACGTCGTTTCGCTCGGCGGCGGCGAATGTGCCTCAGCCACCGACGTCGCCATCGGCCGTGCCTTCTTCGACGCTGCGCACGAACGCAGCTATCGCGAGGCCTTCACCTTCCAACGCAAGTATGAGGATGCGGCGGCCTGCGCCGAGGCCCAACTCAAGCTGGTCGGTGGCGGCCTGGCCAGCTTCCTCGGCGGCAAGGCGAAGGAACTCGCCGACATTGCCGCCGTGCTGCAGGGACTGACTTTTGCGGAAGCGCTCGGCAACCGCCTCAGCCACCTGGCCGGCGCGTTGGCCGGCCTTGTCGAGGCCGCCGAGGCGGAAGTGCATCGGGTCTTCGTCGAGATCGACCTGTGGATCGTCGACGCCGCTGCCCTGTGCCAGTCGCACGACCCGCAACTCGACCTGCGCGGCGCCCTGCCCGCCGTTCCTGCACCGCGTCCAACACGCCAGACCGCAGCCGCGGTTGCCTGAAGAGAAATCCATATGAGCATCGAATGCATCCCGCAGCAGCGCATCGGCGAGGCCGTCAGCCTGCTCAAGCGTATCGAGCGCGAGTTCACTCCAGCCGCCTTCGCCAACAGCCTTGGCGCAGAAGACATGGTGCTGACGGACCTGATCGCCCGCCACGCACCGGGCATCGAAGTGTTCACGCTCGACACCGGCCGCCTGCACGAGGAAACCTACCGCTTGATGCAGAGGGTGGCCGACCAGTACGACCTGCGTCTGCGCGTCTATTTCCCGCAACCCGAGGCCGTGCAGCAGTTTGCGATGGCGTACGGCGCGAACGGCTTCTACGAAAGCATCGAACAGCGCAAAGCCTGCTGCCATGCGCGCAAGATCGAGCCACTCGGCCGTGCCCTGAAGGGCAAGGCGGCCTGGATCACCGGCCTGCGCCGCGAGCAGGCTGTCACCCGGCGCGACCTGCCGGAGCGTGAATTCGACGCTGCCCACGGCATCGAGAAGTTCAACCCGCTCGCTGCCTGGAGCGAAGCGGAAGTATGGGCCTACCTGCATGCCTACGGCGTGCCCACCAACGAACTGCATGAGCGGGGGTTTCCCAGCATCGGTTGCGCGCCCTGCACCCGCGCCCTGGCCGCGGGTGAAGACCTGCGCGCGGGCAGGTGGTGGTGGGAGGATCCGCAAAGCAAGGAATGCGGCCTGCACACGAACAAGCGCGACAAGGACGCTGCCTGAGGCTCCCCCATGGACGCACATTGCAGCGCTTTCGCTCCACCCGCCGCCCGCCTCGATCATCTCGACTGGCTGGAGGCCGAGGCCATCCACATCCTGCGCGAAGTCGCCGGCCAGTGCAGCAATCCGGTGCTGCTCTTCTCCGGCGGCAAGGATTCGGTCTGCCTGCTGCGGCTGGCGGAGAAGGCGTTTCGGCCAGGAATGTTTCCCTTCCCCCTGCTGCATGTCGACACCGGGCACAACTATGCCGAAGTGACGGCCTTCCGTGACACGCGTGCCACCGAACTGGGCGAACGCCTCATCGTGCGCTCGGTCGAGGACTCGATTGCACGCGGCACGGTCGTGCTGAGGACGCCAGGCGATTCGCGCAACAAACATCAGTCGGTCACCCTGCTCGAAGCCATCGCCGAATTCGCCTTCGATGCCTGCATCGGCGGTGCGCGCCGCGACGAAGAAAAGGCACGCGCCAAGGAACGGATTTTCTCGTTCCGCGACGAATACGGTCAGTGGGATCCAAAGAACCAAAGGCCCGAGCTGTGGAGTCTCTATAACGCCCGCATCCATCCGGGCGAGAACATTCGCGTCTTTCCCATCTCCAACTGGACCGAGCTGGACGTCTGGGAGTACGTCGCTCGCGAAGGCCTCGAACTGCCCTCGATCTACTTCGCCCACAAGCGCCCGGTCGTACGCCGCAACGGCAATCTGGTTCCTGTCACTGCGCTGACACCGCCCCGAAGTGGCGAGTCTGTTGAGGAAATCCTGGTGCGCTTTCGTACTGTGGGCGACATCACCTGCACGGCGCCGGTGGCATCCGTTGCCGACACGCTGGAAAAGATCGTCGCCGAGACGGCCCTGTCGACTATCTCCGAGCGCGGCGCCACGCGACTGGATGACCAGACCTCCGAGTCTTCGATGGAACGGCGCAAGAAAGAGGGCTATTTCTGATGTCCGTTCGCGAACCATTTCCGGAAGTGCGATTCAAGGATAACGGACTGTTGCGTTTTCTCACTTGTGGCAGTGTTGACGACGGTAAGAGCACCCTCATCGGCCGACTGCTCCACGACAGTAAATCCATACTCGCCGATACGCTCACCGCCATCAAGCGCACCTCGCAGAAGCGCGGCCTGGAGGCTGCCGACCTCTCGCTGCTCACCGACGGCCTGCAGGCCGAACGCGAGCAGGGCATCACCATCGACGTCGCCTACCGCTACTTTTCTACCGGCACGCGCAAGTACATCATTGCCGACGCGCCCGGCCACGAACAGTACACGCGCAACATGGTGACGGCGGCGTCCACCGCCAACCTGGCTGTCATCCTGGTAGATGCGCGCAAGGGCGTACTGACGCAGACCCGGCGCCACTCGTATATCGCCCACCTCATCGGCATTCCACACCTGGTGGTGGCCGTTAACAAGATGGATCTGGTTGGTTATTCCCAAGAAGTCTTCGATATGATCCACAGTACCTATCTCGAGTTTGCTGCCGGCCTGGGCATCCGCGACGTACGCTTCATCCCCCTCTCGGCATTGAGCGGTGACATGGTGGTGGCGCGTGGCAACAAGCTCGACTGGTACGATGGACCGACGCTGATGGAACTGCTCGAGTCGGTACCGGCCGCACGCAGCGAGGCATCGGGGGCGTTCCGTTTTCCCGTGCAGTACGTCAGCCGGCCACGTACGGAGGCGCAGCGCGATTTCAGGGGTTACATGGGCCGCGTCGAGTCCGGCGATATCCGCGTCGGCGACACGGTGCAAGTACTGCCCTGCGGCCTGACCACCCGCATCAAGGACATTCGCCTCCTCGATCACTCCCTGCCCGTGGCGGAAAGCGAACGCTCAGTCACGCTACTGCTGGAGGACGAGATCGACATTTCGCGCGGCGACATGATAGTCAGTCTCGCCGCTACGCCGACCGTGACAAAACTGATCGAAGCGGTGGTCTGCTGGCTGGCGGACGCACCTCTTGAAACGGGTCGTAAGCTTGTCTTGCGGCACGCCACGCGCGAGACGAAAGCGCTGGTGGCAGCGATCGAGTACCGGCTGGATATCAATGCACTGAAGCGCACAAGTGGCGGACGGCTGGCCATGAACGACATCGGCAGCGTAACCCTGAAGCTGGCACAGCCGCTGTGCGTCGACCGCTACCGCGACAACCGCGCCACGGGTGCTTTTATCCTCCTCGACGAAGCGACGAACAATACCGTCTGCGCCGGCATGATCGTCTAGATGCTTTCCGGATAGCCGAACAGCCCTGGAGCGCCGCCGGTGTGCACGAACAGCAGGGATTGCTCCTTGCCGAAACGGCCACTGCGTGCCAGTGCGATGAAACCGGCGAACGCTTTGCCGGTGTAGACGGGGTCCAGCACCAGCCCCTCGTGGCGCGCCGCCAGCGTCAGTGCTTCACGCATCGCCGCCGTCGGCCGGGCATAACCGGGGCCAACAAAGTCATCCAGTACATACACGTGGGCAGCCGGGTTCGCATTGCTTCGTCCGAGCAGGTGCAGCGCTTCACACGCCTGGCGTGTCGCCAGCGCTTCCTGCTCGCGGCGATCGCCCTCAACGGCAATCCCCGTAACCGAAGCACCGCTGAGCATGAGCATTCCGGCCACTAGCCCACCCTGCGTCCCGCCGCTACCGGTTGCCACAACAATCGATTCGAAAAGCAGGTCTAGTTCCTCGGACTGAGAAAGTATTTCTGCGGCGCAAGCGGCATAGCCGAGATTCCCCAGGCCGCAGCTGCCGCCGACGGGAATGCAGTAAGGTCGGCGGCCCTCGCTGCGCAATGCATCGGCGCGCGCCACCATAAGTGCCTCACGGCTTTCAGGCGGCTCGACGACATGAATACGTGCCCCGAACAGCCGGTCGAGCAGAATGTTGCCATTGTTCAGGTAGGCTTCAGTAGCGTGACTGCTTTGGCGCAGGATCAGTTCGCAGTCGATTCCAAGCCGGGCGCAGGCAGCGGCCGTCTGCCGGGCGTGATTCGACTGCAGGGCACCGACGGTGAGCACCACATCGGCGTCCTGCGCCACGGCATCACCGAGAAGGAATTCCAGCTTGCGCAGCTTGTTGCCGCCTAGGCCGAGCCCGGTGCAGTCGTCGCGCTTGACATAGAGTTGAGGACCGCCGAGATGCGCCGACAGGCGCGGCAGCGGCTCGATTGGCGTGGGCAACCGGGCCAGCGCAAGACGAGGAAAACGGGACAGATCCATGCGTCCAGCTTAGCAGCCGGCCGCAAAACGACAAAGCCCGCCGAAGCGGGCTTTGTCATGGAGCGTATGAGCTTACTCGGCAGCGGCGGAGGCTCCCACGGACTGCTCCGACCGATCCACCAGCTCGACCAATGCCATTGGCGCATTGTCACCTTGGCGGAATCCAAACTTCAGGATGCGCAGATAGCCCCCATTACGGTTGGCAAAGCGCGGGCCGAGTTCCTCAAACAGCTTGGTGACGATGTCACGGTCGCGCAGGCGATTGAAGGCCAGGCGGCGGTTGGCGAGCGAGGGCTTCTTGCCGAGCGTGATCATGGGCTCGACGACGCGGCGCAATTCCTTGGCCTTGGGCAGCGTGGTTTTGATCGCCTCATGCAGCAGCAGTGAGTTGGTCATATTACGCAGCATGGCCAGACGATGGCTGCTGGTGCGGTTGAGTTTGCGAAGGCCGTGACGGTGGCGCATTTGTATTACCTCTTGTTCTGTCCGCTGCCGTGGTTACGACAGTTTTTCCAGGCCCAGCGGGGGCCAGTTCTCGAGCTTCATGCCCAACGTGAGACCGCGGGAGGCCAACACTTCCTTGATCTCGTTGAGCGACTTGCGGCCGAGATTCGGCGTCTTCAGCAGCTCCGTCTCGGTGCGCTGGATCAGGTCGCCGATGTAGTAAATGTTCTCGGCCTTGAGGCAATTGGCCGAGCGCACCGTCAATTCGAGATCGTCCACCGGGCGCAGCAAAATCGGATCGACCTGGCTGGGGCGCGGGGTCTCGACGGCGATCGGCGTGCCTTCGAGGTCGGCAAAGACGGAAAGTTGCTCCATCAGCACGCGGGCCGCATAGCGAATGGCCTCCTCCGGCTCAATGGCGCCGTTGGTCTCGATGTCAATGATCAGCTTGTCTAGATCGGTACGCTGTTCGACACGTGCGGATTCAACCGTGTAGGCGACGCGGCGGACCGGGCTGAACGATGCATCGATGACGATGCGGCCGATACCCTTGGTCTCACCGTCGCTGGGGCGGGTGTTCGCCGGCACATAGCCCAGACCGCTCTCGACCTTGATCTGCATTTCCAGCTTGCCGCCGGGGGCGACATGCGCAATGACATGATCAGGGTTGATGATCTCGATATCATGACCGACTTCGATGTCACCGGCGGTGACGACGCCTTCGCCCGACTTGCTCAGCGTAAGCACAGCCTCGCCGCGGCCATGCAGCTTGAGCACGACACCCTTCAGGTTGAGCATCAGGTCAACAACATCTTCGCGCACGCCATCCAGTGTGGAGTACTCATGCAGTACGCCTTCAATATTGACCTCGGTCGGCGCGGCGCCGGGCATCGAGGACAGCAGGATGCGGCGCAGGGCATTGCCGAGCGTATGGCCGTAACCGCGCTCGAATGGTTCCATGACGACGCGGGCATGCACCGGGGAGAGGGTTTGCACATCAATAATGCGCGGTTTCAGAAGTGAATTCGCTTGCATCTGGTTCCCTTCAGATTCGTTGCGTCAGCGAGACGTCGGGTTAGCGCGAATACAATTCAACGACGAGACTTTCATTGATCGTCGCCGGAAGCTCGGTACGTGCCGGATAGGCCTTGAACACACCCTTGCCGGCCTTGGCATCGACCTCGATCCACTCCGGGAAGCCGCGCGACTCGGCAGCATCCAGCGCAGCTTTGACGCGCAGATGGCCACGCGTTTTTTCGACCAACTCGACTGTGTCGCCGGGACGCACATCGTAGGAGGGGATGTTCACACGCCGGCCGTTGACCAGCACGCCGTTGTGGCGCACCAACTGGCGCGCTTCGGCACGCGAGACACCAAAGCCCATACGGTAGGCAACGGTATCCAGACGGCTTTCCAGCAGCTGCAGCAGATTCTCGCCGGTCTGCCCCCTGCGGCGATCGGCTTCGGCGTAGATTTTGCGAAACTGGCGCTCGAGCACCCCGTAGGTGCGGCGAATTTTTTGCTTCTCACGCAGTTGCACGCCGTAGCCGGACAGGCGCTGACCGGATTTCTGGCCATGCTGGCCAGGGGCATAGGAACGGCGCTCAATCGCACATTTGTCGGTGAAGCACTTTTCGCCTTTCAGGAAGAGCTTCTCGCCTTCCCGGCGGCATTGACGGCATTTGGCATCTAGATTGCGGGCCACAGTTCAACTCCTGATGTTCGCGGGTTCTCAGACGCGACGTTTTTTCGGCGGGCGGCAGCCGTTATGGGGAATCGGCGTGATGTCGGTGATACTTGTGATCTTCATGCCGATGGCGTTGAGTGCGCGAACTGCAGACTCACGTCCTGGGCCGGGACCCGTAATGCGCACTTCCAGATTTTTCACGCCGCACTCCTGTGCCGCTTTGCCGGCATGCTCGGCAGCCACCTGGGCGGCAAACGGCGTGCTCTTGCGCGAGCCCTTGAAGCCGGCGCCGCCCGAAGTGGCCCAGGACAGGGCATTGCCCTGGCGGTCGGTGATCGTGATGATCGTATTGTTGAAGGACGCGTGAACGTGGGCAATGCCCTCGGCAACGTTCTTCTTGACTTTCTTGCGCGCCTTGGTGGAGGCGGATTTTGTAACCATCTGTCAGTCCCTTACTTCGTCATGCGGATCGCCTTGCGCGGACCCTTGCGCGTGCGAGCGTTAGTGCGCGTGCGCTGGCCGCGACAGGGCAGACCCTTGCGGTGGCGCACGCCGCGATAGCTGCCAAGGTCCATCAGGCGCTTGATGCTCATGGTCACTTCGCGGCGCAGGTCGCCTTCGATCGTGAACCTGCCGACTTCCTCGCGCAATTTGTCCATCTGCGTGTCGGTCAGATCCTTGACCTTCGTCGCGTGCACGATGCCGGCGGCGCTGCAAATCTTCTGCGCGCGCGTACGGCCAATACCGTAGATCGCTGTCAGCGCGATGGCGGTGTGTTGATGGTTGGGAATGTTTACCCCTGCTATACGGGCCATAAGCGTAGACCTTTCGTCACCCCGAAAAAGCGAAACCGTTGATTATATCTAAACCGTCCTGCCTGATCAACCTTGGCGCTGCTTATGGCGGGGATCCGTACAAATGATACGAACCACACCCTTGCGGCGGATGACCTTGCAGTGGCGGCACAATTTCTTGACCGATGCGAGAACTTTCATAGTTGTCTCCGTAGTACTTCCTTACTTGGCGCGGAAGGTGATGCGGCCATTGGTCAGATCATACGGCGTCAGTAGTACCGTCACCTTGTCGCCCAGCAGGATGCGGTATAGTGCATTCGTATTCTGCCCGATATAACTGCATGAATCACATGGCCGTTTTCGAGTTTCACCTTGAAGGTTGCGTTGGGTAAATTTTCCACAACCTCACCCTGCATCTCGATGGCGTCTTCCTTGGTCATGCGCCCTATCTATCTGCTGGGAATTCCGGCCCCCTTGAAATTGGCTTTCTTCAGCAGACTCTCATATTGATGCGACATGATGTAGGCCTGTACCTGCGACATGAAGTCCATGGTCACAACGACGATGATTAGCAGACTGGTGCCACCGAAGTAGAACGGCACATTCCACTTCAGAATAAGGAATTCCGGCAACAGACAGACAAGCGTCACGTAAATCGCACCGGCCAGCGTGAGGCGCATCAGAATTTTGTCGACATAGCGGGCCGTCTGGTCACCCGGTCGGATACCCGGCACAAACGCACCGCTTTTCTTCAGGTTATCCGCCGTCTCCTTCGAGTTGAAGACCAGCGCAGTATAGAAAAAGCAGAAAAAAACAATCGCCCCAGCGTACAGCATGACGTAAATCGGCTGGCCGGGCGAAAGCGTCGCGGCTATATCCTTCAGCCAGAACATACCCTCGCTTGAGCCAAACCAGCCAGCCACGGTAGCGGGAAAGAGAATGATCGACGAGGCAAAGATCGGCGGAATGACGCCCGACATATTCAACTTCAGCGGCAGGTGCGAACTCTGTCCGCCATAAACTTTATTGCCGACCTGACGTTTGGCATAGTTCACCAAAATCTTGCGCTGACCGCGTTCGACGAAAACGACGAAGCCCGTCACAAGGAACACCAGGGCAAGAATGAAGATTGCCGTTAGTGCGTGCATGGCACCGGTGCGTACCAGTTCAAGCAGGCCACCAATGGCATTGGGCAGGCCCGCAATGATACCGGCGAAAATAATGATGGAAATGCCGTTGCCCAGACCACGTTCGGTGATCTGCTCACCCAGCCACATGAGAAACATGGTCCCCGTCAGCAACGTTGTCACGCAGGTGAGCCGGAACAGGATGCCGGGATCCGGAACTAGACCTGCCTGCGACTCCATCGCGATAGCAATGCCGAGGCCCTGAACCAGGGCCAGACCTACCGTGCCGTAGCGGGTATATTGCGTGATCTTGCGTCGGCCGGCTTCACCTTCTTTTTTCAGCGCCTCCAGCGTAGGCACCGCCACCGTCATCAGTTGCATGATGATGGAGGCTGAGATGTAGGGCATGATCCCTAGGGCGAAGATCGTGAAGCGTGACAAAGCGCCGCCAGAGAACAGGTTGAATATGCCAAGTATCCCCCCCTGCTGACCTTGGAATAGTTCCGCCAGTCTTACCGGATCGATGCCCGGCACGGGAATGTGCGTACCGATACGGTAGACGATCAAAGCGCCGAGCAGGAACAGCAGCCGGCGTTTCAGATCGCCGAACTTTCCGGTCTTACCTAGCGCTGCGGATTCTTTGGCCAAGTCGATTCTCGATTATTCCGCTGCGACACTACCACCGGCGGCTTCGATGGCCGCCTTGGCACCTTTGGTCGCACCGACGCCCTTCAGGATGACATTCTTGGTTAACTTTCCCGACAGAATGACCTTGGCTGAAAGTGCATCGCCTGGCACCACACCAGCCTGCTGGAGTACCAGCAGATCAACCTCCACGACCGGCAGTTTCTCCAGATCGGACAAGCGCACCTCGATATTGCGCGCGTGCGTCAACGAAACAAAGCCGCGTTTGGGCAGGCGGCGTTGCAGTGGCATCTGGCCACCTTCAAAGCCAACCTTGTGAAAACCGCCTGCGCGGGACGTCTGACCCTTGTGGCCACGGCCTGCCGTTTTACCGAGACCGCTACCAATACCGCGTCCGACGCGGCGCTTGGCATGCTTGGCGCCAGCTGCAGGCTTGAGATTGTTCAGTTCCATTCAGGCCTCCCACTTTAAGAGGTACGCAACCTTGTTGATCATGCCGCGCACAGCAGGCGTATCCACCAGTTCGACCGTATGATTACGACGCTTCAGCCCGAGGCCTCGTACTGTGGCGCGGTGATCCTGCTTGGTGCCCATCAGGCCTTTCACCAAGGTGACTTTGACTTTCTTCTCGGCCATGGCTTACCCCTGAATCTCTTCGAGAGTCTTGCCGCGCTTGGCTGCCACTTCCGCCGGCGTATTCATCTTGGTCAAGCCGTTGAGCGTCGCGCGCACCACGTTGTACGGATTGGTCGAACCTAGGCATTTGGCCAGCACGTCAGTTACGCCCATCACTTCGAAAACGGCGCGCATCGGTCCGCCGGCAATGATGCCGGTACCGGCGGAGGCTGGCTGCATCAGCACACGCGAAGCGCCATGCTCACCAATCACGGCATGCTGCAGCGTGCCTTTCTTGAGAGATATCTTGACCATCTTGCGACGCGCCTCTTCCATGGCTTTCTGCACGGCCACGGGCACTTCACGCGACTTGCCCTTGCCCATGCCGATACCTCCGTCACCATCACCCACCACGGTGAGCGCGGCGAAACCGAGTATGCGGCCGCCTTTCACCACTTTGGTAACGCGATTGATGGAAACCATCTTTTCGCGCAGGCCATCATCACGCTCTTCGGATGCCTGCGGTTTTCTCGTCTGCGGTTTTGCCATTGCTAACCTCGCTTAAAACTTGAGCCCGCCTTCACGCGCGGCATCGGCCAGCGCCTTGACGCGACCGTGGTACATGAATCCGGAACGGTCAAAGGCCACCGTCTCGACGCCAGCTGCCTTGGCGCGTTCGGCGATCAGCTTGCCGACCAGAGTCGCCGCCTTGACGTTTCCGCCACTAAGTGCTTGCTTGCGAACGCTTTCTTCGACCGTAGAAGCGGCAGCCAGCACCTTTGCGCCCTGGCCATCGATGATCTGAGCATAGATGTGGCTGTTGGAGCGATGCACGCAAAGGCGCATCACTTTGAGTTCGGCAATCTTGGCCCGGGTTTTGCGAGCCCTGCGCAAACGTGTCTGTTTTTTGTCCATTGCGGTACCCTTACTTCTTCTTCGTTTCTTTCAGAACAATGACTTCGTTCGCGTAGCGAACGCCCTTGCCCTTGTAAGGCTCCGGCGGGCGATAGCCGCGCACTACAGCCGCCACCTGCCCCACGACCTGCCTGTCAATACCCTTGATGAGGATTTCCGTCTGCGTCGGGGTTTCTACCTTGATGCCCTCAGGCATTTCGTGCACGACCGGATGCGAAAAACCAAGTGCGAGATTAAGCTTAGTGCCCTGCGCTTGTGCGCGATAGCCGACACCGACCAGTGTCAGCTTCTTCTCGAATCCTTTGGTGACACCCGTTACCATATTCGCCAAAAGGGCACGCATCGTGCCCGACTGTGCGCCGCCATTCTCGGCACCCGCAACCGCCTTGCACTGTAGTTTGTCGCCTTCGCGCTCAATGCTCACGGAGGGGTGCACCACCTGCTTGAGCGTGCCCAGTGGCCCCTTGACGCTGATCTCACCTGCCGTCAGCGTGATGTCCACGCCCTTGGGCAGATCGACTGGATACTTTGCAATACGTGACATCGCTCTCTCCTTACGCCACGATGCACAGCACTTCGCCACCAACATTGGTAGCGCGGGCACGGCGGTCAGTCATGACACCCTTGGGTGTCGAAACAATGGCGATGCCCAGGCCATTCATCACGCGAGGCAGGTCGCCGGAACCTTTGTAGACACGCAGACCGGGGCGCGAGATTCTCTCGATACGCTCGATCACGGGACGGCCGGCATAGTACTTGAGGGCGATGTCCAACTGCGGCTTTCCTTCGGCATCACGCACGGCAAAATCATCAATATAGCCTTCATCCTTCAGCACAGCAGCTATGGCCACCTTCAGCCTGGAGGACGGCATGGCAACGGTATTTTTTTGGGCCATCTGCGCATTGCGAATGCGCGTCAGCATATCGGCGACCGGATCAGTCATACTCATTTCTCGATCTCCTCTTACCAGCTGGCCTTGATCATGCCGGGCACCTCGCCACGCATAGCCACTTCGCGTAATTTAAGGCGGCAAAGGCCGAACTTGCGGAAGTAGCCGCGCGGGCGACCGGTCAACTCACAGCGGTTACGCTGGCGCACCGGACTGGCATTGCGCGGTAGCTGCTGATACTTTAGGCGTGCATCCATGCGCTCCTCGTCGGAGAGCTTGAAATTGTTGATAATGGCGAGCAGTTCAGCGCGCTTGACAGCGTATTTGGCCACTGTTTTGGCGCGCTTGGCTTCGCGATTCTTAAGTGCAAGTTTCGCCATGGTTCCCTCAGTTCTTGAAGGGGAATTTGAAGGCGGCGAGAAGCGCCTTGGCCTCTTCGTCGGTCTTCGCGGTTGTAGTAATGCTGATGTTCATGCCACGCAGGGCATCAATCTTGTCGTACTCGACTTCGGGAAAGATGATCTGCTCCTTGACGCCCAGGTTGTAGTTACCACGCCCATCAAAAGCCTTGCCCGAGATGCCGCGGAAGTCACGAATGCGCGGCAGGACGACGGTGACCAGGCGATCAAGAAACTCGTACA
>JADFDU010000002.1 GCA_018262775.1 Rhodocyclaceae bacterium
CGTAGCAGGTCGAGCGACAGGATGATGCCCTTCGGCCGCAGGTCGAAGTGCTTGCGGATGAGGTCCTCGATTTTTTCTTCGGCGATCTTGCCGGTGCCGTAGGTGTGCACCATCAGCGACACCGGCTTGGCGACGCCGATGGCGTAGGCGACCTGCACTTCGCAGCGCTCGGCGAGGCCGGCGGCGATGATGTTCTTGGCGACGTAGCGGCAGGCATAAGCTGCCGAGCGGTCGACTTTCGACGGGTCCTTGCCGGAGAAGGCGCCACCGCCGTGGTGGGCCGCACCGCCATAGGTGTCGACGATGATCTTGCGGCCGGTGAGGCCGCAGTCGCCGTGCGGGCCGCCGACGACGAAGCGGCCGGTCGGGTTGATGAGGTAGCGCGTGTTGCCGGTGAGCATCTCCTTCGGCAGCACCGGCTTGACGATTTCCTCGATCACCGCCTCGGAGAGCTGGGCGTGGGAGACGTCGGGGTCGTGCTGGGTGGACACCACCACGGTGTCGATGGCGACCGGTTTGTTGTCGACATATTTCACCGTGAGTTGGCTCTTGGCGTCGGGCCGCAGCCAGGGCAGGCGGCCGTCGCGGCGCACCTCGGCCTGGCGCTGCATGATGCGGTGGGCGTAGTAGATGGGCATCGGCATCAGTTCCGGCGTCTCGTTGCAGGCATAGCCGAACATCAGGCCCTGGTCGCCGGCGCCCTGCTCGAGGTCGAGGCCCTGGCCTTCGTCCACGCCTTGGGCGATGTCGGGCGACTGGCGGTTGATGGCCGTGAGGATGGCGCAGGACTTGTAGTCGAAGCCGATGTCGGAGTTGTCGTAGCCGATGCGCTTGACGGTTTCCTGGGCGATTTCGCGGTAGTTGATGTGCGCCGAGGTGGTGATCTCGCCGGAAATCACGACGAGGCCGGTGGACACCAGCGTCTCGCAAGCGACGCGGCTGTGCTTGTCGACGGCCAGAATGGCGTCGAGCACGGCATCGGAAATCTGGTCGGCGACCTTGTCGGGGTGGCCTTCGCCCACCGACTCGGATGAAAATAGAAATTCTCTGGACATGTGTCCTGCTCCTGTAAAAAAAGTCCCGATGTGCCGACGTTACCGGCCCCGGGATCACGGGCAGGTGACGCTTTAGCAGTATTTGTAGCCGCCCTGCAAGTTGTCCTGGGGAACTCGTGCGAGTCCCATTAACTCGGCGGAAATATAATTATAGTTTTTTGTCCCGCTTCGGGTCAAACACGGTATTTTCAGCGAATGACTTTGCTTTTCCGTTTCCTCGGTCGTTTGCCGCTGCGCCTGCTGCATGCCCTGGGCGCGCTCTCCGGCTGGATCGCCTATCTTGCCTCGCCGACCTATCGGCGCCATACACAGGAAAACCTCGCCCTGGCCTATGGCCCCGCCGAGGCGAAGGCGATCCTGCCGGAAGTGGTGGCGCATGCCGGCCGCAGCGTGCTGGAACTGCCACTGATATGGCTGCGCGACCGGGCCGAAGTGACGGGTCTGGTGAAACATGTCACCGGCTGGGAGGAGGTGGAGCGCGCCCTGGCGCGCGGTGAGGGTATCCTGATCCTCACGCCGCACCTCGGCTGCTTCGACATCATTGGTCAGTATCTCGCCGTCCGCATGAAACTGACGGTGCTCTACCGGCCGCCCAAGCTCGCCTGGCTCAAGCCGCTCATGGAGGAGGGGCGCGGCGGTGGCAACTTTCACCTTGCACCAGCGGATATTTCCGGCGTGCGCCTGCTGCTGCGCGCCCTGAAGCGCCGCGAAGCCATCGCCATGCTGCCCGACCAGGTGCCAGGAGAAGGCGAGGGCATCTGGGCGGATTACTTCGCCCGCAAGGCGTTCACCATGACCCTGGCGGCGCGCCTGACCGAGGTCGGCAAGGCGTCGGTCATCCTGACCTATGCCGAGCGCCTGCCGCATGGCGCGGGCTTCCATGTCCACTTTTTGCCGCCGCAAAGTGAAATCGAGGGGACGCTGGAGCAGCGCGTCGCGTCGCTCAATCTCGCCATCGAGGCGCTGGTGCGACGCTGCCCCGAGCAATACCTGTGGGGTTACAACCGCTACAAGGCGCCGCGCGGCGCGCAACCGCCGCCAACGAGCGCCCACCCCCCACCCCCCGTCCCCAGGGCGGGGGTGACGGAAGTTCGCGGGCAAGGCCCGCTCAAGGAGGGAGGTTTGCCGACCCCTAGGGGCGGCCCGGCGGAGCCGCCATGCTGACCAGGCTGGGCTTGACGGTTATCTGGCTGCTGCATTTCCTGCCGCTGAAGTGGCTGGCACCGCTGGGCGAGGCCCTGGGCAAGCTGCTCTATGCCTTCGGCCGCGAGCGCCGCCACGTCGCGCTGACTAACCTGCACCTGTGCTACCCGCAGATGCCGGAAGTGGAATGCGGGCAGTTGGCGCGCGCGCATTTCCGCGCCTTCGGCCGCAGCTTCCTCGAACGAGGACTGCTGTGGTGGTCGCCGCCGGAGACGATCCGCCGCCTGGTGCGTGTCGAGGGTCTGGAGCAGGTGCGTGCGCTGGCGGGTAAGCCGGTGATCCTCTTCGTGCCGCATTTCGTTGGCCTCGACATGGGCTGGACGCGGCTCACGCTGGAGCTGGACATGGTGAGCATCTACGCGCAGCAGAAAAACTTCTATTTCAATGCCGCGCTGTACAAGGGGCGCCTGCGCTTCGGCGACTCGAAGCTGCTCTCGCGCCAGGACGGCGTGCGCCAGGCCATCCGCGGCATGAAGGCCGGCCAGCCCTTCTATTACCTGCCGGATATGGACTACGGCCAGCGCGACACCATCTTCGTGCCCTTCTTCGGCGTGCCGGCGGCAACCATCACCGGCCTGTCGCGGCTGGCGCGCATGACCGGCGCGACGGTGATCCCCTGCGTTACGCGCATGCTGCCTGGCGCCGCGGGTTATGTCGTCGAGTTGGGCGCACCGTGGGCGGATTTTCCCGGCGAGAGCATCGAGGCCGACACGCTGCGCATGAATGCCTGGATCGAGCAGCGCATCGGCGACATGCCGGAGCAGTACTACTGGGTGCACAAACGTTTCAAGACGCGGCCTCGCGGAGAGAAGAAGCCTTATAAATAACCGCCCTCAACACAGAGATCACAGAGGCAAGGAGGGCACAGAGAAAAACAATTTTTCATTTGGGGCTTTCCTCTGTGTTCTCTGTGCCTCTGTGATCTCTGTGTTGAAGGCGCTTGTTGTTAAGGTAAGATTGCGCGATGTTTCGCAACCCTCCGCCCGACGCCATCTGCGCCCTGCTGCGCGAGGTGAAGACCATCGCGGTGGTCGGCCTGTCGCCGAACCCTGCCCGCCCCGCCTTCCGTATCGCCCGCGCCCTGCAGGGCTTCGGCTACCGTGTCATTCCAGTGCGGCCGAAGGTCGAGTCGGTGCTGGGCGAAAAAGCCTATGCTTCCCTTTCCGAGGTGCCGGAAAAAATCGACCTGGTGGATGTCTTTCGCGCCGCCGAGCATGTCGGGCCGATCGTGGATGAATGCCTGCGCCTAGGACTGAAGCGCATCTGGCTGCAGGACGGCGTCGTCAACGAAGAAGCCGCGGCCAAGGCTGTTGCCGGCGGCATGACGGTGGTGATGGATCGTTGCGTCTGGCGCGATTACACAAGCCTGTGTGCCGAGACAGTCGATGCGGATTAAATTCACCAAGATGCACGGGCTCGGCAACGACTTCGTCGTGCTCGATGGCGTCAATCAGGCCATCGACCTGACGCCGGATCAGGCACGCTTCCTCGCCGACCGCCACTTCGGCGTTGGCTGCGACCAGATTCTCGTCGTCGAGAAGTCGGCGCGATCGGACGCGGATTTCCGCTATCGCATCTTCAACGCCGACGGCGGCGAGGTGGAGCAGTGCGGCAACGGCGCGCGCTGCTTCGTGCGCTTCGTGCATGAGAAGGGTCTGACGACGAAGCGCGCCATCCGCGTCGAGACGCAGGGCGGCCTCATCGAGCCGTGCCTGGAGAGCGACGGCAGCGTGACTGTGGACATGGGTGCGCCGCGCTTCGAACCTGCGCATGTGCCCTTTGTCACGGACAGCGACGCGCTGGTGCAGTCCTTGCAGCTGGACGGAGCGCGTGTAGACATCACTGCCCTGTCGATGGGCAATCCGCATGCGGTGCAGGTGGTGGCGAACGTTGATGCCGCGCCGGTCGCTGAACAGGGCCGGCAGATCGAGAAGCACCCGCGCTTCCCGCAGCGTGTGAACGCTGGCTTCATGCAGGTGGCGGATCGCCATGCGATCAGGCTGCGTGTATTTGAACGCGGTGCCGGCGAGACGCTGGCCTGCGGTACCGGCGCCTGCGCCGCGGTCGTCGCAGGTATTGCCCGCGGCCTGCTCGATTCGCCAGTGAAGGTGACGACGCGCGGCGGCGATCTGAGCATTGCCTGGGAGGGTCCTGGTCAGCCGGTGCTGATGACCGGGCCGGCAGTGACGGTGTTCGACAGCGAGATTGAAATCTGAAAGGGGGAACGACAAGAATGAAAGCCGACGAAATTGCGCGCTACCTGCAGGACCATCCGAAGTTCTTCGAGGAATACGCCGAACTGCTGGCGCAGCTCTGCATTCCGCATCCGCACGGTGGCCGCACCATTTCCATCACTGAGCGGCAGATCCTGACGCTACGCGAGAAGGCCAAGCAGCTGGAAGCCAAACTAGGCGAGATGATCCGCTTCGGCGAGGAGAACGACGCCATCGGCGAAAAGGTGCATCGTCTGGCGACGGCGCTGGCGGGCGCGCAGTACTTCGCCGCCGTGCGGCGCGCGCTGCTGACGCACCTCGGTGAGGATTTCGCCGTGCCGCACGTCGCGCTGCGCCTGTGGAGCGTTCCGCCACAGGTGGACGCAGAAGAGTTCGGCGAGGTGAATGAGCAGACGCGCATCTTTGCCGCCGGACTGGTCCAGCCCTTCTGTGGCGCCAATGCCGGCTTCGAGGCCGCGAGTTGGTTCGGCGAGGCCGGCAGCCATGTGCGCTCGCTGGCGCTGGTGCCGTTGCGGCGCGAAGCCGAGACGATCGGCCTGCTGGCCCTCGGCTCGGAGGATGTGCAGCGCTTCTATCCCGAGATGGGCACGTTGTACCTGGGCCATATCGGGGACATGGCGAGCGCGGCGCTGTTGAGAACCCTGGCGTAGCATTCGTGTTTCCCATGGCTGCGGGCGGGCTGACAGGGGACGGCGCGAAGGCCGCCGCCGCCGCCTGGCTCGACGAACTGGCGCACCAGCGCCGCGTCAGCCCGCTGACCCTGGAGGGCTATGGCCACGATCTGGCGGCGCTGCTGGCGCTGGCCGGAGACGCCTCCCTCGACACCCTGAAGCATCACGACGTCCGCCGTTTCGTCGCGCAGTTGCACGGGCGCGGTTTGTCGGGGCGCTCGCTGGCGCGAGTCCTGTCGGCCTGGCGCGGTTTTTTCAACTGGCTGGCACGCGACCATGGCGTATCGCAGAACCCCTGCCTCAACATGCGCGCGCCGAAGTCGAAGAAAGCCCTGCCGTCGGTGCTCTCGCCCGACCAGGCCCATGCCTTGCTCGAAACGCAAGCCGACGGACTGCTCGAACTGCGCGACAAGGCTCTGTTCGAGCTGTGCTACTCGTCCGGCCTGCGCCTGGCCGAGCTGGCGAGCCTCGATTGCAATAGTGCGCAGGATCTGGCGGCGGGCGAAGTGACTGTCACCGGCAAGCGGGCGAAGACACGCAGCGTGCCGGTCGGCGCCAAGGCGCGTGCGGCGCTGGCCGCGTGGCTGGCGCGGCGCGATGAGCTGGCTGCGGCTGATTGCCCGGCGCTGTTCGTCAGCCAACGTGGTACGCGCCTGTCGATGCGCATGATTCAGCTGCGGCTCGACCGCTGGGGCAAGAAGGCCGGCCTCGGCGCGCACGTGCATCCGCACATGCTGCGCCACTCCTTCGCCTCGCATGTGCTGCAGTCTTCTGGCGACCTGCGCGCCGTGCAGGAAATGCTCGGCCATTCCAGCATCGGCACGACGCAGGTGTATACGCACCTTGACTTCCAGCATCTGGCGAAGGTTTACGACGCAGCACATCCGCGGGCAAAAAAGAAATGAGCGGCTCGCCTTCCGTCCGCCGCTGGCTTGCCGATGCCGCACAGCGCATTGATGCGGCGCTCGGCCCGGCGCGGGTGAAGCGCATCGTGCTGCCGCCGCTCGTCGACCAGCCGGGCAAGGAAGGCGAGTTCTGTGCCGTGCAGCTCGATGACGGCAGTGTCGGTCTGGCCTTCACGCTGCTGGGAAGCACGCTGGCCGAGCTGCATGCGCGCGGCCTGGCCGGAAGGCAGGACGGCGGCACCGCGCTGGAGTGGGTGCGCGGCTACGCGGACGGCAGCGGCGCCACGCGCACCCTTGGCCTTGCCACCATCAACGCCCTGACGCGTCGCCTGTACGACCGTGCCGGTTTCCGCGCCGGCGATTCGGCGGACTCGTTCGGCTCCCTCAACCTGTCACCGGGCGACCGGCTTGGCATGGTGGGGCATTTCACGCCGCTCATCGGTCAGGCGCGGACGCTCGGCATTCCAGTCACCGTGCTGGAACTCAAGCCCGAGCTGGTGCGCGAGGAGCCTGGACTGGTCGTCACACTCGACGCGAAGCGCCTGGCCGGTTGCACCAAAATCGTGTCGACCAGCACGCTGTTGCTCAACGACACCTTCGAGACGGTCGCGGGCTTCTGGCGCGGCGCTGAGGCGGTAGCCGTCGTCGGTCCTTCCGCCGGCTGTCCGCCTGATCCGCTGTTTGCCGCCGGGGTGACCTCGGTAGGCACCGCCTGGGTGGTTGATGCGGAGGCTTTTCTCGCACGCTGTGCCGCCGGCGAGAAGTGGGGCGAAACCTCGCTCAAGGTGACGCTGGTGCCGCAAGGCTATCCCGGGCTCGATGCCCTCTTGGCGAAAGTCGCCTGAGCATGGCCGAATTCGTCCTCCAGCCCGGGCGGCGTTAATTTTCGCCCTCATCCGTTCCAGCGTTGCGTCGCTCCGGCCGTTATGCTAAAAGCGATATCCGGCCTGCGCTTTCGCTAGGCCGGACCGGCAACCGGACATCCCTGACAGACAACGTGGCTTTCTCACTTTTCGGCAAAAAACCCCCGCCTGAACCGGCGGCCAGGAAAAAGACGCCGCCTCCGGCACGCCCGGCTGCGCCGAAGCTGGCGGTCGAGCCTGCGCCTGCGCCGCCCAAGGAAGAACTCGAGTCGCTCGACTTCACCGCGCCCGGTGCGATCGAGGCGCATGAAGAAGATACAGATACCCCCGGTCACTTCGAGATCAGCGAAAGCTCGTCCACCCTGCATCCGGTGGTCGAGGAGGCCGCCATCCTTTTCGCCAATGGACAGGACGAGGCGGCCCTGGAGGCGCTGGAAACCGCTGCCGACGCGGGCGGTCTGGCGGCTGCGGCCGACCAGGTGTGGGCCATGTTGTTCGACCTCTACCAGATCCTGGGCAAGCGCGAAGTGTTCGACAAGCGCGCCCTCGAGTATTCGATGAAATATGAAAAGTCGCCACCGACCTGGGTCGAACCGGCGCGGCAGTCGCTTGGCCCGGCGCTGACCACCGGCGGCACGGCTTTTGTGGCGTTTACGGGGTTGCTGGGCGAGGCCTCCGACAAGCAAATCAAGCAGCTCGAGAAAATCATCGCCGGCCATCCGGTGGTGCGCGTCGAGTTCGGCAAGCTGCAGGGCGCCGACACGCTGGGCGCCGAGATGCTGCTGAAGGCGATGCGGGCGGCGCGCAAGCGCAAGTGCGAACTGGTAATGAGCGGCCCCGACAAGCTGGCCGAGGTGCTCAGGGGCAAGATCGAAGTCGGCAAGCCGGAGGACGAAACGCTGTGGATGCTGCTGCTGGAGCTGTATCAGCACATGGCGCAGCAGGAACCCTTCGAGGAGTGGGCGGTGAACTATGCCGTCACCTTCGAGGTCTCCCCGCCTTCCTGGGAAAGCCGGCCGCCGCCGAAGGCGCCGGTCGCGAATGCCGTGCTGGCGAAGGAAGCGGCCGAAGCGGATGTCTTCCCCCTGGCGGGCGAGATGTACAGCGCCGGCTCCGATGCCTTCCGCCAGCTGGTGGACTTCGCCATGGGCCGTGAGCAGGTGCTCATCGACTGCAGCGAGCTCAAGCGCATGGACTTCGTCAGCGCCGGGCTCTTCCTCAACACGCTGACCAATCTGCAGATCACGGGCAGCGGCGTCACGATCCGCAATCCGAACCAGTTGATCTACGCCCTGTTCGGCGTGCTCGGCATCAACCAGGTGGCGCACGTCGAGCGGCGCAAGTTCTGAGGCTTTCTCTTTCCTTCTTCGTTTTCTATCGGGCAGTTCCATGGAGCAATATCACGGCACCACCATTCTTTCCGTGCGCCGCGGCGCCAGCGTCGCCCTCGGCGGCGATGGCCAGGTGACGCTCGGCAACATCGTCATCAAGGCCAGCGCGCGCAAGGTGCGGCGGCTCTACCAGGAAAAGATCCTGGCCGGCTTCGCCGGCGGTACCGCCGACGCCTTCACCCTCTTCGAACGCTTCGAGGCCAAGCTGGAAAAGCACCAGGGCAATCTGTTGCGCAGCGCCGTGGAGCTGGCCAAGGACTGGCGCACCGACCGCATCCTGCGCCGCCTGGAGGCCATGCTGGCGGTGGCCGACCGGCAGACTTCGCTCGTCATCACCGGCAATGGCGACGTGCTCGAGCCGGAGCTGGGCATCGTCGCCATCGGCAGTGGCGGCCCGTATGCGCAGGCGGCGGCGCGCGCCCTGCTGGAGAACACCGAATTAACCGCCGAGGAGATCGTCAAAAAGGCGCTGACCGTCGCCGGCGATCTGTGCATCTACACCAACCAGAGCCATGTCATCGAGGTGCTCGAGTGAGCAGCATGACGCCGCAGGAAATCGTCCACGAACTGGACAAGAATATCGTCGGCCAGGCACGCGCCAAGCGCGCCGTCGCCATCGCCTTGCGCAATCGCTGGCGCCGCGCCCAGGTGGCCGAGCCGCTGCGCTCGGAGATCACGCCGAAGAACATCCTCATGATCGGTCCCACCGGCGTCGGCAAGACGGAGATCGCGCGCCGTCTGGCGCGGCTGGCCAATGCGCCCTTTATCAAGATCGAGGCGACGAAATTCACCGAGGTCGGCTATGTCGGCCGCGACGTGGATTCCATCGTGCGCGACCTGGTCGAGATCGCCATCAAGGACGGCCGCGAGACGGCCATGCGGGACGTGCGCGACCGGGCCATGGATGCCGCCGAGGATCGCGTGCTCGACGCTCTGCTGCCCCCGGCGCGCAGCGCGGGTCTGCAAGGCGAACCGGAATCAGCGGCGGATTCCGTGGCGCGGCAGAAATTCCGCAAGAAGTTGCGCGAGGGCGAACTGGACGAGCGCGAGATCGAGATCGAGGTCGCTGCCCCCAGCGCGCAGATGGAGATCCTCGCGCCGCCCGGCATGGAGGAGCTGACCTCACAGATCCAGGGCATGTTCCAGAACATGGGCGGCAACAGGCGCAAGTCGCGGCGCATGCGCATCCGGGAGGCGCTGAAGGCCATTGCCGACGAGGAGGCTGCGCGTCTGGTGAACGACGAGGAGGTCAAACTCGCGGCGGTCCAGGCGGTGGAGCAGAACGGCATCGTCTTCCTCGATGAGATCGACAAGATTGCGTCGAGATCGGAAATGCACGGCGCCGATGTCTCACGCCAGGGCGTGCAGCGCGACCTGCTGCCGCTCGTGGAGGGCACGACCATCACGACCAAGTACGGCATGGTGAAGACCGACCACATCCTCTTCATCGGCAGCGGCGCCTTCCACCTGTCCAAGCCGTCCGACCTGATCCCGGAACTACAGGGGCGTTTCCCCATCCGCGTCGAGCTGGATTCGCTCAACGTCGAGGACTTCGAGCGCATCCTCACCAGCACGGATGCCTGTCTGACACAGCAGTATGAAGCGCTGCTGGGAACCGAAGGCGTCACGCTCGATTTCAAGGCCGACGGCGTGCGGCGGCTTGCCGAGCTCGCATTTTCCGTCAACGAGACGACCGAGAACATCGGCGCGCGCCGGCTGTACACGGTCATGGAAAAGCTGCTCGAGGAAGTGGCCTTCGATGCCGGCAGCCATGGCAAGGCGGCGCTGACGATCGATGCGGCCTACGTCGATGCGCGCCTGAAGGATCTGGCGCAGAGCGAGGATCTGGCGCGCTATGTGCTGTAGGTCGGCCTTCAGGCCGACGCCGGTGGCGCTGCCGGGCTGAAGACCCGCAAAACCCCATGCTGCTGCGCGTTGTTTCCATCATTTTCCCCCTCTTCGCCATTGTCATGGCGGGCTGGGTCTATGGCCGCGTCAAGCGGCCGGACATGAGTTTCGCCAACGAAATCAACATGGACGTCTTCGTGCCGGCACTGGTGTTCGCCGCGCTGGCCGGCAAGTCCTTTGACCTGGCGAGCCACCAGTACCTGGCTTTGGGCGCGCTGCTCGTCGTGCTCGGTTCGGGGCTGCTGGCCTGGCCGCTGGCGCGGCTGATGGGCGTGGAGGCGAAAACCTTCGTGCCGCCGATGATGTTCAACAACTCCGGCAACATGGGCCTGCCGCTGGCCGTACTGGCCTTCGGCGAGGCGGCCCTGCCGGCGGCGGTGGTGCTGTTCCTGGTGGAGAACCTGCTGCACTTCTCGCTGGGCATCTACATCCTGGACCATCGGGCGCGGCTGTCGAACGTCTGGCGCATGCCGGTGGTGCTGGCGGCCTTGGCCGGGCTTGGACTGAGCATGTCAGGTATGGCGCTGTGGCCGCCGCTGCTGACGGCGATCCGCATGCTCGGCGAGACCTGCATCCCGCTGCTGCTGTTTTCTCTCGGCGTGCGTCTGACAGACGCGTCCTTCCATACCTGGCGCATCGGCGTGGCGGGTGCCGTGATACGGCCGCTGCTGGGCATGGCGATCGCCTGGGCCGCGGCGCGCATGCTGGCCCTGGACGCACAGCAAAGCGGCATGTTGCTGATTTTCGGCGCGCTGCCGCCGGCGGTACTCAATTATGTGTTTGCCGAGCGCTACCGGCAGGAGCCGGAGAAAGTGGCGTCGATCGTCATGATCGGCAATATCGCCTCGCTGCTCTTCATGTCGCTTGCACTGGCGATTGTCCTCTAGCGGTTTGCCGCTCAGCTCTTTACGGGCCGTTTCATCAGCTTGCGCTGCAGGGTGCGCCGGTGCATTTTCAGCGCCCGCGCGGTCGACGAAATATTGCCGTCGTTCTCCTTCAGCACGCGCTGGATGTGCTCCCACTCGAGGCGGTCCACCGACAGCGGCTGGCTGGGCGGGGCGACGTCGGCCTGCGGCGCCGTCGCCTCGAAGGCGGCGAGGATGGCGTCCACGTCGGTCGGCTTGGCGAGGTAGTGGGTGGCGCCGAGCTTGATCGCCTCGACGGCCGTGGCAATGCTGGCATAGCCGGTCAGCACGACAATGCGGCAGGCCGGGTTGGCGCTGAGCAGCGGTGCGATCAGCGTCAGGCCGGATGTGCCGGCGATATTCAGATCGAGGACCACGCGTGCGGCGCACGTAGCGGGAATGGTTTCGCCAGCCTCTGCCACGCTGCATGCGCTGACGACAGCGTAGCCGCGCTGCTTCAAGGCACGACTGAGGACGCGGTTGAACACCGGGTCGTCGTCGATGACCAGTACCAGCTCTTGATCCTGTGGTGCGAGTATCGGTTGAGGTGCATCGCTCATGAGTCGCCCGCCTTGATTTTGTCCAGGGGAAGTTCGACGCGCGTGACGGCGCCGCCGCCTTCGCGGCCCGCCAGCACGATGCGGCCGCCCAGCCGCTCCACCGCGGCATGGGCGAGGAACAGGCCGATGCCAGCGCCTTCCGCCCGCGTCGTGATGAAGTCGCGGCCGGCCTGCAGCAGGACCTTCTCGTCGAAACCGGGGCCGCGGTCGCCGATTTCGATGCGCAGGCACTCTTCGTCCCAGTCCGCATCGATGCCTACTTCGCCGCCGTCTGCGTCGGCGGCGTTGTTGAACAGGTTGAGCAGCGCCTGCTCGAGCGTGGCTTCTCCCACGATCATCGGCGCCGCCGTGCCGTGGAGACTGACTTTCGCCTCGGCGTGCGGCCGCAATTGCCGCCAGCGTGCAATGACCTGCTCCAGCCAGCGGTCGAGCGCGACCGCACTGCCACCCTCGGCGCGGGCCTGCCCCGCGCGCGCTGCGAGGCCCGTGATGATCCCCTTGCAATGCTCGACCTGCTCACGCAGCAGCGCCAGGTCTTCCTGTTTTTCCGGTGGCAAGCCTGCATCGCGCCCCAGCTCCCCGGCCAGAATCGCCATCGTCGCCAGCGGCGTGCCCAGTTCGTGCGCCGCGCCGGCGGCGAGGCTGCCCAGGGCGATGACGCGCTCATTGCGCAGGGCGGCTTCGCGCGCCGCGGCCAGTTCGAGATCGCGATGCCGGATGGCGGCGGCCATGCGCGCGACGAACCAGGCGATAAGCGCCGCCGAGACGACGAAAGTGAGCCACATGCCGGCCAGGTGCAGGCGCGTGGCGCGCTCGGCATCGGGCACCGGCAGGGGAACGTTCCAGAACACCAGCAGCGAATAGGCGGCGACACCGAGGAACACGACGCCCCAGGCGAAGCGCCCCGGCAGCACCACCGCGGCGATGGCGATCGAGGGCAGGTAGAGGGAGACCAGCGGATTAGCGGCGCCGCCGCTGAAGAACAGCAGCAGCGTCAGTGCCGCGATGTCCACGCAGAGCTGGGCGAACAGTTCGCTGTCGGCGACGGCCCCGCCCCGCGCCAGGCGCTGCTGCGTAGTGAGGTTGAATCCGGTGAGCAGGGCCACGATGGCCAGCATCGGCGCCAGCGGCAATTCGATGTCGAGCAGGGGCCGTGCCGCCGCGATGAGGGAAAGCTGCCCGGCGACGGCGAACCAGCGCATCAGCAGCAGGCGCCGCAGGTGGTCGGCGCCCTTCTCGTGTGGGGTGGCGGCAGGGCTCATCGATTCGGTCTTCCGCGGCCGATTCTAGCCGATGGCGCCCCCGTGCCGTGCGGCAATTTGCCGCAGGCCGGCGGACGGACGCGCAATGGCAACCGGCGTAGAGTCGACCCTGTGAAATTGGCTTAAATTCTGGAGGCAACGAAAATGCGCAAGACGACACTAGCCCTCTTCCTCATGCTCTTTGGCGCGATGGCGCAGGCCGATGTGACGGTCAAGGATTCTTGGGTGCGCGGCACCACCCAGGCGCAGAAGGCCACCGGTGCCTTCATGGAAATCACCAGCAGCGACGCCGCGACGCTGCTCTCGGCCAGCAGCCCGGTCGCTGGCGTGGTCGAGATCCACACCATGAGGATGGAGGATGGTGTGATGAAGATGCGTGCCATCCCGAAACTCGACCTGCCCGCCGGCAAGGGCGTCAAGCTCGCCCCCGGCGGCAACCACGTCATGCTGATGGACCTCAAGCAGCAGATGAAGAAGGGCGATGTCGTGCCGATCACGCTGAAGGTCGAGGGCAAGGACAAGAAGGTGCAGACCGTGGAGATCAAGGCCGAGGTGCGCGACCTCGCCGCGCCGGCGACGATGGACCACGGTCACAAGCACTGAGTGATTTCTTAAACCGAAAAAAGCCGCCTGCGGGTGGCTTTTTTTCGCCCATACGTTTTATACATGAAGGGTGCAATGGGATGCGGCATCTTGTCGCGCGCGACGATATGTCGCAATTCGCGATAGCTAAAGTTGGTCACACTCTCTGCCTTTCTTCACATGAAGTCACTGGAGCGTAGCTGAAAATGAATAATAAAAAGTGGGGGGCGTTGATCGCCGGTCTGTGCGCCGGCATGGCCGGAGGCGTGCAGGCAGATGAGCAGCATGGGGGTGTAACGTTCTCCGACGTCGTCGTGACCGCAACCAAGCGGGAAATGGCGGTGTCTGAGGCGCCTGCCAGCGTTACGGTTGTGACTGCCTCGGACATGGAGAAGAAAAACATTGCCCGCATCGGTGATGCGCTGAATCAGGTTCCCAGCCTTTATCTCCGTGGCGGCACGTTTGGCAACAACGCTCCGGGCACGGGAATGAGCGAAACGTCGCTGCGCGGCATGACGACAAACCAGACCCTGGTTCTCGTCGATGGCCAGACGGTGAACAACGGCTATTCGGGGAAGGTGAACTGGTCTTCGATATTCATGGGCGATGTCGAACGGATCGAGGTCGTGCCGGGAACCTTCTCTTCGCTTTATGGCAGCAACGCCCTTGGCGGGGTTATCCACGTCATCACCAAGTCCCCGGATAAAGAGGAGATCAAGCTCAAAGGCGGGTATGGATGGGGCGGAGTCGATGACAAGTCCATCGTGGCCGGCTATCGGAACAAGTTCGAGAACGGACTGGGCGTGGTGTTGGGGTTCGGCCACAGGGACAACGGCGGCTACATCTATGATTTCGTCGTCAGGGCGCCCACGGCGGGTGGCGTATTGCCAGTGACCGGATGGGAACGTACCACCACCAATCAGGGCGCGACCGCCTACCTGCTCGGCGACAAGGGCAGGCGGCCCTTTACCGAGACGAATGCCACGGCGAAATTCTATTTCGACCTGAGTCCCGCCTCGAAGATTCATGCAGGCATCGATTATGGCGAGACAAATATCGGGTACTCGCCTTTTCATACCTATCTCCGCAATGCTGCTGGAGCTCCCGTTGTGGCGAACGGCAATTTGTTGATTGACGGCAGGAGAATAAGCTTGACGGAAAGCAATTTCATGTCCGCGACTCCAGGAGCGGAAACCCTGAAGCGGTATTTCGCCGGATACGAAGGCAGGTTGGGAGATGATTATCTGCTGAAGGTGAACCTGAACTATGCGGATCGCGGCTACTGGTATGACTCTGCGGGTACTGCAGCCACATATTCCAGCGGCACGGGAACGTTCACAACCTTGCCGAACGACCTTGTGGAAGGATCCGCACAGCTCAGCTTTCCGGTCGGCACAAACCAGTTCTTTATCGTTGGACTCGGAGTGGACAGGACCACGATGGACCGTGCCGTATATGCGCTGTCCAACTGGAGGGAGCCGGACAGCAAGACGACGGTCAACAGCCAGTCTAGCGGCCGCAGCGTAACGCATTCGCTGTATGTGCAAGATGAGTTGATGCTGCGTGACGACTTAACGCTTTACCTCGGGGGACGGTACGATCATTGGACGACCAAGGGCAGGGCCGCCCAATTCGCGGGCACGGCATTCGATACGGCATACCCGGAGCGCAGTGACAGCGCTTTCAGTCCCAAAATTTCCTTCGTGCACAAGCTCACGCCCAGGGTGACGTTGCGTGGTTCGGCGGGTACCGCATTCCGGGCGCCGGGGAATTCCGAGCTCTATGCAAAATCGCTTTCGGTAGGCATCACCACCGAAGCCGATCCGAATCTTCGGCCGGAAAGGGCGCGCTCGTGGGAGATCGGGGGCGATGTCAACTTCAATTCATGGAATGCCAAGGCGGCCTACTTCCAGAATACGGTCAAGGATCTCATTTATCTCAAAACCATTTCCCCGACCCTTAGGCAACGGATTAATGCAGGGGAGGTGCGGATCAAGGGGGTGGAGCTTTCTTCGCTGTGGAGGGTTACCGGCTGGTTGAACCTCAACGCCACCTACTCCTACCTTGATACGGAAATCCTCAAGAACGACGCCGAGCAGTTGACCGTCGGCAAGCGGCTGACCGAAGTGCCGAAAAACATGTTCAGCCTGAGCCTCGACGGGCGGCGCGGGCCGTGGTCGGGGAGCTTCGTCGCGCGATATGTCGGCCACGTGTTCGGCAACTCGCAGAACCGGGATGTCGTAGATGGCGTACTGACGAGCTACGACAAATACTGGAATGCCGACGTCAAGGTCGGTTACGACGTCTCCAAGCAAATGAAGGCCAGTTTCTCGATCAGCAACCTCCTGGATCGCGATTACTATCAGTACTACCTGCAGCCGGGCCGGACGTATTTGATGGAACTGGCGCTCACCTATTGAACAAAAGTCCGCTTTGCCATCAGGCAGTGGTGGTTTGATGAAGCTGACCGCCAGAAATCTTCATAAGTGGGCCGGCCTGCTTGCCGCGCTGTGGCTTGCGGTGCTGGGGACGACCGGTTTTCTGCTGGACCATCGCGACTGGCGCTGGATGTGGCAGGCGAAAGTCGACGCCGGCTGGCTTCCCGAGCGGTTGGTGAAGACTGCCGACAACGCCGTAGCGCGCATCATTCGTGCCAATCCTGAAAACACGTCACATCGGCTGGCAGGCAGCCCGCGCGGCCTGTGGCGCACCGAGGACGGCGGGAAAAACTGGCAGCGCCCGCTCTTCGAGGGCTATGGGGCGCGTCAGCCGCAGGTCTTCTCGATCGAGGCAGACCCGGAACTGGGCTGGAAGCGACTTTGGGTCGGCAGCGATGACGGAGTCTGGTTGTCTCTGGACAATGGCCGCACGCTGCGTCCCTTTGCCCTGCCCGGTATGAGGGTGACGTCGCTGGCACACAGCGGCCTTCCAGGGGAATTGCTGGGCGTGCACGAACGAAGCAGGATTTTCCGGCTGCCCACGACAGGGGCAAACGCCCCGCAATGGCTGGAACTGACTCCTCCATCATCCGACATGATGCCCGACGAGATATCCCTGTCCCGGTGGTTGCTCGACCTGCATACCGGGAAAGGACTGCTGAGCCAGTTCGTTTCCGGGCTGATCAACGATTTTGCTGGCCTCGCATGGCTGGTTCTGGCGATTTCCGGGTTGCTCTATTGGTTGACCGTCCGATGCTGGAAACGTAATCGCCGCGTTCCGGACGGTGGCCGCCGCACACTTGCCTGGCTGGTCAACAGCCATAGCTCGACTATCGGCATTTGTGCGGCTTTGCCGATACTCTATTTGTCGATTTCCGGAATCTACTATGGCCATTTCGCCGATCTGAGTCCTTGGGCGAAGGCTGTGAAGGTCAGCCGTGAGTGGCAGATGCCCGCGTATTCCCCATCCAGTTGGGATGGGTGGATCGAAGGCGCTGCAACCTATCCCAATGAACCGAATATGATTTCCGTTGGAACCCGACTGGGCTTGTTTACATCGATGGATTCCGGCCGTACCTGGGTGCTGGAGGCCGTGAGCGGAGTCGAAATGGATGCGGCGAGGAAGGTGATACGCATTGGCGACGGCGTGTTCGTTCCAAACGGCATGGCTGCCCCGGTCTATATGAGGCAGGGCGGCGATGACTGGATGAAAGTTCATCGCTTCGAAGCCTGGGTGGGCAGGCATTTGCCGGCCGAGGTTATGCCTTGGGGGGAAGGAAAGCTTGCGTGGCGACATGGCCGGGATATTTACATCACTGATTTCAGGGTAAGCGAGATCGAAACAACGCAAGCGAAACTGTTGCTTCCCAAGGACGACGGCGTGCCCTGGTTCTACGTGATTTCGAGATTGCACAGCGGGGTGCTCATTCACCCGCAGTGGAAATGGGTTAACGACCTGTTTGCGCTCCTGGCCTTGATCCTGGTCGCCACCGGGCTGGTTCGCTGGTGGAAGCGGAAATGGCTCAATGCCGTCCCTCGCAATGCAGATCATGCCAGGATTCATGTCCTCCTGCGCGCGAGACAAGCGTGATCAACGGATTGCACAATGGACCAGCCTTGCCGGGACTGCTGATTGTCCTGGCGGCCCACGGCGCCTTGATTTACGGCCTGTGGAGCCATCGCATCCTGGTGATGCCGGACGAGGTGGTGACGCTGTTCGTCGAAACCATCACTCCACCGCAGCTGCCCCAGCCGAAGGAAGCGCCGAAGCCGACTCCACCTGAGAAGCCGAAACGGGTGATAAAACCGCAGCCGCAGCAACTGGTGTCCGCGGCGCCGGTTTCTTCGCCAACCGAGCCGGTGGCGCCGCCGCCACCGCCGGCGCCGGTAATCGAGGCGCCACCGCCCAGGCTGGCCGGGCCGGTGACATTGAGTGCGGAGCTTTCCGTGTCCTGCCCTGAGCGCAGCGCGCCGGCTTATCCCCCGCTGTCGCGCCGTCTCGGTGAGGAAGGCAAGGTACTGCTACGCGTGGAACTCGACGAGCAAGGCAATGTCGGCTCGGCCCGCGTGGCGACGGCGAGCGGCTTCCCCCGTCTCGACGAGGCGGCGCTGGCCGCCGTGAAGACCTGGCGCTGCAATCCGGCGCGGCGCGACGGCCAGCCGGTGCGCGCCGTGGCCCTGCAGCCGTTCAAGTTCGTGCTCCAGTAAGGTGCCGCGCCGTGTCACACAGACTGACTTTTCATTGAGGACGCTCCCATGAACGAAAGCCTCGGCTTCGCCCATTTCCTTTCGCAGACCGACGGTGTCGGCCGCATCGTGCTGTCCCTGCTGCTCGCGCTTTCGGTGGCAAGCTGGTACCTGATCCTGACCAAGGGGCTGGCGAACCTGCTGGCCGGACGCCGCGCGGCGTCCTTCCTGCGGCAGTTCTGGGCCGCAGGCTCTCTGCAGGATGTCAGCGCCATGCTGGCGCAACGGCCGCTCGACAGCGCCTTCGCCGAACTGGCGCAGCAGGCACTCGGCGCGACCGGGGACGGCGACCAGCCGGGCCTGCAGCGGCTGGCTGCCGCCGGCGGGCCGGGGGAGTTTCTCACGCGCGTGCTGCGCAACGGCATCGACCAGGAGGCGGCGCGCGTCGAGCAGGGCCTGACGCTGATGGCCTCGGCCGGCTCGGCGTCGCCCTATATCGGGCTGTTCGGCACGGTGTGGGGCATCTACCATGCCCTGGTGCAGATCGGCATGAGCGGTCAGGGGACGCTGGACAAGGTGGCCGGCCCGGTCGGCGAGGCGCTGATCATGACAGCGCTCGGTCTGGCGGTGGCGATTCCGGCGGTGCTCGCCTACAATGCCTTCAACCGGCGCAATCGCATCTGGCTGGCGAAACTGGATGCCTTTGCCCATGATTTGTATGTGCTGATGACCGTCGGCACGAAGTCCAACAGTTCCGCCAACGGTGCCGCCGGCGAAGTGCGCCCGGTGCGCCCCACAGGACACACCCCTGGGGTGCGTACCGCAGCCCAGCGCTAGGGGAAACCGCGATGGCGATAGGGAGTTTCAACGAACAGGCCCGGCAGGGGCCGATGGCGGATATCAACGTCGTGCCGTTGGTGGATGTGATGCTGGTGTTGCTGGTGATCTTCATCGTCACGACGCCGCTGCTCACACACTCGGTGAAGATCGACCTGCCGAAGGCATCGAGCAACCCAAACCTCACGCGGCCCGAGCATGTCCAGCTCGGCATCGGCGAGAACGGCGAGTTGCACTGGAACGGCGCGCCGGTGGTGCTGGATGAACTGGGTTCGCATTTTTCCGCAGCAGCCATGCAGGCGCCACAGCCGGAGCTGCACATTCGCGCCGACCGCGGCGTGCGCTACGAGCGCGTCGCGCAGGTCATGTCCCTGGCGGCCAAGGCCGGCCTGGTGCGCATCGGCTTCGTTACCGATCCAACTGGGAAGTAGCACTGTAAAATTACCCTTTACTCAAGGAGGCAGCACATGAAAATGATGATTACCACCCTCGCCCTGGCGGCGTTTTCCATCACGGCCTTCGCCGATGTGACCGTCAAGGATTCCTGGGTGCGCGGCACCACGCCGGCGCAGAAGGCCACTGGCGCCTTCATGCAGATCACCAGCAGCGATGCAGCGACGGTGCTCTCGGCCAGCAGCCCGGTCGCCGGCGTGGTCGAGATCCACACCATGAAGATAGAGGACGGCGTGATGAAGATGCGCGCCTTGCCGAAGCTGGATCTGCCAGCAGGCAAAGCGGTGCTGCTGCAGCCGGGCGGCAACCACGTCATGCTGATGGACCTCAAGCAGCAGATGAAACCGGGCGACATGGTGCCCATCACCCTGAAGATCGAGGGCAAGGACAAGAAGGTGCAGACCGTGGAGATCAAGGCTGAGGTGCGCGATCTGGCTACGCCCGCCACGATGGACAAGATGGACAAGATGGATAAGGGTCACGGCGCCGGCATGAAGCACTAAGAACGGCCGCCGCTTGGTAAGAACGGCGCCGATGGCGCCGCTTTTTTACGCCCTTTTATGCCAGATGTTCGCGCCGCGATTCGATCAACGAGTACACCGCCGGCACCACCACCAGCGTCAGCAGGGTAGAGGAGATCATGCCGCCGATGACGGCGATGGACAGCGGCTGGTTGGTTTCGGCGCCAGCGCCGAGGCCGAGCGCGGCCGGGAAGAGGGCGAGGATGACGGTGGCCGAGGTCATCAGCACCGGCCGCATGCGCGTCGGGCAGGCGTCGTTCAGGGCAGCGTCCACGCGCATGCCGCCTTCGCGACGCTGGTTGGTGAGATCAACCAGCAGGATGGAATTTTTCGCCACCAGGCCGATCAGCAACACCAGGCCGATCATCGAATAGATGTTGAGCGTCTGGCCGAAGAGCCACAGCGCAGCGACGCCGCCGATGATGGCGAGTGGCTGCGCCAGCATGATGATGGCCGGCTGCAGGAAGGAATTGAACTGGCTGGCGAGCACCATGTAGAGCAGCACCAGCGCCAGCGAGAAGGCAAAGGTCATGTATTTCTGTGTCTTACCGAACTCCTCCGCCTGACCGACGAGCTTGATCTGGTAGCCGGCCGGCAGGAGGTCGGCGGCGACTTCGTGCAGCTTGGCGACGGCCTCACCGAGAGGGATGGTCGGCGAGGCGTAGAAGGTGGCCGCGTACTGCAGGTCGAAGCGGGCGATGACGGCCGGGCCAAGGCGCTCGCTGAACGAGGCGACGCTGTCCAGGCGCACCAGCTTGCCGTCCTTCGAGCGTAAATATATTTTCGACAGGTCAGATGGTTGGGTGAACTCGCCCTCGCGGCCCTTAACGCGGATGTCGTAGCGCTGGCCGTCGCCCGGTTCGTCGTTGAACTTGGCGATGTCGATGCCGCCAGTGAGCATGTTGACAGCCAGCGCCACATCCTGCGAGTTGAGCTGGGCGGCGGCGATACGTGCGCGGTCTGGCTGAAAGACGAGTTGCGGCAGGTCGAGCTGCAGGTCGGTGTCGAGTCGGCCGATGTCTGGGACCTGCGCCAGCCGCTGCTGCAGTTCACCGGCCAGGCGTCCGACTTCCTGCAGGTTTTCGCCGGTCAGCACGAACTGCAGCGGCTCGCCGCGCTGTCCACCGACAATCGGATAGGGTGCGGCGAAGACAAGGGCGCCCGGCACAGCGGCCAGTTCCTTGCGCAGTTTCGGCAGCAGGTCCTGCTGCCTCACCGTACGCTCGCCGCGCGGCGCCATGCGCACGACGACCAGGCCCTGGTTGACCTGGCCGGCCGAGCCGAAGCCGACGAGCGAGAATTCGGTGACGATCTCCTTGTGGGGGAAGAGGATCTCCTCGACCAGGCGCAGGCGGCTGTCGGTGTACTCGATGCTGGAACCGAGTGGCGCCCGCAGGCGCACGAGGAAACGGCCTTCGTCCTGATCGGGCGTGAAGGTTTTGCCGATGTTGATGAAGAAAAAGACGCTGGAGACGACGACGCCCAGCGTGAGCAGCACGACTGTCCAGCGGTGGGCGAGCGCCAGGCCGAGCAGGCGGCGATACAGCCGCTCCATGCCGCCGAGTAGGCCGTCGAGCAGGTGATAGAGCCGGCCGTGGTTCTTCTCGACCTTGAGATAGCGCGAGCACAGCATCGGCGTCAGGGTCAGGGAAACGAACAGCGAGACCAGTACGCCGAAGGTGACGACCACGGCGAAGGAGCGGAAGAACTGGCCGATGATGCCCGAAAGAAAGATCACCGGTGCGAAGATCGAGACCAGTGACAGCGTCGCGGCGATGACGGCGAAGACCACTTCGCGGCTGCCGTTGATGGCGGCGGTGATCGGGTCCGGATCGACCTCTTCGCGGTGGCGGAAGATGTTTTCGAGTACCACGATGGCATCATCGACGACCACGCCGATCAACAGTAGCAGCGCCAGCATGGTGAGGGAATTGAGCGTGTAGTTGAAAAAATAAATGACGGCAATGGCACCCATCAGCGAGACCGGGATGGCGAGGGCGATGATCAGGGTGGAGCGCAGCGAGCGCAGGAAGAACCACACCACCAGGGCGGCGAGCAGCGTGCCCTCGAGCAGGTGCTCCTTCAGCGAGCTGATGATCTCCTGGATGAAGACGGCGTCGTTGGAGACGACGGTGATGCGCATGCCCGGCGGCAGCTGCGGACGGATTTCATTTTCCAGCCGCGCCAGCACTGCCTCGGCGATGGCTACGGTGTTGGTGTTGGCGACCTTGACGACGCCAAGGCCGACGGTGATTTCACCGTTGAAGCGGGCCAGTTGACGGAAATCGGTGAGGCCGTCCTCGACCTCGGCCACGTCGACCAGCCTGATCGGATAGCCGCCCTTGTAGCCAATGATCATGCCGGCGAGATCGTCGATGCGGTGGAACTCCAGGTCGAGCTTGACCAGCGCCTCGGTGGCCTGGCCGACGATGTAGCCGCCGGCGAGCTGGACATGCTCCCTGGCGAAGGCCTCGTTGATGTCCTGTGCCGTAATGCCGTGCGCGGCCATGCGCGCCGGCAGCAGGTTGACGCGGATGGTGCGGTCGCGCCGCCCGCCGAGACGCACCTCGCCGACGCCATCGATGGTTTCCAGGCGCTTCTTGATGACGTTGAGCGCGTACTGGTTGAGCTGCTGCTGGGTGCGATCCCCCTGCAGGGCTAGCCAGAGGACCGGCTGGGTGTTGGTTTCGACCTTGGCGACCACCGGCGGGTCGGCGTCCTTCGGCAGGCGGCGCAGCACTTGGTTGAGCTTGGCCTGCACCTCGTTGAAGGCGATGTCGACGTTCTTCTCGAGGGCGAAGGTGATGTTGACCTGCGAGACGCCCGGCGAGGAGGTGGACTGGATGTGCTCAATGCCCGGCACGGTGTTGGCAGCGGACTCGACGAGGTTGGTGACGCTGGCGTCGACGATGTCTGGGTTGGCGCCCTTCACCGTCGTCGTCACCGAAATGACCGGGAATTCGATGTAGGGGAAGCGGTCCATGCCGATGCGTTGGTAGGCGATAAGGCCGAACAGCACCAGCACGCCGCTGAGCATCCAAGCCAGCACGTGGCGTTTGATGGAAAGCTCGGGCAGGGTCATTTGCCGGTTTCAGCCTTGACGTTTGTTTGCGCCTTCGCGGCGCCGTCCTGCGGGGACTGACTTTCGGCGGACTTGTCCACTGCCGCCGGTTTGGCGCGTTCCTGCACGGTCACGGTGGCGCCCTGCGTAAGGAACCCGGCGCCGTCGAGGGCCACGACGGTGCCGGCCGGCAGGCCCTTGACGATCTCCACCAGGCCGTCGCGGCGCGCGCCGACTTCGACGATGCGCTGCATCGCCTTGCCGTCCGCGATGACATAGACGATCTTGCCGGCGGGGCGGAGCACGACGCTCTGCTCCGGCACCAGGATGGCTTCCTCGCGCTTGTCCACCACGACCGCAGCATTGACCGTGCCGCCCGGGCGCAGGCCGGCCGTGTTGTCGATGTCGACGAGGACGTCGAGTGCGCGCCCGGTTTCCGATACGCCCGGCTTGATCTCGCTGACCGTCCCCCTGATTTCACTACCCGGCAGCAGCGGGGAGGAGAGGATGACGGCCTGTCCCTTCTTCAGCCTGGGCGCGGCGGATTCGGGAAAGGGCAGGTGGGCGCGCAAGCGCTGGCTGGAGACCAGCTGCAGGAGCGGATCGCCGACCTTGACGTAGTCGCCGACGGAGGCGATCTGCGTTTCCACCATGCCGCCGAAAGGGGCGACGATGCGCGCCTTGCCCTGGTTGCGCCGGCTCTGCTCGCCGCGGGCGCGGGCGGCGGCGAGCTGTTCGCGCTGGGCGTCACGTTGAGCGCGTGAATCGTCCGCGGCATTCTGCGAAATGAAGCCCTTCTGCACCAGCTGCTGCTGCCGCTCAAAGACGCGCTCCTGCTGTGCCAGGAGGGCTTCGGCGCGTTTGCGATCCGCTTCGTCGGCGCGGTGCTGGAGGGCGGCGTCGGCATCGTCGATGATCGCCAGGAGATCGCCTTTCCTCACCGCCTTGCCGGCGCTGGCCGCGATCTTCACAACCTTGCCGGCGATTTCGGCGCCGATCTTCGGGTCCACTAGCGCCTCCAGCGTACCGAGCGTTTCCTCGGTGACTTCCAGCGTGCCGGCCCTGGCCTGCGTGGTGGTGATCAGGGTGGGCGGCCGACCGGCGGATTTCTTTTCTTCGACCTTGCGCTCGCAGGCGCCCAGTGCGAGGGTGGCGGCAATCAGAATGATCGGAATGATCTTGTGCATGGTTGCATGAAATTCAGGACAATCAGTCAATGACCGTTTCGAGGGCGAAGAGTTGCTCGGCGCTTTCCCGGCGACGGACGAGGAAGGCCTGCGCGCCGTCCACGATGATCTCGGCGGCGCGCGGACGGGTGTTGTAGTTGGAGCTCATGACCATGCCGTAGGCCCCCGCGGAGAGGACGGCCAGCAGGTCGCCTGTTTCGACCGCGAGGCGGCGGCCATGGCCGAGGAAGTCGCCCGACTCGCATACCGGGCCGACGACCTCGTATTCCACTTCGGTGGCGGCGCGCTGTTGCACTGGCAGGATGTCGTGCCAGGCCTCGTAGAGCGCCGGCCGCATCAGGTCGTTCATGGCCGCATCGACGATGGCGAAGTTCTTTTCCTCGCCATGCTTCAGGTATTCGATGCGGGTGAGCAGGATGCCGGCATTGCCGACCAGCGCACGCCCGGGTTCAAAGAGGATTTTTTCCTTGCGCCCCGCCAGCTGCGCCAGGATTGGCGCGAGGTAGTCGGCGACAGCAGGCGGCGTTTCGTCGCGGTAGCGGATGCCGATGCCGCCGCCGAAATCGAGATGACGCAAGGGGATGCCTGCGGCAGCCAGTTGATCGGCGAGGGCCAGAATCTTGCCGGCGGCCTCGGCGGCGGGCGCCGGGTCGAGCAGTTGCGAACCGATGTGGCAGGCAATGCCGGCGATGTCGACATGCGGCAGCTCGCGGGCGCGCCGATACAGGTCGAGCGCCTCGCTGTAGGCGACGCCGAACTTGTTGCTGCGCAGACCGGTGGAGATGTAGGGGTGCGTTTTCGGGTCGACGTCGGGGTTTACGCGGATGGCGATGGGCGCTTTCTTGTCGCACTCGCCGGCCAGGCCATTGAGCCGTTCGAGCTCCGCTGCAGATTCGATGTTGAAACAGAAAACGCCCGCTGCTAGGGCCTGGCGCATTTCTTCAGCCGTCTTGCCGACGCCCGAGAAAACGATCTTGGCCGGATCGCCGCCGGCGGCGAGGACGCGCGCCAGTTCGCCGCCGGAAACGATGTCGAAGCCGGCGCCGACGCGCGCGAACTGGTTGAGGACGGCGAGGTTCGAGTTGGCCTTGACGGCATAGCAGATCAGCGCGTCCCGTCCAGTCAGCGCCTGGCGGAACGCCGCGAAGCGCGACAGCAGCGCGGTGCGGGAGTAGACGTAGCAGGGCGTGCCGTGGTCGGCGGCGATCTGCGGCAAGGGCACCCCCTCGGCATAGAGGATGCCGTTACGGTAGACGAAGGAATTCATCGCACGGGTGGAGTGACGCCGGGTTTGCTATCATCGGCGGCGGGCACGGTCGCAGCCGGTGCGGACGATGCCGGCGGGGGCGGCAGCACGAGGGAGGTCTTCGTGCCGCAGGCTCCCAGCAGGAAGAGCGCGATGAGAGTTGCTAAGTTGCCTAAGGTGCGCATGTTGTCGGCAAAAACCGTGATGTTAGCAGAAGGACTGTGATGGAAGAAACGGAGTTCAATACTCTGGCCGGGGCAACTCTGGCGAGGATCGAGCAGGCGCTGGACGCCTGCACCGTGGGCATTGATTACGAACTGCAGGCCGGCGGCGTGCTAGAACTGGAGTTCGGCGACGGCAGTAAGATCATCATCAACCGTCATGCCGCTGCGCGCGAGATCTGGGTGGCGGCCCGCGCTGGCGGCTTCCATTTCCGCCACGAGAACGGACGCTGGATTGGCACCCGCGACGGCGTGGAACTCTTCACCGTCCTTGAACGCCTGGCGTCGGAGCAGGCTGGCGAGCGCATCGCGCTTGCGTGATGTTTACCCGGCTATGGCGGGAGCACAATCAGCCCGACAGGTTGGGTGCGGGAAAGAACATTTTCAGCGGCGATTCTGGTTCGCTGCCTTCAGGCGGTGGCGGCGGTGGCAGGTTTTCCTTGTAGATCAATTCCGTCGCTTTGCTGCCCGCGTCGCCCGGGCCTTCTGCCGGAGTCTTGATCGTCACTAATCCTTCGGGTATGGCCATGAAGGATTCAGGCACGTCTTTCAGGGCTTTTCCCATATAGCCGATCCAGATCGGCAGAGCGGCGGAGCTGCCCGTCTCGCCGTTGCCGAGCTTCTTTGGCTGGTCGAAGCCAATCCAGGCGATACCGACCAGGGTGGGCTGGTAGCCGCAGAACCAGGCATCGATGAAATCGTTGGTGGTGCCGGTCTTGCCAGCCAGATCTCCGCGCTTGAGCTGGAGCGCGCGCGTCGCTGTGCCTCGACGCACGACGTCGTGCAGCATGCTGTCCATCAAGTAGGCATTGCGCGGATCGATGGCACGCAGGCTTTCGTTGCCGGCTGCGACGGGCTGGGCTTCGGCCAGCACATTGCCCTTGTCGTCGAGGATCTGCTTCACGATGTAGGGCTGGATGCGGTAGCCGCCGTTGGCGAACACGGCATAGCCGGTCAGTTGCTGCCAGGGGGTGACGCTGCCCGCACCCAACGCCATGGTGAGGTAGGGCGGGTGCTTGTCGGCATCGAAACCGAAACGGGTGATGTAGTCCTGCGCGTATTGTGTGCCGATCGACTTGAGGATGCGGATGGAAACCAGGTTCTTCGATTTCGCCAGCGCCGTGCGCATGGGCATCGATCCTTCGTATTTCCCGTCGTAATTTCTCGGTTCCCACGCCTGGCTGCCGGTCTCGGCGGCGGACACGATCAGTGGTTCGTCCTGGATGACGCTGGCCGGCGTAAAGCCTTTTTCGAGCGCGGCGGAATAGATGAAAGGCTTGAAGCTGGAGCCCGGCTGGCGCCAGGCCTGGGTGACATGGTTAAATTTGTTGCGATTGAAGTCGAATCCGCCCACCAGGGCGCGGATGGCACCATCCACCGGGCTGGCAGCGACGAAGGCGGCCTCGACCTCCGGCAGTTGCAGAATCTGCCAGTTTCCCTTGTCGTCCTTGTGCACATACACAAGTGCGCCCCGGCGCAGGCGCTTGTTGGCGGGCGCCTTTTCATCCAGCATGCGCTGGGCGAACTTCAAGCCGTCGCCAGATACCTGCACGATTTCGCCGCCGCGCCGATAGACCTTTACCAGCTTCGAGTCGGCTTCAAGAATCACTGCGGCATAGATGTCGTCAGAATCGGGTTCATCCTGCAGTGCCTCTTCCAGGGTTTCGTCCGAAGCGCTGCCTGGCGTGCCGAGGTCCGCGTAGCCCTTGGCGCCCCGATAACCATGGCGCTTGTCGTAATCGAGCACGCCTCGCCTCAGACTGGCGTAGGCCGCTTCCTGGTCCGCCTTGAGAATGGTGGTGATGACGCGCAGTCCTCGCGTGTAGGTCTCTTCATGGAAACTCTCGAAAGCCATCTGTCGTGCCATTTCAGCAACGTAGTCGGCTCGTACCGCGAATTCGTTGGCGTCGCGCTTGATGCGTAGATCCAGTAACTGTGCCTCCGCCAGTTGCGCGTTGTTGATGAAACCCAGTTCATGCATACGACGCAGGACATAGAGTTGGCGCAGCTTGGCGCGCTTGGGGTTGGCGACGGGATTGAAGCTGGAGGGAGCCTTTGGCAGGCCGGCCAGCATGGCGGCTTCCGCCAGGCTGATGTTTTTCAGCGGCTTGCCGAAATAGATTTGCGCCGCGGCGGCAAAGCCGTAGGCGCGCTGCCCGAGATAGATCTGATTGATGTAGATGTCGAGGATATCGTCCTTGGACAGGTTGTTTTCGATCTTGAAGGCGAGCAGTGCTTCATACACCTTGCGCGACAGCGTCTTCTCTCTCGAGAGGAAGAAGTTGCGGGCCACCTGCATGGTGATGGTGCTGGCACCCTGCCGTTTGCCGCCGCTGGTGAAATTCGCATAGGCGGCGCGTAGCACGCCCAGCGTGTCTACGCCGGGGTGTTGATAGAAGCGTTCGTCCTCGGCCGCCAGAATGGCCTGTTTCATGACCTGCGGTACGTCTTCGATGCTTACGAGCGCACGCCGCTCTTCGCCGAATTCGCCGATCAAATAACCATCGGCGGTATAAACGCGCAGGGGAATTTTCGGCCGGTAGTCGGTCAGCACTTCGATCGAGGGCAGTTGGGGATAGGCCAGGATGACGATGATGGCCAGCAAGGCAATGCCCATGAGGGCAAGGCCAGCCAGGATCAGAATGGGATAGGCTATCCAGCGCAGTACGGTGGGCAAGGATGTACTCAATGCATATCGGAAGCGCGCAATTATATGCCCCACCCGCCCATGCGTGACGGCCCAGAGTGAACCCAGGCGCTTTTCAATGCTATTTAATCTAATTATTAGATAATATAATCAAATGGTTGTTGCTGTGCTGAGAGAGCGGTCGCGTAGTGTCGGGGGAAAGCGACACCAGAAAGGAAAAAACACTTTACATAAACCATAGTTGTTGCTAGGATTTAATGTAAATTATCTGTAATGCGCCTAACTAACGAGAATTCAAAAGGATTTTCCTTGCAGATAGATCTCTCAATATTCAACCCGAAGGCGCGTCCGCTATTGGGACTCGATATCAGTTCCTCGTCCGTGAAGATGGTCGAACTGGCGGAGGCGGCAAAAGGGAGCTACAGGATCGAACGCTACGCGATCGAGACCCTGCCACGCGATGCAGTGGTGGATGGCAACATCACCAACCTCGAGACGGTGGCAGAGGCGGTCAAGCGTGCCTGGAAGCGCATGGGGACCTCGACCAAATATGTTGCCATGGCGCTACCGGCCGCTGCCGTTATTACTAAGAAAATTATTGTGCCGGCGGGGCAGCGCGATCGCGAACTTGAATTCCAGGTCGAGTCGGAGGCCAACCAGTACATCCCTTTCGCACTTGACGAAGTGAATCTGGATTTCCAGGTGGTCGGCCCGGCGCCGAGCAGCCCCGAGGACGTGGAGGTATTGATCGCTGCTTCGCGCAAGGAAAAGGTTGAGGACCGGGTCGCTGTGGCCGAGGCGGCAGGCTTGAAGCCCTTGGTAATGGATGTCGAGTCTTATGCTGCGCAGGCGGCATTCGAACTGGTCGAAAGTCAGTTCCCCGATGGCGGTCAGAACCAGACCCTCGCACTGGTCGACATCGGCGCGAATGTCATGAACGTCACCATCCTGCGCAATGACCAGCCCGTCTATGCGCGTGAGCAGGCATTCGGTGGTAGTCAGCTGACGCAGGACATCGTGCGCCAGTACGGCATGAGCCAGGAAGAGGCCGAAACCGCCAAGCGGACAGGCAACCTGCCCGAGAATTTCGAATCGGATCTGTTGCGGCCTTTCCTGGACAACCTTGCGCTGGAAGTTTCGCGAGCCTTGCAGTTCTTCTTTACTTCAACCCAGTTCAATCAGGTCGATCATATCGTTTTGGCCGGTGGCTGCGCCGTGATTCCCGGCGTGGATGAAGCCGTGTCGGAGCGCACGCAGATCAGCACGGTTGTCGCCAATCCCTTTGCCAACATGGCACTGTCCCAGCGCATTCGTCCGAAAAATCTTGCGACAGACGCCCCCTCGCTACTTGTTGCCTGTGGCCTTGCGTTGCGGAGGTTCGACCAGTGATCCGCATCAATCTACTGCCCCACCGCGAGGAAAAGCGCAAAGCCCAGCGCCAGCAGTTCTTCGCGCTGTCCGGCCTGATTGCCGTCCTCGCCATTCTCATTATCGTGATGGTGCATGGCGTGATCGCCGGCTACATCAGCCAACAGGAACACAAGAACGAGTTCCTCAAGAAAGAGATTGCGGCCCTGGACAAGGAAATCGACGAGATCAAGCGCTTGAAGGAACAGACCAGCGCGATGTTGGCCAGGAAAGGCGTGATCGAGTCCCTGCAGGGCAGTCGTGCCGAAACCGTGCGGCTGTTCAACGAACTTGCACGCCAGGTGCCTTCCGGCATCTATCTGAAATCGATCAAGCAAGCTGGAAACAAAATCGGCATTATCGGAGTTGCGCAGTCGAATGCCAGAGTATCGAATCTGATGCGCAATCTCGAGGCATCGCCGCTGCTAGAGCGGCCCGATCTCGTCGAAATCAAGGCGGTGACTGTGGGCAACCGGCGCTATGCGGAATTCAATCTGAACGTTTTCATTACCAGGGCGGCAGCCGAGGCGGCTGATAAGCTACAAGCACCCGGAAAGCGGCCTTCGACGCAGGATAAGAAAGCATGAAGAAGCCCAACATGCCCAAAATGCCGGCGATCCCCAGTATCGATTTCCGCGCGCTCGCCGAAGACTTCAAATCCCTTGATCCGAAGGATATCGGCGCGTGGCCAATGCTGCCGCGGGTGGCGGTACTGTTCGGACTGTTCGTGGCCCTGCTTGTCGGCGGCTGGTGGTTCGACTGGAATGCGCAACTCGAGGAGTTGGAGACCAAGCACCAGCAGGAAGCCAAGTACAAGGACGAGTATCTGGATAAAAAGAAGCAGGCCGTGAATCTCGATGAGTACCGCAAGCAGTTGGCCGATATCGACAAGTCCTTCGGTGCGCTGCTCAAACAACTGCCGAACAAGGCCGAGATGGAGGCCCTGCTGATTGACATCAACCAGGCGGGGCTGGGACGAGGACTGCAGTTCGAGTTGTTCAAGCCCGGCAAAGAGACGACCCGGGATTTCTATGCCGAGTTGCCAATTGCTCTGAAGATTACGGGCACATATCACGACCTCGGCGCTTTTTCAGCGGACATTGCGAAACTGTCGCGCATCGTGTCTCTGACCAATATTGCCGTCGTCCCTGACAAGGGCGGGCTGCTCAAGATGGACGCCACGGCGATGACGTATCGCTATCTTGATGAAGAGGAACTGGCCGCGCAGCGCAGGGCGAAGACGGCCCAGAACAAAGCCAAGGGAGCCAGGAAATGAAGCGCGCAGCCATCATCCTGGTCTGTCTTGGCTTGATGACGGCATGCGGCGGCGAAGATCACCAGGATCTGCGCCAATGGATGAAGGATTCAACCAAGGACTTCAAAGGCAAAATACCGCCCTTGCCCGGACTCAAGAGCTTTCCTCCAGTAGCATATGAGGCCGGCGATTTGGTCGATCCATACAATGTCTCCAAGATCGAGCCGGAACGGAAGGCGGGCGGCGGGGGCATCAAGCCCGACCTCGACCGGCGGAAAGAGCCGCTTGAAGCCTATCCGCTGGAATCCCTGAAGATGGTGGGTACGCTGAAGATGGGCAAGATGGTGCATGCCCTGATTCAGGCTGACAAGAATTTGCATCAGGTAAAGATCGGGAACTACATGGGACAAAACTTCGGAATCATTACCGATATCAGCGAGACCGAGGTACAACTGAAAGAGCTGGTTCCTGATTCGCTGGGGGACTACTCTGAGCGCACAAGCACATTGCAGTTGCAGGAAAAGCAGCAGGAGGGCAGGAAATGAATACCATGAAAACGATTATCCGGCGGTTTTTTCTACCCTTGAGCTTGCTGCTGATTCAGCCGGCATGGGCGCAGAACGCCATTGAGGCACTGGGCGTGAGCCAGCAGGGCAGCGACGTCGTCCTGAAATTGACGACCCGTCAGCCCTTGGCGGCAGTGCCGGCCAGTTTCAGCGTGGCCAAACCGCCGCGCATTGCGTTCGATTTCCCCGGTGTCACGAATGAGCTTGGCCGGAATGCGCAGACCCTGAACGAAGGGGACGTGCGCAGCATCAATCTGGTCCAGGTGGGTGATCGGACCCGTGTCGTGCTGAACCTGAAACAGGTTCGCCAAGCGGCAGCACGCATCGAGGGAAATGATTTATTCATTACCGTCAGCGGTGAGACTGCCGGCGCCGCCACAAAGGCCGAGAACGCAGGCGCGCAACGCTTTGCGGAAGCCAGGCCGTCGGCGGCTATGGCCAGCATCCGGGACATCAATTTCCGTCGCGGAAAAAATGGTGAAGGCCGCATCGTCGTCGATCTATCCGAAAACAATGTGGGGATCGATATCCGCCAACAGGGCCCCAATTTGGTGGTCGAATTCATGAAAACTTCCTTGCCGGACACATTGCGCCGCCGCCTGGATGTAACGGATTTTGCGACGCCCATTACCACGGTGAACACGCAGTCTCAAGGCGACAATATTCGCATGGTGATCTCACCCAAGGGGTTGTGGGAACATAACGCCTATCAGAGCGACAATCAATTTGTTGTCGAGGTGAAGCAACTGGTTGAGGATCCGAATAAGCTCGTGCAGGGTAGCCGCCGCGGCTACCAGGGCGAGAAGCTCTCCCTGAACTTCCAGAACATCGACGTTCGCGCCGTCCTGCAGGTCATTGCCGACTTCACGGACTTCAATATCATTACCAGCGATACCGTCGGCGGCAGCCTGACGTTGCGCCTCAAGGATGTACCCTGGGATCAAGCCCTCGACATCATTTTGCAGGCCAAGGGCCTGGATATGCGCAAGAACGGCAACGTCATCTGGATCGCCCCGCGCGACGAGCTGGCTGCCAAGGAAAAACTACAGCTAGAGTCACGCCAGCAGATTACGGATCTGGAGCCGGTTCGTACCGAAACGTTTCAACTGAACTACCACAAGGCCAAGACAGTCTTTGATTTCCTCAAGAACAAGGATCAAACTGCCCTGTCCAAGCGTGGTACGGTAATTGTCGATGAGCGTACGAACAAGCTCTTTGTTACAGATGTGCCCTCCCGTCTCGAGGATGTCCGCAGGCTGATATCAGAAATCGATCTGCCTGCACGCCAGGTGATGATCGAAGCGCGGATTGTCGAGGCGGAAGATAATTTCACCAAGAACGTGGGTGTCCGTTTCGGCTTTCACGACAATCCCCTTGTTGGCCGCAAGACGATCGGCGGGAGCGGCATCCGCTACGGTGTTGGAGGTGGCTTGGCGGACACGGGCTTTCATACCGGTCAGACCAGTACGACTCCGGACTTCATTACGGACGCTTCCTCGGTCAATCTGCCGGCAACTGCCATTGCAGGCAAACAGGCCGGCCAGTTCTCCCTTGTTTTGTTCAACAGTGCAGCGACACGCTTCCTGAATCTTGAGATTAGCGCACTGGAAGCAGACGGCAAGGGCAAGATCATTTCCAGCCCGCGCGTCGTCACGGCAGACCAGGTGGAAGCACTCATCGAACAGGGTGTTGAAATTCCCTATCAGCAGGCAACCAGTTCCGGCGCCACCAGTGTCTCTTTCCGCAAGGCGAACCTGGCACTCAAGGTCAAGCCGCAAATCACTCCGGATGGCCGGGTCAACTTGACAGTCGATGTCAACAAAGATTCACCAAATACCAAAATTGCAACAGGTGCCGGAGTGGCGATCGATACCAAGCATGTCAAGACGGAAGTGCTGGTCGAAAATGGCGGAACGGTTGTCATAGGTGGTATTTATACTCAGGATGAGAGCACTATCACCAGTAGAGTGCCCGTTCTTGGTGATCTGCCGTATGTTGGGTTCCTTTTCAAAACCAACGAAAAGAAAGACAACAAAACCGAGTTGTTGGTCTTCATTACACCCAAGATCATCAGTGAATCGCTCAGCATGCGCTGAGCTCGCTGCAGGGTATGAAGGGCCGGCTAAGCCGGCCCTTCTTTTTTTCGGCGTACTGTACGCCTGATAAAATCCCCTCGTGAAAAGCTGCAACAACATCTACCTGATTGGCCTGATGGGTGCGGGCAAATCGACGATCGGCCGGCAGCTGGCGCGGCGCTTGCAGAAACGCTTCGTCGATTGCGACCACGAAATCGAAGCGCGTACAGGCGTTCGCATACCCCTGATCTTCGAAATCGAGGGCGAACCGGGCTTTCGCCGGCGGGAATCCCAGGTGCTGCAGGAACTGGCTGCTGAAGAAGGGTTAGTCCTGGCCACCGGCGGCGGTGCTGTGCTCGATTCCGGGAACAGAAAATGCCTGTCTGATACCGGCCTGGTGGTTTACTTGTGCGCGCCGCCCGAGGAGTTATACGCCCGCACGCGGCATGACCGCAACCGCCCCTTGTTGCAGGTGGCCGACCCCCTCGGCAAACTCCGCGAGCTTTATGCCACGCGCGATCCGCTCTATCGCGTCGTGGCTGATATCATATTCGAGGGGGGGCGACGTGCGCCGCTGGCGGTTGCGCGACTACTCGAGCTGGAAATCCGAAAAAAATGCGATCTTTAACCGTTGATCTGGATGCGCGAAGCTATCCCATACACATCGGCGCCGGCCTGCTGGCCAGGACGGATGTCATTCAGGCGCATTTGAAGGCACCGCTGGTTGCGGTCGTCAGCAATGAAACCGTAGCCCCTCTTTACTTGGCCGGCATTTCCAGCGCGTTGCGCGACCAGGGCGTACGGATCACCGAGATCATTCTGCCCGACGGAGAGTTGCACAAGGACTGGCAAACGCTGAACCGCATTTACGACGGGCTCCTGAACAACCGCTGCGAGCGCGCGACGACTGTCATCGCGCTGGGCGGCGGCGTCGTCGGCGATCTTGCCGGCTTTGCCGCCGCCACTTACCAGCGCGGCGTGCCCTTCATACAGTTACCGACTACGCTGCTGGCGCAAGTCGACTCCTCGGTGGGTGGCAAGACCGGCATCAACCATCCGCTCGGCAAGAACATGATCGGGGCTTTCCATCAGCCGCGTCTGGTACTGGCCGACACGGATACCCTTAAGACATTGCCCGACCGGGAATTGCACGCAGGCCTGGCCGAAGTCATCAAGTACGGCCTGGTTCGCGATGCGTCCTTTTTCGATTGGATCGAGTCGAACATGGATAAGTTGCTGGCGCGGGAAACCGGAGCGCTGACATACGCCATCGAGCGTTCCTGCATCAACAAGGCCCAGATCGTGGCGGAAGATGAAAGGGAAGCGGGTGTTCGCGCCCTGCTCAATCTCGGCCACACGTTCGGCCATGCCATCGAGGCAGGGTTGGGTTTCGGCGACTGGCTGCATGGCGAGGCCGTCGCGGCTGGCACCGTCATGGCGGCTGAGCTGTCCCGCAGGCTGGGATGGCTCTCTAGCGCAGACTGCGTCAGAACCACTGCCCTGCTGCAGCAGGCAGGTTTACCAACGCAGGGGCCTGCGCTGGGTGCAGACCGATACCTGGATCTGATGGCCCTCGACAAAAAAGTCACTGCGGGAAAGATGCGCTTGGTGCTGCTCAAAGGGATCGGCGAAGGTGTCGTCTGTACTGAAATCGGAGCGAATGATATGCGTGCCGCCATCGAAGCGTGCTGCCATGGCTGAACTGGCGCCCCATGCCGTCAGCGAGTCCAATTCCCGTGGCAGGCAACACCCGGAGCGGGCGCCAAGCGCACGCAGCGAATACCAGCGCGATCGGGATCGTGTCGTCCATTCCACCGCCTTCCGCCGCCTGGAGTACAAGACCCAGGTTTTCGTCAATCACGAGGGAGACCTCTTCCGCACCCGCCTTACGCACAGCATCGAGGTGGCGCAGATCGCCCGCACCCTGGCGCGCGCGATGCACCTCAACGAAGATCTTGCAGAAGCCATCGCGCTCTCCCATGATCTTGGCCATACGCCGTTCGGCCATGCCGGACAGGATGCACTCAATGCCTGCATGCGCGAACATGGCGGATTCGAACACAATCTGCAGAGCCTGCGCACCGTCGATCTGCTGGAGGAGCGATATGGGGCTTTCGACGGCCTCAATCTTACCTACGAAACGCGGGAAGGCATCCTCAAGCACTGTGCGCCGAAAAAAACTCACGAATTGGGGGAACTCGGCAGGCGCTTCATCGAAGGCACGCAACCTTCCCTCGAGGCGCAACTATGCAACCTGGCCGATGAAATCGGCTACAACAACCATGATGTGGACGATGGCCTGCGTTCCGGCCTCATTGATCTGCTACAACTCGATGAGGTCGGCATCTGGGCCCGCCATGTGGCGCTTGTCAGGCAGGACTATCCACAAATCGCCGGACGCCGCCTGATCCACGAGACCGTGCGCCGCATGATCAATTCGCTGGCGGTTGACCTGATCGAGGAGACGAGCCGAAACGTTGCCGCTACGGGCGTCCAAACCCTGGCAGAAGTGCGCAAGGCCGTTTCGCTCGCCGCCTTCAGTGCCGGCATGTACGCCGAGCATAAGGAGTTGAAGCACTTCCTGCGCATCAATCTTTATCAGCATTACCAGGTTCTGCGCATGACCAACAAGGCGCGGCGCATCATCAGCGACCTGTTCGGGGCGTTCATGGACGACCCTCGCTTGTTACCGCCCCAATACCAGCAGATGGCCATAACAGACAAGCCCCGCGCCATTGCCGACTACATTGCCGGCATGACTGACAGGTATGCCATACGCGAACATCGGCGCCTGTTCGCGGTTGGCGAGATATGACCGAAGGAAATCCCGCGGGATAAGCTAGGCATCCCGCTCCCAGAAGCATCCATTCTTGAAGGCACCGCCTTTTGCCGGTATATTTCACGGTTCGCCCTAACGGTTTAGGAGAAGCCGGTGTGCCCCATGTGCGCCGGTTTTTTCGCGACTGCGGCCCATCTGCCTAACCGGCAGGCGGCTGGCGCCCCGGCTGACCGGCAGGGGAAGATTTATGTGTCGAGGAAACTGAGATGGTCCTCCCCCAGCAGCAGGGTCTCTACGACCCAGCCAACGAACATGACGCCTGTGGCGTCGGCTTTGTCGTCAACATCAAGAATCGAAAAAGTCACGCCATCGTCGCGCAGGGTCTGCAGATTCTGAAGAACCTCGAGCATCGCGGCGCCACCGGCTACGATCCGCTGCTCGGTGACGGTGCCGGCATCCTGATCCAGACCCCGGATGCCTTTTTCCGTGAGGAAATGGCCAGGCAGGGCGTGACGCTGCCGCCGGCAGGCGACTACGGCGTCGGCATGGTGTTCCTGCCTCGCGATGAAGCAGTCCGGCGCGCCTGCGAAGCGGCGATCGAGCGCAGCATCCGTTACGAGGGCCAGATGCTACTCGGCTGGCGTGACGTACCGCGCGATAATCGCGGTCTGGCCCAGGCGGCGAAAGACGTCGAGCCGTGCGTACGCCAGGTCTTCATCGGCCGCGGCAGAGGCGTTGCCGACGCCGACGCTTTGGAACGCAAGCTCTACGTCATCCGCAAGGCGGCCGGACATGCCGTCCAGGCACTCAGACTGCCCGAGGGCAAGATGTTCTACGTGCCGTCGATGTCGGCGCGCACGGTGGTCTACAAGGGCATGTTGCTTGCCAATCAGGTCGGCGAGTACTACCTCGACCTGCAGGACCCGCGCCTGGTGACGGCTATGGCGCTGGTGCACCAGCGTTTTTCGACCAACACTTTCCCGACCTGGGACCTGGCCCACCCATTCCGCATGATCGCCCACAACGGCGAGATCAACACCTTGCGCGGCAACGTCAACTGGATCCGTGCACGGCAGAACGGCATCTCTTCGCATGTGCTGGGCGAGGACCTGGAGAAAGTCTGGCCGCTGATCTATGACGGCCAGTCCGATTCAGCTTCCTTCGACAATGCGCTGGAACTGCTTGTCATGGGCGGCTACAGCCTGGCCCACGCCATGATGATGCTGATCCCCGAAGCTTGGGCCGGTAATCGTCTGATGGACGAGGAGCGCCGCGCCTTCTACGAATACCACATGGCGCTGATGGAGCCATGGGACGGGCCGGCCGCGGTGGCGTTCACCGATGGCCGTCAGATCGGCGCCACGCTTGACCGCAACGGCCTGCGCCCGGCGCGCTACCTGGTCACCGACGATGACCTGATGGTGATGTCCTCGGAAATCGGCGTGCTGCCGATTCCAGAGGAACGTATTGTCAAGAAATGGCGCCTGCAGCCAGGCAAGATGCTGCTGATCGACTTGGAGCAGGGGCGCGTAATCGACGATGCTGAGCTCAAGCGCTCCCTCGCCTCGGCCAAGCCCTACCGCCAGTGGATCGAGCAGTCCCGCTATTTCGTGGATGACCTGCCCGAGGTCAAGTACAGCGAACCGCTGACCGGCCCGCTGCTCGACATCCAGCAGGCCTTCGGCTATACGCAGGAGGACTTCAAGTTCATCCTCGAACCGATGGCGACCCAGGGTGAGGAGGCGACCGGCTCGATGGGCACCGATACGCCGCTGCCGGTGCTGTCGGAAAAGAGCAAGCCACTGTTCAACTATTTCAAACAGCTGTTTGCCCAGGTGACCAATCCGCCGATCGACCCGATCCGTGAGGAAATCGTCATGTCGCTGATTTCCCTGGTCAGCCCCAACCCCAACCTGCTCGGTCTCGGCGAGGCCGAGCCGACGCCGCGGCTGGAAGTCATGCAGCCGATCGTCTCGCCGGCGGACATGGCCAAGTTGAAGCAGATCGATCGTCTGTCCAAAGGCACCTTCCGTTCCATCGTGGTCGACACCACGACGCTCGCCGCCGAGGGCACACCGGGCATGAGCCGCTCGCTGTACCGGGTGTGCACCCGCGTCGAGCGGGCGGTGCATGAAGGCTTCAATGTGATCATCCTCTCCGATCGTGCGACCGACAAGGATCATGCGCCGATTCCTGCGCTGCTGGCTTGCTCGGCCGTGCACCAGCACTTGGTGCGAGTCGGTCTGCGCACTTCCGTCGGCCTGGTGGTAGAGGTCGGCGCAGTGCGCGAGGTGCATCATTTCGCCACCCTTGCCGGTTATGGTGCCGAGGCGATCCATCCCTGGCTGGCCTTCGAGAGTATTGCCGCCATAGCGGCGCGACTGCCCGGCAAGCCAAGCGTGGCGGAGGCGCAGAAGCGCTACATCAAGGCCATCGACAAGGGGCTGATGAAGGTCATGTCCAAGATGGGCATTTCCACCTACCAGTCCTACTGCGGCGCGCAGATCTTCGAGGCAATCGGCCTGTCTTCCGATTTCATCGCGCGTTACTTCACCGGCACGCCCTCCCGCATCGAGGGCATCGGCCTGAAGGAAGTGGCCGGGGAGGCGTTGCGCACCCATGCCGCGGCCTACGGCAATGATCCGGTGCTGGCGGGCGCACTCGAGACAGGTGGCGAATACGCCTGGCGCGTGCGCGGTGAAGAACATATGTGGACACCGGAGTCCATCGCCAAGCTGCAGCATGCGACGCGCTCCGGCAAGGTCGACACCTACAAGGAATACGCCAAGCTGATCAACGACCAGACGAAGCGCCACATGACCCTGCGCGGCCTCTTCGAGATCGAGCCGGCAGGCGCACCCGTGCCGCTGGAGGAAGTCGAGCCGGCCCGGGAGATCGTCAAGCGCTTCGCCACCGGCGCCATGTCGCTCGGCTCGATCTCGACCGAGGCGCATACCACGCTGGCCATTGCCATGAACCGCATCGGCGGCAAGTCGAACACCGGCGAGGGCGGCGAGGACGCGACACGCTACCAGACACTGAAGGGCGGCGAGACCCTCGCCGGGCTGATCGGCGAGAGCCGCGTCGAGCGCGACATCGCGCTGCAGCCGGGTGATTCGCTGCGCTCGAAAATCAAGCAGGTGGCCTCGGGACGCTTCGGCGTCACGGCGGAGTACTTGGCCTCCGCCGACCAGATCCAGATCAAGATGGCGCAGGGCGCCAAGCCCGGTGAGGGCGGCCAGCTGCCCGGCCACAAGGTCTCCGAATACATCGGTTTCCTGCGCCACTCCGTGCCCGGCGTCGGCCTCATCTCGCCGCCGCCGCACCACGACATCTATTCCATCGAGGATCTGGCCCAGCTCATTCACGACCTGAAGAATGCCAATCCGCAGGCGTCGATTTCCGTCAAGCTGGTTTCGGAAACTGGCGTCGGCACGGTCGCTGCCGGCGTGTCGAAGGCCAAGGCCGACCATGTCGTGATCGCCGGCCATGACGGCGGCACCGGCGCTAGTCCGATCTCCTCGATCAAGCATGCCGGCACGCCCTGGGAGTTGGGTCTGGCCGAGACCCAGCAGACGCTGGTGCTGAACCGCTTGCGCAGCCGCATCCGCGTGCAGGCCGACGGCCAGATGAAAACCGGCCGCGACGTATTGGTTGGCGCCCTGCTCGGCGCCGACGAATTTGGCTTCGCCACAGCGCCGCTGGTCGTCGAGGGCTGCATCATGATGCGCAAGTGTCACCTCAACACCTGCCCGGTAGGTGTGGCCACCCAGGATCCAGAACTGCGCAAGAAATTCACTGGCCAGCCCGAGCATGTCGTGAACTTCTTCTTCTTCGTTGCCGAGGAGGTGCGCGAGTTGATGGCACAGATGGGCATTCGCAAATTCGAGGATCTGATCGGCCGCGCCGACCTGCTCGACATGCGCGAAGGCATCGAGCACTGGAAGGCCCGCGGCCTCGATTTCACGCGCATCTTCCATCAGCCGAAAGTGCCGGCCGAGGTGGCGCGCCGCCATGTCGGGGAACAGGACCACGGCCTGACCGGCGCGCTCGACCACCAGTTCATCGCCAAGGCCGGCCCGGCGCTGGAAAAGCGCGGGAAGATCGTCATCGAGAGCGCGATCCGCAACGTACACCGCACCTGCGGCACCCTGCTTTCGTACGAAGTGGCTAGGCGCCACGGCCATGCCGGCCTGCCGGACGATTCCATCCACATCAAGCTTACTGGCACCGCCGGCCAGAGCTTCGGCGCCTTCCTGGCGAGGGGCATCACGCTGGACCTGACCGGCGAAGCCAACGACTACGTCGGCAAGGGCCTTTCCGGCGGACGTATCGTCGTCAAGCCGTCGGCTTCCTTCCGTGGCAAGCCGGAGGAGAACATCATCGTCGGCAACACCGTCCTCTACGGCGCCATTGACGGCGAGTGCTTCTTTCGTGGTGTTGCGGGCGAGCGCTTCGCCGTGCGTAACTCCGGCGCCACGGCGGTGGTCGAGGGATTGGGGGATCACGGCTGCGAGTACATGACCGGCGGCACGGTGGTGGTGCTCGGTCAGACCGGCCGCAATTTCGCGGCGGGCATGTCCGGCGGGGTCGCCTACGTGCTCGACGAGGAGGGCAACTTCGAGAAACGCTGCAACCTGTCGATGGTGGCGCTCGAGCCGGTGGCCGAGGAAAAGGCGGTCAGCGAAACGGGCGAACTGGAGTCACACGGCAAGGTCGATGTGCGCCATCTCGGCCGTGCCGACGACGAGCTGCTGCGTGCCCTCATCGAGAAGCATGCGCAGCTCAGCGGCAGTGCCCGGGCGCGAATGATTCTCGACAAATGGGCCGCCTACCGCGGCAAGTTTGTCAAGGTCATGCCGCACGAGTACCGCCGTGCGCTCAAGGAGATGACGGCGCAGAAGAAAGTGCTGGAGGCCGCATAATGGGCAAGCCCACCGGATTCATGGAATTCAAGCGTCTTTCCGAGGCGTCGCTGCCGGCCGGGAAGCGGCTGAAGAACTACAAGGAGTTCATCCAGCATCTGAGCGACGAGCAGGCCGCCCGGCAAGGCGCGCGCTGCATGGATTGCGGCATTCCGTTCTGCTCGAGCGGCTGCCCGGTGAACAACATCATTCCGGACTGGAACGACCTCGTTTATCGTGGTAACTGGAAGCAGGCCATCGAGGTGCTGCATTCCACCAACAATTTCCCGGAAGTGACCGGCCGCATCTGCCCGGCCCCCTGCGAGGCGGCGTGCACGCTTAACATCAATGATGACGCTGTCGGCATCAAGTCGATCGAGCACGCCATCATCGACAAGGCCGGTGAGAACGGCTGGGTGCTGCCACAGCCGCCCGCCCGCAAGACGGGCAGGAAGGTGGCGGTGGTCGGCTCCGGCCCGGCGGGCCTGGCCTGCGCCCAGCAATTGGCGCGCGCCGGCCACGACGTCACCGTGTTCGAGAAGAATAGCCGCATCGGCGGCCTGATGCGCTACGGCATCCCCGACTTCAAGCTCGACAAGCGCCTGATCGACTGGCGCATGGCCCAGATCGAGGTCGAGGGCGTCAAGTTCAGGCCTGGTGTATTGGTGACCGGTTCGACCATGCCGCAGGGCGTGACCAACGATGCGACGAAGACCATCGCGGCGGACAAGCTGGTCAAGGAATTCGATGCGGTGGTGCTGGCCGGCGGTGCGGAGCATCCGCGTGACCTGCCGGTTCCCGGCCGCGACCTGGACGGCGTGCACTTCGCCCTGGAATTCCTCATCCCGCAAAACAAGGAAGTGGCGGGTGAGGGCAGGAATCCGATTTCGGCGAAAAACAAGAATGTCGTCGTCATCGGCGGCGGCGATACCGGCTCTGACTGCGTCGGCACCTCGAACCGCCATGGCGCCGCATCGGTGACCCAGTTCGAACTGCTGCCGCAACCGCCGCAGAAGGAGAACGGCTCGCTCACCTGGCCCTACTGGCCTATGAAGCTGCGCACCTCCTCTTCCCATGAGGAAGGTTGCAGCCGCGACTGGTCTGTCGCCACCAAGGAGTTCATCGGCAAGCAGGGCAAGCTCGAGGCGCTCAAAGTCATCCGCCTGGAATGGAAGGACGGCCGGATGGCGGAAATCCCCGGCAGCGAGTTCATCGTCAAGGCCGACCTGGCCCTCTTCGCCATGGGTTTTGTTTCGCCCGTGGGGGGTGTGATCGACGCCTTTGGCGTGGACAAGGACGCTCGTGGCAACGCCAAGGCGTCCACCGACGGCGAGGGCTGCTACAGGACGAACGTCGACAAGGTCTTTGCCGCCGGCGACATGCGCCGCGGCCAGTCGCTGGTGGTCTGGGCAATCCGTGAGGGCCGTCAGTGCGCCCGTGAGGTCGACGCATTCCTCATGGGATCGAGCGTGCTGCCGCGCTGAGCGCGGTTGCCGGTCAAAGAGGGCGGCTGCGGCCGCCCTTGTTCATTCTGGCGCCGCCAGGCGGCATGTTAGAATTTTCCCTTCGCAACCTGATCCTTTTGTCATGAACGTCGTCATTCTCGCCGCCGGCCAGGGCAAGCGCATGCGCTCCGATTTGCCCAAGGTGCTGCACCGTCTGGGTGGCCGCCCGCTGCTGGCCCACGTGCTGGACACGGCGCGCGAACTGGGGGCGGCGCGCATCTGCGTCGTTTATGGCCACGGCGGTGAGGCGGTGCGCGCGGCGCTCGATGCCGACGACCTCGTCTGGGTCAGGCAGGAACCGCAACTGGGGACCGGCCACGCCGTCCTGCAGACACTGACTTTTCTCGATCCCGGTGTGTCGACAGTGGTGCTCTACGGCGACGTGCCCTTGATCGGTGCGGCGACCCTGTCACGACTGATTGAGCTGTCCGCTTCCGGCCTGGGCATTCTGACGCAAGACCTCGAAGACCCAGACGGCTATGGCCGCATCGTGCGCGACGAGGATGGGTGCGTTTTGCGCATCGTCGAGGAGCGGGATGCCTCCGACGAGGAGCGCGCCCTGTGCGAGATCAACACGGGCTTCATGGCCGCGCCGACGTCGGCGCTGTTGCGCTGGCTGCCTTCCCTGGATAACAACAACGCGCAAGGCGAGTATTACCTCACCGACATCGTGCGGCTGGCGATCGGCGAGGGCCTGCCGGTGGCGACGACGCAAGCGGATGCATCCTGGGAAGTGCTCGGCGTGAACAGCAAGGTGCAACTGGCTGAACTGGAGCGCCTGCACCAGTATCGCAATGCGCTGCTGCTCATGGAGCAGGGTGTCACGCTGCTCGACCCGGATCGGCTCGACGTGCGCGGGGAGATCGACTGCGGCCGCGACGTGATAATCGACGTGAATTGCATCTTCGAAGGCCGAGTCATCCTTGGCGACGGCGTCGAGGTTGGCGCGCATTGCGTGCTGAAGAATGCCGTCGTCGGCGCCGGCACGCGCATCGCCCCCTTCAGCCACATCGAGGACGCCGAAACCGGCCCTGGCTGCCACATTGGACCCTACGCACGCCTACGCCCCGGCACGAAACTGGGCGCCGACGTGCACATCGGCAACTTCGTCGAGGTGAAGAACAGCACGGTGGCCGACCGCTCCAAGGCGAACCACCTCGCCTACGTCGGCGATGCCACCGTCGGCAGGAACGTCAATGTCGGTGCCGGCACCATTACCTGCAACTACGACGGCGCCAACAAGCACCGCACGGTGATCGAGGACGATGTCTTCATCGGCTCCGATACGCAACTGGTGGCGCCGGTCACCGTTGGCCGCGGCGCTACGCTCGGCGCCGGTACCACGCTGACCGCGGACGCGCCGCCGGACAAGCTGACGATCTCGCGGGCGAAGCAGACCACCGTTCCCGGCTGGAAACGGCCGCTGAAGAAAAAATGACTAACCGCAATTAACACAGAGGACACAGAGGCACAGAGAACACAGAGCTTTCCTTCTGCAGATTGCTTTTCTCTGTGCTCTCTGTGCCTCTGTGGTCCCTGTGTTGAAAGAGGTTTTCCATGTGTGGCATCGTCGCCGCGGTCGCCGACCGCAATATCGTTCCCATCCTGATTGAAGGCCTGCGCAAGCTCGAATATCGCGGCTACGATTCGGCAGGACTCGCCGTGCACAACGGCGGCATGCACAGGTTGCGCGCGGTTGGCCGCGTGGCCGAACTGGCCACCCGCGCCGAGGGCCTTGCCGCCGGCGCCGGCATTGCGCATACCCGCTGGGCCACGCATGGCGTGCCTTCCGAGCGCAATGCTCACCCCCACATGTCGGGTGGCCTGGCGGTGGTGCACAACGGCATCATCGAAAATTTCGGCGAGATCAAGGCCCGCCTCGCCGGCCTGGGTTACGCCTTCGAGTCGGAGACCGATACCGAGGTCATTGCCCACCTCATCGAGCACAAGCTGAAGTCGCATGCCGACCTGGTCGCCGCCGTGCGTGCCGCCTGCGCCGAACTGGTCGGCGCCTACGCCATCGCTGTTCTCTCGGAAAAGGAGCCGCATCGGGTTGTTGTCGCCCGCCATGGCGCACCGCTGCTGCTGGGGCTGGGCGAGGACGGGCATTACGCCGCATCGGACACCGCCGCGCTGCTGCAGGTGACGCGCACCATGATCTACTTGGAGGACGGCGACATCGCCGAGATCACCCGCGGCGGCGTGCGTATCGTGCGCGCTGACGGTTCGCCCGTCGAGCGGCCACGCCACGAAAGCACGCTGTCGGCGGATGCCGTCGAGTTGGGCCAATACCGGCACTACATGCAGAAGGAAATCTTCGAGCAGCCGCAGGCGCTGGCCAACACGCTCGAGATGATCGGCGCGGCGCACGTCGTCTCGCCGCAGTTGTTCGGCGTCGGCGCCGAGCAGATGCTGGCCGACGCCAAGAGCGTGCTCATCCTCGCCTGCGGCACCAGCTGGCATGCCGGGTTGACAGCGCGCTACTGGATCGAGCGCCTGGCCGGCATCCCCTGCAATGTGGAGATCGCCAGTGAATACCGCTATCGCGTCTCGGTGCCGAATCCGGAAGCGCTGGTGGTGGTGATTTCACAGTCGGGCGAGACCGCCGACACGCTGGCGGCGCTCAAGCACGCGCGCGCTCTTGGCCAGTCGCGCACCCTGGCCGTCTGCAATGTGCCGGAATCCGCCATCGTGCGCGAAGCGGCGCTGAAGTTTCTCACCCGCGCCGGCCCGGAGATCGGCGTCGCTTCGACCAAGGCCTTCACGACGCAACTGGCAGCGCTGTTCCTGCTGGCGGTGACGCTGGCCAAGCTGAACGGCCGCATCGACGCGAAGGAGGAGGCCGCGCACCTGACGGCTTTGCGCCACCTGCCGCTGGCGGTCGGCCGCGCGATAGAGCTCGAAAACGAAATCGCGGGATGGGCACGCCTGTTCGCCGGCAAGCAGCACGCCCTGTTCCTCGGCCGCGGCATGCACTACCCCATCGCCCTGGAAGGCGCACTCAAGCTCAAGGAAATCTCCTACATCCATGCCGAGGCGTACCCGGCCGGCGAACTCAAGCACGGCCCGCTGGCCCTGGTGGACAAGGACATGCCCGTGGTCGCCGTCGCGCCCAACGACGCCCTGCTGGAGAAGCTCAAGTCCAACTTGCAGGAGGTGCGCGCCCGCGGCGGCGAGTTGTTCGTGCTCGCCGATGCCGGCAGCGAAATCCCCGAATCCGAGGGCGTGCACATCATTAACATGCCCGAACACTACGGCCTGCTTTCGCCGGTGCTGCACGTCGTGCCCCTGCAACTCCTTGCCTATCATGCCGCCCTGGTGAAGGGCACCGATGTGGACAAACCGAGGAATCTGGCAAAATCCGTGACCGTCGAATGACAGGGAACTTATTGTGGGGCATGCGGACAAAGCGGTATCGCGAACCCGGTACATGATCTAGAATCCAACCCACCCCAAAGCAAGCACCCGATACCTGTGTTGCGTAGACTCTTCATCCTCTTCATTGCCGTCTGGCTGCCCCTGCAGGGGGCGGCGGCCTTGGCCATGCCTTATGGTGGAACAGGTACGGCAGCGGGGGCCGAGCTGATCGCGGAGGGAAACAATGCCTCTGCCGCGCATTGGCATGAAGGGCGATCCCTTCATGGCGGACACGGATCCCATGCCGCATCCGGCGATGTGGGCGAAGCCGGGATGGGTCATGACGATCATTCAGTCTCTTCCGTCGGCTGCGAGCGCTGCGGTCTATGTCAGTTCGTCCACGGCGGCGTGATGATCAATAGCGTTACCAGCCTGCCCGCCATGCCGGCACTGCAAGTATTCTCTATGCCCGGCGATGAGCGCTTCAGCGCTTACATTCCAGAGCAACCTCAGCGACCTCCCTTGTCTGCCGCCTGATCCGGCGGACGACCTTCGTTTTCCAGTAGTTGACGACACCCGCCATGCGGGTGCTTCGCGGCGTGCGTCTGTCGTTCCGGATTCCTCATCCACTGAACAGGAACGGTGTCATGTATCGATTAATTGCAGTAATCTTTGCGCTTTGGTTTGTGCTGCCGGCGCATGGGCAGACTTTGGCGGAGGCGCTGGAGCAGGCATGGTCGCGTCATCCGCAGGCTGCCGCCATGGCGGCGCGGCAGGACGAGGCCCAGGCCCGTGCCGAGGTCGCGGGCAGCATCACGCCCGGACCGGCCGCGCTGTCACTGTCCAGCCTCAACGACCGCCTCAACCGCAACCGCGGCAAGCAGGAATGGGAAGCGGAAATGGCCGTTCCGCTTTGGTTGCCCGGGCAGCGGGCGGCGCGCGAAGCCGAAGCGGAGAGTGCGTCCGCGGAGGTAACTGCGCGCCGATCCACCCTGCGCTTGCAGGTCGCCGGAGAGGTGCGCGAAGTCTGGTGGGCCGTTGCCGCAGCACGGCTTGCCCGCACTCTGGCCGGGCAGCGGACGGCCACCGCCCGCGCTCTGGAGGTCGACGTGCTGCGCCGCTTCAAGGCCGGCGATCTTTCCCGAGTCGACGCCAATCTGGCGCGGGGCGAGCGGCTTACGGCGGAAGCGGAGGCCCTCGAGGCCGAGGCGGCACTGCTGCAGGCGGAACAGGCCTGGCGCATCCTCACTGGGGTCGCTGCCCCGACAGACCTGGCCGAAGAACTTCCGGCCCGCACGCGCGAGCCGCCAGAGGATCACCCGCAGATTGCCGCCGCGGCCGCTGCCGCGCGCACGGCGCGCGCCAGGCTCAAGGTGGCCGAGGAAACCCGCCGCGATGCCCCGGAATTTGCAGTGCGCATGGTGCGAGAGCGGGGGGAGTTCTCCGAGCCTTACGCGAACCTCGTCGGCGTCAAACTGACGATTCCATTTTCCTCCGGCCCGCGCGTGCGCCAGGAAAACGCTGCAGCGCGAATCGAATCATCCCAGGCCGACGCCGAGCAGGCGCTGGCCCAGCTCCGGCTGAAACTCGATGTTGACAAGTCCCGCCTCGATTTCGAAGCGGCGGGGCGCCAGCTCGCCATGGCGCGGGAGCGCCGCGAACTGACCGCCGACAACCAGCGGCTCGCCGAGAGGGCCTTTTCCCTCGGCGAGTCGGACCTGACGATGTTGCTGCGTGCGCGTGCCAGTGCCTTCGAGGCCGAGGCTTTCTTCAACCGCCAGCAGGTCGCGCGCGCAGCGGCCCAATCCCGTCTCAAACAAGCTCTGGGGGTTCTGCCATGAAGCACTTCATTACATTCGCCGCCGCAGCTTTCTTGGCTGTGGCCGCCTGGGCCCACGGCGGCGAAGATCACAGCCATGATGTCGCGCCGGCATTGACTGGCGAAGTCGCGCCGCGCGCCACTGCGCAGACCGAGGACTTCGAGCTGGTCGCTGTGCTGGCGGCCGGGAAGCTGACCCTCTACCTTGACCGCTATGCCGACAATGCTCCCGTGGTCGATGCCGAAATCGAAGTGGAGAGCGGGACATTCAAGGCGGTAGCGGCCCAGGTCACCCCTGGCGTCTATGTGCTGCCGGGTGAGGCTTTCGCCCAACCCGGCAAGTACCCGCTGGCCATTTCGGTACAGGCGGGCGAGAGCGCCGACCTGCTCACCGCCACGCTCGACCTGAGCGGCCCGCCTGAAGGGGTCGAGCACAAGCGCTCATGGGACGTAACGACCGCATGGAGTGCCGCAGGCGTGCTGCTGCTTGCCGGCGCCGGTCTGGTTGCCGTCCGTCGTCGCAAACAGATTCGCAAACACCAAGGATGAAATCCATGTCTCGCGTTCAACTTACGGTCGCCCTCGCTGCCGCGCTGATCGGACTTGCGGCCGGGCAGGCTGCCGCCCACGGCGACGAGGACCACAGCAAGGACAAGAAGCCGGCCGCCATTGCCAATAATGCCAAGCCCGCTGCCGCGGGCGGCATGAGCGAATCGGTTTCGGCGCTGCGCCTTCCCGACGGCAGCCTGTTCGTGCCGAAGGGCGTGCAGCGCCAGCTGGGACTGCGCCATGTGGTCGCCGAAGTCGGTGAACTTGCCGCCACTGTCGAATTCAACGGTAAGGTCATCGCCGATCCCAATGCCGGCGGGCGTATCCAGGCGGCCCAGTCCGGCCGCATCGAAGCCGGACCGAAAGGGCTGCCGACGCTGGGGCAGAAGGTAACGAAGGGGCAAGTGCTGGCCTACCTTCGGCCGACTGCCAGCAGCATCGAGCGCGGCAACCAGCAGGCGCAGTTCGCAGAACTCGAGGCGCAACTGGCCATCGCTGAAAGAAAGCTGGCCCGCTACGAGCAGCTCGAAGGCGCGGTGCCGCAGAAGGAGATCGAAGCGGCGCGCTTCGAAGCCGAGGCGCTGAAAAAGCGCCGCGCCGCAGTCGGTGCCAGCGTCGGCGCCGCGGAGCCCCTGCGGGCGCCGGTGTCCGGCATGATCGCCGCCGCCAACGTGGTGGCCGGTCAGGTGGTCGAGTCGAAGGAAGTGTTGTTCGAGGTCGTCGATCCGGCGCGGCTGGCCGTCGAGGCGCTGGCCTACGACCCGGCGCTGGCGGACGGCATCGGCGAGGCGAGTGCCCCGTTGCCCAGCGGCGTCCTCAAGCTGCAGTTCGTCGGCGGCGGCCTTCTGTTGCGCGACCAGGCCATGCCGCTCCTTTTCCGGGTCGTCGCGCAGGATGCACCGGTTGCAGTCGGCCAGCCGCTCAAGGTGATCGCCAAAACCACGCGCACGACAAAAGGCGCAGCAGTACCGCAGGCGGCGCTGGTGAAAGTCAGCGCCGGCGAGACGGCGATCTGGGTCCGCGATGGTGCGGAACGCTTCGTCCAGCGCAAGGTGCGCGTCCAGCCGCTCGATGCGGCGACGGTGGCGGTGACCTCCGGCCTGGCGAACGGCGAGCGGGTCGTCACCGACGGCGCCGGCCTGCTGGCGCAAGTCAGATAGCCATGTTCGAGACCATCATCAATGCCAGCCTGAAGCAGCGCCTGATCGTCATCGGCGTGTCGCTACTGCTGGTGATCTACGGCGTCCTCACCGTGCGCCAGATGCCGGTGGACGTCTTCCCAGACCTCAACAAGCCCACCGTGACGCTGATGACCGAGGCGGGCGGCATGGCTCCGGAGGAAGTCGAGCAGCTCGTCACCTTCCCCATCGAGTCGAGCATGAACGGCATGCCGGGGGTGACGCGCGTGCGCTCGGTCTCCGGCGTCGGCCTGTCCATCATCTATGTCGAGTTCGAGTGGGGCTCGGACATCTACCGCAACCGCCAGCAGATCGCCGAGCGGCTGAACCTGGTGCGCGAGCAGTTGCCCGAGGGCATTGTGCCGCAGCTTGGCCCCATCTCCTCCATCATGGGCGAGATCCTGCTCATCGCCTTATTTGCCAAACCCGCGGCAGACCCGGAGAAAGTCAGCCCGATGCAGGTGCGCGAATACGCCGACTGGGTGATGCGGCCGCGCCTGCTCACCATCCCCGGCATCGCCCAGGTGATTCCGATCGGCGGCGAAGTGCGGCAGTACCGCGTCGAACTGAAGCCGGCGCAGCTGCAGGCACTGGGCGTCGAGCGCGAGAAACTGGAAGGCGCGCTGAAGGACTTCGGCGCCAACACCAGCGGCGGATTTATTGAGGCGCAGGGCCGCGAATACCTGATTCGTCAGATCGGGCGCACCAGCCGCATCGAGGATTTGCAGAACCTGGTGGTGTCCGTCCGCAGTGGCCAACATGGCGGTCAGCCCATCCTCCTCAAACAGGTCGCCGAGGTGAAACTGGCGCCGGCCATCAAGCGCGGCGATGCCGGCTACAACGCCAAGCCCGCCGTGATCCTCTCCGTGCAGAAGCAGCCTTCCGCCGACAGCGTGGCGCTCACCCGCGAGGTCGAGCACGCCATGACCGAATTGTCGAAGTCCCTGCCACAGGGCGTCGAGGCGCCGCAGTTCCTTTTCAAGCAGGCCGACTTCATCGAGCACTCGGTGAGCAACGTCGAGGAAGCGCTGCGCGACGGCGCCATCCTGGTGGCGGTGATCCTCTTCCTGTTCCTGCTGAATGTGCGCACCACCCTCATTTCGCTGACGGCCATTCCCGTCTCGCTGCTGGCGACGGCGCTGGTGTTCCGCTACTTCGGTCTGTCCATCAACACCATGACGCTGGGCGGGCTGGCCATCGCCATCGGCGAGCTGGTCGATGATGCCGTCGTCGGTGTCGAGAACGTCCTGCGTCGCCTGAAGATCAATCGCACCCTGGCCGAACCGCGGCCTGTCGCCGAAGTCATCGCCAAGGCGACGCTGGAAGTGCGCTCCGCCATCGTCTACGCCACGGTGATCATCGTGCTGGTGTTCGTGCCGCTGTTCGTCCTGCCGGGCATCGAGGGGCGTTTGTTCACACCCTTGGGCGTGGCCTACATCGTTTCCATCCTCGCCAGCATGATCGTCTCGGTCACCGTTACGCCGGTGATGGCCTACTATCTTCTGCCGAGGATGAAACAATTGCACGCCGGCGACAGCCCGCTGGTCATCTGGTTGAAGCGCTGGGATGCGAAGTTTTTGCACTGGTCGTTCGCGAACAGCCGCAAGCTGCTCGTGGGCGCCCTGGTGACGGTGGTGATTGCCGCCGCCACCATCCCGCTCTTTCCGCGCGCCTTCCTGCCGCCCTTCAACGAAGGCACGCTGACGGTGAACGTGCTGCTCAACCCCGGCACTTCCCTCGCCGAGTCGAACCGCATCGGCACGCTCGCCGAGGAACTCATTGCCCAGGTTTCGGAAGTCACCAAGGTCGGCCGACGCACCGGGCGTGCCGAGCTCGACGAGCATGCCGAGGGCGTGCATTACTCGGAAATCGACGTCGACCTCAAAACCTCCGAGCGCAATCGCGAGGCCATCATCAGCGATATCCGCACCCGGCTGGCCGTGCTGCCGGCAGTCAGCAACGTCGGCCAGCCCATCTCGCACCGGCTGGACCATCTTCTCTCCGGCGTGCGCGCCCAGATCGCCCTCAAGGTGTATGGCGACGATCTCGATACCCTGCGCGGCCTGGCGGGCGACTTGCGCGCACGCCTGGCAAAGATACCCGGCATCACCGACCTGCAGATCGAGAAGCAGGTGCTCATCCCGCAGATCAAGATCCGCGTCGACTACGAACAGGCGGCGCGCTATGGCGTGACGCCGGGCAGCCTGTTGCGCTCCCTTGAGCAGATGATCGAAGGCGAACGCATCACGCAGATCGTCGAAGGCAACCGGCGTTTCGATTTGCTTGTGCGCCTGCCCGAAAGCGGCCGCGGCCTGCAGGAACTGCCGAACCTGCTGATCGAAACGCCCGGCGGGCACGTGCCGCTCTCGCGTTTGGCGACGATCGAGGATGGTGACGGGCCGAACCAGGTCAGCCGCGAGAATTCGCGCCGGCGCATCGTCATCTCGGCCAACTCTGACGGACGCGACATGTCGAAAGTCATTGACGACATTCGTGCCGAGCTTGCCGCACGGCCGATGCCTGAAGGCTACTTCACGGCACTCGAAGGCCAGTTCCAGGCGCAGGAGCAGGCTGCCCGTCTGATTTCCCTGCTGGCGCTGGTGTCGCTGACGATGATCTTCCTCGTGCTCTACAGCCGTTACCGTTCGGCCGTGCTGACGGCCATCATCATGGGCAACATCCCGCTGGCCCTGGTGGGCAGTGTCATCGCGCTATGGATCTCCGGCCAGCCGCTCTCGGTGGCGGCGCTGGTGGGCTTCATCACCCTGACCGGCATCGCCACGCGCAACGGCATTCTCAAGATCAGCCACTACATCAACCTGTGCGCCTTCGAGGGCGAGCAGTTCGGCGACCACATGATCGTGCGCGGTTCGCTCGAACGCCTGACGCCGGTGCTGATGACGGCGCTGGTGGCGGCCTTCGCCCTGGTGCCGCTGCTGCTCTCGGCCGACGCGCCCGGCAAGGAAGTGCTGCACCCGGTGGCGGTGGTGATCTTCGGCGGGCTGGTGAGTTCGACGCTGCTCGACACCCTGCTGACGCCGGTGATGTTCCGTTTGTGGGGCGAGAAGGCCCTCGTACGTCTGCTAGCCTCAAAAGAGCAGGAAAGTTTTTGAATACCTCTTGTTTGTAAACCATGAAAAGGAGCAAGAAATGAATCACACCAAATCCATCGCCGTCCTGCTGGGGCTGACTTTTACGGCAGGCGCCGTCCTTGCCCACGACGACGCCTATCTCGACACGCAGAAGGCACCGAACGGTGGGCAGTTGCGCATGGCGGGGCCCTATCACTTCGAACTGGTCGTGACGAAGGACACCGCCGAAGCGAAGGCGAACCCGGTTCTGGTGTATGTGACCGATCACGCCGGCAAGAAAGTACCCACTACGGGCGCAAGCGGGAGTGCGACGATTCTTGCCGGGAAACTAAAGGCCAACTCGACGCTCAAACCGGACGGGGACAACCGCATGAAAGGTTTCGCCAAATACGCGTCCACGGCCGATATGAAGGTGGTGGTTTCCATCGCCCTACCAGGCAAGCCGGCCGAGCAGGTGCGGTTCACACCCATTAAATCCACCGTGGCCGCAAACAGCGAACACAAGCATTGAAAAGTTAGTTTGCCCACTTAACGGGGGAAACACTATGCGGGCTTGGCTGAAAGAGAAGCGGGCGATGCTCCGTGACTGGCTTCGCGTCAATAAGGAAGCGCATATGAAGGCGCAAAGCCGCGCGTGCTGTTCCTCGCCACCGCCCGGAGCAGGCACACGCGACGGCAAAGGAGACTGAATGACACACAGGAATATTTTGCCCGTACTGCTTGCAGCCTTGATCAGCTTGCCGGCGACAGCGCAAAGCTTGCAGATACCCAAGCCCAGTCCGGGACTGATGCCCAATCCGGCCGCCGGAAAATCGCTCTTCGTGAAGAATTGCGCCAGTTGCCACGGCCAAGATCTAAAGGGGACCGACAAAGGGCCGCCGTTCCTGCACAGGGTATATGAACCCTCGCACCATGCCGATGCAGCCTTCCAGCTTGAAGTAAAGAACGGCGCACGGGCGCATCACTGGAGATTCGGCGACATGCTGCCCGTGCAGGGGCTGAGCCCGGACGATGTCGCCCATATCACGGCGTACGTTCGCATGCAGCAGCGTATAGCAGGCATTCGGTAGTCAGGAGGACGCATGCCATCTCACGGCAAGCATCATGCACATCCAGCCGCTGGCAAAGACGCAGCGTCAATAGGCTCCCCCGTGGCCCTTGAGGGTGCAGAGCACGCTTTCAGGCTTGCTCAGGAACCGGCGTCGGCATCTGAAGCAGCCAATCTTGTCACCTATCCGCTCATCCATGCGAGAAAGGAGGCGATGCCATGATCGCCCGTTCGGCAGCAACAGGGTTGGCAGCATCCGCGCTCCTGCTTGCGATTTATTTCGTCCTGGTCGGGCTCGTTTCCGGCCTTGACTTCGCGCTCGATCAATTCGTCACGTACTGGTATTTCATTACCGGCCTTTCCGCAGGTTTTGGCGTGCAGATCGGTTTATACACATACCTGAAGCGCGTCGTGCAGCATCAAGGACCCTCCGGCAAGGTCGTGGCCGTGTCGGGAGCGACGTCGACCGCGGCAATGATTTCCTGCTGCGCCCATTACCTGACCAACGTCCTTCCCGTCCTTGGGGCGACCGGCCTGGTCACCCTTGCCGCTCAGTATCAGGTCGAATTTTTCTGGCTTGGCCTGGCATTCAATGGTGCCGGAATTCTCTACATCGCCCCGAAAGTCATGAAAGCTGCCAAGGAGCACGCACAATGCACAAATCCATCCTGAAGCATGTTCCGCCACCTGCCGCATTGGCGCTGGCCTTTCTCGTTGTTGCGGCAGGCGGGGCAGTCATGGTGTCGAATGCCTCGGCACGGACACCTGCCAAAGAAGCGGTTGAGCTTGCGGCCCAGAAAAGCAAGACAGGCGGCGTGACGGTTACGGTCAAGCCGCGAGACTTGTCGAGCGAAGCGAGAGCGTGGGTGTTCGAGATCGTGCTCGAGACTCACGTCCAGGATTTGAGCGACGACCTGACAAAGACCGCGGTACTGGTCGATGGTGCAGGCAGGCAAACGATCCCTACCGGATGGCAGGGCGACGGTCCTGGAGGGCATCACCGAAAGGGACTGCTCAGCTTTGCACCCTTGTCGCCGCAAGTAGATGCCGTCGAACTGCACATCCGGCGAGCTGGAGAGTCGGCCCCGCGATCGTTCCGCTGGAAATTGAAGTGACCACGCAAACGTCGGTGATCTTCTTGCTGCGGAGGGTGTTTGGGCGTGCAGCAGAAAAACACCATGCCGATCATCAGCCGGATGCCAGCCATGAGTGAGTCTGAACACGTTTGCAGCTATTGCGGCGACGCCATCGGCGGGCGGTTGTTCCTGCGTGAAAGCGAACAGCATTACTGCGAGCGCTGCTATCTGAAGCGCGGCAAACACATCCCGCATGGCGAGCCCTACTCGCTGCTGGCCGAAGCGCTCGCCACCGCGCTGGACTTGCGCGAACGCGAAACCGGGCTGCACTCGAAACGCGTGGCTTGTCACACGCTTGTGCTGGCTCGTCGTGTCGTCAGTGATGCAGACATGCTAAAGCAGATCTACTGGGGCGCGCTGCTGCACGACATCGGCAAGATCGGCGTGCCGGATGCCGTGCTGCTCAAGCAGGGGCCGCTCGACGAATCGGAGTGGACGGAGATGCGAACCCATCCGTCCAAGGGCTATGAAATCCTGGCGCCGGTGCCGGGCATGGCCCAGGCGGCCGAGTTGGTGCTCGCACATGAAGAGCGCTTCGACGGCAGCGGCTATCCGCTCGGCCTCCTCGGCGAGGCCATTCCGCTCGGTGCGCGGCTCTTCGCCGTCATCGATACGCTTGATGCGATTACTTCGGATCGCCCCTACCGGCGCGCACAGAACTTCGACAGGGCCGCCGAGGAAATCGTGTCTGCCGCTGGCAGCCAGTTCGATCCGCTCGCCGTGGAGGTTTTCGTTGCCGAGAAGGCTGCGCTGCGGCGGATGGTGGACCTGAAATGTACGATGTCGGAAGCCGAAGTGGACACCACACTGAATCTGGATGCGAGGACGAAGCCATGACAAATAAAGAAGATATTGTTGATCCCGTCTGCGGCATGAAGGTGCAGCCGCAATCCGCGAAGGCCTCGACAGTTTTCCGAGAGCGAACCTACTACTTTTGTTCGACGAAATGCCAGGCCAGGTTCAAGGAAAGTCCCGAAACCTATGCTGACGGCGGGCCACAGGCTGCCGGCGATCCCATAAGGCATCGGCCTGGGCAGAATGAAGAACACCACGACACTGTGCAAGACGCAGCCCAAGGGGCCGCGACTACGACGGAATATACCTGCCCCATGCACCCGGAAGTGCGACAAGCCGGCCCTGGGACATGCCCGAAGTGCGGCATGGCCCTGGAGCCCGTGCTGCCCGATCTTGAGGAAGGCGACAACCCGGAACTCGTGGATTTTCGCCGTCGCTTCTGGTGGACCTTGCCGCTGACGGTGATCGTCACAGCGATTGCCATGTCCGGCGGATTGTTCGATCCGCTGCTCGGGGCATCGCGGCCTTGGGTGGAACTGGCGCTTGCCACGCCAGTGGTGCTGTGGTCGGGCTGGCCGTTTTTCGTGCGCGGCGTGCGATCCGTGCGCAATCGCAGTCCAAACATGTGGACGCTGATCGGCCTCGGTACAGGTGCAGCCTACGCCTACAGCGTGGTGGCCACGCTATGGCCGGGCATGTTTCCGCCCTCGTTCCGGGTTGGCGGCCATGTCGCGGTGTATTTCGAGGCGGCTGTGGTGATTATTTCGCTGACATTGTTCGGCCAGGTGCTGGAACTCAAGGCGCGCTCGGAGACCGGGGCCGCCATCAAGGCGCTGCTCGGGCTTGCACCGAAAACCGCGCGCCGGATTCGCGAAGACGGCAGCGAAGAAGATATCCCATTGACCCACGTTCATCCCGGCGACCGGCTGCGCGTGCGGCCGGGCGAGAAAGTGCCGGTCGACGGTTCGGTGCTCGAAGGATCGAGCGCGGTGGACGAATCCATGCTGACCGGCGAACCGATCCCGGTGAGCAAGTCGCCCGGCGACAAGCTGATCGGTGCGACCCTCAACGCCAGCGGTGCGCTGATCATGCAGGCAGAGAAGATCGGCTCGCAGACGGTGCTTGCGCAGATCGTGCAGATGGTCGCGCAAGCGCAGCGCTCCCGCGCGCCGATGCAGCGGATGGCCGACGTCGTCTCCGGCTATTTCGTCGTCGGAGTGGTGGCGATTGCCATCCTCACGCTCGTCGTCTGGGGCTTTTTCGGTCCGCAGCCGAGCTGGGCTTACGGTGTCATCAATGCCGTTGCGGTGCTTATCATCGCCTGTCCTTGCGCCCTCGGCTTGGCTACGCCGATGTCGGTGATGGTGGCCACCGGCAAGGCGGCTGGCCACGGGGTGCTGTTCCGCGATGCGGCGGCCATCGAAACGCTGCGACAAGTCGATACGCTCATCGTCGACAAGACCGGCACACTGACGGAGGGCAAGCCCGCTTTTCACGGCCTGGCGGCGGCCGAAGGCTGGCGCGAGGATGACATCCTGCGCGTGGCGGCGAGCCTCGACCAGGGCAGCGAACATCCGCTGGCCCACGCCATCGTCGCCGAGGCGCGCCGGCGCGAACTCAAGCTCAGCACACCGGCGACCTTTGAGTCCGCCTCCGGGATTGGCGTGCGCGGTGCCGTGGAGGGTCAGGCAGTGGCCATCGGCAACACCGCGCTGATGGAAGAAGACGGCGTCGACTGGCGTCCGCTCGAACAACAGGCCGAAGCCCTGCGCCAGGAAGGTGCAAGCGTCATGTACCTCGCCGTTGATGGCAAGACAGCCGGTCTCCTTGCCGTCTCGGATCCGATCAAGGCCTCAACGCCGGCTGCGCTGGAGAGTCTGCGCGCCAGCGGCCTCTCCATCATCATGGCGACCGGCGATGGACTCACCACCGCACGCGCCGTGGGCCGCAGGCTCGGCATCGATGAAGTCCACGGCGAGGTCAAGCCGCAGGACAAAAACGATCTGGTCGCCAAACTTCAGGCTGAAGGCCGCATCGTCGCCATGGTCGGCGACGGCATCAACGATGCGCCGGCACTGGCCCGTGCCAACGTCGGCATCGCCATGGGCAGCGGCACCGATGTCGCCATGAACAGCGCCCAGGTCACGCTCGTCAAGGGCGACCTGCGCGGCATCGCCACCGCTCGCAACCTCTCGCTGGCTACCGTAGCCAATATGCGGCAGAACCTGACGTTCGCCTTCCTCTACAACGCGCTTGGGGTGCCGATCGCGGCCGGCGTGCTCTACCCGGTGTTCGGCCTCCTGCTCTCGCCGCTGATTGCGGCGTTGGCGATGAGTTTCAGTTCGGTATCGGTCGTGACGAATGCGCTGCGGTTGCGCAGGACTACTATCTGAATGGATGCGTATCTAAACAGTACTCATGACTATTGAGCCTTCTATGGCAGCGTGTTCGCGTGATCCTGGGGCCACTTTCCCACTTTTCGGCCAAGAAAGAATATGAAGCATTGGCGCAGCAGGTGTTGAGGATAGCCGAGTGATGCCTTCCGCTTTTTTACGGCAACCGGAACCGAACGTGCTGTTGTTTGGGTTCCTGCTGAACCTGCCATGGGAGTTGCTGCAGATACCGTTCTTTGCCGGAATGTCTTCGGCTACGCATTGGGATGGCGTGATCCAGTGCATGCGCGCAGCCGCAGGTGACGCCGCCATCCTGTTGGGAGCATTCTGGGCAGCGGCGTGCTTGCAGCAGACGCGAAAATGGATTTTGCAGCCGTCTCTGAGCGCCTACCTGGCGTTTATCACGGCAGGGATCGTCGCGACGATTGTGCTCGAGCGGTGGGCGACACGGGATTCTGGGCGCTGGGTGTATGCGGAGACGATGCCGACGATTCCCGTGTTGGGAACAGGCGTGCTGCCCCTGCTTCAATGGCTGCTGATACCGCCGATCAGTGTGTGGCTGATACGGAGGCAAATACGGTAAGGAGCAACCGCCATGCTGACTTGGCCATGCCCACGGCAAATCCATAGTGAAGGGAGGAACTATCGTTGATGTCGGCAGTCCTGTAATTCATGCAAGCGTGGATCGTCTTTAAGACGGTTCTGCATTTTCCTGGGAGAAAAACGATGTGGGGACATATGGGTGGCTACGGGTGGGAAGGCGGCTGGGGATGGGGCGGCATGATCGGCATGTCATTGTTCTGGATTCTGATCGTTGTCGCCCTTATTGCCTTGGTGCGAGGCCTATGGGGCGGCGGGGCCTCTTCAGAGAGGCGGCAGGAAAGAACGGCACTCGACATTCTCAAGGAACGCTATGCCCGCGGCGAGATCGAGCGTGAAGAGTTCGAGCAGAAAAAACGCGACCTCTCGAACTGACAGAGGCACGGTATGCCAGGCGGAACCGAGTCTGTCACCATGAATCTCGACAGCGGTGATGGATACGGGCCTGATGCCATGCGCCGCCGGCTGGTTGTAGCGACTTCGGCCATCGGTAGCATAGCGGTTGCAGCGGCAGCTTTCCCTTCCAACTTGTCGCGAACATGGTGCCGACCAGCTGCTCGGTCCGGAATCGACCAGACCGTAGCAACCGAGTTATTGCCGCAATGCACTGCGTGTGATCCGGCTGGAGTTCTGGATCGGCTGGTACTGTGTACGCACCTCGACTGTGTGTCGACTTTCCGCAAGGACGTGTCTTCAGGAACGTTCCCGCACCGTTTAACCTGGAAATTCCCAGACACAGATATCTATCCGACACCCGCCTGCTGATCGGCGTTGATGAGACAGGCGGACAAGGGTGATGATGTAGGAGATTGAAATTGTTGTCGCGAGAGCATGTCGGCTCTTGCGTGACCCGAGGTACCGGCATGCCGGTCGTGCTACCGGTTTTTTTCATGAATGAAAGGAGATGCACATGCTGAACAATAAGCGTTGGACAAGAACTCTCGCGGCATTGACGATTGGGGCAGGCCTTGCTGGCATTGCCCTTGCCGAACCTAATCCGGGTTCCATGGGCTCAGGAATGATGGGTGGCGGTTACGGACCCGGGATGATGGGCGGTGGTCAAGGTGCGGGGATGATGGGGAGATGCGAACGGGGTCAGATGGGTCCAGGCATGATGAGCGGCGGCTACGGACAAGGCATGATGGGGCAGGGAATGATGGGCGGTGGTTACGGTCCAGGCATGATGGGCGGCGGTTATGGTCAAGGCATGATGGGTCAACGCGACGGGCTGCCCGGCATCACCCTCGATGATGCCCAGCGCAAGAAGGCCAACGGCATCCAGGACGACCTGCGCCGCAAGCGTTGGGAGCTGATGGGGCGGACGATGGACGAGCAGATCAAGCTGCGCGATCTCTACGACGCCGAAAAACGCGATCCGGCGGCGATCGGCGCTGCCTACCAGCGCGTCTTCGACCTGCGGCGTCAAATGATCGAGGCGACCGTCGCCGCGCACAATAAGATCGAGGGACTGCTGACGCCGGAGCAGCGCAAGACCGCGCGCGATTACTGGGGACAGAGCTGGCGTGGCCGCATGATGGGGAATTGAAATGATTTCACCAAAGCGCGGTGCACTAGCGGCCGTCGCGTTGGTCCTGCTCGCAGCATGCGGCAAGCAGGCGGGTGTGGCCGGCATCGATCCGCAGGATGCGACGAAGGTGGCGCGGGGCAAGACGGTGTATGCCGCCTCCTGCGCCTCCTGCCACGGCGCCAGTCTGCAGGGCCAGTTCAACTGGCGGCAGCGATTGCCGAACGGGCGCATGCCTGCGCCGCCGCATGATGAGTCGGGCCACACCTGGCATCATCCCGACGAGATGTTGTTTGGTATTACCAAGCAAGGCCTGGTGCCCGGCAAGTACGGCCCGCCCGGTTACGTGAGTGATATGCCGGCTTTCGGCAGTATCCTGAATGATGCCGATATCGCTGCCGTGCTGTCCTACATCCAGAGCCGCTGGCCGCCGGAGGTGCAGCGCGCACGTGGGGAAATGCTGAAAAATCGCCGTGGATGAGGGAATGGGGAGTGAAAATGAAAACATCGAAATTTCTGGCGACGGCGCTGTTGGCGCTGTCGACAATCTGCGCCAGTGCCGAGCCGCTGCCCGAAGTCGTGATGCACAAGGACCCGAACTGCGGCTGCTGCGGCAAGTGGGCGGAGCATCTCGAGGCGAACGGCTTCAAGGTGAAAACGGTGCCGGAGCGCGACATGCAGACGGTGAAGAGCCGGCTCGGCGTGCCGGAGCGACTGGCTTCCTGCCATACCGCCAAGGTCGGCAACTATGTCATTGAAGGCCATGTGCCGGCATCCACGATCAAGCGCATGTTGGGCGAAAAGCCTGCCGTGCGCGGGCTGGCAGCGCCCGGCATGCCGCCAGCCTCGCCGGGGATGGACGTCCCCGGAAATAGCGCCCCGTTCGACGTGATCGCTTTCGATCGGACCGGAAAAACCCGGGTATACGAGCAGATCCGCTAAAACGACACTCGCGTCCGCAGCATCGGCGAGCCCGCAGCCAAAGTCAGCCGCTGTAGGACGGCGACAAAGGCTTTCCGATCGGGCGTTTCACAGGCTCACGGTTAGCGACGTCTCTTCGTGCCACCCTTGGCTTTCCCGACAGGCCGTTTCGTTTGTTTCTCCTCCGGTTTTACGTGGTCGCCGATGATGCCTTTCAGGGGGCAAATCTTGAAGGCCGGGCATTGCTGGCAACTGGCGACGATGGCGATGGGGCATAGGGTCATTCGAGTACTCCTGTGTCTGGCGAGGGCGCGGCGGTGGTGAGCTCGCAGGTGACCGCGTGGGGAGGGGCAGGACTGGATTGATTGTAGGCCGCTGTAGCCGCGAGTCAATCCAGGCTTAGAATCCAATTGCAGGTGCGGTGCGGTTTGGTGCGTGGTGTGCCTTGCCACCCGATTTGAGGAGGTGTTTCATGCGTAACAGCGTCATGCGCAACAGAGTATTGCTGCTTGTCCTGGCTTCCGCCTTGCTCGCCGGCTGCGCCACCGTGACGAACCCGGTCTCGGGCCAGAAGGAACTCACGGTCATGGACGAGCGCAGCGAGATTGCACAAGGCCGCAAGGCGCACGAGGAGGTGCTGAAGGAGTTCGGTGCCTACCCGAACCCCGGGCTGCAGGCCTATGTGAACGAGATCGGCCAGCGGCTGGCCAGTCAGTCGCACCGCAAGAACCTGGAGTGGCATTTCACGGTGCTGGACAGTGCGGAGGTCAATGCCTTTGCCCTGCCCGGCGGCTATGTCTACGTCACGCGCGGCCTCATGGCCTACATGGACAGCGAGGCCGATCTGGCCGGTGTGATCGGCCACGAGATTGGCCACGTCACCGCCCGCCATGGCGCGCAGCGCGCCACGCGGCAGCAGACGGCGGGCCTCGGCGTGCTTGCCGCCACGATCCTCGGCGCCGTGCTCGAGAGCCGCGGCGTCTCTGGCGCCACCGACCTGGCTGGCTCGCTCTCCCAGGGCGCGGCCGCGGGCTATATCGCGTCATACAGCCGGGAGCAGGAGTCGCAGGCGGACAAGCTGGGGGCCGAATATCTGGCGCGCATCAATTACGACCCGAAGAACATGGTCGACGTCATCCGCGTGCTGAAAAGCCAGGAACAGTTCGCCGCCGACATGGCGCGCGCCGAAGGGCGGAAGCCGCCGCCCCAGGCCGGCTGGCTGGCTTCGCACCCGAGCAACGACAAGCGCCTGCAGGACATTGTGCAGATTGCCGGCCAGTACAAGGGCAAGTACGGCGATGAGGGCCACAGCCGCTACCTGAAGGCCATCGACGGCATGACCTTCGGCGAGAGCCGCGAGCAGGGCGTTACGCGCGGGCGCCATTTCTACCATGAGCCGCTGGGCATTGCGCTGACGGCCCCGGCAGGCTGGAAAGTGCAGAACACGGCGGAAGTCGTCGCGCTGATCAATGCCGCCGGCGATGCCGGCCTGCTGGTGCATGTGGCGCCACCCGACGCGGGCAAGACGCATGAGGACATCATCCGCAATGTCTTCAGGCCCGAGCAGGGCCGCACGGACAAGCTGGCGCTGGGCGGCTTCTCTGCCACGCACTTTGCTGGCATGGGCAAGAACCGGCAGGGTCAGGTACAGAGCGTCGAGGTGACAGTGGTGACCGGACCGGCGAGCCGGAATTTTCTGCTGATCTATGGCGCCAAGGATGCGCAGGCGCTGCAGCGCGCCCGCGGCCAACTCAAGGAGGCCGAAGCCTCGTTTCGCGCCCTGACCGCCGCAGATGCCGCCGCCGCGCGCCCCTGGGTGCTCAAGACGGTGCCTTACCCGCAGGGCGGGTTTCCCCAGCTTGCGCGGACCTCGCCGCTGTCCGCCAACGCGGAACGGGAACTGCGCCTGATCAACGGCTTCTATGCGGGCGGCGAACCGCCGCCCGGGCAACTGGTGAAGGTGGTCGAGTAAGCTTCAGCGACGCAGCAGGTAGCGCAGGGCTTCCTCCTGACGCGGATCGAGTTCCAGCACCTTGCGGAAGGCATCCAACGCGTCGCCGCGATCACCTGACTCCCAGTAGGCTTTGGCGAGGCTGATGTAGGCCTGCAGGTTCTTCGAGTCGTACTTGAGGAATTCCTTGAGCAGATCAATCGACTCGCGGTACTTGCCGCTGGAGAAAGCCTGCAGCCCGCCGTTGAGCAGTTCGCGGATCAGGTCGGAACGCTCCGCGCTGCTGCCGGCGGCCAGCCCCTGCGCCAGAGCCCCCAGCCCTTCGCGAAACTGCTTCTGTTCGAGATAGGCCTTGCCGACGTTGAGCCAGGCGCGGGCATTGCCGGGTTCGAGCTTGAGGAACTCGGCGAAGTGGCTGATGGATTCCGTGAAGCGGCCGTTCTTCAGTGCATCCGTTCCGCCGCCGAACAGCGCTTCGGCAAATACCGGAATCACATCCTGTCCCTTGGGAGAAAGCTCGAACGCCTTCTTGCCGTTGGCGATGGCGTCCTTCCAGTTGCCTTTGGCGATGAACGAGCGCGCCGCCCACAAATAAGCCTGCCAGTATTGCGGGTCCTTGAGGATGACCTGGCCGAATTTGTCGAGTGCCGCGTCGTACTTCTTCTCAGCGTAAAGCTGCTCGCCTTCCTTCATCAGGCCGGCCACCTGGTCCTGCAGCGTCAGGCCGGCGCAGCCTGTCAGCAGCAGGGACAATGCCAACAGCAGGGTCATCCACGTACGGCGGTGCATTGCAAAACTTGGAACCATGGCGCTCTCCCGGGCGGGTCAGGTATGAACCAGTGTACTCCTGCAGTTCCCGGTGCGTACTGCCAAGCTACCGATTGCGCAAGTGGGGTCGCATGGCTTGCCTCGCAGCACGGTGAAATATATGCTCTACGGCAGGGCGCGCTTTTCGTTGCGCCACGTTGCGCCGATCACCGGCAGGAGGCATGCCTTGAGCTTCGACTATGTGTTCTTCAACGAAATATTGCGCGACCGCTTCGTCGCTTTTGCAAGCGGCCACGACATCGCCAGCACGGTGCGCAAGGATGAGATCGAGGGCTACGTCGTCGAACTGCCGGATGGCCTCGACGATGCCATGCAGGAAGCTGTCGACGATGCGTACGAGTCCCTGATGGACGAGCAGATGCTCATGGCCGAAGCCGATGCAGATATGGTCAGCAACCGCGTCGCCAGTGTCACGGTTGCGATGGCAGACGGCAGCCGCCGCAGCATTCGCCTGCCTGCGCCGGTCGCGCGCTTGCTCTTCGAGCGCTTTGCGGCGGAAGAGGTCCACGGGATCGTTTCCGCGATTGCGCAAAGCCTCGAGAATCCCATCGACGGACCGCTCTGTCGCAAAGACGGCGAGTAACCCGCGCGGCGCAGGCTGACGCATGAACCTCGCCCTGCTCCTCGCGCGCAGCGCCCAGGCCTTTCCGCATCTGCCGGCCGTGGCGCTTGGCGGCTGCGTGCTGCATGATTACGCGGCCCTGGCTGAACGCTCGGCACGTCTGGCGGCGGGTCTGCGCGACGGCTTGGGACTGATGCCACGCCAGCGCGTCGCGCTGGTCATGAAGAACTGCCCGCAGTACGTCGAATTGCTTTTCGCCTGCTGGCATGCCGGGCTGTGCGCGGTGCCGGTCAATGCCAAACTGCATCCGCGCGAACTGGCGTTCATTTTCCAGGATGCGGACGCCAGCGCCTGTTTCGTCAAGGCGGATCGGGTCGAAGCGGTGGTCTCCGCGCAGGCCGGGGCAACGGCCCTGCAGCACGTGATCGACGTCGGCGATGACGCATATGCTGCCTTGCTGCGGCACGCGCCGCTGGCAACGGCTGCCATCGGGCCGGACGACCTGGCCTGGCTCTTCTACACCAGCGGCACGACCGGCAAGCCGAAGGGCGTGATGCTCACGCACGGCAACCTGCTGGCAATGACCCAAGCCTACTTTGCCGACGTCGATGCGATCGCGCCCGGCGATGCCATCCTGCATGCGGCGCCGATGTCGCACGGCTCGGGCCTGTATGTCCTGCCGCATGTGGCGCAGGCCGCCTGCAACGTGGTGCCGGCATCGGGCGGCTTCGACGAAGCGGAAATCTTCGCACTGCTGCTTGCGCATCGCGGCGTGACGCTGTTCGCCGCCCCGACCATGGTGAAGCGCCTGGTTGCCTACGCCGGGTCAGCCAAGCCGGACAGTGCGAACCTGAAGACCATCGTCTATGGCGGCGGACCGATGTACGCCGCGGATTGCAAGACGGCGATGCACACTTTCGGCTGCAAGTTGGCGCAGATCTACGGCCAGGGCGAAAGCCCGATGACCATCACGGCGATGGGTAGGGCGCTACACGCCGACAGCGCTCACCCGCGCTATGAGCAGCGGCTGGCCTCGGTCGGACGGCCTTTCGCCGGCATCGAGGTGCGTGTGGCCGATGCCGAGGACTCACCGCTGCCCACGGGCGAGATCGGCGAGGTGTTGGTGCGCGGTGCGACGGTAATGGCGGGATATCTGAACCAACCTGAAGCGAGCGCGCAGACCTTGCGCGGCGGCTGGCTGCATACCGGCGACGTCGGCTTTTTCGACGGGGAGGGTTTTCTCACCCTGCGCGACCGCAGCAAGGACGTCATCATCAGTGGCGGCTCGAACATTTATCCGCGCGAGGTGGAAGAAGTATTGCTGCGGCACCCGGCGGTCGCGGAAGCGTCGGTGGTGGGCGCGCCGGATGCGGAATGGGGCGAGGTCGTGGAGGCCTTCGTCGTGCCGCGGCCGGGGGCAATTATCGAGCCGGCCGAGCTGGATGCCCTGTGCCTGGATCACATTGCCCGCTTCAAACGGCCGAAGCGCTATGTCTTCCTCGACGCCCTGCCGAAGAATGCCACCGGCAAGGTGTTGAAGACTGAGTTGCGCTAGCGCCCTTGACGGCGCAAGATGGTCGTCTGGATGACAAATTCCGTGCCGCAACAGTTACTTGAGGTTGTCGGCGAGATTGCCAGGGGGACCTCCGTCAAGTTGACGTTGACGTCAACGTAAGTTAGATTGCCCCTTCCTCTTTGGAGTATCCGCCATGACCGACCTGAGCGTGAGCCGGAAAATCGCCGCCTACCGGCCTAAGCACAAGGTGCGCCTCGTCACGGCCGCCTCCCTGTTCGACGGCCACGACGCCTCGATCAACATCATGCGGCGCATCCTGCAAGCTACTGGCGCCGAGGTGATCCACCTCGGCCACAACCGCTCGGTCGAAGAAATCGTCACCGCCGCACTGCAGGAGGATGTGCAGGGCATCGCCATCTCGTCCTACCAGGGTGGGCACGTCGAGTTCTTCAAGTACATGGTCGACCTGTTGAGGCAGCGCGGCGGCGAGGGCATCAAGGTCTTCGGCGGTGGCGGCGGCGTCATCGTGCCGGCGGAGATCCGCGAACTGCACGACTACGGCGTGGCGCACATCTACTCCGTCGAGGACGGCCAGAAGATGGGCCTGCAGGGCATGATCAACGACATGGTGGCGCAATGCGATGTCGATCCGGTCGCGAAAGCGCCGCAGGACCTGCGGGCCGTCGCCGGGGGCGATTGGCGCGATCGGTTACGCACCCTCGCGCGCCTCATCACCGCCCTGGAAAACGGTGTGGTGTCCGACAAGCTCAAAAGTCAGCTGCTGCAGGACGGCGCCAAGTCCGGCGTGCCGACGCTCGGCATCACCGGCACTGGCGGCTCGGGCAAGAGTTCGCTCACCGATGAACTGATCCGCCGCTTCCGCCTGGATCGGGGCGATACCCTGAAGATCGCCGTCATCGCCGTCGATCCCTCGCGCAAGCGCAGCGGCGGCGCGCTGCTGGGCGACCGCATCCGCATGAATGCGATTAGCCACCCAAATATCTATATGCGCTCGCTGGCGACGCGCGATACCGGCAGCGAAATCTCCAAGGCGCTGCCGGAGGCGATTGCCGCCTGTAAACTGGCCGGCTTCGACCTCATCATCGCCGAGACTTCGGGCATCGGCCAGGGCAACGCCGCCATCGTGCCGTACGTCGATCTCTCACTCTATGTCATGACGCCGGAGTTCGGTGCGGCGAGCCAGCTCGAGAAGATCGACATGCTCGATTTCGCCGACTTTGTGGCGATCAACAAGTTCGACCGCAAGGGGGCGGAGGACGCCTTCCGCGACGTGCGCAAGCAATACCAGCGCAACCGCGAGCTGTTCGCCACGCCAGTGGACGAGATGCCAGTGTTCGGCACAATGGCGGCGCGCTTCAACGACGACGGCGTGACCGCGCTCTACCAGGCCCTGTTCGCCAGGCTCGCACCGAAGCTGGCCGCGCTCGGTCCGCAGGCCGCGCCGGGCAGGCTGCCCGTGGTGACGGTGAGGCAGTCCTCGCGCGGCCGCGCCATCGTGCCGGCGGAGCGCGTGCGCTACCTGGCCGACATTGCCGAAACGTTGCGAACCTATCACCGACATGCGGGCGAACAGGCGAAACTGGCGCGCGAGCGCCAGAGCCTGCGTACCGCCAGGGCGCTGTTCGAGGCGTGCGGCAAACTTGGCACGGATTTCGACGCGCAGTTTTCCGAACTCATTGCCTTGAAGGACGGCCAGCTCGACCCCAGGGCGAGGAAGCTGCTCGAGATGTGGCCCGACATGCAGCGCGCCTATGCCGGCGACGAGTATGTGGTGAAGATCCGCGACAAGGAAGTGCGCACCGCGCTGGTGTCCGAGAGTTTGTCCGGCACCAAGATCCGCAAGGTGGTGCTGCCGGCCTTCGAGGATGAAGGAGAGACGCTGAAGTTCCTCATGAAGGAGAACGTACCCGGCTCCTTCCCATTCACCGCCGGCGTCTTCGCCTTCAAGCGCGAGAATGAGGACCCGACGCGCATGTTCGCCGGCGAGGGCGATGCCTTCCGCACCAACCGCCGCTTCATGAAGGTGTCGGAGGGCATGCCGGCGAAGCGCTTGTCCACGGCCTTCGACTCGGTGACGCTGTACGGCTGCGATCCGGACAAGCGGCCGGACATCTACGGCAAGGTGGGCAATGCGGGCGTGTCGATCGCCACGCTCGACGACATGAAGGTGCTCTACTCGGGCTTCGACCTGGTGTGCCCGACCACTTCGGTGTCGATGACCATCAACGGCCCGGCGCCGGTGATCCTCGCCATGTTCTTCAACACCGCGCTCGAGCAGCAGCTCGATAAGTTTCGCACCGACAACCAGCGCGAGCCGACCGAGGACGAGGTCGACAAGATCCGCGAATGGGTACTGGCGAACGTGCGCGGCACGGTGCAGGCCGACATCCTCAAGGAGGACCAGGGCCAGAATACCTGCATCTTCTCCACCGAGTTCGCCCTGAAGATGATGGGCGACATTCAGGAATACTTCGTCCATCATGACGTGAAGAACTTCTACTCGGTGTCGATCTCCGGTTATCACATTGCCGAGGCCGGCGCCAACCCGATCTCGCAGCTGGCCTTTACTCTCGCCAACGGCTTTACCTACGTCGAGACCTATCTGGCGCGCGGCATGCACATCGACGACTTCGCGCCCAACCTGTCGTTCTTCTTCTCCAACGGCATGGATCCGGAATACTCGGTGATCGGCCGCGTGGCGCGCCGCATCTGGGCGGTGGCGATGAAGAACAAGTACGGCGCCAACGAGCGTAGCCAGAAGCTGAAATACCACATCCAGACCTCCGGGCGTTCGCTGCACGCGCAGGAGATGGCCTTCAACGATATCCGCACGACCCTGCAGGCGCTGATTGCCGTCTACGACAACTGCAACTCGCTGCACACCAACGCCTACGACGAGGCCATCACCACGCCGAGCGAGGAGTCGGTGCGCCGCGCCATGGCCATCCAGCTCGTCATCAACCGCGAATGGGGGCTGGCGAAGAACGAGAATCCCAATCAGGGGGCCTTCGTCATCGACGAGCTGACCGATCTCGTCGAAGAGGCGGTGCTGCAGGAATTCGAGGCGATCTCGTCGCGCGGCGGCGTGCTCGGCGCCATGGAAACGGGCTACCAGCGCGGCAAGATCCAGGAGGAGTCGCTCTATTACGAACAGCGCAAGCACGACGGTTCCTACCCCATCATCGGCGTGAACACCTTCCGCAACCCGAAAGGCGATGCGCAGTATGAGATCGAGCTGGCACGTTCGACGGAGGCGGAGAAGCAGTCGCAGTTGCAGCGGCTGGCCGACTTTCAGCAGCGCCATGCCGCCGAATCGGGGCCGATGCTGGCGCGCCTGCGGCAGACGGCCATTGAAAACGGTAATGTTTTTGCGGTGCTTGTCGATGCGGTGCGTTGCTGCTCGCTCGGGCAGATCACTGACGCGCTGTTCGAAGTGGGTGGCCAATACCGCAGGAGCATGTGATGACCTTCCCCACAGCCCTTTCCGGGGAAAGAGGTGGCGGTCGTTCACCGCTAGGCGACGCCATCTGTAGGTAAAGTCGGTACCCCAGCAGCAAATGCGGGCACTAGTCTGCGCAGTACGGCGGTTCAGGCACCGAAGCTGCGCAAGCCATCCAGATCGAGCACGGTGATGCCGCCGTACTCGATGCGCAGCAGCTGGGCTTTCTCCAGCACCTTTAGCGCCTGATTGGCGCGCTGTCGCGACAGGCCGGCAAGGTAGCCGATTTCCTCCTGCGAGATCTGCAGCTGCGGCCCGATTCCCGGATAGAGGTAGGGATTGAACATGGCGGCGAGACTGCGTGCCACGCGGGCGTCGGGTTCGAGCAGCCGGTCGTGCTCGACCATGGCGATGAATTGGCCGAGACGTTCGTTCAGCTGTATCAGGAGGAAGCGGTTGAATTCTATGCTGTTGTCCAGCAGACGGACGAAAGTGGCTTTGGGCATGTACGCCACGCAGCTATTGCGCAGTGCAACAACGTCGTATCTGCGCGGCTCCTCCTTAAACAGCGACCCCTCGCCGAACCAGCCGCCGGCCGGCAGGCCGGTAAAGGTGGTGGGTTTGCCGTCGGCGGAGAGGTTGGTCATCTTGGCCAGACCGTCGATGACGCCGATCCAGTGCTCGACCGGTTCTCCCTTGCTGCAAATGAACCCGCCTGCGGGAATCTGCCGGGGCACGATCTCGCTTTCCACCCGTAGCAATTGCTCGGTGGTGAGGGAGCGCGACCAGAGACTCGCGCGTAGCATGTCGCCCAGTTTGAGCATGTGGCACAGTTTACCGGATTGTCCGGCGGATGACAGCGCGGCGGGGGGGGCTCCGGTAAGCTGAATCGTTTACCGGTAGCCACGCCCGGCATGTCCATCACTGTTTGACTCGGTGGATCAATCCGATGGAGAATCATCGGCCGCAGCAATGAACAAAACAAGACAGTGCCGGACAGAGTATCGTCAAGGCGCCAGGGTTTGCGAGTGTTGGTGAGTGCGCCAGCGCGCAAGGGACAGGAGGAGTCAATGTCGGACACCGTTCGACTGCAGTCGCTCAGCACGTTTCCTCAACTTCTGATGCATCACGCCAGAGCGCGGCCGAATCATCCGGCGACGCGCGAGAAATACTTGGGCATCTGGCAGACTTGGTCCTGGTCCCAAGTGGCGGAAGAGGTGCGCGCCATGGCCAGCGGGCTGGCCGAAATTGGCTTCAAGCGCGGCGACAATCTGGCCATCATCGGCGACAATCGCCCCCACCTCTACTGGGCGATGTGCGCCGCCCAATGCCTGGGCGGCGTGCCCGTGCCCCTGTACCAGGATGCCGTAGCTGCGGAGATGGTCTTCGTCCTGCAGGATGCCGGCATCAAGTTCGCCATCGTTGAGGACCAGGAGCAGGTTGACAAGCTCCTCGAGAACATGGCCGAGTGCCCCAACCTGCAGCACATCCTCTACGACGATCCGCGCGGCCTGCGCCACTACAACCAGCCGTTTCTGCATGGCCTGGACGAAGTCCAGGAAATGGGACGCATCCACAACCGCAACCACCCCGAATTCATCGACGGTGAAATTGCCCTTGGCAGGCCGGGGGATGTTTCCGTCATGCTGTACACCTCGGGCACCACCGGCAAGCCGAAGGGTGTTTGCCAGACGCAGGCTTCCTTCATCGAGGCCGCGCGCATCGGTTGCGAATTCGACAAGCTTGGCCCCGACGACAACATTCTCTCCTACCTGCCGATGGCCTGGGTGGGCGACCACCTGTTTTCCTTTGCCCAGGCAACCTACGCGGGCTTCACCATCAACTGCCCCGAATCGGGCGACACGGTGATGACCGACATGCGCGAGATCGGGCCCAGCTTTTATTTTTCGCCGCCGCGCGTGTTCGAAAATCTGCTGACCCAGGTCATGATCCGCATGGAGGATGCTGGCGCCCTCAAGCGCAACATGTTCCATTACTTCATGGAGGTGGCCCGCCGTTGCGGCGCCGAAATCCTCGACGGCAAGCCCGTGAGCAGGGGCGACCGCCTGCTCTATGCCCTTGGCACCCTTCTCGTATACGGCCCGCTGCGCAATGTGCTGGGCATGAGCCGCATACGCGTTGCCTATACGGCGGGCGCCGCCATCGGTCCCGATCTGTTCCGCTTCTATCGCTCGATCGGCATCAACCTCAAGCAACTCTATGGCTCGACTGAGACCTGCGCTGCGGTCTGCCTGCAGCCGGACGGACAGATCAAGTTCGATACGGTGGGGCCTCCGGCGCCGGGCGTCGAGGTGAAAATTGCCGACGATGGCGAAGTGCTGGTGCGCGGCCAGGTGATGCTCAAGGAGTATTACAAGCGGCCCGAGGATACCGCGGAAGTGATCGACGACCAGGGATACTTCCATACGGGCGACGCCGGCTTTTTCGACGAGGACGGCCATCTCAAGATCATCGACCGCGCCAAGGACGTCGGCAAGCTGGCCGGTGGTGCCATGTACGCACCCAATTACATCGAGAACAAGCTCAAGTTTTTTTCGCATATCAAGGAGGCGGTGGCCTTCGGCGACCGCAAAGACGAAGTTTGTGCCTTCATCAACATCGACATGGGTGCCGTTGGCAACTGGGCGGAACGCCGCAACATCGCCTACTCGGGTTATACCGATCTTGCACTGAAACCCGAGGTGTGCGAGTTGATCCGGGAGTGCGTCGAGAAGGCCAACGCCGATCTGGCCCACGATGCCATGCTGAGCGCATCGCAGGTGCATCGCTTTCTCATCCTGCACAAGGAACTGGATCCCGATGACGACGAACTGACGCGCACCCGCAAGGTGCGCCGCGGCTTCATCGCGGAGAAATACGCTGTGCTGATCGACGCCCTGTATTCAGGCAAGACCTCGCAATTCATCGAGACCGAGGTAAAGTTCGAGGATGGGCGCAAGGGCAAGGTGAGCGCGGATCTGCGCATCATGGAGGCGAAGACCTTCCCGCCCCGCGCGGCAACCAAGGCGGCATAGGCGGCACAGGGTAAATATGGACGAAGGCAGAAAAATTGGCGAAGTCATCCTCGACCTGAAGAACATTTCGCTGCGTTTCGGCGGGGTCAATGCGCTGACGGACATCTCCTTCGATGTGCGACAGCATGAGATACGCGCCATTATCGGCCCCAACGGCGCCGGCAAGAGTTCCATGCTCAATGTCATCAACGGGGTGTATCGTCCGCAGGAGGGCGAGATCGTTTATCTCGGCAAGCACCGCCATGACATGGACACCTACGAGGCTGCCAAGAGTGGCATCGCTCGCACTTTCCAGAACATCGCCCTTTTCAAGGGTATGACGGTCCTCGACAACATCATGACCGGTCGCAACCTCAAGATGAAGTCGAACTTCCTGCTTGACGCCCTCTACTGGGGGCCGGCGCAGCGCGAAGAGATTGCGCATCGCAGGAAGGTGGAAGAGATCATCGATTTTCTCGAGATCCAGCACATCCGCAAGACGCCGGTGGGACGCTTGCCCTACGGCCTGCAGAAACGCGTCGAACTGGCGCGGGCCCTGGCAGCCGAGCCATCTATCCTCCTGCTCGATGAGCCGATGGCCGGCATGAACGTGGAGGAAAAACAGGACATGTGCCGTTTCATCCTCGACGTCAATGACCAACTCGGCACGACGATCGTGCTGATCGAGCATGACATGGGTGTCGTGATGGACATTTCAGACCGCGTGGTGGTGCTCGATTACGGCAGGAAGATCGCGGATGGAACGCCTGACGAGGTGCGCTCCAATCAGGACGTCATCGATGCCTATCTTGGGGTCGCCCACTAAGGCAAACAAGGCAAACAAGGCAAACGAAAATGCAATTTTTTTTCGAAGTTCTCATCGCCGGTCTGCTTTCAGGCGTGATGTATGCCCTGGTTGCCTTGGGCTATGTGCTGATCTACAAGGCCTCCGGCGTATTCAATTTTGCGCAGGGTGCCATGGTGTTTTTCGCAGCCTTGACGACAGCGGGTCTGGTGGACTCCGGGCTGTCCCTGTGGCTGGCGGTGCCCCTCACCATGGTGGCGATGGTCGTGCTCGGCCTGCTGACGGAAAAGTTCGTCTTGCGGCCCCTGGTGGCCCAGCACGAAATCACGCTTTTCATGGCCACCATCGGCCTGACTTTCTTCATCGAGGGTCTGGCGCAGGCGATATGGGGCGCCAACGTGCGTGCCCTAGACCTCGGCATAGAGGATGTCCCGCTCGAGTGGCTGCTGGAAAGCGCGAACATCGCCGTATCCCAATTCGACCTCATTGCTTCCGGTATCGCGGCTGTGCTGGTCACCCTGCTGGCCATATTCTTTTCCAAGACGAAGATCGGGCGTGCGCTGCGCGCAGTGGCCGATGACCATCAGGCGGCCCTCTCGATTGGCATTCCGTTGCAGCATATCTGGGGCATCGTGTGGGCCGTCGCCGGCTTCGTCGCCCTCGTCGCCGGCCTGCTCTGGGGGGCGCGCAACGGCGTGCAGTTCGCTCTCACATTCGTCGCGCTGAAAGCGCTGCCGGTGCTGATTCTGGGCGGCTTCACCAGCGTCCCGGGTGCCATCGTCGGCGGCCTCATCATCGGCGCTTCCGAAAAATTGGCCGAGGTGTATCTGGGGCCTTATGTCGGCGGCGGCATCGAAGGCTGGTTCCCCTATGTGCTGGCGCTGCTGTTCCTGGTGGTGCGGCCCGAAGGACTTTTTGGCGAAAGAATCATTCGCCGAATCTGACGAGAGAAAACAGGCAGCTTATGTTCTACAGGGAATCCGGCCAGTTCAAGGCCACGTACGCCGAGGACAGCGAGATCTTCCCGATCCGGCAGGACAAGATCGGCATCGCGGTGATCCTTGCCATTGCCTTTCTAGGCATTCCGCTATTGGCGAAAACGGGATTTTTGTCCGATTACGCCTTTACCGCGATCCTGACCCCCTTCCTGATTTTTTCGCTGGCGGCGCTCGGCCTGAATATCCTGACGGGCTACGCCGGCCAGTTGTCCCTCGGTACCGCGGCTTTCATGGCGGTCGGCGCCTTTGCTTCCTACAATTTCATGCTGCGCATCGATGGCATGCCCATCCTGGTCGCCTTTATCCTCGGCGGGCTGTGCGCGGCGGCGGTTGGCATCATCTTCGGCCTGCCCAGTATTCGCATCCGTGGCTTCTATCTCGCTGCCGCGACGCTGGCCACGCAATTCTTCATCGTCTGGTGCCTGACCAAGGTGGGCTGGTTTACTAATTACAGCTCATCGGGTGTCATCACGGCGCAGAAGATCATGATGTTCGGCTATACGTTCGACACCTCGTTCAGCAAATACCTTTTCGTGCTGTCCGTGGTCAGCGTGATGGCGCTGCTTGCCAAGAATATGGTGCGCACGAATGTCGGACGCTCGTGGATGGCCATCCGCGACATGGACATGGCGGCGGAGGTGATCGGCTTCCGGCCGGTGCGCACCAAGTTGATGGCCTTTGCGGTGAGTTCCTTCTATTGCGGCGTGGCCGGCGCGCTGTTCGCATATGCCTACCTGGGCACGGTAGAGCCTGAGGGCTTCAATCTGGACCTGTCCTTTCGCATCCTGTTCATGATCATCATCGGCGGCGTCGGCAGCATTCTCGGGTCCTTCCTCGGCTCGGCCTTCATCGTGCTCCTGCCGATCCTCCTGAATATGTTTACCCATTTTCTGGACTCCTCGATCGGTGTTGACGTGCCGTCCGGCATCGCATCGAGCATCGAACTGATGGTTTTCGGCGCCATGATCATCTTTTTTCTGATCGTCGAACCGCATGGCCTTGCCCGTTTATGGCAGATCGGCAAGGAGAAACTCAGGCTGTGGCCCTTTCCGCATTGAGGGTTACGTGCTTAAATTGCCGTTCAATCAACCACAATCAACCACAAGTGCAGCAGTCGTCAAGTAGTCATGTCTTCACACCATAGGAGGAAACAATGAAATACATTACAAGGATATTTCTGGCAGCAGCAGTTGCGACGGTGACTTGGTCCGCGTCCGCGCAGGAGCAGTTCATTCCCGCAATCGATTATCGCGTTGGCCCGTACGCCGCAGGCGGCTCCGGTTTTTTCGGCGGGGCAATCGACTACATGTCGCTGGTCAATGCCAAGGGCGGCATCAATGGCGTCAAGCTGGTCTGGGAGGAGTGCGAGACGGAATACAACGCCACGCGTGGCGTCGAGTGCTATGAGCGCCTGAAGAAATCCCACGGTGGCGCCTCCTTGGTGGAGCCGCTATCCACCGGCATCGCCTACGGCCTGCTCGATCGTGTCGCGCAGGACAAGATCCCGATGACGACGCTCGGCTACGGCCGCTCGGATGCCGCCGATGGACGCGTCTTCCCCTATGTTTTCCCGCTGATCACCAGCTACTGGAATCAGGCCGCCGGCATGATCAAGTATCTGGGCGACAAGGCAGGCGGCCTCGACAAGCTCAAGGGCAAGAAGATCGTGCATCTGTATCATGACTCCGCCTTTGGCAAGGAGCCCATCCCGGTCTTCGAGGCCTACGCCAAGCAGCTCGGCTTCGAACTGATCAAGATCCCCGTGGCGCATCCGGGCAACGAGCAGCAATCGCAATGGCTGCAGATCCGCCAGGCCAAGCCCGATTACGTGATTCTCTGGGGCTGGGGCGTCATGAACGCCACCGCCTTGAAGAGTGCACAACGCAACGGCTACCCGCGCGAGAAGATGCTCGGCGTGTGGTGGGCCGGCTCCGAGGAGGACGTGATTCCGGCCGGCGCCGCCGCCAAGGGCTATAGCAGCATGACCTTCAACACGCCGGGCAATTACCCGGTGCTCGACGAGATCAAGAAAAAGGTCTATGCCGCCGGCAAAGGCAACCTCGAAGACAAGGGTCGCATCGGTTCCGTGTATCACATGCGCGGCGTGACCGCGGCAATCCTGTGGGTCGAGGCCATCCGCAAGGCCCAGGAGAAGTACGGCAAGGGCAAGGTGATGACCGCCGAGCAGGTGCGCTGGGGCTTCGAAAACCTCAATGTGGACGAGGCGAGCCTGAAGGCCCTCGGTGCCTTCGGCATGCTGCCGCCGGTGAAGACCTCCTGCCTGGACCATGAGGGCTCGGGCGCCGTCAAGGTGCAGCGCTGGGACGGCAAGTCCTGGAAGGCCATTACACCCAACTGGGTGACGGGTGACAAGGCCATGATCCGCAAGATGCAGGAAGAAGGCGCTGCCAAGTACGCGGCGGAAAAGAAAATCAAGCCGCGCGACTGTTCAAAGGAAGGCTGATTCAGGGATCCTCCCCTCCCGCCCCGGCGGGAGGGCTGGGGTGAGGGAGGCGCAGGGCCGACCCTCACCCCAGCCACGCGTGAATTCAAATTGACATGGCCGCGCAAACCACAATGCAGACTCCATTGGCAGACAGCAAACCGGCAGATAGTAAACCCTATCTGTCCGTCAACAATGTGGAAGTCATTTACGACCACGTGATTCTGGTGCTGAAAGGCGTTTCGCTCGACGTGCCCGAAGGCAAAATCGTTGCGCTGCTCGGCGCCAACGGCGCTGGCAAGAGCACGACCCTCAAATCGATCTCCACGCTGCTCAAGGGGGAGCGCGGCGATGTCACCAAGGGTTCGATCTCATTCCGCGGCGAGCGCATCGATCACCTCACGCCGAACGAGCTGGTGAAAAAAGGCATGGTCCAGGTGATGGAGGGACGTCACTGCTTCGGCCACCTCACGGTCGAGGAAAACCTGCTTACCGGCGCGTACACGCGCAACATTTCGCGCGGAGAACTGAAGGAAAGCCTGGAGCGCGTCTACCATTATTTCCCCCGCTTAAAAACGCGGCGCACGAGCCAGTCCGGCTACACATCGGGCGGTGAGCAGCAGATGACGGCCATTGGCCGTGCGCTGATGGCGAAACCGACCATGATCCTGCTGGATGAGCCCTCCATGGGGCTCGCACCGCAGCTCGTCGAGGAGATTTTCGAGATCGTGCGCGACTTGAACCAGCGCGAGCAGGTGAGTTTTTTGCTGGCCGAGCAGAACACCATGGTGGCGCTACGCTACGCCGACTTCGGCTACATCCTCGAGAACGGCCGGGTGGTGATGGAGGGGGACGCCAAGGAACTTGCCTCGAACGAGGACGTCAAGGAGTTCTATCTCGGCCTGTCCACCGCCGGACGCAAGAGCTTCCGCGACGTCAAGCACTACCGCCGCCGCAAGCGCTGGCTGGCATAAAAACACCACCGCATTTGAACACCACCGCACTTGACACGGAGGGCACAGAGACACAGAGGACACAGAGAGACCCAGTCAGGAATGCTTTTCTCTGTGTCCTCTGTGTCTCTGTGCCCTCCGTGTTGAAAGAGGTTCTTTCCCCCAATGAAATACTACGACGCCCTCGAAACCCGCGACCCTGAGCAGCGCGAGCGCGATCTCTTCGCCGCCCTGCCTGGGCAGGTTGCCCATGCGAAACGGAATGCACCGGCCTTTGTCGACCTGTACAAGGATGTCGATCCGCTGGCGGTGAACAGCCGCGTGGCACTGGCGCGCCTGCCGGTCATTCGCAAACATGAACTGATCGAGCGGCAGAAGAGCCTGCCGCCTTTCGGCGGCTTGAATGCCACGCCGGTGGGCAATCTCGGGCGCGTCTTCAGCTCGCCCGGCCCGATCTACGACCCGGAAGGTGTCGGCGAGGACTGGTGGCGCTTCGCCCGTTCCCTGCATGCGGCGGGTTTTCGCGCCGGCGAACTGGTGCACAACACCTTCTCCTATCACTTCACGCCTGCCGGTTTCATGGTGGAAGGCGCGGCACGAAAACTCGGTTGCGCGGTGTTTCCCGCCGGCGTCGGCCAGACTGAAATGCAGGTGCAGGCCATCGCCGACTTGAAGCCCACGGGCTATATCGGTACGCCGTCCTTCCTGAAAATCATCCTCGAGAAGGCCGACGAGTTGAAGGCGGATGTGTCCAGCCTGAAGAAGGCGGTCGTCTCCGGCGAGGCCTTCTTTCCGAACCAGAAGGCGCTCTGCGCCGAGCGCGGCATTCAGGCGTTGCAGGCCTACGGCACGGCCGATCTTGGCCTGGTTGCCTACGAGACGGCGGCGCGCGAGGGGCTGGTGCTGGAAGAATCCCTCATCATCGAGATCGTCCGCCCCGGCACCGGCGATCCGGTGGCGCCGGGCGAGGTGGGCGAAGTCGTCATTACCAGCTTCAATCCAGACTATCCGCTCATGCGTTTCGGTACAGGCGATCTGTCCGCCGTTCTCCCCGGCATTTCTCCCTGCGGCCGCACCAATGTGCGCATCAAGGGCTGGCTGGGCCGCGCCGACCAGACGGCGAAGGTCAAGGGCATGTTCGTGCATCCCGGCCAAGTGGCCGAAGTCCAGCGACGGCACCCCGAAGTCGGCCGGGCACGCCTGGTGGTCGACAACGAGACCGGCCAGGACCGCATGACCCTGCGCTGCGAGGCTACCGCCTCCGAGGCGCTGGCCAAGGCGCTGGCTGACAGTATCCGCGACGTCACCAAACTGCGCGGAGAAGTTGCATTTGCCGCGGCAGGAGAACTGCCCAACGATGGCAAGGTGATCGACGACGCCCGCAAGTATGATTAGCCTTCCCTCCCACCCTCTTCCCGAGGAATGGGGTGACGGTCGTTCGTCGCTGCGCGGCTCCTTGTCGTTGACTGCGCTACCCTTGTTCCGCGGGTATTTCCTTCGATCAGGGCGGCCCGGCGGGCGGTGCGTATGACTGAACGCGCCAAGCCGCTCGCCGGCCTGCGCGTGCTCGATCTGACCCGGTTGTTACCCGGGCCCGTTGCCACCCAGCATCTGGCCGATCTCGGCGCCGACGTCATCAAGATCGAGGACACCGGTGCGGGCGATTACGCCCGCAGCATGGGCGTCCCAAGTGACAAAAAAGCCGGCGAGACCAGTGCCTTCTTCAGGCTCATCAACCGCAACAAGCGCGCGTTGCGCCTCGACCTGAAAAACCCCGAGGGCGTCGCCGTGTTCCAGCGGCTGACTTTGACCGCAGACGTCGTCATCGAGGGCTTCCGGCCGGGGGTGATGGACAAGCTGGGCATCGGTTATGTGGCGCTTGCGGAAATCAACCCGCGCCTGGTCTTCTGCTCCATCAGTGGCTACGGCCAGAGCGGGCCCTATGCGCAGCGCGCCGGGCACGACATCAACTACATCGGCTATGCCGGCGTGCTCGACCAGATTGGCGAGGCGGGACGGGCACCGGCGGTGCCCAATTTCCAGATCGGCGATCTCCTCGGCGGCGCGCTGACGCCGCTAGTCGGCCTGCTCGCCGCGGTGATCGATGCGCGTGCCACGGGCCGCGGCCGCCATGTCGATGTCGCCATGACCGATGCCGTGTTGGCGCATGCCGTTTTTCCGCTGGTGGGCTTATTGGCGCGCAGGGCACCGCCGCCGCGCGGCGGCGATCTGCTCTCCGGCGGCGTGCCCTGCTATGGCGTCTACGCGACGGCCGATGGTCGCTACATGGCCGTCGGCGCGCTGGAGAAGAAATTCTGGGAGCTGCTCTGCGATACGCTCGAGCGGCCCGACCTCAAACCCTTCCATCTGGACTTCGGGGCGAAGGGGAAGAAGACCAGGGTGGAGCTTGCCGGGGTGTTTATCAGCCATCCCCAGGACTACTGGATCGCGATGTTCGATAAGGTCGATTGCTGCGTGACGCCGGTGCTCACCATCGGCGAAGCCCTCGACAACGAACACCTGCAGGCGCGCGGCATGGTCGTCGAGGCCGATGGCCTGCCCCAGTTCGCACCGCCCTACAAACTTTCGGATTTTGATTTTTCCATCGACCGCAGCGCACCCGCGCCCGGACAGGACAGCGATGACATCCTGCGCGAGGCCGGCTTCAACGACGCGGCCATCGCAGCGTTGAAGACGCAAGGTATCATCTGACCTTATCCCTCCAGGGCGCCCCTGCGTTCGCTCCATGTCGTCGGTTCTCCTGCTGCTCCCCGATTTCGCCCTCATCCTGCTCGGTTTCGGCCTGCGTCGACAGATGCACCTGGGCGACCATTTCTGGAGCGGCCTGGAAAAGTTGGTCTACTTCGTGCTGTTCCCGGCACTGCTGTTCCATGCCATCGCGCGCACCCGCATCGATTTTGCCGCGGCGGCGCCGTTCATCGCCAGCGGCCTGGCCGCGATGCTGGGCGGCATCGCACTGGGCATGCTGGCGCGGCCCCTGTTCGGCGCGCAGGCGACGGGCGAAGGCAAGCCCCACGGCATGGTCTTTGCCTCGCGCTTCCAGTGCGCCTTCCGCTTCAACTCCTATATCGGCCTGGCGGTGGCTGGTAGCCTGCACGGCGAGGCCGGCATCGCGGCAATGGGCATCCTCATCGGCGCGATGGTGCCGGTGGCGAATCTCACCTCGGTGTGGATGCTCGCCCGCCACGGCCAGTTCGGCGTGCTGCGCGAGCTGGCGCGCAATCCGCTGATTCTCGGCACGCTGGCCGGATTGCTGTTCAACCTGAGCGGTGCCGTACTGCCGGTGGTGGCCGGTCAATTCCTGGCGCGCCTGTCCGAGGCGTCGATTGCGCTCGGCCTGCTGGCGGTGGGCGCGGCGCTGCAACTGCGCGGCGCCTCAGGCGCGCATCTGCCCTCGGCATTCCTGCTGGGCGTGAAACTGCTCGCCGTTCCGGCATGCGCCTGGACGGCGGCGCGTGCGCTGGGCCTGGAGGGGATTTACTTCGACGTGGTTGTCATGTTCGGCGCCCTGCCCAGCGCCAGCTCGGCCTACATCCTAGCCATGAGGATGGGCGGCGACGGCCCGGGCGTCGCCTGGCTGATCTCGGCCTCGACCCTGTTGGCCATGCTGACGATGCCGCTGTGGCTGACCGCGCTGGGCGCAGCCTGAGCTATTTCTTCTTTTTGCCCGGCTTCTCTTCAGGCGTTTCCGCCGCGGCTGCCGTTGCTCCCGCTTGCATCATGTTCCACGGCCATAACGCGGGGTTGGCGAAGGGGTTGGCAAGAGGGTTGGGGTTGGGGTTGGCCTCGGCCCCGGGCGAACTGCCGGACTGGCTGATGGCCTGCATGGCGGCGAGCGTCGCGCGCTGCATTTCCAGGCCCTGGATGCTCATCTGCAGCATGTTGAGGTTCATGCGCAGCCAGCCCTCGACCGTCTTCAGGTCGGTGATGCGTTTGTCGAGTTCCTCCACATCCAGGGTCGGCGTCACCATGCCGGGCACGGCGAAGCCCATGCTGCCCCACATGCCCTTGAGGAATTCGAGCGGGTCGGCGTTCTGCTGCTCGGATGACATGGCGACCTCCACTTTGGGAATAGGCAAATGTTACAGCTTCCCGTAATGCGCGGCGAATCCTGGGAAAACTATTCCAGCAACTGGAGGCGTTGCAGGAGTTGTTGCTCGCTTTCGATAGCCAGACCGAGGGAGCGCGCCACGTGCGGGTTGGTTGAGACCACGTATTCGCGCGGCGGCTGCGGCGCAGGCAGGCGGCCGCTCGACAGGGCGCTGCGCAGCATGTCGCCTGCCTGACGGCCAATCTGCTGCGGCGTGGAATAGAGGGAGACGATTGCGCCGGCTCGCGTATAGGCGGCCGAGAAGCCGACCAGGGGGATCTGTTGGCGATAGGCCGACAGCAGGATCATCTGGATCGTGCCGGCATTGAAAATGACGGGTTCGGGTAGCGCAAGGAGCAGATCGATATCGGGCAGCAGTTGCTGCAATGTGCGGGCGATATCCTGTTCCTGTACGACCCGCAGGGCCTGGATATTCAGCTGCCTATCCATGGCGGCCGCCTTGAGTTCATTGAGATGGGGCTGCGCACCGGCCTCCAGCAGTATGCCGACACGCTTTGCCTTGGGGAGCGCCAGACGTACCAGGGTCATCTGCCGTACGAAAGGCTGGTCGAGAAAGATCGCCGACATGGGGGGCGCGTCGCGTTTCCTGCCGGTGGCCAGTTGCTCGAATGCGCCCCGCGGCAGCAAGGTCACGAGTAGCGGCGCGCGCGCGGGCTGCGACGCCAGCGCCTGGGCGGCCCTGGCGCCGACGGCGACGAGGAAATCCGGCTTGCTGCCCTCCAGCGTGCCCAGCGTCGCCGTATCGTGGAGGCTGACTTTAATTCCCGGATCAAGCCGGTTGCGCATCGCGTTGGCCACTTCTTCATACGCACCACCCCTGCCGCTGAGCACGATGGCGACCTCCGCGGCTTCCGACGCCCAAGCCATAATGCATAACAATATGGCTAAAGCATATGCCGGAAGTAATCCGGGACGGAGGCCGGGGCGGTGCACGCGAGCGTTCCTAAAACGCCAGGCTCAGCGTGGCAAAGGTGCGTCGCTTGAAGACGTAATCCGTGCGGAACTCGCTGTAGGGGTCCTGCACGTTCTGTGTGACCAGGGCGAACTCGCCCTTCACCGGACCGCTGCGGAAGGGCATGGCCAGGCGCACGTCGAGGCGGCGGTGCTTGGGCAGCGGATCACTCCAGCCCAGCCACTCGTACTTGCCGATCCAATGATGGGCCAAACTGAGTTGCAAGCCGTAGGGCAGCTTCTGTGAGATAAACAGCGTTGCGGAATGACTGGGTGCCGAATTGGCAATATCATCGTCTTCGGAATTAATCCGCACTCGCGCATAATTGAGTAGTACCAGCGTCTCTCGCGAGGGCTGCCAGCGCAATTGATACTCGTGCCCGCGCACCAGGGCGCTCCAGCGGTTAATAAAATTTTCCGGTCTGTCAGGCAGCAGTGCCAGCCGTTTTGTGTCGATGAAGCGGGTGACATGCTCCTGGAAAAGACGCGCATCAACGGTCACGCCGAGCTTTGGAAATTCCCCCAGGTAGCTTAATTCACCGCTGCGAATACGCTCCGGCTTCAGCCCCCCCATGGCGAGGTAGGTCGTGCGTGTAATGGTTGACGGGAAGGGCGGCGGCAGCGGTGGCGTGACGTTAATCTGATAGGCGATGTGAGCCTGCTCCTCCGCCAGCGAAGGGGTGCGATAGGCGGTGGAGGTTCCTAGCCGCAATGTCTGGCCCGGCATGGGCTGGAAATTGAGCATCAGTCGCGGCGCCAGGTCCGTGCCGGCAAAACTGTGCTTCTCCAGCATGGCCCCCGCATTGAGAAGCCATTTCGGCGCCAGCCGCCACTCAAGGTTGCCAAACAGGCGCTGCAGGCTGATCGATTGTTGTTTGGAAGTATTGAAAAGCAGACGGGAGGTGACGGATTCATGCCTGTGCTCCAGCCCCCAGACGACGCGTGCCGAGGGATCGAGCCGGAATATGTGCTGCAACTCGATATGGCTGCGGGAGGTTTCGCGATTGGCGTCAACCTGGGAAGTCAGAAGAAAAGGAGGGAAGGGCGGGATGGTGAGCGTGTCCGATGCCGTAAATCGCTCCTTGCCTGTGTCGCGCATGTGGTAGACATTGATCGAGAGTTCTTCGTCCACAGCCAGCGCGCGCTTCCATATCGCCTGCACCGTGTAGCCGTTTTCGTGTTGCGTGCGGATGGGGTCGCCCCCCCTGCCTTCGAAGCCCTTGCCAGTCGAATCGTTGCTGGCGTCAAGATGGAGCTGGAGCTCGTCGCGGGGTGATAACCGCATGTCACCGCGAAAAGCGACATAACCGGTCTGGCGGCTGTCATGGAAGTTTTCGAAACCGCTGTCGCTGCGCCAGCCGGCGGTGATGCGGTAATGCATGCTTCCCATGGCACCGCCATAGCGTAATACTTGATCGCTAATCCCCTGGTTGCCGTGAGTAGTCGAAAGATAGGCACCCTGACTCTGGCTGGCATGGCGGGTAATGATGTTGATGACGCCCTGAAAGGCATTGGCGCCATAGGTAGCCGAGTTGGAGCCGCGCACCACTTCGATGCGCTCGATGTCGTCGAGCGACAGGCGCAGGGAATTCCAGGTGATGCTGCCGAGGAAGAAGGGTGAATAGGCGGAACGGCCGTCGACCAAAACCTGCATATGCCGCGAATACTCGTCGGCAAGGCCGTGATAGGCCACCACCGGGTTGGAGTTGTAGGCCATGCTGACCTGGAAGCCCGGCACCAGACGGAACAGATCGGCCAACTCGCGCGCACCGGAGGTCTTGATCAGCTCGTGGTCGATGATGGTGACGGCGCCGGGCGCGTCGGCAAGGGGCTGAACCAGCCGCGAGGCCGACAGCACGACGGGCAGTTCGTCCAGGAAATCGCGCTCACTGGCGCTGTCTGGCGCCTGGGCGAGCGAAGCGCCGGAGAAGCAGAGCGCCAGTTGCGCAAGGATTGCACGGGTAGATCGAGCATTCGGTTTGTTCATAAGGAATCTGGCGGGCAAGTCATTCGTCTCGATGCGGGAAGAGGATGGACATGCCTCAAGCGGCCGACGGGACGTCTTCGTCCAGCAGATGCTGCATCAAGGCGCGCAATTTGGCAGGCCGGATGGGCTTGGCCAGGCAAGTGACGCGGCTGCCGTGCGGCCATACATGGGTATGCACATCTGTTTCGCCAATCGCGATGAGGGGCGGAGGCGGGCTGTTGCCCGCCAAGGCCTCAAGGAGAAGGAGGGCTTCGTCGCAATCATGGCCCTCGAAAAGTATCAAATCGGTATGTTCATGCGAAAGCTCAATGGAAAGCTCAATGGCCTCGGCGATCGTACCCGCGCATGTCAGCCGGCAACCCCATGCAGCCAGTTGTTTGCAGAGGGACATGCACATGCCCTCACGCATTCCCACGAGCATGAGGGATGCATCGAAGCGCCCAATCGCGTCATGGGGCACGCGGGGCAGCGAATCCGCGGGGCGACAGCGCGGCAGCGTGATGCCGAATACGGACCCCTTGCCCGGAACCGAGCGCAGGCTGAGCGGATGATCCAGCAGGCGTGCCAGTCGCTCGACCAGGGACAGGCCCAGTCCTAGGCCTTTGCCGGGGTTTCGTTCCGGGTTCGCTGCCTGAAAGAATTCCTGAAAGACCAGTGTCCGGTGTGCTTCCGTGATGCCGATGCCCGTGTCCCATACTTCGATGCGCACCTTGTTGGCAACGCGACGCACACCGACCAGAATGCCGCCCCGCTCGGTGTAGCGCACGGCATTGGCGAGCAGATTGCTGAGCATGCGGTAGAGTAGGAGCGGATCGCTCGAGGCATGGAGTCGCGTCGGATGGCGGCGCAGCCGCAGCCCCTTGGCATGGGCGCTGTGCCGATGCGTGGCGACGACGCGCTCCAGCAGTTCGTCGAGTTCGATGGGTTGCAATTCGGGCCGGGCGGCGCCCAGATCCACGCGCGAGAAATCCAGAAGGCCGTCGAGCAGTTCGCCCAGCGAGGCAATGGCCGCATTGATCTGGCCCGCCAGCCGCTGCAAGGATGCGCTGCCGGCCTGGGACATCAATTCGGCAGAAAACAGGACAAGGGCATGGAGGGGCTGGCGCAGGTCATGACTGGCGGCCGCCAGGAACCGCGACTTGGCAATGCTCGACTGTTCCGCCTCGTCCTTTTTTTGCTGTAATTCGGCTGTCGCCTTGGCGATGCGATTTTCCAGCTGGTCGCGGCCCGCCTGCAGCGCAGCCGCCATATCGTTGATGCCGCCCTCCAGGTTGCGTAGCGTGCCGGCGGGGTGGCGTTCCGCGCGGACTTCCAGATGTCCGCCGCGGATGTTGTCAACAACCCGCTGCAAGGCAAGAATTGGCGCCGATACGTCACGCGACAGGCGAAAGGCCAGCAGAGTTGCCAGTGCCAGGGCGATGAGCGTGACCAGCAATGTCACTGCCATCATTTCCTGCTTGCGTGCCAGCACATTGGCACGCGATATCGACAGAGTGACGCTGCCGATGGATTCCCTGCCGGACGGCATGTCTCCGGTCCATGTCAATGGATCCGTTATCGGCAGGGAAGATCGCCAGATTTTTGCATGGAAAGTTTGCACCTCACCCTCTCCGCCAATATCCGACCAGTCATCCACCAGAGACTGTGGATCCGGTGCCGGGCTCAAGTGCCCGGCTTGCGCAAGCGGTACGCCGCTCCGGTCATAGACGATGACCGCCTTTACGTCGGGCGTCCGCAAGAGGGTCGCAGCCAGTTGCTGCAGATCCTCGCGGTTCCCGGAGAACACCCCATACTCCGCAGCCGGGGTGAGGATATTGATCAGCGCACGGCCGCGGCCAAGCAGATCCTCTTCGGCGTCCGCATAACGCAACAGCAGGAAGTAGGCGGCCAGCGCGATGGCGATGAGCGTGGCCGGCAGGACAGCCACGAAGATCACGCGCTCCCTAATGCCCCAGGATTTCAAACGGCTTTCCCGAGCGAATTCAGAAGGGTGAATTGTCCGCTCACTTGAGGGGGGCATGCAAGCGGGATGACTTGAAAGTCTCCGTCAGGGCGAGTATTTTTTGGAGGCAGGATGATGCTTGCGTATCATTTCGCAGGCATAATTTGCGCAACAATTGCTTGGGGGAGGGAAGCGTGCTGCTGCGGTTGCTTGTGATCGACGATCATGCGATGGTTCGCGAGGGCCTGCAGCAGTTATTGCGCAAGCTCGGACCGAGCGTTGCCCAGTACGAAGCGCAGGATGCCGAGAGTGCTTTGCTCCTGATGGAGACGGAAAGGGAATTCGACCTGGTACTGCTCGACATCATGCTGCCCGGCACCAACGGCCTCTCGCTGCTGGGCATTCTGCGCAAGCGCTTTCCCGCCGTGCCCGTGGTGGTGCTCTCCGCGCTCGACGACCTGGATACCGTCAATCGTGCCATGCGCCTGGGCGCCGCCGGCTATGTCGCCAAGTCCGTGAGCGGGGATATGCTCCTCGATGCGCTCAAGCAGGTTCTGGCAGGCGAGATTTACCTCTCGCCCCTATTGCAGGACAAGTTGGCGGCCAGCCAGGGCGGCGGTCTTGGGCGGGGGCGTACCCTGACGGATCGCTACGGCCTGACGGAGGGCCAGAGGCGCGTGACGGAACTCCTGCGGGAAGGCAAATCCAATCGCGAGATCGGGGATCTGCTCGGACTGACCGAAGGCACGGTCAAGGTCCATGTGTCGAAGATATTCCGCAAGCTCGGTGTCGTCAGCCGGGCGGAAGCCATCGCCCTGTTCCAGCGTCAGCGCGGCAAGCTTTAAGCTTCAGTGCCGGGTAGGGCTGCGACCGAGGTTGGCGGCGGCATCGAAGGCATCGGTCGTAGCAGGCGCATTGACGCTGTCCTCGTGCAGGCCTTCTCCTGCGACGCCTTCTTCCGCCTCATCGAGCGGCGTTTCGCAGCCGATCTCCAGCATGTCCAGAACCTGGTAGGCCAGCGCACGACAGGCATTGCCGAGCGGCGTCGGCAGCTTGGCGGGGATGTCCTGCAGCAGCAGCAGCTTGCTCGCCGATAGCGTGTTCACCGGTTGCAGGATGCGATCCGCGTGGTGTCCGAGATATTCGCGCAATGTCTTCTCGGCAGCTTCCTGCTGCCACGGATTCGTCGGCCATTGTGAAGGGACAGCCCAGGCACGGGGGAAAGCTTCCAGGTCCTTGATGAGGGTGCGCATGTCCTCGTGAGAATCGCGGAAGGGCAGCAGGACCAGGTTGGCCAGGCTGTAGAGCTTGCGGTCCATCTCGCTGCGGTTGCCGCCGCCGTCGATGACGCCGAGCCAGCCCGGCAAGCCCCGGATCTTGTCCACCACTTTTCCCAGGGCCTCGCGCGTGCGCGCGTCGGCAACCAGATAGCGCCGTCCTTCCGGATCGAGCGGCTCGCGATGCGTGTCCGTCAGCACGCAGACAGAGCGCTGGCCCAACAGGCCCATGCCCTGGCAGAGCATATGCGACAGCGTGGTTTTCCCTGTACCGCCCTTGTTGCCGATGATGCAGATGATTTCAGCCATGACGAATCCTCGATGGTGGACGCATTATTGGCTTGCAGGCGCCATTTCGATAGGGCGAATTGAGGCGGAAAGGGCCAGCTATTCCCACGATGCCGCCTTACAGCCGATAGCAGAACAGGCGGGTGCCGCGCCGGTCGCGCACGTCGATGACCTGTTCGGGGATGGCATCGGGCACCGGGAAGCTGCTGCTGACCAGCAGCGTACGCGGGCGCATTTCTGCCTGTGCTTTCTGCCACAGGCGCGGCATGACCCGGGGCGAGAGGAAGGCATAGACGACATCCATCTCCGCCAGGGAGCGGTGCCAGATGTCGCTGCGCTCGACGTTGAAGTTGTCGAGGCTGCGCGTGTTCCAGCGTGCTGCGAGATACGGTAGCGGCGCATGTTCGACGCCGACGAAACGGGCATCCGGCCGGGACTGCGCCAGGTGACGCAGCAGTCTGCCGGTGCCGGCCCCCAGGTCCATGACGCGCAGGCCGGGCTGCCCAGGCAAGAGGGCAAGCAGGGCTTCGGCGGTGGCGCGACTGGACAGGAACAGCGGCACTTCACCGCGGAAGGTGGTCCAGAAAACCAAAGTCAGTCCCCCCAGTACGGCGAGCGGAAATACCGGCGGCAACTCCAGCTGCAAGGCCGCTACCAGCGCAGGCGAAAACGCCAGGTGGATGGCCAGCCACCAGCGCTCGGACTTCAATAGTGCACCGATGCCCGCCGCCAGGCCGCCTTGTACGACAGCCAGGGGCAGCGCGAGCGCGACGGGCAGGCCGAAGCCGGCGAAGACTATCCCCGCCAGTACCCAGGCAAGTAGTTGTGTGAGGAGTGCCTTGAGTGCCGGCAAATCGACGCCTCAAGCCGCCATTGCCGCGGGTGCATTCGTCTTGCGCAATGCCGCCAGCAATGCCTGCCGCTTGTTCTGCGCCGCGGCGATAGAGCGCAGCTTGATATACCCGAAACCGCGGATATGATCCGGCAGGCTAGCCAGTTCGACGGCAGTGTCGAGATTCGCTGCGGACAGCGCGGCGAGCAGTTCAGTCATGTCCTGTTCGTATTCCGCGATGAGGCGTTGTTCCAGGCGGCGCTCTTGCGTCTTGCTGAAAATGTCCAGCATGCTGCCGCGCAGGAACCGCAGCCTGGCCAGCAGGCTGAAAGCCGTGAGCATCCATGGGCCGAAGGCGCGCTTCCTGGGGTGGCCGGTGACTGGATCGGTTTTCGCCAGCAGGGGTGGCGCAAGGTGAAAGTTGAGGCGGTAGTCGCCTTCGAAGGTGGCGGCGATCCTGGCGTGGAAAGCAGGGTCGACATGTAGTCGCGCCACCTCGTATTCGTCCTTCACGGCCAGCAGCTTGCAGTAGTTCCGCGCCACTGCCCCGGCCAATCGGGTCGAGCCAAGGTGCGCTTCGGCTGCGCGCACCTTGTCCACCAACGCCTTGTAGCGACGGGCGTAAGCGGCATCCTGGTAGGCGGTGAGGAGCGTGACACGGCGCGCGACGATGTCATCGATTGCTTCGCTGCGCGGCAATTCAGCGACCGTTGCCGGCTGGGCGAAGCGCTGTACCGCGGCCTGATCGTGTGCTGCGCGACGTCCCCACAGGAAAGCCTTGCGGTTCGCATCGATCGCGACACCGTTGAGTTCGATGGCTTTTTGTAGCGCTGCGTGGGTGACCGGCACCAGGCTCCTCTGCCACGCATAGCCGAGCAGGAACAGGTTGCTGAAAATGGCGTCGCCCATCAGCGTGGTGGCGAGGCGGCTGGCATCGATGAAGTCGGCGCGACCCTCGCCGCTGGCTTCGAGGACAGTCTGCTGCATTTTCTCCAGTGGAAACTGCCAATCCGGGTTGTGGATGAATTCCGCTGTCGGCGTCTCCGCGCAATTGACGACGGCACGCGTGATGCCGGCCTGCATCTTCGCCAGCGCCTCAGCGTTGGCGGAGACCACGATGTCACCGCCGATGAGGGCATCGGCCTCGCCGGCTGCCACCCGCACCGCATGGATGTCCTCGGGCCTGTCGGCGATGCGCACGTGCGAAAAGACGGCGCCGAACTTCTGCGTCAGGCCGGTCATGTCTAGCGCGGTGGCGCCCTTGCCGTCCAGGTGCGCCGCCATGCCGATCAAGGCGCCGATGGTGATGACGCCGGTGCCGCCGACGCCGGTGATGAGGATGCCCCAGGGTTTCCGGGTGTCCGCCAGCGTCGGCTCGGGCAGGACGGCGAAGCCGCTTTCGCCGACATCCAGCGCCCGGCCTTTTCTCAACTGGCCGCCCTCAATGGTGACGAAGCTGGGGCAGAAGCCGTTGAGGCAGGTGTAGTCCTTGTTGCAGGCGGACTGGTCGATGGCGCGCTTGCGGCCGAACTCGGTTTCTACTGGCGCAACGGCGAGGCAGTTGGATTTCTCCGAGCAGTCGCCGCAGCCTTCACAGACGGCTTCGTTGATGAAGATGCGCCGCGCCGGATCGGGGAATTGGCCGCGCTTGCGCCGTCGCCGCTTTTCCGCCGCACAGGTCTGGTCATAGATCAGTGCCGAGACGCCGGCATAGTCTCGCAGTTCGCGCTGAATAAGATCCAGTTCGTCGCGAAGACGCATTGGCACACCCTGCGGCAGATCGGATGGCCCATAGGCGCGCTCGGTGCCGTCGGTGACAACGACGATTTTCCGCACGCCCTCGGCTTCAAGCTGGCGTACGATCTGCGGCACGCTGAGGCTGCCGTCCACCGGCTGCCCGCCGGTCATGGCTACGGCGTCGTTGTAGAGGATCTTGTAGGTGATAGGATGGCCGGCGGCAACCGCTTGTCGAATCGCGAGCAAGCCGGAGTGGAAGTAGGTGCCGTCGCCGAGGTTGGCGAAGACGTGCCGCGTTTCCGTGAACGGCGCCTGGCCGACCCAGGCCACGCCTTCACCGCCCATGTGCGAGAACGTTTCAGTGCTGCGGTTCATCCAGGTCGCCATGAAATGGCAGCCGATGCCGGCGAGGGCGCGGCTGCCCTCCGGCACGCGGGTGGAGGTGTTGTGCGGACAACCCGAACAGAAATGCGGGATGCGCTGGATGGGGATGACGGACTTCTCCAGCGCCCGTTCCTTGGCCTCGAGAAAGGCGAGGCGTGCCTTGATGCGGTCGGATGTGACGTAGCGGCCGATGCGCGTGGCGATGACGCGGGCGATCATGGCCGGCGTCAGTTCGCCGCAGGCGGGCAGCAACCAGTCGCCGTGGGGCTGGGCCCATTCGCCTTTTTCGTCGAACTTGCCGATGATGCGCGGCCGTACGTCTCCTTCGTGACCGGGCCAGTTGTAGAGTTCCTCCTTGAGCTGATACTCGATCAGCTGGCGTTTTTCCTCGACGACGAGGATTTCGTCCAAACCCTCGGCAAAATGCCGCACGCCCTCGGATTCGAGCGGCCAGACCATGCCGACCTTGTAGAGTCGGATGCCGATTTCAGCGGCAAGCTGATCGTCGATACCGAGGTCGTCGAATGCCTGACGCACGTCCAGATAGGATTTGCCGCAGGTGATGATGCCCAGGCGCGGATGCGGGCTGTCGATGACGATCCGGTTGAGGCGATTGGCGCGCGCATAGGCCAGCGCGGCGTAGAGCTTGTGGTGCAGCAGGCGTTCTTCCTGCGCAAGCCGGTCGTCGGGCCAGCGGATATTGAGTCCACCCGGTGGCAGCGGGTGGTCTGGCAGCACGATCTCGATGCGATGCGGATCGACATGGACCGAAGCGGAGGACTCGACCGTGTCGGCCACCGCCTTGAAGGCGACCCAGCAGCCGGAATAGCGCGACATGGCCCAGCCGTGCAGGCCGAGATCGAGATAATCCTGCACGCCGGAAGGTGCCAGTACCGGCATCATCACCGCCTTGAAGGCATGCTCGGTCTGGTGCGGCACGGTGGACGAGCGTGCCGCATGATCGTCGCCGGCGATTACCAGCACGCCGCCATGCCGCGAGGTGCCGGCGGCATTCGCATGGCGGAAGACATCGCCGCAACGGTCGACCCCCGGCCCTTTGCCGTACCAAAGCGCAAAGACACCGTCGTACTTGGCGCCGGGGAATAGATTGACCTGTTGCGTGCCCCAGACGGCGGTCGCGGCGAGGTCCTCGTTAACTCCGGGCTGGAACTTGATGTGATGCGCCTCGAGATGCTCCCGGGCACGCCATAGCGTCAGGTCGAGGCCGCCGAGGGGCGAGCCGCGATAGCCGGAGATGAAGCCGGCGGTATTGAGGCCGGCCGCGAGGTCGCGGCTGCGCTGCATCATCGGCAGGCGGGCGAGCGCCTGCGTGCCGGAAAGGTAGACGCGTCCGGATTCGAGGGTGTACCTGGTGTCGAGGGTGGTTTCAGTTTCCGGTTTCGAACGAACCGAGGTGGCGATATCCGCCATATGTATTTTCCTCCTCCGCAAAAATCGTGTTTTTGACGTGGGGCCGTTGATATAACCCCGTTCGGTCAGGCACCTTGTGGGCACCGCCGCTGGAAATTCTACACGCAGCAGTAAACTGCTAGGGAAGGATCTTGCCGGGGTTGAGCAGATTCTCCGGATCGAGGGCCTGTTTGAGCGCGCGCATGACATCGACAGCACCCTCGCCATGTTCCGCTAGCAGGAATTTCTGCTTGCCGATGCCGATGCCGTGCTCACCGGTGCAGGTGCCTTCCATGGCCAGCGCCCGCGTGACGACGGCATTGTTGATCTTTTCAGCCTCTGCCACTTCCTGCGGATTGGCCGGATCGATCAGCACCACAAGGTGGAAATTGCCGTCGCCGACATGACCGAAAAGCGCGACCGGAATGGAACTGCTTGCGATCTCCTCGTTGGTGGCACGAATGCATTCGGCCAGGCGAGAAATCGGCACGCAGACATCGGTGGGGAAAGCCCGCGCGCCAGGCTTCAGTTGCAGGCAGGCAAAGTAGGCGTCGTGACGGGCTTGCCAGAGCCGGGTGCGGTCTTCGGGGCGCGTGGCCCATTCGAAATCCACGCCGCCTTGGTCGGCGGCAAGTTCCTGCACCAGCCTGGCCTGCTCCTCGACGCCGGAGGGCGAGCCATGGAATTCGAAGAACAGCGTCGGCGCCTCCTTGAGCGACGTCTTGCTGTAGCGGTTGACTGCAGAAATGGTGAGGGCGTCGAGCAGTTCGATGCGCGCTACCGGCACGCCGAGCTGGATGGTCTGGATGACAGTGTCGACGGCAGCGTCCACACTCGGGAAGGCACACACTGCGCTGGAAATGGCTTCCGGTATCGGATACAGCTTGACGGTCAGTTCGGTGATGATGCCGAGCGTGCCCTCCGAGCCGACGAAAAGCCGCGTCAGGTCATAGCCGGCAGACGACTTTCTCGCCCGGCCCCCGGTTTTGATGATGCGGCCATCGGCGAGGACCACGGTCATACCGAGCACATTTTCGCGCATGGTGCCGTAACGAACGGCATTGGTACCGGATGCGCGCGTGGCGGCCATGCCGCCCAGCGAGGCGTCGGCACCCGGATCGATGGGGAAGAACAGACCGGTGTCGTGCAGTTCGGCGTTGAGTTGCTTGCGGGTGACACCCGGTTGCAGCGTAGCATCGAGGTCTTCGGGGTGGATGGCGATGATGCGATTCATGCCGGCGAGGTCAATGCTGATGCCGCCATGGATGGCGAGCAAGTGGCCTTCGACCGAACTACCCGCACCAAAGGGAATGACCGGTACCCGATGTGCCTTGCAC
>JADFDU010000003.1 GCA_018262775.1 Rhodocyclaceae bacterium
CTCGAAGCTCTCGCGGATGCGTCCGCTCAGCCGCAGGTTCTCGCGCTGCCGCTGGCTTGGCGTGCGGCCCAGCCATTCGTAGAAACCGCTATGCGAGACTTCCATGACCCGACACATCGCCCGCGTCGGCCAGACCGTGCGGTGCCTGGCGACGAATCCGTACCTCACGTCGGGTCCTTCGCGAAGTAGCCGAGCGCCTTTTTTAGGATGTCGCGCTCCATCTTGACCTTGGCCAGCTCGCGCTTGACGCGCTCCAGTTCGGCCACCGCGTCGGCCTTGAGCGGCTTGCCGCGCTCCATCTGCCACTGTCCGCCCTTGTACTGCTCCACCCAGCGGCGCAGCACGCTGACGTTGATGCCCAGATCCCGTGCCGCCGAGGATATCGTCACGCCAGGGCTGCCTGCCAGCCGAATGGCCTCCCGCTTGAACTCATCCGTGAATCGCCTTCTCGTTCCCATCAGTTCCTCCTGAACACATTATGCTAACGAATGTGTCCGGGAAATCGGGGGAAGGCCAATCCCTCTCTTGGTAGTTCTTCCCTCAACTTAGTCGGAATCCTGTTTCTGAGTGAGTTGGGGCAGTATCGCGTCGGGAAGCAGACATCAGTAGTTCTCTCGCTGAAAAATCTGTAGGCCTATTCAAGGCGCACTACCGGCTCTTCAACATCTTCACCATCCGCTTCCTTACCAGCCTGTCGTACAACTCATTCTCTTGCGAGATAAGGCTTCGCGTCGCTTCATTTAGCTGCATAAGTGGGCGCGCAACTGCAGCCGGTGGCCATTCGTCATAAATTTCCTCTTCGAGAAAATCCGGCGTCAGCTGCCAAAAAAGTATGTGTCGTTCCGCCTGCTGGCAAAGCTCGCTCCCGGCATCCCCTAGCCACTCTTGCGATGTATATTTCTCAAGAAGATCGAGCAAGCTGCGCTTGAGAAATCCGGCCGTCTCCAATGAGCAAACCAAGTACGCTTCCCTAAAAAGCCCTCCTACCAAGGCAAGCGTATCAAGGTCCAACGGCATTCTGGCGACGATGTCTTTAAAAGCGCCAGCATATAGATCTGAATTCTTCACGCGCGGGGCTTTATGGCGCCTCTCGCTCAAGGCAAAATCGATAATGTCTTGCAGCTTTCCTGAAGGCCGGTGTACATGGCACCGGGACATGCATTGCTCCACAAAATCACGAGCCTCGACAAGCCCCATTTGCCTCGCTTTCAGGAGATACCAAAAGGAGGAATGGAAGATAGCTGCAGTCCCCGCAAAATCCGGATGGGCGTCCACCCTGGAGATCAAATCAAAGTGCCTTCTCCGATATGCTCCTGTTGACGGCACAGTTCCGAAGCGCCTGATTGTTTCAAACGCCCGGAGCCTGTCTGCCCCCCGTTGTTTCATTCGGCCTTCTTCCGAGGCAAATTCTCCATCGAGCCGATAGTCGGACCAGCCGCCCCGGCTTCTAACCGCCATATACCAAATCTTCACCCGTAGCCGATCTACTGGGTCGGCTTTAGGTCGTCCTCTTTTTCGTTTCGTTTGGCCAGCTGCTGCAGGCGTCGGCATGGTGGCATGAAATTAGCTATTTATGCCCTTCTTTTTAACCTATTCGCTATTTGATATCAATGAGGCTGCCCAAGCGTAATTGAACGGAATTAAGCGACAGCAATCATGCAAACCAACGACCTTGCGGAAAAGATGCTGAAAGAGTTCGGCCCGCTCATGGGCGGGGAAGATCTACGCCGGGCTCTTGGCTATCGAACATCAGCAGCCTTGGCGAGAGCAACTCGAATGGGGGCTGTAGGGGTAACCGTATTCGACATACCGAACCGACGTGGAAAATTCGCGCTAACCGTCGATGTTGCAGCGTGGCTGACTTCCCTGCGCCACAGAAAAGTTTAGACAACCACCCTGTTCAATCAAACCAGAAAGGAGTTCATCGTGACCTGACGATCACTAGATAACATGGGTGCCAGAAAGCGCAAAAGGCTTGGAGCAAATACTCCAAGCCTTTTGGCAATGACAACGGCAATGACTTCGTCAGATTTCCAGCCCGACGCAAATTATTGTCTGCGTCCCGACATCGGTTGTCAAGAATTTCTTTGATAGCCGCTGGCCCCGTATTGCCCGATTGGGCACGCCAAATCCCGAATGTCCCGAATCCCCTGAGGTTGGCCTCGCCAACTTCCTTGCGTATCCGGGACGCAGACAATGATGGAGGAAACCATGCTTTCCGAGAACGAACTGTTGAAACTGTTCATGCAACAAAACACCCCGTTGATCGGCCGCAAGGCCGTCGAGCACATCCGCGCATCCGAACCCATACGCAGGGTGGGCGGCGGAACCCACAACGTCGCCACCCGCTTCGCCAGCCTAAAGATGGGCTGTGTCATCCAGGCCGAAAGTCATAAGGGCGAGTTGCCCTGGATCTATCTGTGGGAACACGACACGGACACGGCCGAGTTCTATGACCAACCTTCCCAGGTGAAGCTCACCTACCGGAACGGAAGCGGGAAAAACATCTCCCACCTTTCCACGCCGGACTTTTTTCTCATCCAAACGCGCTGGATGGGGTGGGTGGAATGCAAGCCGGAAATGGATCTGCAGGAATCCCACCGGAGCGGCAGCGAACGTTTCGTGCCGGATGGCAAGGGCGGCTGGCGCTGCCCGCCGGGAGAAGCGTTCGCGGCGCAGTATGGTCTCGGCTTCAAGGTGTTGTGTGGCAAGGATGTCAACTGGATCCTGGTGCGGAATCTTGAGTTTCTGTCCGATTATCTTTGCGCCGACTGCCCACCGCCCGCCGACGAAGAGGCTGCTGCCGTCGCAGGCTTCTTCGCCACGGAACGGTGGGTACCCCTGCAGCGACTGCTGGAAGGCGGCGAAATGCCGGCCGATACGGTATTCAAGCTGATCGCCTTCAAACGCCTGTTCGTCGACCTCGAGCACGAACTACTGTCGGAGCCCGGCTTCACCAACGTCTGCCACGATGCCCTCAGTGCAGAGATCTATGCGGGGCAAAGGCGTGGCAGCAACGGAGGCGCACTCGTTCCCTTGCATATGGTCCTCATGCAGGCCGGAACTCAGGTCATTTGGGACGGCAACCCCTGGCGCATCCTCAACGTCGGCGCCACGGACGTCTTCCTTGAGGACGAGAATCGCGCCATCACGAGCCTGGATCTGGATTTGTTCCGATTCCTCGTCGCAAAGGGCGCGATCACCGGTCTCACCGAAGAGGAGAACCAGTGCAATGCCCTAGCTGCGGAAGCCCTGAGGAAAGCCTCTCCCGCAGACCTCAAACAGGCCGTCGAGCGCATCAGGCGCCTCGATGCATCACCAGGCGATGTCGCTACACCCCCCAGGACGCTGCGCGGTCTGCGCAAGCGTGCGGCCGAGGGGGAGATCCTCTATGGCAATCGCTTTGTCGGCCTGCTGACTAGGATCAGCGCCCGGGGCAACCGCACAAGAAAGATCAGCGCCGGCGTAATCGAAGCGATGAACGAGGTCATCGACGCCGAGGTGCTGAATGCCTCGCAATCGAAGATCACGGTGGCCTGGGGTATGGCGCGCAATCTCTGCATCGAACGCGGCCTGCCGCCGCCTTCCGACAAGACGTTCCGGACCGAGATCCGACGGCGAAGGGAGGAGGCGATCGTGCTTGCACGTCAGGGCAAACGCGCTGCCTACGGCGTCAGCGAGTTTCAGTGGCATCTCGACCAATCCACGCCGCGACACGGCGAACGTCCTTTCGAGATCGGCCATATCGACCACACCGAGCTTGACATGGAGTTGGTGGACAGCCGCACGGGCGCCAACCTAGGCAGGCCATGGCTAACCATTCTCATCGATGCCTACACGCGTCTGATTCTGGCCTTTTTCCTCAGCTTCGACCCGCCCAGCTATCGAAGCTGCATGGCTGTGATCCGCAACGCCGTCCGCCGCCACGGGCGGATACCGAAGACGATCGTGGTAGACCAGGGCAGTGACTTCGAGAGCCTCTACTTCGAGGCGCTGCTGGCGCGGCTGCGGAGCAACAAGAAATCGCGCCCGGCCGCCAAGGGGCGCTTCGGCTCGGTCATCGAACGCTTCTTCGGGGTAAACAACCAAACGTTCATCCACAACCTCGCCGGCAACAGCCAGGCCCTGCAGCGGCCGCGCAGCATGTCGCCGAGCCACGATCCGCGCGCTCTCGCCGTCTGGACATTGCCGGCCCTGACGGACGCCTTCGAGACATTTGTCGATACGGAATACGCCAACCGCACGCATCCCACATTGGGCATGTCGCCTAGGGACACAATGATCCGTGGATTGCGTCTGTCAGGAACGCGCGAACATGTGCTGATTCCGTATACGGAGGACTTCAATCGCCTCTGCATGCCCGCGACACCGGCCGGCAAGGCAGTGGTGCGTGCCGGCCGTGGCATCAAGATCAAGGGCATTCACTACTGGCATCCGATTTTCCGCGAGCCCAAGGTGATCCGCACGAAGGTTCCCTTGGTCTATGACCCATCCGACGTTTCCAGGGCCTATGCGCTGGTCAACGGTGAATGGGTTCAGTGTCGTTCCGAGCATCAGTCTCTTTTCGAACGCCGCACCGAGCGGGAAATCGCCGCCATCAGCCAGGAAATCCGGGCGCTGCATCATCTGGCCGACGTACGGCGTGGCGTCAATGCCAGCGATATCGCCACCTACGTCACCCAGGTTCGCAAAACCGAGGCCGTACTGCGGCAGCAGCGCCGCGATGCGGAGCTGCACGCCCACGAACCCCAGGCGCCGGCATTACCGGCGCCCCCTGCCCAGGAGCCGGCGGACCCCTCGGAGGATCCTTGGTCGGGCCCGGTCAGCATCGAGATTTTCGAGGTGCTGAAATGATTCCACAGTCAAATAATGATCCTGTCTCCGAAGCTCTTGCCGACTTTCAGGGTTATGTCTTCTCGCACCCGGTCGCCAAGGCAACCTTCACCAACCTCGGGGCCGCCCTTGGAGCTTCCTCATCGCCCCAGATCATTATCTTCACCGGTCCTACCGGCGTGGGCAAAAGCACGCTGGCCAGGGCCGCCCGCAATCGGCTGCTCCAGTACTACGAGGAACGCATGGCCCTGGAGCCGGATTTCGTGCCGGTGGTGACGATCAATGCGGTACCGCCGAACGGAACCGGGTTCAGCTGGAAGGACTTCCACATACGTCTTCTCCATGGCCAGGGCGAACCGCTGGTCGATCGCAAGCTGATCCTGCCCAGACAGGGCTCGCTTCTGCCCGATCATGGTTTTGAAACGAATGGCCTGGAACAATCGACCGCAGACGCGCTGCGTCGCGCGGTCGAGGAGTATCTCCGCCTGCGCAAGACCAAACTCCTCGTCATCGACGAGGCGCAGCATCTGCTCTTAGTGGGCGGCAGGCAGCGCCTGGAATGCCAGTTCGAGTGCCTGAAATCCCTCACCATCGAAACCGGGGTCACCATACTGCTCATCGGCACCTACCGTCTGCTCGATATCTTGGAGCAGAGCGGCCAACTCACCCGGCGCAGTCAGCTGGTGAACTATCCTCGCTACGACATGAGATCGAGTGTAGATCGCAAGAACTTTCGCAAGATCCTTGGCTTCTTCGAGCAACGGCTATCGAAGCATGTTCAGGCGAGGCTGGACAGCCATGCCGAATATTTCTATCAGAAGTCGGCGGGCTGCGTCGGCATCCTGAAGGACTGGCTGGCCCGTTGTCTCGAGTACGCCCTGCGCGAGGAAGCGTCCCTCATCGATGCAGTCTTCGCCGAACGGTTCGCGCTGAAAAACCGCGGGCTCATGACCATCATCGAGGAGGCCTGTCTCGGGGAAGCAAAGCTGGCCGATGTCGGGGACGACCGGCTGCTCGATCTCCTGAAGAACGGCGTCCTGCTGGCACGGGACGAACCCGGCACCATGAAGAAGCCCCGTCGTCCGGGCACGCGAAACCCGAAGCGCGATCCTGTCGGAATGGTGCTTCCATGAGCGCCCTTTGGGATTTTTCTCTCGACGAGGACTGCCAGGCAGCCGTGCATGTTCCGCCCCGCAGCGCGCTGTTTTCACTGCTTCCCGGCGGAATCGGCACGCCGCAGCAGGAGAGCCTCCTGTCTCTCCTGGTCCGAACCAGCCGGGCACACGCAGTCAGTCCGCGCCGTCTAATCGGAAAGGTTTTCGGCAAGGCCATGCCTGCGATCGGGAAGCTGGACTATTCGACTTTCTATCGCAGTCTTGCCGGTACTGTGAATGGGATGGGCCTGTATGCCGGGCTGTTCGTCTCCGCCATGGAGGATCTCACCGGACGGCCAAGCCTCGACTGCCTGACTCTGCTTCCATGGAAGGAGGTCTTTCCGCACAACGGACAGGGGCTGCTGGCGCGCCATCCCAGATGGTGCCCCGTTTGCCTGTACCGGCAACGTCTTCTGGGCGAAGCTACCAGCTTCCCGCTGGTTTGGGCCATTGAGCCGTATCGGGCCTGTCCTGAGCACGCTTGCCTGCTCGATGATCACTGTCCTCATTGCAGCAAGACGCAACCCTACCTACCCCGCTATCCCGATCTGGGCATCTGTAGCCACTGCCGGATGCCACTCTCTGGAATCCGAACTCCTATCGCATTGCCGGAGTTCCAGTCCTGGGTGTGCAAGGCGGTAACCGACATGGTGGTGCATCAGTCGGATGCGGGGCTGTCGATCTGTTTCGACCGATTCCGCCGTTTCGTCGAAGAGCAGGTTTCGACGGTGGCGGAAGGCAACAGGGCGGCATTCTGCAAGGCGCTGGGGTTCCATGATCGCGGGCTGAACGGCTGGCTGAACAAGGGCGAACGGCCCAGCATCACCCACCTCTTGTCGCTCTGCTATGGGTTAAACGTGATGCCAGCTGAGGTGTTCGGAGCATCGTGGTCACAGGCAACCGCGCTAAGGCTTCTGCCGAGCCGACTGAAGGACCGGAACGCTTGCCTGCGGGTTCCTCCCGAGCATCGCCAGAAAATCCAAGTGCATCTGATTGCACTGCTGGATGCAAACGACGCCTTGCCGGTATCCGAAATCGCCGCCAACCTAGGCCTGACACGAAGCTACCTGCGCTACTGGTTTCCTGAACTTTATGCCAGGCTGACCAAACGGTTCAAGGTAGTCGCCAAGGCAAGGTCCAGGGAACATCGGGATCGGCAGAGCAGCCGGGTTGTGGAGGTCGTGGGGCAGATAAGGGCCAACAAGGAGTATCCCTCGCGACGGCGGGTTAATCGCCTGCTGCACAAGGAGAGGATGTCCTTGGCCCAGCCCCATCTGTTTCAGGCGTACCTGAGGGCTCTAAAGCAGCCGTAATACGCAAAACAAAGGCCGGACCAGCAATTGCTGATCCGGCCCAAGACTTGGAAGCATATATTTGCCAGTCCCGCTTGGAAGCATAACCTTGCCTAAGCGGCAAGGTTATGGGCCCCATTACAAGTAAGCGGAAACCCGCATGAATTCTTGGTGGACCGGAGGAGGATCGAACTCCCGACCTTCGCATTGCGAACGCGACGCTCTCCCAGCTGAGCTACCGGCCCTAAAAGAGGGGCGGATTATAGCCATTTTTGGGGGGGGCTGCCAGTTGCCCCTCACCCCTGCCCTTTCCCCGGAGGGGCGGAAAACACCTCAGGTTTCGTCGTCTTCGCCCGAACCTGCTGCGGCGCGCTGCAGGCGGTCGTTGACGGCCAGCCAGGCTTCACCGGCGGGCGGCTTCTGCACGAGGATGCGGACGCAGCCGAGCGCATCGAGTGCGCGCAGGCCGGCATAGAGGTCGTGCGCGCAGCCGGCCGGGTCGGCCGGCACCTGCCGCCAGGAAACGAGGTCGTGGCTGATGGCCTGCGCCGTGGGCGCCAGCACCGCCACCCGCTCGCCGGCCACGAGGGCGTCGCGCAGGGCGAACAGCAGCCCGTCGGAAGACACCAGTTGCAGCGGCGTGCGCGGCGCGTAGTGAGCTTCGAGGGAACCCGAAACGCGTGGCGTTTCACCCTCCCCGCGGGGCGTTTCTTTCTCATCTCCGCGCGGCGTTTCACCACCTTCTCCGCGCAGCGCAGCCATCTCCGGCACCTGTCCGATGACCCGCGCAATGTCGGCTGCGCCGATGGCACCGGGCCGCAGCAGCACGGGGCGGCCGCGCGACAGATCGAGGATGGTCGATTCGATGCCGACCGGACACGCTCCGCCGTCGAGGATCAGCGGCACGCGTTCGCCGAGTTCCTCGCGCACATGGGCCGCAGTGGTCGGGCTGATGCGGCCGAAGCGGTTGGCCGAGGGTGCTGCCACGCCGCTGCCATTCGCGCCGGCGAAAGCGGCGAGCAGCTCCAGTGCCAGCGGATGGTTCGGCACGCGCAGGCCGACCGTGTCCTGGCCGCCGGTGACGGCATCCGGCACGTACGCCTGGCGCTTGAGGATGAGGGTGAGCGGACCGGGCCAGAAGGCGGCGGCGAGTTTTTCGGCCTCAGCCGGAATTTCGCGCGCCCAGTGTGTCATGTGTGCCATGTGCGTAGCCGAGGCAAGATGGACGATGAGGGGATGGTCGGCCGGGCGGCCCTTGGCGGCGAATATCTTCGCCACGGCGGCCGGGTTGGCAGCATCCGCACCCAGGCCGTAGACGGTTTCGGTGGGGAAGGCGACGAGTTCGCCGCCCTTGAGTAGCGCAACGGCCTCGGCGATCTCAGGCCGCATCAGATTTCTCCTCGGAATAAAGCGCCGCGAGCAAAGTCAGCTTGCACAACACGGCGCTCGAAACCGAAATGAGGCTGGTCAGACTTCAGGCAGGGTTTTCGCCAGCACCTTTTCGGTCTGGCTGACGCGGAAATCGGCAAGTTTCTTCGCCAGCGTCTTGTCGGAGAGCGCCAGCATGGCGACGGCGAACAGTGCGGCGTTGGTAGCGCCGGCCTCGCCGATGGCGAAAGTGGCGACGGGAATGCCGGCGGGCATCTGCACCATCGACAGCAGCGAATCGAGCCCCTGCAGGTGCTTGGAGGGCATCGGCACGGCGAGTACCGGTAATTCACTCCTGGCCGCCAGCACGCCGGCGAGATGCGCGGCGCCGCCGGCCGCAGCGATCAGCACCTTGATGCCGCGATCATCGGCCATGCAGGCGTAGTCGAGCGCGGCGTCGAGCGTGCGGTGGGCCGAGAGCACCTTGGCCTCATGCGGCACGCCGAAGCGCTTCAACGTCTCGGCACAGGCTTTCATGATGGGCCAGTCGGAATCCGAGCCCATGACGATGCCGACGAGTGGATGCTTGACCATGGTTGTCTCCCTTGAACGTTATCTGGCCGAGGCGCGGTCCGCACTCTCGATGGTGTTGGCTAGCAGCATAGTGATGGTCATCGGGCCGACACCGCCGGGCACCGGCGTGATGAGCGAGGCCACCTCTTTCGCCGATTCGAAGTCCACGTCGCCGCACAGTTTTCCATCCGGTAGTCGGTTGATGCCGACGTCGATGACCACCGCGCCGGGCTTGATCATGTCACCGGTAATCATCTTCGCCTTGCCCACCGCCGCCACCAGGATATCGGCGCGGCGCGTGTGGAAGGCCAGATCCCGCGTCTGCGAATGGCATACCGTGACAGTGGCGCTGGCGCCGATAAGCAGCAGCGTCATCGGCTTGCCGACGATGTTGCTGCGACCGACTACCACCGCCTCCATGCCGCGCAGGGAGATGCCCTCGGCACTGAGCATCTCCATGACGCCGTAGGGCGTGCACGAAATGAAGCGCGGATTGCCCTGCGCCAGCAGGCCGACGTTCTCGGCATGGAAACCGTCGACGTCCTTCTCGGCGGCGACCGCTTCCAGCACCTCGCTCTCGTCGTAGTGCGGCGGCAGCGGCAACTGCACGAGGATGCCGTGAATGGCCGGGTCGGCGTTGAGTGCGGCGATTTTATCGAGCACCGTCTGCGGCGGCGTGTCTGCGGCAAATTCGTACCGCTCGGAATGCACGCCGACCGCTTCGCAGGCCTTGATCTTGTTGCGCACATACACCTGCGAGGCCGGGTTCTCGCCGACGAGGATCACGGCGAGGCCGGGGCGACAGCCCTGGGCGGTGAGTTCGGCGGCGCGATGGCGCAGGGATTCGCGGAGTTTCGCGGAAAGGGCGTTGCCGTCGAGGATTTTGGCGGTCATGGGGATGCGAAAATAAATACGGAGCCGAAGGACTCCGCAAGAGGACGTATTTTACCGCCGAAAACCGCTTTCAACACAGAGATCACAGAGGCACAGAGAACACAGAGAAATTCTTGTTTGTACTCTGTGATCTCCGTGCCTCTGTGTCCTCTGTGCCGGATGCGGTTGGCCTTATGCCGTAGCCGGCGTTGCGGACTGCGCGGCGGCGCGGCCGGCGGCGAAGGCCTTGCGGTTCATCTCCACCACGCTCTCGCCCTTGCGCGTGAAGCGCTTGACGATGCACTCGAGCAGCACCTCGGCGGAGAACGGCAATTGGTCGGCGATGGCGCCGAGCATGACGGTGTTGCCCAGGCGCAGGTCGCCGAGGTCGCGCGCCAGCGTGGCGGCGTCGAAGGCCAGCGTGCGCACGCCGCGCGCGCGCATGTCGCCGATGGGGTCGTCCGGGTACTTGAAGAGGCCGAGCTCGACCACCGGCGGCACCAGGCGCGCGTCGTTCACCAGCGCCAGCGCGCCGGGCTTGAGGTAGTGCGCCCAGCGCAGCGCCTCGGCTGCCTCGAAGCCGAGCAGCACGTCGGCCGTGCCCGGCGCGATCTGTGGCGAGAGTACCTTCGGCCCGAAACGCAGGTGGGAGGTGACGACGCCGCCGCGCTGGCTCATGCCGGCGACCTCGGTTTTCTTGACGTCGTGGCCCTCGGCGATGGCCGCCTCGGACAAAATCTCGGTGGCCGTCATGACGCCTTGGCCGCCGATACCGCAGACGAGAATGTTGGTGGTTTCGTAAGTCATGGTGTTGTCTCGATTGGAAGCCGCGTCAACAGCTGAACCGTCGTCACCCCCTTCCACGGGAAGGAGGGCGGGGAGTAGGCCGTCATATTTCTCAGACGGGTTGCACGACGATGCGCGGCATGACCGGCTCGAAATGCACGATTGCATCCGGCGCGCAGGGCTGTACGCACAGGCCGCAGCCGGTGCAGGCGACGCTGTCGATGCGCGTGAAGGCCAGCTCGACTTCCTTGCCCGAGGGCTTCACCACCTTCTCGCGGCGCGTGACGTGGATGGCCGGGCAGCCGACCTCGACGCAGTTGCCGCAGCCGGTGCACTTGTCCTCCTCGACGACATACGGCCGGAACGGCTTGAAGTCCACGGTCAGCACGCAGGGGCGGTTGGCGATGATGACGGAAACCTCGTCGATCTTCGTCTCTTCGCGCACGGCCTTGAACAACACCGGCAGTTCGTAGGGGTCGAGGACGCGGATACGCTCCTTCTTCACGCCGAGCGCTTCGACCAGCTTCGGGAAGTCGATGCGCGGCGCGCCCTGGCCGTGGATGTCGCGGCCGTTGGCCGGGGTGTTCTGGCCGCCGGTCATGCCGACGGTGTTGTTGTCGAGCAGCAGCACGGTGACGTTGCCGCGGTTCCATGTGATGTCGAGCAGGCCCTGCATGCCCATGTGCATGAAGGTGGAGTCACCGATGACGGCGAGAATCTTCTTGTTCTTGTCGGCTTCGCCACGGCCCTTGTCCATGCCGAGGGCCACGCCCATCGAGGCGCCCATGCAGATGGTCGAATCGAGCGAGTTCCACGGGTGGCCGGCGCCCAGCGTGTAGCAGCCGATGTCGCCGGCGATGGTCAGGTTCTTCAACTGCGACAGCGTGTAGTAGATGCCCATGTGCGGACAGGAGGCGCACAGCGTCGGCGGGCGCGGGAACAGCGGCGGCAGGGCTGGCGCCGCTTCAGGTGCGGGCGCCGCTTCCTTGCGCAGCAGGCGCTCGACGGCGGGCTTCACCACCTCCGGCGCAAGTTCACCCGTGCGCGGCAGGATGTCCTTGCCATGCACGGCGAAGCCGGCGGCCTTCAGTTCGGTCTCGAGGATCGGTTCGACTTCCTCCACCACGACGATCGTATCGGCCATCTGCGCCAGCGCCGCCACCTTCTCCAGCGGCCAGGGATAGGACAGGCCGAGCTTCAGCACCGGCGCGTCGGGAAAGGATTCGCGCACATGCATGTAGGCCGGGCCGCTGGTGATGAAGGCGACGCGGCGATCGCTGCCGGGCTCCAGCACATTGAGCGGCGACTGGTCGGAGAGGCGCTTCAGTTCCTGTTCGCGTTGCAGCATCAGCGGGATGCGCCGCTTGGCATGGCCGGGCACCATCACCCAGCGCTCGGCGTTCTTGGTGAAGCCCTTCGCCTTGTGTTCGATGCGCTCGCCGACGGTGACGAGGCCCTTGACGTGGCAGATGCGCGAGGTCAGGCGCAGGATCGCCGGCACCTGGTATTCCTCCGACAGTTCGTAGGCGTAGCGCGCCATGTCGTAAGCTTCCTGCGAGTCGGCCGGCTCGAGCATGGGCACGTGCGCGAAGCGGCCCCAGAAGCGCGAATCCTGCTCATTCTGCGAGGAGGACAGGCCGATATCGTCGGCGACGGCGATCACCAGGCCGCCCTCGACGCCGGTCAGCGTCAGCGTCATCAGCGCATCCGAGGCGACGTTCATGCCGACGTGCTTCATGGCGCTGAAGGAACGCGACCCCATCATCGAGGCGCCGATGGCCACTTCCAGCGACACCTTCTCGTTCACCGACCATTCGGTGTACATGTCCGGATAGGTGGACAGCATTTCCAGCATCTCGGTCGCGGGCGTGCCCGGATAGCCGGCGGCAACCTTCGTGCCTGCCTCCCACACCGCACGGGCCACTGCTTCGTTGCCCGACATCAACAGCCGGCTCGCCGCCGGCGCTGGCATCACTGCTGCCATCTGTCCCACCCTATTGAAAAGTATGAAAAAGGAAGGTCTGAAAACTACCGTGCAAACGGTTCGCAGCCCTTGATGCAAGTCAATGGTAATTCAGTCGGGCAGCCAAACCTGCCATGAGGCATGACGCATCAGGTCAGCGGCGTCGTCACGCGCCAGGCGGGGAATTCCGCGCTGAAAGTACTGCCTACGCCCGGCGCCGAACGAATCTGCAAGTCTGCCTGGTGCCGTAGTAGCACATGCCTGACGATGGACAGGCCGAGTCCGGTGCCGCCCGACTCGCGGGAGCGGCTGCGGTCTACCCGGTAGAAGCGCTCGGAAAGGCGCGGAACGTGCTCCTCGGCAATGCCAATGCCGCTGTCCTCGACGCTGAAGCTGCCCTTGCCGTCCTGCACCGCCCAGCGCAGCACGATGCGGCCGCCTTCCGGCGTGTAGCGCACGGCATTGCTGACCAAGTTGGAGAAGGCGCTGTGCAGTTCGTCGCGGCTGCCCTTCAGCATGGCCGGCACGACCTCGCAGGTAATCGTATGGCGGCCGCCGCTCAAGCGGCGCGCTTCGCTGGAGATTTCGTAGATCAGGTCGCGCACGTCGAACGCCTCTTCGCGCGGCAACTGCGTCTCGCCCTCCAGCCGCGACAGCGTCAGCAGGTCGTCGACGAGGCGCAGCATCCGGCTCGCCTGGTCGTTCACGATGCCGAGTTGATGTTGCGTCTCTTCGGCGTCCGGCGACGGTTCCTCGATCATGTGCTCGACGAAGCCGGCAATCACCGTCAACGGCGTGCGCAGCTCGTGCGAGACGTTGGCGACGAAATCCTTCCTGATGGTGTCCGCCCGCTCGATCTGTGAAACGTCGAAACTGATGAGCAGCTTGCGGTCCTTGCCGAAGCGGATCGCCTCCAGCGAGAGCGTCATACCCTTCCGGTTCGCCGGCCGGTACAGCAGCGATTCGCCCACCCGGGCGCCGGCGAGGAATTCCGCGAAGTGAGGCGCCCGAATCAGGTTCGTCACCAGCAAATCCCGGTCACGCTCGCCGTCCAGCCCGAGCTGACTTTCGGCGACGCGGTTGCACCAGCGGATACGTTCATTCGCATCGAGAAACACCAGGCCGTCCGGCGAGGCTTCCGCCGCCTGGCTGAAGACCTCCAGGTCGGCGGCGATACTTTCGCGCCGCTTGTCCTCGTTGCGCAGATGCCGGTACAGCGTCATGAAGACATTGCCCCAGGCGCCCCAGGCATCCGGAATGGCCTGGCTCTCGGGCTGCTTCAGCCAGCGCTGCAGGCGGGCCAGATAGGCGGTGTGCGACACAAGGAGGACAAGGAGCGCGGCACAGGCGGTCGCCCAGGCGGCGAGACTGCCCAGCAAGGCGCCGGCGATCAGGGCCAGCGACGCGATCAGGGCCAGGCGTAGCAACAACGAGGGCCAGGCGGAGGACATGCTCAGTTCGCGGCAAGCCGATAGCCGGCGCCGCGCACGGTTTCGATGAGGGATTCGCCCGATTCGCCAAGGGCCTGGCGCAGGCGGCGCACGTGGACGTCGACCGTGCGCTCCTCGATGAAGACGTGGTCGCCCCAGACCTTGTCGAGCAGCTGGGCCCGGTTGAAGACGCGTCCGGGATGGGCCATGAGAAAACGCAGCAGCCGAAACTCGGTCGGCGCCATGTCCAGGCGCAGGCCATTCAGCGTGACTTCGTGGCTGGCCGGGTCGAGGCACAACGCGCCGGTCTGCAGGACGGTTTCGGCGGCATGCGGCGCGCGCCGGCGCAACACCGCATTGATACGGGCCACCAGTTCGCGCGGGCTGAACGGCTTGACGAGATAGTCGTCGGCGCCGGCCTCGAGCCCGGCGACACGGTCGCTCTCTTCGCCGCGCGCGGTAATCAGGATGATGGGGAGACCCGCGCATCGCGCATCGCGCCGCAGCTGGCGGGCGAAGGCGATGCCGGACATCTTGGGCAGCATCCAGTCGATCAGCACGATGTCCGGAAGCGCATCACGCGCTGCGGCGGCGCCCTCCTCCGCCGAGGCCACTATGGTCGCCTCGAATCCTGCCTTGTTCAAGGTGAAGCTGAGCAACGCCTGGATGGCCGGGTCATCCTCAACGACCAAGACCCGGCTGCCCATTGCCTCAGTGCTCCTCGTCCGCCACGCCGTGCCTGCGTTCCTTGCCGGTGTGCCGCACATCAGTACCGCGCACGATGTAGATCACCTGCTCGGCGATGTTCTTGGCATGGTCGCCGATGCGCTCGATGGCCTTGGCGACCCAGATGATCTCCAGCGCGGTGGAGATGGTGCGCGGGTCTTCCATCATGAAGGTGATGAGCTGGCGCAGGATGCCGCGAAACTCGGTGTCGATGAGCGCGTCCTCGCTGATGATGCGCTCGGCCTCGTCCGGATCGAGCCGCGCCATAGCGTCGAGGGCGTGGCGCAGCTGCGCCACGGCCAGGTCGCCGGAGCGGCGCACCTCGGCCTGCAGCGGAATCTGCGGCCCCTTGCGCTCGTGGATCAGGCGCGCCATGCGCGTGATTTTCTCCGCCTCGTCGCCCATGCGTTCGAGGTCGGTGACGGCCTTGCTCACGCCCATGATGAGGCGCAGGTCGCGCGCCGCCGGCTGACGCCGCGCAACGATATGCACGCAGAGATCGTCGATGTCGACCTCGTAGGCGTTGACGCGCAACTCGGTGTCCGTCACCTCGGTCATGCGCTCGGTGTCGCCGCTGGAAAAGCATTCGATCGCGGCAAGGATCTGCGCCTCGACGACGCCACCCATCTGCAGCACGCGCGAGCGCACGTCCTCAAGGTCGGAGTCGTATTGCTTGGAAAAGTGTTCGCTGTGGGGCATGGCAATCCTCTCCTCAGCCGAAGCGGCCGGTGATATAGGCTTCCGTCTGCGGGTTCTTCGGCTTGATGAATATATCATCGGTCCAGCCGAATTCGACCAGTTCGCCGATGTACATGTAGGCGGTGAAGTCGGAGACGCGCGCCGCCTGCTGCATGTTGTGCGTGACGATGAGGATGGTCACGCGCTGCTTCAGCTCGGTGATCAGCTCCTCGATGCTGGCGGTGGCGATCGGATCGAGCGCCGAGGTCGGCTCGTCGAAGAGCAGGATTTCCGGCTCAGTGGCCAGTGCCCGCGCGATGCACAGGCGCTGCTGCTGGCCGCCGGAGAGGTTGAAGGCCATGTCCTGCAGGCGGTCCTTCACCTCGTTCCACAGGGCGGCGGCGCGCAGCGCCTCCTCCACCTTCTCCTCGAGGACGGCGCGGCGATTGACGCCGCGCACGCGCAGGCCGTAGGCGACGTTCTCGAAGATGGTCTTGGGGAAGGGATTCGGCTTCTGGAACACCATCGACAGGCGCATGCGCACCTCGATCGGGTCGACCGATTTGTCGAGGAGGTTGACGTTGTCGGGGTGCAGGCTGATCTCGCCGACGTAGCGGTTGCCGGGATAGAGGTCGTGCATGCGGTTGAAGCAGCGCAGGAAGGTCGACTTGCCGCAGCCGGAGGGGCCGATCAGCGCGGTAACGCGCTTCTCGTAGATCGGCATATCGATCTTCTTCAACGCCTGGAAGTCGCCGTAGTAGAAGTCCAGCGCGCTGGCGCGGGCCTTCAGCGGCAGCGTGTCGAGGGCGGGTTTCGGTTCAGCCATTAGATTGATTCCGGTAAGTCGTTCCGTCATTCCTGCGCAAGCGGGAATCCATGGTTTCCACGTTCAAGCTGCTGGGTCCCCGCTTTCGCGGGGACGACGATGTCTTGCCAAGTATTTTCGTGGATTTCAAGAAGCTCACCACTTGATGTTGCGGCGGATGCGATAGCGCAGCCAGATCGCCAGGCCGTTCATGATCAGCGTCATCAGCACCAGGACGAATCCGGCGGCGGCGGCGTTGGCGTGGAAGTTCGGATCGGGCCGCGAGGTCCAGTTGAAAATCTGGATCGGCATCACGGTAAACGGCGACTGCAGCCACTCGAAGGAGAGGAAGGGGAATGTTCCCGTAACGGGTGATGCCGGCAGGAAGGCGATGAAGGTCAGCGCACCGATGGTAATGATGGGCGCCGTTTCGCCGATGGCGCGCGCCATGCCGATGATGACCCCGGTCATGATGCCCCCCATCGAGTAGGGCAGGATGTGGTGCTGCACCACCTGCCATTTCGTTGCGCCCAGCGCATAGGCGCCCTCGCGGATGTGCGAAGGAATGGAGCGGATGGCCTCGCGCGTCGCCACGATCACCACGGGCAAAATGAGCAGGGCCAGCGTCAGGCCCGCCGTCAGGATGCTCTGGCCCAGGTTGAACTCGTAGACGAACAGGCCGAGCGCCAGCAGGCCGTAGATGATGGACGGCACGCCCGCCAGGTTGGCGATGTTGATCTCGATGATGTCGGTGATCCAGTTGCGCGGGGCGTATTCCTCGAGATAGATGCCGGCGGCCACGCTGAGCGGCACGGCGACGCAGGCCGTCACCAGCATCACCAGCGTGGTGCCGACCCAGGCGGACAGAATCCCCGCCCGCTCGGCATGCCGCGACGGAAACTCGGTAAAGAAGTCCGGCGTCAGGCGCGAGTAGCCGTCGAGCGCCATGTCGACGAACAGTGTGGCGAACGTCAGCAGGCCGAGGCCCAGTGCCAGCACGCCGACGACGCCGAAGATCACGTCGAGGCGCTTGGCGCGGGCGATGATGCCGCGGATTTCGCCGATGTCCTTACGTGCCATGCGTGCCATGTCAGTACCGCCCGGCCGCCCGAAGGTGCTGACGCGCCCCCTCGGGGGGCAGCGAGCTCAGCGAGCGTGGGGGCTGTTTCATCTCAGTATTGCTCGCGGAAGCGACGCCGCATCACGTGGCCGAGGACGTTGAAGACCAGGGTCAGCAGCATCAAGGTGAGGCCGGCGGCAAAAATCGTCTGGTAGCCGACGCTGCCGTGCGGCAGGTCGCCCAGCGCCACCTGGACGATGAAGGCGGTGATGGTCGCCGCCGACTCCGTCGGGTTCCAGGTGAGGTTCGGCTGCATGCCGGCGGCGACGGCGAGAATCATGGTCTCCCCCACCGCCCGGGAGATGCCGAGAATGTAGGCCGCGGCGACGCCGGACAGGGCGCCGGGAAATACCACCTTCAGGGCCGTCTGCAAGCGCGTGGCACCCATGGCGTAGGAGCCTTCGCGCAGGCTCATCGGCACGGCGCGCATGGCGTCCTCGCTGATCGAGGCGACGTAGGGCACGATCATGATGCCCATGACGATGCCGGCCGACAGCAGGTTGAAGCCGGGCAGGCCGGGAATCAGCTTCTGCAGCAGCGGCGTCAGGAACAGCAGGGCGAAATAACCGTAGATGATGGTCGGCACGCCGGAGAGCAATTCCAGCACCGGCTTGGCGAACTCGCGCGCGCGCGCCGAGGCGAACTCGGACAGGTAGATGGCGATGAGGGTGCCGAGGGGAATCGCCACCGCCAGCGCCACGCCCGAACTGACCAGCGTGCCGGAGAGCAGGACGATGATGCCGAAATGCGCATCGTCGAACAGCGGCGTCCACTGCGTGTCGGTGAGGAAGTCCCACAGCGGCACCTGGTTGAAGAAGACCACCGACTCCTTCACCAGGATGTAGACGATGCCCAGCGTGGTCGCCACCGACACCAGGGCGGCGAGGAACAGGATGCTCTCGATGATCCGTTCCTTGACGTGGCGCGAGGCGCGGTGCGACAGGCGGTTGGCGGACATGGGCTGGGCGATGGAAAGTCAGTCTCTGTGATACGGCGGCACGATGTTAAAGCTTGCCCTCGCGCTTCATCAACTCCTCGATGGTGATGCCGACCTCGGGCGTGCCGCCGAACACCGTGCCGAGCTTGCCCTTCTTCAGGTGCTCCAGGTTCCCTTCGTAGGCCTTCGCCGGCAGCGGCACGTACTTCACTTCCTTGGCCAGCGTGGCGCCCTGGCTCATGTAGAAGGCGATGAACTCCTTCACTTCCGCACGCTGCCAGGCCTTCTCGCTGAGGTAGATGAAGATGGGGCGCGACAGCGGCTGGTACTTGCCGCTGATGACCGTTTCCATCGAGGGCGATACCGCAGTCTTGCCGGCCTTGTCGACGATCGGCACCGCCTTCACGCGCTTCATGTTCTCGGCGTAATAGGCGTAGCCGAAATAGGCCAGCCCGCCCTTGTCCTGGGAGACGCCCTGCACCAGCACGTTGTCGTCCTCGGAGGCCGTGAAGTCGCCGCGGCTAGACTTGGACTTGCCGACGACGGCCTCGGTAAAGTAATCGAAAGTGCCCGAATCGGCGCCCGGCCCGAACAGCTTGAGCGGCAGGTCCGGCCAAGCCGGGTTGATGTCCTTCCACTTCGCCACCTTGCCCTGTGCGCCCGGCTCCCACATCTTCTTCAGTTCCGCGACGGTGATCTGCTTGAGGAAGCTGTTCTTCGGGTTGACCACGACGGTGATCGCATCGAAGGCCACCGGCAGTTCGAAATACTTGATGCCGGCCTTGGCGCAGTTCTCCATCTCGCTCTTGAGGATGGGCCGCGAGGCGCCGGAAATGTCGACCTCGCCGCGGCAGAACTTCTTGAAGCCGCCGCCCGTGCCGGAAATGCCGACCGTGACGCGGATAGCGCCCTTTTTGGAAATCTGGAACTCCTCGGCCACCGCCTCGGTGACCGGATAGACCGTGCTGGAGCCGTCAATGGTGACCAGTGTGGCGCCGGCCTTAGCGGTGCCGACGGCTGCAATCAGGCCGATGGACAGCACCCACACGGCGCGCTTGAAATTCATTGAAATCATTCTTTCACTCCTTGTCTTGTCTCTTTGTGTGGAGAGCATGCTAATCGAGCAATGTGACGGGAGTGTTACGGCCGGGCAGTTCTACAATCCCCTCTCCCCGCGAGCGGGGAGAGGGTCAGGGTGAGGGGCAAGATACCGTCAAGCCACTATCGTTATATCGTCGCGCCGTATTGCGGGGGCTGACTTTTGCTCGGGCGCTACGCAGAGAGGTCCGGTTCCGGCCAGAAGCGGTCGGTCAGTGCTGATGCCGAAGGCGGCCAGGGCGCCCTGGCGCATCTAAAATGCGATAGGCGTTGGTCATTAGCAAAATCGTCGATAATGGATCGCATAGCAAAGGAGAGGGAGGAATCAGCCATGTCCCACAAGGGCTCGTACTCGGAGGCATGTTCTTGAGCCTCGATCGCATCCAGTTGCTCCGAAATGTGGGGCAGTTCGACTCGGTGAACGAGGGGGCGCAACTCCCGCTTACTCGCCTGGCGCTGATCTATGCCGAAAACGGTCGCGGAAAGACAACGCTCGCCTCTATCCTGCGATCGGCAGGCACAGGCAACGCCCAGCTTGTCAACGAGCGCCATCGCCTTGGGGCCCAAAATCCACCGCACCTGGTCCTGTCTCTTCCGGCTGGTCCGCCGGTCGTCTTCCAGAACGGCGCATGGTCATCCACGCTTCCCGGTATCGCTGTCTTCGATGATCACTTCATCGCACAGAACGTTTGCGCAGGAGTCGAGATCGGACCGTCACACCGGCAGAATCTGCATGAACTGATTCTGGGCGCGAAAGGCGTTGCGTTGAACACCACCCTACAAGCCCACGTGGCACGTATCGAGGAGCACAACCGGACCTTGCGTGCGCTCGGCGAAGCGATCCCGGCAGAAGCGCGAGGCGCTATGGCAGTTGATGCGTTTTGCGCTTTGCCCGCACGGGCCGACATCGACGGCGCGATCCAGGAGTCGGAACGCAACTTGGCAGCGGCCCAGTCGGCGGATGCCGTGCAACAGGCTACGACGTTTGTTGCGTTCAGCTTGCCTGCATTCGACACACCAGCCATCAATTCGCTTCTCGCCCGTACGCTGCCCGATCTTGCGGCGGTGGCCGCCGCCGGGGTCCAGGCCCACCTTGCGAAACTCGGGCGAGAAGGCGCCACGTGGGTCGGTGATGGCATGCAGAGCGTCGCCAGCGCTTCTGTCGGCCTGGACCAGGAGATCTGCCCGTTCTGTGCTCAGGATCTGGTCGGCTCGCCACTATTTGCCCACTACCAAGCGTATTTCAGTGTGGCCTACGACGGGTTGAAGCTCGAAGTCGTCCAGCAGATCCAAGCGTTGAACAACACTCATGGCGAGCTTGCGGTTCTCACCTTTGAACGTTCTGTACACGAAGCGGAGCAGCGCCGCACCTTTTGGAGCGCTTTCCTGCAAGTGCCGGAAATCTCCGTCGACACAGCCGCACTGACGCATGCATGGGCTCAGGCACGCGACGCGATCGCAGGAGCGCTCGCCGCCAAGCAGGCTTCGCCTCTGGAAGGCAGTATGTTGTCCGAAGCCGCGTTGGCCGCTATCGCGACCTACGAGGCGGCCAAGTTGAACATCATGACGTGCTCGGACTCCCTGTTGGCCTGCAATGCTCAGATCGCACTCGTCAAAGAGCGCGCGGCCACAGCCAACATGGCAGCGCTTACCTCCGATCTGACGAGGCTGAGAAGCTTTCGAGCGCGCCATTCAGCGGAGGTGGCGCCACACTGCGTGGCGTACTTGGCGGAGAAGGATGCAAAAACCCAAACCGAAGACCTGAGAGAGCAGGCTCGCGAGGCGCTGAATAATTACAGGCAGAACATTTTTCCTGCTTACCAAGGGGTGATTAACGACTATCTGGGGCGCTTCAACGCTGGGTTTCGCCTTGACCAGGTCGACTCAGTCAATACACGAGGGGGGTCGGCCTGCTCGTACAGCGTATTGATCAACAATGCTGCGGTGCCTCAGACGGCCGATGTGGGTCCTTCGTTCCGCAACACGCTGAGCTCTGGAGATCGCAATGCGCTTGCGCTGGCGTTCTTCTTCGCGTCCTTGGAGCAGGATCAGCAGCTCGCGCAGAAGATCGTGGTCATCGATGACCCCATGACAAGCCTCGATGAGCATCGTTCGTTGACCACCGTCCAAGAGATACGTCGGTTGCTTCCTCGTGTTGCTCAGGTGATTGTGCTTTCGCACTCGAAGCCATTTTTGTGCACCCTGTGGGAGGGCGCGAGCATATCCGACCGCTCGGCCATAAGGATTGTTCGCGCGGCGGCAGGCTCGACGATCGCGCCCTGGGATGTCCGTCAGGACTGCATCACTGAGCATGATCGGCGTCACGAGCTCGTCACCAAATATCTGCAAGCGGCCGATCCGGCTGTCGAACGCCAGGTAGCTGCTGCCTTGCGGCCTATCCTAGAAGCATTTGCGCGCGTTGCATATCCCACCACATTTCAACCAGGTGCGCTGCTCGGCCCTTTCATCGGTATATGCGAGCAAAAGGTAAACACATCGGCGCAGGTACTGGGGCAATCCGACATAGCGGAACTTCGGGCGCTGCTGGACTACGCCAACCTGTTCCACCACGACAGCAATCTGGCATGGGCGACTCAAGTCATCAATGACCACGCGCTCTTCAACTTCGCCCAGCGCACGTTGGCGTTTGCCAGGCGGTAGTCTCTGATTTCCTTAGAGCCTTCAACGTGGCTGCTGCTGAGTTGGAGCGCCAAGGTCACCTAGAATGTCTTGCGCTGGGCATGGACATTGAACTTCGTCGCAAAGCGGCCATTCGATCTTGGCTGTTTCTCCGGCGTACCCCGTCAGCCGGCAAATGGAGAACCTATGAACCCATCCGATTTTTGGAAGAACTTTCGGCTTGGTGAGGAGATTCACGTTTCAGGCACGTTCATCTACAACGGACTGCGGCGATTCCACGAGCTAAAGAAGCTGGACTTTGCCGACGAGCTGTTCGAGTTTCTATATGAACTGTCCGTCGGCCTTGAGCGGTTGCTGAAGACCGCTGTGGTCCTCTATGAGCACACCGACAAAACCAATCAGGAAGAGCTGGAGAAATCCCTTATCACCCACAATCATCTTGATCTTGTGGCGCGTCTGCATAAGCATGTTGAGCTCAAGTTGGGAACGACGCACAACGACTTGTTGAGCCTTCTTGGTACCTTCTATAAGTCGCTGAGGTATGACCGGTTCGCGCTGACCTCGGTCTACGAAGGCAAGAAGGAAGCGAAGGCGATCCGCGGGCTGCTGGTCAAGCACTTGCAAGCCGAGTTTCCGGGCGAGGACTCGCTCTTTGGTACTGATAACGACGACCAGTATCGCAAGTTCATTCGACGGACAACTCTGAAGATTGCGAGAGAGGTTTACCGTGTCATTGAAGATCGCGCAACGAAGATCAATCTCTACACATACGAGCTACGCAACGGATCAAAGGCCGAGAGCGTGTTTCTCCGCGAAGTAGACATTGCCGACGAGGACATTCTCTGGAAGGAACTGCTCATCTTCTTCATGAACGTCAAAGCGGATACGGGCTACCTCCAGTTCCTCAGGAAAACTCCAGCTCTTGAGTTTGATCCAGCGTTGGTTTCCGACTACCTCGACTGCTTTAAGTCAGATTCATCAAAAGCTGGCGTGATGGACGAGCTGGAACACCACTACGGCGAAATGGCCCGCGATGAAAGGAATGAGCGGCTGCAACGAATAGGGGTCATCGGAGCGCCCAACGTGTTCTTCGACGACGATGACGAAGACATCGACGACACCGGCGAGGGGGAGAATGTCAAGCTGTGAGGCTCTCGCGACGGTCTGTTTCTTGATGAACGGAGAGACCGCAAATGGTCGGTTCCAGACCGATCCGGAACAAATCACCAAACAATAGTCGGGCCCCGCAACACGGTGACACAAACTGCCTGATCTGCTCGCCAAGGTAAGTGTGCTACGGGAATTCAACCAACAAGAATGATATGGACCCGATAGGGCCCGCGCGCGCCCAGGGTGACGGTCTGCTCGATGTCGGCGGTGCGCGAGGGGCCGGAGACGAAGTTCACCACCTGCGGCAGTTGACCGTGCTCGGCGCGCAGCAGCGCCCAGGCGTCTTCCATGAAGGGCACGATGCGCGCCGTGTCGACGATGGCGATGTGGGTTTCCGGCAGGAGGCTGGCGGCGGCCGGCGTGGCGGCGCCGGAGAGCAGCATCAGCGTGCCGGTGTCGGCGATGGCGCAGAAGCAGCCGGTGACGCCGACGAGGTCGTCGCCGCGTGCCGGGCGATCTTCCATGCCGAGGCCGGCGCCGATCCAGTCGAGCTTGCGCAGGCTCGGCCAGCAGACGCCGCCGGTGGGCAGGTTATTCAGCACAAGGTAACGCGCCACGACGCCGGGCACCGCTTGCAGGGAGACCACTTTCTCGACAGTGCTGGCGAGCGCCTCGGCGCGGGCGCGGAAGCGTTCTTCCAGTTGCAGGTCGCGCTGCGGTTGCATGCCGGCTGGAGGCGCGGCGATAGGTGAGTCCATTGTCACCTTGGCCGCCGTATCCTGGGGACTGACTTTTGGCTCCAGCGTAATGCTGAAGCGTTTGCGCGCGAGGGGGGCGCGTGGGGGGTGGGGGTCGTTTTCGCGGGTGGTCATGCGACTGTGCTCTCTCCAGCCTTCGCCGCAAGCGGGGAATGAGAATGGCGTGAATTTATTGCTTGCGGGGACATTCAGGTTTACCGCGCCGTCCAGCCCAGGTCCATGGTCAGCGCCGAGCCGGTGATGACGCCGCCGACCGGCGAGCACAGGTAGGCGACGAAATCGGCCACCTCGTCCGGCTCGATGAGCCGCTTGATGGCGGCTGGCTCGAGCATGATTTTCTCGATCACTTCCTCCGCGGGGATGCCGCGCGCTTTTGCCTGGTCGGCGATCTGGTTGTCCACCAGCGGCGTGCGCACGTAGGCCGGGCAAATGGCGTTGGCGGTGATGCCGAAGGCGCCGCCCTCGAGTGCCGCAGTCTTCGTCAGGCCGATGAGGCCGTGCTTGGCGGCGATGTAGCCGACCTTGTGCGGCGAGGCGATGAGGCCGTGGATGGAAGAAATGTTCACCACGCGGCCCCAGTTCTGCTGCTTCATGGCTAGCCAGCAGTAGCGAGTGAGCAGGAAGGGCGCGGTGAGCATCACTGCCTGCATTTTTTCCCACATGTCTTCGGGAAAATCCTCGATGGGCGAGACGTGCTGGAAGCCGGCATTGTTCACCAGGATGTGCACCGTGCCGTACTTCGCCAGGGCGGCATCAACGAGCGCCTTGCAATCGGCGCGTCGCGCCGCGTCGCCCTTGACGAAATGACCGCCAATGGCCGAGGCCACCTCCGCGCCCTTGTCGCTGATGTCCGCCACCACCACCTGCGCGCCGTCGGCGGCGAGCCGTTCGGCAATGGCCTTGCCGAGGCCGCTCGCGGCCCCCGTCACGATTGCCGTTTTTCCTGTCAGAGTGCCTTGCATCACGTGCTTCTCCTGTAAAAATTCAGATTCAGCCGGCTTTCGTGGCTTTCGTGGTTTTCTTGTCGACCGCGACAAACAACGTGGCGCTTCACACGCAGCGCAAAATGGAAGTGTAAACCGGAACGCGCTGCCGCTTTGTGTACCCTTGCGTGCCCTCACGCGCCCTTGCTTACCCTTGCGCCCCCGGAAGTGCGGCAGCAAGGTAGACTTCCCAGCACGGTCCCGGATATCCATGCATTGCACTATCCGGTTCTATATTTTACAATACGAAATACTTCCCCCGGCATACCCTGCCGTACTAGAGTGGAAGCACAGGCCCGCCGCGTGCGGGAAAGGGGCGCGTACAACGTGCCCGGTGCGGCTCTTCAGGAGATACACCATGTCACCCATGCCGAACAGTCTCGTCCCATCCGACCCGGACACGCAGGAAACCCAGGAATGGCTCGATGCGCTCGAGGCCGTTATCGAACAGGAAGGGCCGGAGCGCGCCCACTACCTGATCGAGCGTCTCGTCGAACTCTCCCGCCGCACCGGCATCAACCTGCCCTACAAGGCCACCACCGCCTACATCAACACCATCCCGCCGAGTGCACAGATCGCCGCGCCCGGCGACCACGCCATCGAGCACCGCATTCGCTCCTACGTACGCTGGAACGCGCTGGCGATGGTAATGCGCGCCAACAAGGACGACTCGCACCTGGGCGGCCACATTGCCAGCTTCGGCTCCGCCGCCACGCTCTACGACGTTGGCTACAACCATTTCTGGCATGCACCCTCCGAGAACCACGGCGGCGACCTGGTGTTCGTGCAGGGCCACTTGGCTCCCGGCGTGTATGCGCGCGCCTTCATGCTCGGCCGCCTGAGCGAAGAGCAGATGAACAATTTCCGCCGCGAGGTGAACGGCAAGGGGCTCTCCTCTTACCCGCACCCGTGGCTGATGCCGGAGTTCTGGCAGTTCCCGACGGTGTCGATGGGCCTGGGGCCGCTGCAGGCGATCTATCAGGCGCGCTTCATGAAGTACATGAACGATCGTGGCATCGCCAGCACCGACAACCGCAAGGTGTGGGCCTACATGGGCGACGGCGAGATGGACGAGCCCGAGTCGATGGGCGCCATCAGCCTGGCCGGGCGCGAGTGTCTCGACAACCTGATTTTCGTCATCAACTGCAACCTGCAACGCCTCGACGGGCCGGTGCGCGGCAACGGCAAGATCATCCAGGAACTGGAGGCCGCCTTCCGCGGCGCCGGCTGGAACGTCATCAAGGTGATCTGGGGCAGCTACTGGGATCCGCTGCTGGCGCAGGACACGCAGGGTCTGCTGCGCCAGCGCATGGAAGAGTGCGTCGACGGCGACTACCAGACCTTCAAGTCGAAGGACGGCGCCTACGTGCGCGAGCACTTCTTCAATTCGCCGGAACTCAAGGCGATGGTCAGCGGCTGGTCCGACGACGACGTCTGGCGCCTCAACCGCGGCGGCCACGACCCGCACAAGGTGTATGCAGCCTACGCCTCTGCCGCGGCCCACAAGGGACAGCCGACGGTGATCCTCACCAAGACCATCAAGGGCTACGGCATGGGCGAGTCGGGCGAGGCGCAGAACATCACCCACCAGCAGAAGAAAATGGGTACCACCTCGCTGTATGCCTTCCGCGACCGCTTCAAGCTGCCGCTCAGCGACGCGCAGGTGGACAACCTGGAATACATCAACCCCGGTGCCGATTCGCCGGAGATCAAATACATGTACGAACGGCGCATGGCGCTGGGCGGTTACCTGCCCAAACGACGGCGCAAGGTCGAGCCGCAGGCGGTGCCGGCACTGTCCGCCTTCGACACCCAACTGAAGGCCTCCGGAGAGGGCCGCGAGTTCTCCACCACCATGGCCTTCGTGCGCATCCTCAACACCCTGGTGAAAGACAAGAAGCTCGGCAAGCACATCGTGCCGATCGTCGCCGACGAATCGCGCACCTTCGGCATGGAGGGCATGTTCCGCCAGCTCGGCATCTGGTCTTCGGTGGGGCAGAATTACACGCCGCAGGACGCCGACCAGCTGATGTTCTACAAGGAGTCGAAGGAAGGCCAGATCCTGCAGGAGGGCATCACCGAAGCGGGCGCCATGGCCAGCTGGATCGCCGCGGCGACGGCCTACAGCACGCACGGCGTGCAGATGATCCCGTTCTTCATCTACTACTCGATGTTCGGTTTCCAGCGCTTCGGCGACCTGGCCTGGGCCGCCGGCGACCAGCGCGCGCGCGGCTTCCTTCTCGGCGGCACCTCCGGCCGCACGACGCTCAACGGCGAGGGCCTGCAGCATCAGGACGGTCACTCGCACGTGCAGTCGTCGCTGATCCCCAACTGTGTCTCCTACGACCCGACCTTCGGCTACGAGGTGGCGGTGATCGTGCAGGATGGCCTGCGCCGCATGGTGCAGGAGCAGGAGGATGTCTTCTACTACATCACACTGCTCAACGAGAACTACGCCCACCCGGGCCTGCCGCAAGACGCCGAGAAAGACATCCTCAAGGGCATGTACCTCCTCAAGAAGGGCCCGGCCGGCAACGGTCCGCGCGTGCAGTTGCTCGGCTCCGGCGCCATCCTGCGCGAGGTGCTGGCCGGTGCCGAACTGCTGCAGCAGGACTGGGGCGTGGACGCCGACATCTGGAGCTGCCCGAGCTTCACCGAACTGGCGCGCGACGGCAATGCCGTCACGCGCATCAACCTGCTCAATCCGGCAGGCAAGCCGCAGCGCTCGCACGTCGAACATTGCCTCAAGGATACGCGCGGCCCGATCATCGCCTCGACCGACTACGTGCGCGCCTTCGCCGAGCAGATCCGGCCTTATATACCGCGCAGATACACGGTGCTCGGCACCGACGGCTTCGGCCGCTCGGACACGCGCGAGAACCTGCGCCAGTTCTTCGAGGTGGACCGCCACTACGTGACGGTGGCGGCGCTGAAGGCGCTGGCCGACGAGGGCCAGATGGACAAGGCGAGGGTGGTGGAGGCCATCGCCAAATACGGCCTCAATCCGCACAAGCCGAACCCGCTGACCGTTTAAGGACACCAGGAAATGAGCTCAATACTCGAAGTCAAGGTTCCCGACATCGGCGACTTCAAGGACGTGCCGGTGATCGGCATAGAAGTCAGTCCCGGCGATACGGTGAAGGCAGAAGATCCGCTCATCACCCTGGAGTCCGACAAGGCCACCCTGGAAGTGCCCTCGCCCGTCGCCGGCACGGTGAAGGAAATCAAGCTGAAGATCGGCGACAAGGTCGCCGAGGGCACGCTGGTAGTGTTGCTGGAGGTGGCTGACGCAGGCGCTGCGGCGGCTCCGGCCGCTGCTGAAATCCCCCCTAGCCCCCCTTTGCAAAAGGGGGGATTGGACGCGTCACCTGCTGTTCCTCCCCCCTTTGCAAAAGCGGGGCCGGGGGGGATTTCTCCCGCCACAATCGCCGCACCCTCTGTCGCCCCGCCCCCGCCGCCCACACCGATGGAAATCACCACAGCCATCGCAGGCGGGGAAAGTAAACATCGCGCCCACGCCAGTCCGTCCGTGCGACGCTTCGCGCGCGAGCTCGGCGTCGATGTCGCGCAGGTGAAAGGCAGCGGGCCGAAGGACCGCATCCTGCAGCAGGACGTGCAAAATTTCGTCAAGCAGGCGCTGGCACAGCCGCGCGGCGCGGCGCCGGCCGCTGGAGGCGGCGCCGGACTCGATCTGCTGCCCTGGCCGCAGGTGGACTTCGCCAAGTTCGGCCCCGTCGAGGCGAGGCCGCTGTCGCGCATCAAGAAAATTTCCGGCGCCAACCTCGCACGCAACTGGGTGATGATCCCTCACGTCACGCAGTTCGACGAGGCCGACATCACCGAGCTCGAAGCGCTGCGCGTGCGGCTCAACAAGGAGAATGAGAAGTCCGGGGTGAAGCTGACCATGCTGGCCTTCCTCATCAAGGCGGCGGTCGCCGCGCTGAAGAAGTTCCCGGATTTCAATGCCTCGCTCGACGGCGAGAATCTGGTGTACAAGCAGTACTTCCACATCGGCTTCGCCGCCGACACGCCGAACGGCCTGGTGGTGCCGGTGATCCGCGACGCCGACAAAAAAGGCGTGATCGAAATTGCCAAGGAGATGGGCGAGCTCTCCGCCAAGGCGCGCGAGGGCAAGCTCGGCCCGGCGCAGATGCAGGGCGGCTGCTTCTCCATCTCCAGCCTCGGGGGCATCGGCGGTACAGCGTTCACGCCGATCATCAACGCGCCGGAAGTGGCCATCCTCGGCGTGTCGAAATCGCAAACGAAACCGCTGTGGGACGGCAAGGCCTTCCAGCCGCGCCTGATGGTGCCGCTCTCGCTCTCCTACGACCACCGCGTCATCGACGGTGCCCAGGCAGCGCGCTTCACGGCCTACCTGGCGCAGGTGCTGGCCGACATGCGGCGGGTGCTACTGTGACCACCATCGTCGCCGTGAAGAAGAACGGCTCGGTGTCCATCGCCGCCGACTCGCTCACCACCTTCGGCGACACGCGGCTGGGCCGCCAGTACAAGGGCGAGCACGACAAGATCCTCAAGATCAACGACTCCTATATCGGCCTGTGCGGTAGCAGCGCCCACCACCTGGTGATCAGCGCCCTGTTGCCCAAGCTGGAGGACATCCGCCTCGGCAGCCGCATGGAAGTCTACGAGACCTTCCGCCGCCTGCATCCGATCCTCAAGGAACAGGGCTACCTCAATCCGAAGGAGGAAGAGGACGATCCCTACGAGTCCTCGCAGATCATCGCCCTCATCGCCAACAGCAGCGGCATCTACGGCGTGTACTCCTATCGCGAGGTGTTCGACTACGACCGCTTCTGGGCCATCGGCTCGGGGCGCAACTTCGCGCTGGGGGCGATGTTCGCTGCCTACGACCGCGGCAAGACGGCGGCGGAAGTGGCGAAGATCGGCGTTAACGCCGGCGCCGAATTCGACACGTCCACGCAGGGCCCTATCGTCTCGCACACCATCAAGCTCGCAAGGACCCGCAAATGAGCTCAATACTCGAAGTCAAGGTTCCCGACATCGGCGACTTCAAGGACGTGCCGGTGATCGGCATAGAAGTCAGTCCCGGCGATACGGTGAAGGCAGAAGATCCGCTCATCACCCTGGAGTCCGACAAGGCCACCCTGGAAGTGCCCTCGCCCGTCGCCGGCACGGTGAAGGAAATCAAGCTGAAGATCGGCGACAAGGTCGCCGAGGGCACGCTGGTGGTGTTGCTGGAGGTGGCCGATACGGCGCCCTCTCCCCAGTCCTCTCCCACCCCACAGGAACCTCCTTCGGTCGCTGGCGGGAGAGGGCGCGAAGCTTCTCCCCCCTCTCTCCCGCGGGGTGGGGGGCGGAGTGAGGAGACTACGGCACCGGCCGCCGCCTTTGCCGGCCGCGCCGATCTCGAAGCCGACATGCTCGTCCTCGGCGCCGGCCCGGGCGGCTACTCCGCAGCCTTCCGCGCCGCCGACCTCGGCCTGAAGACCCTGCTGGTGGAGCGCTACGCTGCGCTTGGCGGCGTCTGCCTTAACGTCGGCTGCATTCCCTCCAAGGCGCTGCTGCATGTCGCCGCGGTGATGGACGAAGCCGCCCACCTGGCCGATTGCGGCGTATCGTTCGGCGCGCCGAAGCTCGACATCGACAAGCTGCGCGCGCACAAGACGAAGGTCGTGGCGAAGCTCACCGGCGGCCTCGCCGGCATGGCCAAGGCACGCAAGGTGGACATCGTGCACGGCTACGGCCACTTCCTCGACGCCCACCACCTCGAAGTGGAGCTCACGCACGGCGAAGGCCAGGATAAGGCCGGCGGCAAGAAAATCATCCGCTTCCAGAAATGCATCATCGCCGCCGGCAGCAGTGCCGTGCGCCTGCCCTTCATCCCCGACGACCCGCGCATTGTGGACTCCACCGGCGCGCTGGAATTGCGTTTCGTGCCGAAGCGCATGCTGGTCATCGGCGGCGGCATCATCGGCCTGGAGATGGCGACGGTGTACTCCGCCCTCGGCGCCAAAGTCGACATCGTCGAAATGCTCGACGGCCTCATGCAGGGTCCCGACCGCGACCTCGTCAAGGTGTGGGAGAAAAAGAACGCCGACCGCTTCGACACGGTGATGCTGAAGACCAGGACCGTCAAGGTCGAGGCGCTGAAGGCAGGCTTGAAGGTCTGGTTCGAGGGTGAAAAAGCGCCCGGAGAGCCGCAAATGTACGACATGATTTTGCAATCCGCCGGCCGCAGCCCGAACGGCGGGAAGATCGGCGCAGACAAGGCCGGCGTGGCGGTGGACGAGCGCGGCTTCATCGGCGTCGACAAGCAGATGCGCACCAATGTGCCGCATGTCTTCGCCATCGGCGACCTCGTCGGCCAGCCGATGCTGGCGCACAAGGCAGTGCACGAGGCGCATGTCGCGGCGGAAGCCGCCGCCGGGCAGAAATCCTTCTTCGACGCGCGCGTGATTCCCGGCGTCGCCTACACCGATCCGGAAGTCGCCTGGGTCGGCCTCACCGAGGACGCAGCGAAGCAACAGGGCATGAAGATCGGCATCGGCAAGTTTCCCTGGGCCGCCTCCGGCCGCGCCATCGCCAACGGCCGCGACGAGGGCTTCACCAAGCTGATCTTCGACGAAGAAACCCACCGCATCGTCGGCGGCGGCATCGTCGGCACCCACGCCGGCGACATGATCGGCGAGATCGCCCTGGCCATCGAGATGGGCGCCGATGCCGTGGACATCGGCAAGACCATCCACCCGCACCCGACCCTGGGCGAATCCATCGGCATGGCAGCGGAAGTCTACGAAGGCGTGTGCACCGACCTGCCGCCGGCGCGGAAGAAATAACACCCCCCTCTCATCCCTCGCCTTTAGGCAGGGATGGCGATGGCGTGGGCTATACGCCCATGACCCGCAGCCCGGGATAGGTTTCTGCGTAGCGCAGCAGGGCAGCATCCGCCGTCGCCAGTTGCATGCCTTCGCATTGCGCGGTGGCCAGCAGCAGGAGATCGAAGGGATCTTTGTGCCCGGGTGGCAAATCCGACGTCGCCAGCGCATGACTCTCGGTGATGGCCATGAAAACCACGCCCGCCGCGGCGAGTTCATCGCGAAAGTCGCGCGGCGGCACTGGCAGTTTGCCCAGCCCATGCTTTATTGCAGCTTCCCAGACGCTGGCAACCGAAACCGCACACGGGCTTTCCGCCAATTTCTTGCGCACAGCCCGGCTCAGGCGCGGACTGCCGACCAGCCACCACAGCGCAATCTGGGTGTCGAGCAACAATCTCACGGCTTGCCCGCCAGCAGGCCGGCCACTTCCTCATCGATCTCCGGCGTAAAGGCCGCATCGATGTCCTGCGACTTGACCTTCAGCCGGCCCCATGCGGCAGGTAGTCGTTGCTCCGACAGCGGCACCAGCCGCACCATGGGCTTGCCGTGGCTGGCGATGACGACCTCCTCACCCTCCAGCGCAGCCTGCACCAGTTTAGACAGCTGGCTCTTTGCTTCAAGCATGTTCACTTTCATCGTTTCACCTCCATCAATAGCGGCATCATAGCAATCTTAGCCAAGTTAGCCAAGGCCGTCTCAACCAGCTGACCTTCCCGACCGGCTTTACCGTGGCCTACACCTACGATGCCAACGGCAACCTCGTCTCCGGCAACGGCCGCACCCTCACCTACACCAGCTACAACGCCCCGGCGACCATCGCCAACGCCGCATACGGCTACGCCTACACCTACAACGCCGAACACGAGCGCGTGCGTCTGGTCGCCACCCGCGAGGACGCCAAGGCGGCCATCTTCAGTTACATCGAGCCGTTCTACAATCGCCAACGGATTCACCAGTCCTTGGGTTATTTGAGCCCACAGAAATTCGAGAAGCAGAATGTGTGCCTCGATTGAACTGTCCGGAAAAGCCGGTCTACCTCAGCACGGCCCCTTTTGCAAAGGGGCGAATTATGTGGTCTGGAGGAAGCTGCGTTCTTCGCCGTCGAGGACGAGGCAGGTAAGGACGCCGGATTTGTAGGCACCGGTGTCGATGCCGATGCGGTTGGGCCGCACCTCCGGTTCGGGACTGATGCTGTGACCGTGCACGATCACGGCGCCGTGATCGAGTTCGGAATCAAGGAAGCGCCGGCGGATCCACATGCAGTCGCGCGCCGCCTGTTCGGCCAGCGGCACGCCGGGCACGATGCCGGCGTGGACAAAGCAGTAGCCGCCCTCGCGCCACATCGTCTGCAGGCCGCGGAAGAAGGCCAAGTGCGCGGGCGGCAGCGCCGCCGTCAGCTCGTGGCGTAGCGCTTCGAGGCTTGAAACTTCTTCGGGCTGCGGCGGCATCGTGGCGCCATAGGCGTCCTGGTAGTCCACATGCCAGCGCATGGCTTCGAGCAGGTGCTCGTCCCGGCGGCGCGGCAGCGGGCAGGCCACGCCGTAAGCGGCGGCGGTCTCGATGCCGCCGTACTCGAGCCAATTGATGGCGATGGCCATCTCGCCGTCGAAGTAACGCAGCATCGCCTGCTCGACGTTGCCCATCAGGCAAACGACCTCGAATCCCTCCAGGCCAGGCGTCAGCAGCAGATCGACGACGGCCCGGCACTCGGGGCCACGGTTGACATAGTCGCCGAGGAAGACCGCCACGCGCCGCTGCGCGCGACGGATGCGGCTGTCGGCACGAATGCCGGCGAGCAGCTGCGAGAGCAGGTCGGCGCGGCCGTGGATGTCGCCGACGGCATACACCACCGTGCCGGGCGGGATGGCCGCCCGCGGTGCTGTGCTGTCTGTCGGGCCCGGACAGCTGCGCCAGCGCAGGCTCACTGGTGAATCACGCGTCGCGGTTGACGTGGAAGCGTTTGGCCTTCAGTTCGAAGCGCGGCAGCACGTTGCGGGCGACGAAATGCACGCGCGGACGGAAGGAAAGCATCGTATCCAGCCGTTCGGCGATGGTGTGCACGACGTTCGGGTCAGCGCCTTCGCACAGTTCGATTTCGACATCCATCTCGTCCATCTGGCGCTGTTTGTTGACAGTGATGCGGAACTCGTCGACCTCGACGAACTTGCGCAGGATGTTCTCGACGCCGGCCGGGTATACGTTGACGCCGCGCACCGTGACCATGTCGTCGGCGCGGCCGATGATGCCGCCCTCGAAGCGCATCGAGGTGCGCCCGCAGGCGCAAGGCTGCGTGGTGGCACGCACGATGTCGCCGGTGCGGTAGCGGATGATGGGAAAACCCCAGCGGCCGAGGTTGGTGATGACCAGCTCACCGCGCTCGCCTTCCGCCACCGGCCGGCCGGTGGCCGGATCGAGGATCTCAGCGATGTATTCGCCCTCGATGAGATGGGTGCCGCCGGGCTGGGCCTCGCATTCGAATGAATGCGCGCCGACTTCGGTGGCGCCGGCATGGTCGTAGCACTTGGCGCGCCACGCGTCCTCGATACGCGCCTTGGTTGACGGCACGTTGGCGCCCGGCTCACCGGCATTCACGACGGAGCGCATGGGGATCGAGGACAGGTCGAAGCCGGTCTCGCGCGCCACTTCTGCCAGGCGCAGCGCGTAGGTTGGCGTGCAACAGAGCACGGTGGCGCCGACCTCGCGCATAAGTTCGAGGCGCTGTGGCGAATCACGGCCGCCGCCCGGGACCATCAGCGCACCAAGCTGGCGCGCGCCTTCCGTCGCGGCCCAGAAGCCGATGAAGGGGCCGAAGGAGAAAGCCATGAAGACACGGTCGGTCGCCGTCACGCCGGCGCCGGCGAGGACGTGGCCCCAGCAACGACCCCACCACTGCCAGCCGGCTTCGGTATCGGGCACCTTGAGCGGTACGCCGGTGGTGCCGGAGGTCTGGTGGAAGCGGACGTAATGTTCGGTCGGGTAGGTCAGGTTGTTGCCGAAGGGTCCGCTGGCGGCCTGGTCTGCCATCAGTTCGCTCTTCGTCGTGGGCGGCAGCCGCGACAAGTCGGCGAGCGACTTGAGGTCGCCCGGTTGCATGCCGGCGGCCTTCCATTTGGCCGTGTAGAAACGGTTGTGTTCCCACAGTTCGGCGATCAGGGCTTGCAGTTTGCTGAATTGCAAAGCCTGGAGCCGATCTCGCGGCAGGGTTTCGGTACTTGAGTCGAAATAGGGCATATCAATCTTTGAAAAAAGCCTCTCCGCTTTGTCCGTGTTGTGCTGTGATGACGCGCAGTAAATCAGGCCTTGCAGTCGCGCATCTCGGCGTACACCGCCTGTTCCATCTTGAGCATCGCCTCGCGCTGTTCGGCGGGCCAGGTGTAGGTGAGCGCATTGGTGGATACCCCCGGCCACGACTGGTCCTTGGCGCCGACCACGTCCATTTCGTAGAGCGCGATCACGTAGGGCGCGGACGCGTCGAGGTGTGGCTTGAGCTGGCGGGCCCGGCCCTTGACGATGAAAGTGACGTCGCCTTGGCCAATGACCTGCAGCGACGCCTGTCCGCTGCGTTGCAGGTTGGCCATGGTCGAGCCGCCCTCGTCGACGGCGAAGCGCACCCGTCCGGCATCCAGCGCCAGGATCCAGGTGTAGGCGGAGGTCGCGTAGCCGTCCGCGCCGGCGGTGAGCAGCAGGCCGGGGGCGCCGGGGCGTAAGTACGCCACCAGCTTTTCGGGCATTTGCGGGGTGATTTTGCCGATCATGAAAGCGTTCTCCTGAAAGTCAGTTCCGGCACCACGGCGCCGTTGCGTCGAGAATGACGCTGTACAACCATGCGTCTATCGCCAGACCGCTCGAAGGCGGTGCTTCCCGGGGCAATTCTCCCGGCTTGAAGAGACCGATCTCGATGGCATCGTCGCCCGCCACCGGCGTGCCAGCAACAATGTGGGCACGATAGGCGACGATCAGCACATTCACGTCGGCACGCGAGTACACATCGTGCAATCCGTCGAGCGCAATTTCCAGCCCCGTTTCCTCGCGCGCCTCGCGGATGACCGCCTCGGGCACCGACTCGCCGCACTCGACATAACCCGCCGGCGGCGCCCAGTAGCCGGCCAGCGGCGCGGCGAGACGGCGGATCATCACCAGCCGGCCCTCGTGTTCGATGAGCGCCATGCCCACCGGTGCCGGATTACGCCAGGCGACCGCGCCACATTGCTCGCACTGCTGCCGCGTCCTGCCGCCCTCGAAAGTCAGTGCCGCCAATACGGCGCCGCAATGCTGACAATGGCGCATTCAGCAGACGATGCTGACGGCGACGCGCTCGCCGTCGCCGACTCCCAGCGCCTGGCGCATCGGCACGGCGGAAACAACCTCGAATTTGTCCGGCGGATAACCGCCGATTTCCGGGAACACCACCGCACCGGTGATGCGCCCGGCGACGACGACGAGAAAGCACTTCGCCGCGCAAAAGCCCGGCTCGGGCGTGATGGCAATGCCGGTTTCGCGCGCCATGATGCGCTTCGCCTCTTCCCAGTCCGGCCCGCTCATGTGCAGGTTGAAGGTGCCCGGGTAGGGCTCGAAACCAAGCTTGGCGAGGAATTCTCGCCGCACCCACTCCAGTTGCGTGAAGCCGGCTCCCTCGCCCAATCCGGTGCAGGCCTCGCCTTCGAGCAACAGCGTTGCTGCTTCCGTCACCCTTTCTGTCACCGCCATGGCCGCATCCCCCTATTTCTTCTTCAATGCTTCCCGCTCCTCGTTGCCAGTCCAGCGCTGGAAGAGGTCGAGGTCGAGGTCGAACTGGTCGAGCGCCTTGTTGACGGACTGCATGATCACGTCTTCGAGCGTCTTCGGACGGTGGTAGAAGGCCGGTAGCGGCGGCACCAGCACGGCGCCGGTTTCCGTCACCTGCGTCATCAGGCGCAGGTGCCCCAGATGCAGCGGCGTCTCGCGCAGCATCAGCACCAGCTTGCGGCGTTCCTTCAGCGTCACGTCGGCGGCGCGTACCAGCAGGTTGGTGTTGAAGGAATTGGCGATGGCCGACAGCGTCTTGATCGAGCACGGCGCGAGCACCATGCCGGCATGGCGGAAGGAACCTGAGGAGATGCAGGCGCCGACGTCGTTGATGTCGTGCACATGGCTGGCGAGCTTCTTCACGTCGTCAACCGAGTAATCGGTTTCGTATACGAGGGTGCGCTTGGCCGAGTCGCTCATGACGAGGTGCGTCTCGACACCCGCCTTCTTGAGGACCTCCAGGATGCGGATACCGTAGATGGCCCCGCTCGCGCCGGAAATGCCGACAACCAGTTTCATACTGTTCCTTATTTATGTGCCGCGTCGAGCACGGCCTTCGCCCTGGCGACGGCGGCGGCCGGAATTGCGATCTTGTCGAATGCATCCCCGGCGCCGCGCGTGGCATCGAATCCGATCTTCGAACCGCTACCGCCGCCTCCTGCGGAAGGATCGATGATGTAGCCTTCCATGCCGCCGAGTATGACGGTATCCCGCACAGGCTGAAAGCGAGTGGACATCGCCCAGGAAACCTCGCGCGGATCGCGGATGTCGACGTCGTCGTCGACCACCGTCAGCACCTTCAGGCGCCGATCGAGCGTCAGCGCCAAATGGATCAGGCGGCGCACCTCGTGGGGTGGGCAGTCCTTCACGGCAATCACGGCAGCAAAGCTGCAGGTACCGGGCACCAGTTCCAGGTCGACCACGCCGCGCACCAGTGCCTTGAGCTGACCGAGCAGTTCCGCGCCGCCGGCCAGCGACAGCAGCGTATCGATCTCCGTCGTCCATGGACACAGGGCGGGAAAGATGTAGTCCTTGCGGTGAGTGACGGCCGTCACCTCGATGACGGGACTGTTGTTGGTGAAATAGGCGCCGGTATTTTCGCCGAAAGGTCCTTCTGCTTCGCGCACGCCCGGCAGTACATGGCCCTCGATGATGACTTCGGCGCGCGCCGGCACCTCCACATCCACTGTCAACGCACGCGTCAGTTCGACGGGCGCACCGCGCAGGCTACCGGCGATGTCCATCTTGTCCGGTCCAAGCGGACCGGTCTTCACCACCGAAGCCAGGAACATGGCCGGATCGACACCGAGGGCGACCGCGATGTCGAGTGGCTTGCCCTGCTTCTCGGCATTGGCGAGATACTGCGTGAGGGGCGGATTGGCCAGCAGGATGCCGAAGCGCCGGCCGCCCTTGAACATCATGCGGTGGATGCCCATGCCGCGCATGCCGCTGAGCGGATCGCGCGCCAGTACCATGCCGCAGGTGAGGAAGGGCGCGGCATCCTTCTCGTGATGCGTCATCAGGGGCAGCAGCGCAGCGACGTCGGCCGGCTGCCGATGCACGACTTCCTGCACCGGCACCTCGCGCGCGGCGACCGGCGCGATGCCCTGCACCGATTTCGCCACATAGGTTTCGATCAGGTGCGCCTCGTCCGTACCAAGGGCGCGCGCGGCAAGGCCACGGCTCGACAGCAGGTTGCCGACGATGCGCACACCGGGAAAACCGGCGACCTGCTCGAAGAGCACGGCCCGCCCGCTATTCTGCGTCTGCTTCAGGACGGCGGCGACTTCATGCCGCGGCGAAACAGACTCCTGCAAGCGCAGGAGGTCGCTGCCAAGACCATCGAGGAATGACCGCAAATCCACTTTGGCCATGGCGCCGCTCGCGTTTCGTTTTTTCTCAGCGGTACTTCTCGGGCAGGCGCTGCACTTCCGCCAGCACCTTGATGGAATACTGGCTCGCAGATAGCTGGCCGCGCCCCATGCGCACCTGCAGGCTGTCAGGAAATGCGTCTGGCTTGGCGGAGACCTGGCATTTGACGCGCTTGTAGGTGTACTTGTGCAGGCCGGGATTGAGGGTGCGGATCGACAGCTCGATATCCTCGCCCTCGGCCAGCTCCGACATGTCCATGACAAAAACTTCCCACTTGTTCATCGTCATTTCTCCTTATTTGACTTCCGGATAGCCGTAGGCCGTCCAGTTGCTCAGAACCTTTTCCTGGATATCCTTCGGGTAGACGTTCTTGAACGACACTACCGTCGGCACGTCATTGGTCTTGTCCCAGTCCACCGGCCACAGGCAGTCGAACAGCACCTTGGAGCCGATCGAATACTTGCGCTCATGCGGCGTGGCGTAGGGATAGAGCGGCGTGCCGGTGGTGTTCTTGTAGATGTGGATGCCGTTGGCCGGATGGCAGCGCGTGCAAAAGGCGTGATAGACCTCGTCCCAGTTGAAGATGTCGGTCTGGTCGTCCACCACCATCACCATATGGAACCAGGGGCCGAGCTTGCTGCCGAAGGCGAGTTGCGCGATCTGCTGGGCAATGCCGGCGTAGGCGGGCTTCACGCCGACAATCATCATGTGGTGCGTCGAGCGCGGATGCATGTACACGCCCGTCACCGGGATGCCCTGGCTGCGCAGCAGCTTCTCCAGCTCCAGGCCAAGCGAGAACGAACGCAGCAGCTGGCCTTCGTCTTGCGGCACACCCATGTTGGAGATGGTCATGGTGGCATTGTTGCGGTAGGTGATGCAATTCACGCGGAAGGTGACGCGGAAGTCGCGCGGGCTGGTGCGGTAGCCGGTGTACTCGCCGAAGGGGCCTTCCTCGACCTTGTAGTCCGGGCAGATCTCGCCCTCGATGATGATCTCGGCATCGGCCGGCACTTCCAGGTCGTTCGTTTCGCACTTCACCAGGCGCGCCGGCTCGCCTGAAAGCATGCCGACAAGTTCCGGCTCGGGGATCGGCGAGGGCGCGCAGGCGGCCATCGCCGCCAGCGGCGAGAGGCCGATGGCGGTGGCGAAGGGGCAGGATTCGCCGCGCGGCAAATAGTACTCGGTGAGCGCCTTGCCGAGATCCGAGAAGGGAAACACCGCGCCCGACATGGTACGCGAGTCGAACATCATCTGCCGATACATGCCCCAGTTCACGTCGCCGCGCACCGGGTGCTTGGTCACCACGGCATGCCAGGTGCCGACGTAGCGGCCGCCGTCGCCGTCGTGCACCAGCGGCACCGGCAGCTTGCACAGGTCGACATCCTTGCCCATGAGGATGTTCTCCTTGCAGGGGGCGTCCTTCTTGTCGATCAGCACGGGAGCGATGGGCTCGCTGTTGGTGCGCTTGAGATACTCCTTGCCGATTTCCGGCAGGCTGGAAGCCGGGTCCATGCCCAGCGAGATGGCCATGCGGCGATAGGTGGACAGCGGCGCGCCGAAGTAGGAGAAGCCCGGATAGTCCTTGATCTTCTCCATGAAGGGCGCCGGCGCGGCCAGTTCGCAGGCACGGCGCACAATCGCGCCCGCCTCGTTTTCCCAGTCTACTTCCTGCTTGATGCGCACGGCATCGCCGGCCTTGACGCAAGCCTCGATGAACTCGCGGTTGCTTTTCGGTGCTGAAATTTTCGACACGTCTGCTCCTGAAAAAAAATGATGGTTACTGTTCGCCGGCTCAGCCGATCTTCGAGAGAATCTTGTCCCACTTGTCCTGCGCCTTGAGAATCATTTCCGCCGCCTCGCGTACCGCGCCGTAGCCGCCGCGCGCCTTGGTGACATAAGCGGCATGCTTTTTGACATCTTCGACGGCATCATTGACAGCGATGGGTAGGCCGACACGCTTCATCATCGACAGGTCCACCAGGTCGTCGCCGACATAAGCCACCTGCGCGTCGGTGATGTTCAGCTCCTTCAGCATCTCCTCGTAAGGCTCCGTCTTCTTTTTGATGCCTTCGTGGAACCGCTTGATTTTCAGTTCCTCGGCACGGTGGCGCACGGCGCCGGATTTCTTCGAGGTGATGATCGCCACTTCCACGCCAGACATCATCAGGACGATCACACCCATGCCGTCCTTGATGTCGAAATTGCGCGACTCCACTCCGTTGTCGTCGATGACAATGCGCCCGTCGGTCATGACGCCATCGACGTCGAGAATGACCAGCTTGATGTCTTTGGCTTGTTCCATGTTTCCTTCCTTGATCCAGGTTCGTCATCCCCGCGTCCCACGGGGATTTCCTTCGGTCAAAAGCGGGGATCCAGTCGTTGTATGGATTCCCGCTTTCGCGGGAATGACACTGCTCAATCGATGCCGTACTCGCTCCAGCGGCCCCTGATCTTTTCCAGCATGGCTTCGTCCATGCGCGCCTCCACCGGCTTCTGCTTCCACTCGTAGGGAATGCAGGCGTCCATGAGAATGCGCGAGGTGGTGAGCTTGTCGGAATCGGGATGCAGTGCCGGGTCGAGCGGCGTCGAGCGGCCTCGCTTGATGAGCTCGGTGCCGCGCATCGGGTCATAGCGGCAGGACAGCGCCCAGAAGACACGCTGCAGGTCGTCGGCCATGATGTCCTCGTCCACCGTGATGACACCCTTGATGCCGTAGGAACCAGTGTTGCTGCCGATGACGGCGTCGGCGACCTGGCGCGAATGGCCGGGATAGGCCTGCTTGATCGACACCACCGCCCAGAAGCGGCCGGCGGATTCCGGTAGCACGCACACCGATTGCACACCGGGGATGCGCATCTTTTCCAACTCCGTCCACAGCGTGGCGGTGCGGGTGAAGGCGAGCAGCATGTGCACGTCGGTGACCGGACGGCCCTGACCGGTGGCCCACAACACCGGGTTGTTGCGATGAAGGATCTGCTTGACCTCCAGCGCCGGCTTGTTGATGACCTTGTGCAGTTCGTCGGTGTAGTAGCCGGTGTATTCGGCGAAGGGGCCTTCCGGACGGAAGTTGTTCGGATCGATCTCGCCTTCGAGCACGATCTCGGCGCCGGCCGGAATCGGCAGGCCGGTCAGCGGCGCCATGAGGAATTCCGCCGGCTGGCCGCGCACCGTGCCGGTGATGTCGAAGTCGTTGGCGCCCTTGTGCATCAGCGTGCCGGCCATGAAGATCAGCGGGTCGCAGCCGATCACCGCTGCGGCGGGCATCTTCTTGCCCATCTTGGCGTACTTCTTCATGATGCGCTCGCCGCGCTTGCCCGGCAGGATCTGCACGCCGCAGGTCTTGTTGTCGAGCATCTGCATGCGGTAGGTGCCGAGGTTGGTTTCACCCGTCTCCGGGTCGCGCAACACGACGAACACCATGGTGCCGATGTAGCGGCCACCGTCGAGCGGGAAGAATTTCGGCACCGGGAACATGTTGAGGTCGACCTTGTCGCCGGTGAGGATGTTCTCCAGCACCGGGCCGTCCTTGACCTCGTTGGCCTTGATGAGGCCCTCGGAGGTGATGGTCTTCTTCATCCACTGCTGCGCCGACTCGCACATCGTCAGGTTGTGCGGCAGGCCGAGCATGATGGCGAGACGCTTGGTGGTGGCGAAGGCGCCGGTGAACACCGGGCTGTCATAGCCCTTGATGTTCTCGAACAGCAGGGCCGGGCCCTTCTTCTCCTCTGTCAGCTTGGAAACGTGGGAGATTTCCAGATTCCAGTCGACTTCCGCCGTAACGCGCTTCAGTTCGTTGGCGGCTTCGCACTGGTTGATGAAATATCTCAGATCCATTTCGTTCTTCTCCTTGGGTCAGTGTTTTTTATGTGCAGTGCGCATCGACGGACTCGATGACGCTGAAACCGGCAGCCTCCAGCACCGCCACCACTTTCTTCATCTCGGCAGCGCGGAAGCGGACGATGATCTTGCGCTCGCGCGGGTGGCCATTGCTGCCATTCTCGTTACGCGCGATCGGATAGATGGCCTGCACTTCGGCGCCGGTGCCTTCGACCACATCGGCGATGCGGCCAATGGTGCCGGCCTTGACCTCCATCGGACCGAGGGTGACGCCGCAGCGCTTCTCCCAGGCACCGAGGAAGTGGGCGGCCAGCGAAAAGATCTCCCTGGACGAGATCACGCCAATGACCTTGTCGCCGTCCATTACCGGAAACTGGCCGATGCCGAGGTCCTGGCCGCGGCGCAGGCACTCTTCCATGGTGTCGGTCGCCTGCAAGGTCGACGGATTGCGCACCATGATGTCCTTCACCTTGAGGCGGTTGGCGAAGAAGCTGTATTCGTCGGCGTTCTGCGTGCGGGCGACGAAGTGCGCCGCCTGCAGGCAGTGTGCCCGCGTGATCACGCCGCGCAGGCGGCCGTCATCGACGACGGGCAGGGCCTGCAGGTTGTGCTCGGAAAGAATCCGCTTGGCTTCGGACAACAGCGTGTCGCCGTCGACCAGTTTGGGATTGTGTTGCATCCAGTTGCGTACGATCATTACGATACCTTCTTGCCGGTGAGCAGGCTGGAAAGGATGTAGTCCATCGCCGAGGTGGCCTTCGGCGCGGCGGCGGCATCGGCCTCGCGCTTGGCGCTCCACACGGTTTCCGGGCGCGCCTGCAGGATGAAGATGTTGCCGCCGGCAGGCAGGTCCTTGTCCACCGCCCATTCGATATCCATCGGCCGGCCGTAGTGCTTCTCGATGGCCTTGCCCATGCGCGCCAGCTCGACGATTTCCTCGTCGATAATGGACTGCACGTTCTGCCGCTCGTGGGGCGTCTCGATCTTCACTGACTTCTGCGTCTTCTGATCCACCGTGTAGGTGATCTCTTTGCTGCAGATGGTGCGTTCGAGGATGTCCATGGCGACCTTGTTGACAACGAAGTGGTCGGGCGTCACCTCACCCGATACCACTGACTCGCCGAAGCCGAAGTTCGCGTCGATGGCAATGACGGAGCGGTCGCCGTTGGCCGGGTTCATGGTGAACATCACCCCGGCAGTGTAGGAATTCGCCATTTTCTGGAAGCCGACGGAGAGCGCCACATCCTCGTGCGGAAAGCCCATCCTGATGCGGTAGGCGATGGCCCGCCCGGTGAACAGGCTGGAGATGCAGCGGCGGGCGTGCAGCAGCAGATCGTCCACGCCGCGAATCCACAGATAGGTGTCCTGCTGCCCGGCAAAGCTGGCGCCGGGAAGGTCCTCGGCGGTAGCGCTGGAACGCACTGCCACCGGTACCGCCGGCACCATGCAGCGCACCGACAACTTGCGATAAAACTCGGCAATGGCATCTTCCAGCTCCCAGGCGAAGGAATGCGCCTCGATCATCTCGCGGATCGCCCGGCTGGCCGATTCGAGTTGATCGAGGTCGTCATGTCCGCAACCTTCGAGCATGCCGGGTATCTCCCCGCTCACCCCGGCATCGCGCATGAAGCGCGCATAGCCGTGGGTGGTCAGGGCGAAGCCCGGCGGCACGCGCACGCCAGCATTGATGAGTTCGCCCAGAGACGAACACTTGCCGCCGACCAGCGCGACATCCTCCTTGTGCACTTCTTCAAACCAGCACAACTCCGGGGCCGAAGACAATTCGGCCCCGGGGTTCATGCCAGTGGATGCTGACTTTGCTGCTTGCGTCATTGTCAGGCCTCCCGACGGGCCGCCCCAAGGGGCGAAGCGGGGAATTCGCGGAGCATTGCTCCGCGCCCGCGTAGCCGGCCAGCTGTGCAAAGCCGGCAGTGGACGGCCTGCGCCCCCACGGGGAGCAGCGAACGCAGTGAGCGTGGGGGCTGTTTCATATCAACGCGAGATCGAAATGACGCCGGTGGAACCATCGACCCGAATCATCATGCCCGACTGGATGATCTTGGTCGCGTGGCCGGTACCGACCACTGCCGGCAAGCCGTATTCGCGACAGACGATCGCCGCATGGCTCATGACCCCGCCGACATCCGTGACACAGGCCTGGATCTTGGCAAAGGCCGGCGCCCAGGAGGGCGAGGTGGTCGGCGCGACGAGAATCTCGCCTTCCTGCAACTGGCGAATGTCATCCACCGTGCGGCAGACGCGCGCCTTGCCCTCGACGATGCCGGGACTGCCGGCGAAGCCTTTGAACTCTTTCACCGTGGAGGGGTCTTTCACTTCCGCCACGGCGGCCCAGTCGGCCAGCGAGGTGTTGGTGACGCCCCAGAGGACGATGGTGAAAGGTTCCTGGATCACCTCCGGCGCGGTACCGATGGCCGGCGGCGCATTCCACTCCTTGAACTTCGCCATGACCCCCTTGCGCCATTCGACTTCCTTCGGCCAGGTCATCGTGCCGCGCGGCGTGACGCCGGTGGCCCAGGCGGTGACGACGTCCCACAGTGCCTGCTTGATCTCGTCGCGGCGCAACAGCCAGACGTCCTCGACATCCTTGATGATGCCGTGCTCGGCGAGGATGGCGCCGACTTCGCGCATCTTGTTCCAGAACACCGAGTGGAACCAGTGCTCGACGTAGAACAGGTGGTTTTCGACGTAGGGGAACACCGTCTTGGCGCAGCCGAGCAGTTCGTCGAACTGCTTGCGGTCCTCTTCCTTCTCGATCAGGCCGCGGTACTCGGCGGTGATGCGGTCGCGCTCGGCGCAGACTTTCTCGGTGGGGCGCTCGATGCTGATGCCCTGCTTGAGCTTGCCGATGTAGGTCTGGATGCCGGACAGCGGCACGTTCATCTGGTCGTTCCAGGAACGATCGTGGTGGAACCAGCCGGTGCCGGTGGACACGTTGAACCACGGCTCGCGTGAGAGGTTGAGCGAGGTCAGCCATTCGACGCCCTTGGGCAGCTTCTTCAGCCCTGCCTCGACTTCGGTCCACTCCTCGCTGAAGCACACTGCCGCATCGACGCCCAGTTCGATGGCCTTCTTGGCGAGACCCTTCAGTTCTTCATCGGGGCGGTACATGATGACGTCGATGCCGGAGATCATCTGCGTCACGCGCTGCGCCGGGATGCTCGGGAAGAGCTTCTGCACGAAGTCGAGGAAGAAGACGTAGGCGGCATAGCCGAGGTTGAGGAACTCGAAGTGGTACTGCCAGCACTTGATGCCGAGGTTGATCAGGTCATCGTAGTTCTTCAGCAGGTGGTAGCCCTTGGACTCGCCGAGGGCGTCCATGACCACGGAAATGTCTTCCATGTCGGCCAGGCGCGGAATATCGATCGCCTCGAGTTCGCGGATGGTGGCTTCCATCTTCACCTTCCACTTGGCCTCCAGCGCATCCCAGTTCTTGTAGTAGTGGCCGGCGCGCTCCATGAAGTGCGGCACGCGGCTGCCGATCTCCTCGGGATTCTTCACCGGCACCGGCGAGATGTAGACATAGCCGTTGATCATGCGGTGATCGACACCGCGCACCGGCGGCACCATGAAGATACGGTTGTTAAATTGTGACAGCGCGAGAAACCAGGCTTCGTCCCAGATGGTGTCGAAGGGATACAGCGGCTCGGGATAATGCAGACCGTCGTAGAACCAGAACGTCTCCTTCTCGTACTGGTTGCGGACGGGATCGTCAGTGACAAACTGATACTGATACGGATACATGCGCTCCCAGCCTTCGGTGCCGGGAATCGTCTTGGCCTTCACATCATGCGGAACGGGAAACTTCATGGCGTCTACTCCTCCAGTCGGTGATCGTTTAGATACGAACCTTCTTTGACCTTCTTCGCCGGGCATGCTTTGTGCGCCGGCTATGCGTGGAAGGCTTATTGCAAGCGATGTGCCATGTGCGACGCAACATGCCGCATGGGTTGGCTGTTTTGCGCTGATTCACCGGAGTACCGACAGAGAAATCCTTTTGCAGACGTGCCCACTGGCATTGCATCGCAACACTCCGCATCAGGCATAATGACCTTGCAACGCTTGATGATTTGATCAGTTTTACGCATAGTTAAGCGTAAGATTTGATGAATTGATTAATTCCGCTGCAAACCCGAAGAAATTGACGGATGAGCAGGCTCAATCCCGGCCAGCGTCACTTCACCATTTGATAAAAATGACGCGGCCGCAAGGGAAGAGGAGATAGAAGTGCGCAAATTGGCATCCGCCGACACGGCGGCCGACGACCTGCGGTCCCACGTTCGTTTCTGCGCCGAGACGGGCCAGATCTGGCTGCACGAGAACCGCATGCTGCTGGTACATGCGGAAGCGCAGGCGCTGCTACGCAAGGAACTCATCGACTCGCTCGGCATGGATCGCGCGCGCGGCCTGCTCACACGCATGGGCTACGCCTCCGGCCTGCGCGACGCAGAACTGGCGCGCAAACAGGCGCAGGGCGTCAGCGACCTGGAAGCCTTCATGACCGGACCGAAGCTGCACACGCTGGAGGGCATCGTGCGCGTGACGCCGATCCGCCTGGAGGTGGACCGGCCGCGCGGCAGATTCTACGGCGAATTCCTCTGGGAAAACTCCTGGGAGGGGCAATGGCACCGCCAGTACTTCGGCATCCACCACGAGCCCGTGTGCTGGACGCAGATCGGCTATGCCTCGGGCTACACCTCGGCCTTCATGGGCCGACGTGTCCTCTACCAGGAAGTGGAGTGCGTCGGCGTCGGCAACAACAACTGCCGCATCATCGGCAAGCCGGTCGAGGAGTGGGAGAACGCCGAAGAACACTTGCGCTTCTACAACCCCGAATCCATCGCCGACCAGCTCATCGACCTGCAGACCCAGGTGTCGCATCTGCGCTCTTCCATCGGCGAGAAGGAGACGCTACCGCAGCACATGATCGGCGTCTCGCCCGGCTTTCGCCAGGCTTACGGCCTGCTCAAGCAGGCCGCGGACAGCCAGATCCCGGTGCTGCTGCTCGGCGAGACGGGCGTTGGCAAAGAGGTCTTCGCCCGCTGCCTGCACGAGATGGGGCCGCGCGCCGGCGAGGCCTTCGTCGCGGTGAACTGCGCGGCGATCCCGCACGATCTGGTCGAGTCCGAGCTCTTCGGCGTGGAAAAGGGCGCCTACACCGGCGCACAGTCCTCGCGCCCCGGCCGCTTCGAACGCGCCAATGGCGGCACGCTGTTTCTCGACGAAGTCGGCGACCTGCCGCTCTCGGCGCAAGCCAAGCTGCTGCGCGTGCTGCAGGAGCACGAGATCGAGCGCCTCGGCGACCAGAAGCCGCGCAAGGTGGACGTGCGCGTGGTGGCCGCCACCAACGCCGATCTGTCCAGGCTGGTGAAGGAAGACAAATTCCGCCTGGATCTCTATTACCGCCTCAACGCCTACCAGGTGCACATCCCGCCGCTGCGCGAGCGCAACGAGGACATCTCGCCGCTGTCGAAGGCCTTCCTCGAGAAATACGCAGCCATCCACGGCAAGAAGCTGCGCGGCTTCACCGACAAGGCGAAGCGCGCGCTGCTTTCCTACACCTGGCCCGGCAACATCCGCGAACTGCAGAACGTCATCGAGCGCAGCGTCATCATCGCCCCGCACGGCTCGCGCGTCGAAGCCAACCACCTGTTCCTCGCCGAGCGCGACAGCCTGCCACCGGAACTGGGTCTCGATGCCGACGGTACACTGCATGCCCAGGGCTGGCAGCCGGGAGAAAAGCTGTGCGAATCGGTGCTCAACGGCGTGTTCACGCTGGACGAGGTGGAGTCCATGCTGCTGGAAGCAGCCGTGGCCAAAGCGAAAGGCAACCTCTCCTCGGCGGCACGCGTGCTCGGCGTCACCCGGCCGCAACTCGCCTACCGCCTCAAGCGCATAAAGGCGGCAGACAAGAAGGAAGTGGACAAGGCGGCGCTACCGCAGAAGGCAAGCAAAAAACCCCCGCTCAAAGCTGGCGTCTGACATGAGCGAATCGTTGCGCACGCGCATCCTCGCCCTACTCGAGGAACATCACGTCATGACGCTGGCGACCGCCGGCGCGGACGGCCCCTGGGCGGCGGCGGTGTTCTATGCGCATGAGGGCACGCGCCTGTATTTCCTCTCTTCGCCGACCTCGCGCCACGCCGAGAACCTCGCCGCCAATCCGCGCGCGGCGGCGACCATCCAGCGCGACTACGACGACTGGCCCGGCATCCGCGGCCTGCAGATTTCCGGCAGCGTGCGCATCGTGGCCGCCGCGGACGAGGCGCGCGTGCGCGCCCTCTACCAGCAGCGCTACCCGCTCATCGGCGGCGGCGCCAGCGTACCGCGCAAGATTCTCGAAGCGCTGCAGAAAATCCGCTGGTACGAACTGGTGCCGGAAGACATTCATCTGCTCGACAACTCGCTCGGCTTCGGCCACCGCGAACATTTTTCAGTCAATCCACTCAATTCAGCCAATTAGGGAGACAGCATCGATGACACAAGCCAAAGCGCCCGGCAAGGGCTTCACCACCCGCGCCATCCATCACGGCTACGATCCCTATGAGGGCTACGGTTCCGTCAATCCGCCGATCTACCTGAGCTCGACCTACGCCTTCCCCACGGTGGAAGACGGCAGCGCGCGCTTCGCCGGTGAGCAGGCCGGTTTTGTCTACTCGCGCGTCGGCAACCCGACCACCTGCCTGCTGGAGAGCCGCATCGCCGACCTGGAAGGCGGCGAGGCAGCGCTCGTCACCGCCTCCGGCATGGGCGCCACCACCTCGCTGCTGTGGACGCTGCTGGCGCCGGGCGACGAGGTCATCGCCGACAAGACCCTCTACGGCTGCACCTTCGGCTACTTCAATCACGGCCTGGCGAAGTTCGGCGTCAAGATCACCCACGTCGACATGACGCAGCCGGCCAACCTGGAAGCCGCCATCAGCGCGCAGACCAAAGTGGTGTTCTTCGAATCGCCGGCCAATCCCAACATGCGGCTGGTGGACATCGAGGCCATCGCCGCCATTGCCCATCGACACGACGCCAAGGTGGTGGTGGACAACACCTACTGCACCCCCTACCTGCAGCGCCCGCTCGCGCTCGGCGCCGACTACATCGTGCACTCCGCGACGAAATACCTCGGCGGCCACGGCGACCTGATCGCCGGCGCCATCGTCGGCCCGAAGGAATCGCTCGACCAGGTGCGCTTCTACGGCCTCAAGGACATGACCGGCGCGGTGATGTCCTCGCAGGACGCCTTCCTCGTCCTGCGCGGCCTGAAAACATTGGCGCTGCGCATGGAGCGCCACAGCAGCAACGCCCAGGTCGTCGCCGAATGCCTGGCGGGCCACGCCAAGGTCGACGTCTGCCACTTCCCGGGACTCGCTTCGTTTCCGCAACTCGAACTCGCACGCCGGCAGATGAAGCTGCCCGGCGGCATGGTGGCCTTCGAACTCAAGGGCGGCATCGAGTCAGGCCGCCGCTTCATGAACGCGCTGCAACTGATCACGCGCGCCGTCAGCCTCGGCGACGCCGAAAGCCTGGCGCAACACCCGGCCAGCATGACGCACTGCTTCTACACACCCGAGGAACGGCGCGAACACCTGATCGGCGAAGGCCTGGTGAGAATCTCGCTCGGCCTCGAAGACCCCGAGGACTTGCTCGACGACGTGCGGCAGGCGCTGGACGCCGCGTGAGGGCGGTACGGCGCCGGAATGCGCCGTACTGTGGCGGCTGACTTTTGCCGGGGTGTCGCCAGGGATCGAACGGAACAGTTTCTGCCTTAGCAGAAGTTTGCGCACAGTTTTCGCCGTGTCGGCTTGGCGGCGGTAAGCGGACAAAACCAAACTCTGTTTTGAACAGTCCGTTTTCGGTAAAACCGGATGGGTGAAATCGACCCGAAGCGGCCGATTGAGGTTCTGCAGAGCGAAAGCCGATTTAGCCCGAAAACTATTGAACCGACTTACGTATCTGATCGACGAACTGGCGCAACACGCTGACCAGCGATTCCGTTTCCACAACTACGGTTACGCCATACTCCATCATGCCGATAAGCAAATGGGATATTCATCCCGTTACTTACCTATCTCGTCCTCGGTACAATGATTTCTTCCAGTGGGACATGAGTCATGAACGCAATGATCTGCTTTACGAGGTCATCTACGCCTCGCGGCGTCATAGATCTCTTGCGTTCCGTTGCATCAATCAGTTCCCGATTGATGTAAGTCGTGCAGCGCAGATCCGCGTAGCTATGTTCGAGGACGCCCTCGATGCTCGGTAGTGGCAAAAAGGGATACCTTCTCCTGCTGAGAACATTCTGACGGTCTTCTTCGTTCGAAAGGGTAATCATAGGAATGACGGGCGCCACCAACACCGGCACCTTGCCTCCCTTTTTGTCGATCTCACAATCCTGTGACAGGACGATAACGTTGAGAACGCGCCCTCTACCGAGAAAGTTACCAATGCCGTTGCTATCAGGTTTCCAAGGCGACGTATCCCATGAGTCACCGCCACCCTTCCGGGTTACCCCGCGTTTGAGTGCAACCAATGGTGCGGCCGCCGTCCCCACGAGAACGAGAGCAAGCAAATCCCCTTGCGATAGCTCGGGTTTGAGTGCCCCGTCCCAGCAATCGGTCACAGATCAGACCATGATGGGAGGATCGCGGGAAATATCCTGGTCCGGCAGACGAGGAACCGAAGCCATCGCGGCATCAAGCCGGCTCCAGTACCCATCAGGTACGATATCCGAGTTGTCGCCATGTAGAGATGATGTTCTTGCTGCGTCAGAAACAACGATATCCACGTCCGCTACCCCCAGCGGTATCGATGGAAGTAGCAGTGCCACGGTCGTGGCAATCGTGCAAAGCACCATCACAGGCTTTACTGACGACCACTGGCCACGCCGGACCTTCTTGGTATCAACCGCGTGCGACGTCCTCCTGATCGGCAGGATCATGCCGCCCTCGATCCAAGCGCCGGGCGTATATAGTTCGAACTGGTTCATGATTTCACCTCGCTATCCATAGAGGGCAATGAAGGCGCCATTTCCACTAATGCACGTACCAACGCCACCATCAAAGGTGTCGGCAACTGTACACGAACGACCGGCTCCACTGCCACCTTGTTCCCCAGATTAATACGCTGCACCGAAAAGGGCGATAAGTAGTAGAAATCCAGGCAGCCATCATTACCTGAATAGCCCGCCATAACCAAACTGGCAGTTACAACAGCGGACTGGTCGGGCTTCTCTTTTATTTCGGTCAGCGAACCACGCTGGAGTCTCCCCTGCTGTTCCAGTTCTTCAATTCCATTATTGAGTTGGTTCACCGTATGAATGAAACTCCTAACCGCTTCAAATGACATCTGAATGATCAGAACCGACAGATAGCCGTCCGAGACGACATTTCTCTGGGCAAACAGAAGCTTCACCACGTGATCTGTTCTAACCAAGGAAACCGTGTCACACGATAACCTGCGATCCGGCACCGGGAGCCCCGACGTATCGATCGCAAAATGGTTACTCATCCCGCCCTTGGAAGGAAGGATCGACACATCGACGGCATGTCCCTCGCCGATGCGTGCCATGTGCTGCGCAACAGGTTTTGACTTTTTAGGCCCCATTTCAATAGGTTAGCATCTTCTCGGGGAGCGAGCTAGCCTTTGTACCATGCGCCGAACCGCGACCGACCGCACTTGGCCAATTTGATCCGTTCGAATTCACCAATAATGGACAACCGTTCTTGATCAGCACTTCGTCCGCTGAACACTTCTGAACGGATCTCGCGCTGCACGTCCGCTACTTCCGCTATGGCCGAATTGCTTCCGGCGAAAGACATCCGCTCAACGACACGAAGAGCGACATCGCGTCCCCGCCAGCCTGGGTAATGAAAAGTCAGCCGCTGCAAGACGGCGCGAATTCCGTCAGTGACGTGCGGACGTTTGCTTCAGCCGCCGTGAAGCAACAGCGCCTCGGCCAGCAGCCGTGGCGAGTAGATGGTGACGCCGCCGCAGGTCTTGCCATAGGCGGAGCCAAAATGGCTGCGGTCGCCCGTTACCAAAGCATGGCAGCCGAGGCGCATAGCGGCGGCGAGCACCGGCCGATCCTTTTCGTGCAACCAGTTCATTTCGAACGTTTCGGGTAGGTGGGCCTGCATCGGCCCGACTTGCAGGTGGGAAAGCAGCGCCTCCAGCGCCGCCGACGTCCCGCCGCCCTTGGCGACCAGGTTGCGGCGAGCCTCGGCCACGACAAAACCATCTACCCAGCACTCGTGGCCGGCCTCCAGCAGCAGTCGCAGCAAGTGCCGCACCGCCCCGTCGGACTTCGCCGCCGAGAAGTGGATATTTGCGTCGAGAAAAATCCGTATCGGCAAGCCGGCCGGCGTGCTCAGCGGACTGACTTTCGCGTCTTGCGGGCCGTGTGCGCCGGCTGCACAGTCTTGCTGCCGAGCACGGCAGCCAGTTCGGCCTCCGCAGCGTCGAACTCGCGTTCGCGCTCGGGCGTGTAGAGTTCGAGCGGCAGCGTCGCGGCCGGACGCAGCAGCAGGCCTTCCGGCGTGGTTTCGGCGATCAGCTGGTCGTCGCCCTTCAGGCCGAGGGCCTGGCGCCGCTTGGCGGGCAGGGTGACCATGCCTCGGCTGGATACGGTAATGGTGGCTTTCATGCAATCCAGTATGGCAGCAATGCCGCTATCGGCGAAGTGCAAAAAAGACAGCGCTCGCCGTCCTGCGGCGACTGACTTTGTCCTGCTTCCGATGTCGGCCTGAAGGCCGACCTACAGTTTGAGTCCGCGCGGCTTGCGGCCGGCGCGCTTGAAGAGGCGGTCGTATACCGCGTTGGGCAGGAGCTTCATGGCGCGTGCGACGAGGGCCATCTGCCAGGGCACGACGGCGTAGCGGCGGCCGGCGTCGATGACGCGGGCGATGCGCCGCGCGGCGGCATCGGCGGACAGGATGAAGGGCATGCGGTATTTGTTCACCGCCGTCATCGGCGTAGCGACGTAGCCGGGGCAGACGGTGACGACCTTGATACCGCTGGCACGCAGTTCCACGCGCAGCGCTTCGAGGTAGGTGATGGCGGCGGCCTTGGAGGCGCTGTAGGCGCCGGCGCCGGGGATGCCGCGCACGCCGGCCACCGAGGCGATGCCGGCGAGGCGGCCGCGACCCGCCTCGCGCATCGGCGCGATGAAGGACTGGAAGGTGGCGGCCAGCCCCACGACGTTGGTCTGCATGACGCGGCCGAAAATCTCGATGTCCTCGGCGTGCTCGGTGAGCGTGCCGATGGAGACGCCGGCATTGGCGATGACGATGTCGGGCACGCCGAAGCGCGCCATGAAGTCGTGCGCCGCTGCCTGCATGGCCTTGGCGTCGGCGACATCAGCGAGATACACAACGGGGTTTCCCGGAAGACTGCGCGCCACGTCGGCCAGTGCGTCCTTGCGGCGCGCCACGAGGCCGAGCTGGGCGCCGCGGCCGGCATAGTGCGCAGCGAGCGCCGCGCCGATGCCGGAGGAGGCGCCGGTAATGAAGACGCGCATGAAACGCAACCTCTTTTAACGCAGAGGACGCAGAGACACAGGGAGCACAGAGAAAAACAAAATTGAAATCTCTGTGTTCTCTGTGTCTCTGTGATCTCTATGTTGAAAGCGTTTCTACTTCTTCGGCCGTTCGGCGCGTGCCTTGACGATGAGTTCGTCGAGAGTTTTCATGAGCGCCTCGGGGCTGCCGGTCATGCCTACCGAGGTCATGTACTTGCCGTCCACCACCAGCGTCGGCACGCCGGTGACGCCGTAGGCTTCAGTAAGCTGGACGGCGCGCCTGGTCTTGCCCTGCACCGAGAAGGATTTCCAGGCTTCGCTGAATTTCTTGCGATCCACGCCCTTTTTTGCCATCCATTCGAGCTGGATCTTTTCGTCGTTGAAATTCACGCGGTCGATGTGGATGGCATCGAACACCTCGCCGTGCAGCCGGTCCAGCAGGTTCAGCGCCTCCAGCGTGTAATAGGTGCGCGCGTTCGGCATCCAGCGCTCGGTGGGAACGGCGGGAATGCGGCGGAACTCCACGTCCTTGGGCAGCGTGGCCACCCACTTCTTGAGGAAGGGCTCGAGGTCGAAGCAGTGCGAACAGCCGTACCAGAAAAACTCGATCACCTCGACCTTGGCGCCGGTCTCCACCGCCTGTTGCGCGGCAAGCGGCTTGTAGTCGCGCCCGGCCTTGAGTTCGGCGGCGGCGGCGCCCGCCATCAGGGTCAGTGAAAGCCCAAGCAGGCCCAGCCATTTATTGATTTTCATGTTCGCTCCTGAAAGTCGGTCACAAAGTCAGTCACTGCGAGACGGCGTCCTTGCCGTCCTTCACTCTGACAACGCTGGCCTGGATTCCGTTCTGCGCCAGCAGCGTGCGCGTCTTGGCCATTTCATCGGGATTGGCGTAGGGGCCGATGCGCACCCGATGCAGGACGCCTTTCTCGGCCAGGGTCACCTGCTGCACGCTGGCCTCCACCCCTATCAACGCAAGACGCGCCTTTAGGTTGTCCGCATCGGCCGGTTTCTGGAAGGCGCCGGCCTGGAGGAAGAGCGCTTCGCCGGCGGGTGCTGGTGCGGCGGCATCCTGCTTGGGGGTGGCCTGGGGCGCGGCCTGGGGCACGGACGCATCGGTGCCGGGCAGGATCTTGTAGAACTCGAAGCGCGGCTTTTCTTCCACCTTGTCGCCGGGCTTGCCCGGCAGGGGCAGGGGTACGGCAGCCTGCTTGGCAGGGTCGGCCTTCGTCTCGTTGCCTTTCTCGGCCGCCGGTTTGTCGTTCCGGTCCACGAAAGGCAGCGGTGCCTTGTTGAGGTACCAGACGACGCCGGCGGCAACGACGACGCCGACGACCAGGCCGATGAACAGGCCGAGAATGGTGCCGCCGCCCTGCCGGCTTTTCCGCAATTGGGGTTTCATAGGTTCCTCACATGGATTCGGGTGCGCTGACGCCAATGATGGCGAGGCCGTTGCGCAACGCCTGGCGCACGGCCAGGCACAGTGCCAGCCGGGCATTGCGTAGCCCCTCGTCATCGACGAGGAAACGCTCGGCATTATAGTAACTGTGGAATTCGCCGGCCAAATCCTTCAGGTAGAAGGCGATGAGGTGTGGCGCATGGTCTTGCGCGGCATTGTCCACGGCCTCGGGGAATGCCGCCAGGCGCGCGCACAGCGCCTGTTCGCGTTCGTTGCCCAGCGGCGCCAGCTCGGCGCCTGCCAGCTCCGCTTCATCTCCGCCCCATTGCGCCAGCACGGAGCAAACGCGGGCGTGGGCGTACTGGATGTAATACACCGGATTCTCGTTGCTCTGCGACTTCGCCAGGTCGAGGTCGAAGTCGAGGTGCTGGTCGGACTTGCGCAGCACGTAGAAGAAGCGGCAGGCGTCGTTGCCGACCTCCTTGCGTAGCTCGCGCAGGGTGACGAATTCGCCCGAGCGCGTGCTCATCGAAGTCTTCTGGCCGTCGCGATAGAGCACGGCAAACTGCACCAGCGCCACTTCGAGGCGGCTGTCGTCGAGGCCAAGCGCCTTGAGGGCACCCTTCACGCGCGGGATGTAGCCGTGATGGTCAGCGCCCCAGATGTCGATGATGCGCTCGAAGCCGCGCTCGTACTTGTTGAGGTGGTAGGCGATGTCGGAGGCGAAGTAGGTGTACAGGCCGTTCTCGCGCTGCACGACGCGGTCCTTCTCGTCGCCGAACTCGGTGGAGCGGAACCACTTCGCGCCGTCCTGCACATAAACGTGGCCGCGCGCTTCGAGCAGCGCCACGGCTTTGTCCACCAGGCCGGTATCGAACAGCGAACGCTCGGAAAACCAGTGGTCGAAATGCACGCCGAACTCGGCGAGATCATCGCGGCTGTCGCCGAGCTGCTCGGTCAGCACGTAGTTGTGCACGTAGGCGTAGTCGTCGCCGAGCAGGCGCTTGGCGTTGGCGATAAGGGCGTCGAGATGCGCCTCGGCGTCCGTTGCGGCATCGGGCGCGCCGTCGAGCACGTGGGCGACGTCGCGCCGGTAACGCGTGCCGTGCGCTTTCTGGATGGCCGCGGCCATGTCGCGCACATAGTCGCCCTGATAGGCGTTGTTCGGGAACGGAAGGGTCGAGCCGTGCAGTTCGAGATAGCGCAGCCAGGTAGACAGCGCGAGGATGTCCATCTGCCGGCCGGCGTCGTTCACATAGAACTCGCGCACCACCTTGTAGCCGGCAAAATCAAGCAGATTGGCAAGGCTGGCGCCGTAAGCCGCGCCGCGGCCGTGGCCGACGTGCAGCGGACCGGTCGGGTTGGCCGAAACGAACTCGACCTGCACTTTCGCGCCGCCGCCCCGTTCGCTGCGGCCGAAATCATTGCCGCGTTCCAGCACCGCGCGCACCACCTGCAGCCTGGCGGCAGGGGCGAGCGTGAAATTGATGAAGCCGGCGCCCGCCACCTCGGCCTTGGCGACGAGCGGCGACTTTGGCAATTCGGCGAGCAGGCGGCCGGCGATGTCGCGCGGGTTGAGCTTGAGCGGCTTGGCCAGCTGCAGAGCGAGGTTGCTGGCGAAGTCGCCGTATCCGGCCTGCTTCGGCCGTTCGAGCAGGATGGGCGCGTTGTGGCTGTCCGGCGCCACGCTCGCCAGCGCCGCGCGCAGCAGGGTCGTCAGTTCGGATCGGATGTCTGCTGCCATTGCTACCTTATTGCTACTCATTGCTACCGTTGCAATTCCAGGAAAGGGTGAATTATACCCGCCCACCCTGCCGGGCCAGGCGCGGCCCCCTGCCAAATGTGGGTAAAATCGGCGCTTTCCTCCACGCGCGGTCACCTTGCGAATCTTCCGCTTAATTCGAATCGTCAGCGTCGGCATCCGCTTCGGCCTCGACCAGATGATTCTCGACCACGCGCAGACCAAGGGCCTGCAGCGTGCCCTGCGCTTCGTCCTCTTCTGGCGCGATTTGTCCACGCCGCGCGCACAGCGGCTGCGCCTGGCGCTGGAGGCACTGGGGCCGATCTTCGTCAAGTTCGGCCAGATGCTGTCCACGCGGCGCGACCTGCTGCCGGTCGACATCGCCGACGAGCTGGCGAAACTGCAGGACCGCGTGCCGCCCTTTGCCTCGGCGCAGGCGGTGGCCGCCCTGGAACGCGCCTTCGGCAAGCCGGTGGCTCAGGTGTTCGAATCCTTCGCGGCGGAGCCGGTGGCCAGCGCCTCGGTGGCGCAGGTGCACTTCGCCACCCTGCCCGGCGGCAAGGAAGTGGCGGTGAAGATCCTGCGGCCGGACATCGAGCGCGTCATCGCCCACGACATCGGCCTGCTCGATGCGGCGGCGGGCCTGGTCGAGGCGCTGTGGCCTGACGGCCGGCGCCTGAAGCCGCGCGAGGTGGTGGCGGAATTCAAAAAACACCTCGGCGACGAGCTCGACCTCATGCGCGAAGCGGCCAACTGCTCGCAACTGCGGCGCAATTTTCTCCATTCGCCGCTGCTCGCCGTGCCGGAAGTGCACTGGGACTGGTGCTCGACCTCGGTGATGGTGATGGAGCGCATGCACGGCACGCCGGTCGGCCAGATCGAGCGCCTGCGCAGCGAAGGCGTGGACCTCAAGGCGCTGTCACGCGCCGGCGTCGAGATCTTCTTCACGCAGGTGTTCCGCGACGCCTTCTTCCACGCCGACATGCACCCGGGCAACATCCTCGTGACGCCGACCGGGCAATACATCGCCCTCGACTTCGGCATCATGGGCACGCTCACCGACGTCGACAAGAACTACCTGGCACAGAATTTCCTCGGCTTCTTCCGCCGCGACTACAAGGCGGTGGCACAGGCGCACATCGACGCCGGCTGGGTGCCGGCAGATACGCGCATCGACGAATTCGAGACCGCCATCCGCGCCGTGTGCGAACCGGTGTTCGACCGGCCGCTGAAGGACATCTCCTTCGGCAAGACGCTGCTGCGCCTGTTCCAGGCCGGGCGCCGCTTCAATGTCGAGATCCAGCCGCAGTTGGTGATGCTGCAAAAGACGCTGCTCAACATCGAAGGCCTCGGCCGCCAGCTCGATCCCGAACTGGACCTGTGGACCACGGCCAAGCCCTTCCTCGAGCGCTGGATGCAGGAGCGCATCGGCCTGCGCGGCCTGGTGAGCAACCTGAAGCGCGAGGCGCCGCAATGGGCCATGCTGCTGCCGCAGTTGCCGCGCCTGCTGCACGGCGCGCTCGCCGACGAGCCGCTGCGCGCGATACGCAGGGAAATCGCCCGCCTGCAGGCCGAACAGCAACGTCAAAGCAGATTGCTGTGGGTGGTGGCGGCGCTGTTTGGCACACTGCTCGGCGCACTTTTCGCCGCACTTTTCGTCGTCCGGCTCGTTTCGCTATAATCCGCGCGTTCCGTTCTCTCCAGCACCGCGAAAGATGCCATGCTGATCACCTTCGTCGCCCTCTATCTGGTGGTTTCGATCGCCATCGGCCTGCTCGCCGCCATGCGCGTGCACAATGCGCGGGACTACATCTCCGCCGGACGCAACCTGCCGCTGTACATCGTCACCGCCATGGTCTTCGCCACCTGGTTCGGCGCGGAAACGGTGCTCGGTATCTCGGCGACCTTTCTCAAGGAGGGCATGCACGGACTGGTGTCGGATCCGATCGGCGCCTCGCTCTGCCTGATCCTTTTTGGCCTGCTCTTCGCCCGCCCCCTGTACCGCCTCAACCTGCTGACCATCGGCGACTATTACCGCCTGCGCTACGGCCGCCTGGTCGAGCTCGTCGCCTCGGTGTGCATCGTCATTTCCTACCTGGGCTGGGTCTCGGCACAAATCACCGCCCTCGGCCTGGTGTTCAACCTGCTCTCCCAGGGCGCCATTTCCACCAGCGCCGGCATGCTCATCGGCGCCGCCGTGGTGCTGACCTACACGATCTTCGGCGGCATGTGGTCGGTGGCGATCACGACCTTCATCCAGATGATTGTCATCGTCATCGGCCTGATTTACATCATGATGATCGCCGGCGACCTCGCCGGCGGTTTCGGCAACGTGGTGCAGCACGCGGCCGATGCCGGCAAGTTCGCCGTGCTGCCCGAGGCCAACTGGGTCGGCATCGTCGGCTTCATCGCCGCACTCATCACCATGGGTTTCGGCTCGATTCCGCAGCAGGATGTGTTCCAGCGCGCCAACACCTCGAAAAATGAGGGCATCGCGGTCTGGGGCTCCGTGCTCGGCGGCCTCGCCTATTTCATCTTCGCCTTCATTCCACTGATGCTCGCCTATTCCGCGACCCTGATCGACCCGGCCACGGTCGAGCATCTGATCGATGCCGATCCGCAGCACATCCTGCCCCGGTTGATCCTCGACCACATGTCGCCGCTGGCGCAGGTGGTGTTTTTCGGCGCCCTGCTGTCGGTGATCATGAGCACCGCCAGCGGCACGCTGCTGGCGCCGTCGGTGATTGTTTCGGAGAATATCCTGCGCGGCCTGATGCGCGACGTCAGCGACGACCAGTTGCTGCGCATGACGCGTTTCGTCGTGTTTGGTTTCACCGTGTTGGTGACGGTCTACGCCCTCACGACAACCGAGAGCATCCACACGATGGTGGAGAACGCCTACAAGATCACCCTGGCCGCTGCCTTCGTGCCGCTCGCCGCCGGCTTGTACTGGCGCCGCGCCAGCAACCAGGGCGCGATCTTCGCCGCGCTGGCCGGCCTGGCCGTGTGGATCGCCTGCGAAATCGTGGCGCCCGACAGCGACATTCCGCCCCAGCTTGCCGGCTTCCTTGCCAGCCTGATCGGCATGCTGGCCGGCTCGCTGCTACCGCAATGGATCGCGCCACCGTCACGCCGCGCGCACTGAACGAATGAAGCGGGTCCCCTCAGAAATGAATACGCAAGACAATTACCCCCTCATTCCCGCGAAAGCGGGAATCCACGAAGCGTCTGGATTCCCGCTTTCGCGGGAATGACGGCGCTTGTCATGCGGGTATCGCCCGTTTTTCGTCATTTCAGGACTGCCGTATCCGCCCAGCCAGAGATGGACGCCGGGCGCGGGCGGAACGGCTATCCTGTGCACTCATGGGTGGCCCAACCACACGGAGCGGGCGCAGCCCGCGAACGACCATCACCCCCTTCCCCGGGAAGGGGGATGGGGAGGAAGGTACTCTAGTGAGAACCACGGCTTCACCGCTGGCGCGCTACCTTGCCATCGCCTATGCGCTGCTGATCGCCTACGCCAGCCTGCATCCCCTTTCCGGCTGGCGGGACACCGGCGCGCCGGTTTTCGACTTCCTCACGGCGGCCTGGCCGCGCTACTACACCGGCTTCGACCTCGCCGCCAACATCCTCGCCTACGTGCCGCTCGGCTTCCTCATGGTACCGGCGCTGCAGCCGCGCCTGGGCGTGGCGGCGGCGGCGCTGCTCGCGGTACTGGCCGGCGGCGGCCTCAGCCTCATGCTGGAAACGCTGCAGAATTTTCTGCCCGACCGCGTGCCCTCCAATATCGACCTGGCCTGCAACGCCATCGGCGCCATGATCGGCGCGGCGGCGGGCATGAACTGGGGCCGCGCACTCATCGACGGCGGGCGCCTGCACCGGCTGCGCACGCACCTCGTCGTCAGCGGCCGTGCGGCAGATTTCGGCCTGGTGCTGCTCGGTCTGTGGCTGCTCGCGCAGCTCAATCCGGAACTGCTGCTCTTCGGCACGGGCGACCTGCGTACACTCCTCGAACTGCCACCGCTGCCCTATTCCGCACGGCGCTTCTTCGTCATCGAGGCCGGCGTGGCCGCGGCCGGCACGCTGGCCGCCGGTCTCATCGCCTGGTCGCTGCTGCGCCAGTCCAGCCGCGTCCTGCTGGTGGCGCTGCTGCTGCCCGCCCTGCTCATCAAGGCCTTCGTCAGTGCGCTGCTGGTGAACGCCGTCCAATTCGGGCACTGGATCACGCCGGGCAACATGACAGGGTTTGCCGCAGGACTGATCGCATTGCTGGCGGCGACCCACCTGCCGCCGCTGGCGCAGCGCATGCTGGCGGCGCTGGCCCTGCTGTTCGCTACCGCGCTGGTGAACCTGGCGCCGCAGAATCCGTATCTCGCCGCTTCGCTGGCCGTCTGGCAGCAGGGGCATTTCCTCAACTTCAACGGGCTCACCAAGCTGGTCTCCAGCCTGTGGCCCTTCGCTGCGCTGCCTTTCCTGATGCTGCCGCGCGGTACAGTGGGAACGCACCATGACAAATGAACTGATCGCGCTGCGCGACCGCCTGCGCGACTTCACGCGCGAACGCGAGTGGCATCGCTACCACACGCCGAAGAACCTGGCGATAGCGCTGATCGTCGAGGCGGCCGAGCTGGCCGAGCATTTCCAGTGGCTGACACCGGAGGAAAGTCAGTCGCCGCAGGACGGCAAGCGCGAGAAGATCCGCGAGGAAATGGCCGACGTGCTGATTTATCTCATCGAGCTGGCCGATGCGCTGGACGTCGACCTCGCCGCCGCCGCACACGACAAGATCGCGAAGAACGCGCTCAAGTATCCGGTGGAGAAGGCGCGCGGCAATGCGCTGAAGTACGACGAGCTTTGAACGAAGGGAATCCCGGGGGGATAATCAATCGCCCAACCCCCAACCGAGAGACACACATGAGCCATTTCAAATACCACGTCTTCTTCTGCTGCAACCAGCGCGAAGCCGGCGCCACCTGCTGCAACAGCCACGGCGCCGCCGACATGAAGGACTACGCCAAGGATCGCGTCGCCGCGCTCGGCCTGAAGGGCAAGGGCAAGGTGCGCATCAACTTGGCCGGCTGCCTCGACCGCTGCGATGAGGGCCCGGTGATCGTGGTGTACCCGGAGGGCACCTGGTACACCTATGTCGACAAAACCGACATCGACGAGATCATCGAGGAACATCTGGTCAACGGCCGCGTCGTCAAGCGTCTGACGATCTGATGGCGAGACACGAGCGCATCCTGCTTGAAGGGCCGGCGGGAGCGCTGGAAGTCTTCGTCGAACCGCCGTCACCCCCTTCCGCGGGAAGGGGGGCGGGGGGATGGCCCACTCCCACGGGCATCGCGCTCATCACTCATCCGCACCCGCTCTACGGCGGCACCGCCGACAATAAGGTGGTGACGACGCTGGCGAAAACTTTCCGCGAGCTGGGTTGCATCACGCTGCGTCCGAACTTTCGCGGCGTCGGCGGTTCGGCCGGCGCACACGACCACGGCATAGCCGAAACCGACGACCTGCTCGCAGTGCATGCCTATGCCCGCAAACGCTTCGGCGCTGAACTGCCTTTCTTCCTCGGCGGCTTCTCCTTCGGCGCCTACGTCGTCGCGCGGCTGGCGGCGAAGCTCGCCGAAGGCGGCGATCCGGCGCGGCGCCTCGTGCTGGTCGGCACCGCATCCGGCTTCATCGAAGGCCTGCGCAGCTACGACACCGCCGCCGTGCCGGCCGACAGCATCGTCATCCACGGCGCGCAGGACGAAACAGTGCCGCTGGCCAACGTGCTGGCCTGGGCCGAGCCGCTCGACCTGGCGGTCAGCGTGGTGCCCGGCACCGACCACTTCTTCCATCGCAAGCTGCACCTCATCCGCCGCATCATCGACGCCCAATGGAAACCCCAGCCCTAGCACCCAGCCTGGCACCCACCCTGGCACCCGCCCTTGAGTCCGGCGTGCTGAGCGTCGCCGGGCTGCGCAAGTCCTACGATGGCGTCGCCGTGCTGCAGGGACTGACTTTCGCACTGCGTCCGGGCGAATGCTACGGTCTGCTCGGCCCCAACGGCGCCGGCAAGACGACGACCCTGCGCTGCGCCCTCGGCCTCACCGCGCCGGACGCGGGCGAGATCCGCCTCGCCGGCCTGCCGGTGCCGGGCCACGCGCGCGAGGCACGCATGCGCGTCGGCATCGTGCCGCAGATGGACAACCTCGATCCCGATTTCACGGCAGCGGAAAACCTGCTGGTGTATGGCCGCTACTTCGGCCTGGCCGAGCGCGAGGTGCGCGCGCGCATCCCGCGCCTGCTCGACTTCGCCCAACTCGTCGGCCGCGCCGACGCCAAGATCAGCGCGCTCTCGGGCGGCATGAAGCGGCGCCTGACGCTGGCGCGCGCGCTGGTCAACGACCCGGACCTGCTGATCCTCGACGAGCCGACCACCGGCCTCGACCCGCAGGCGCGCCACCTCATCTGGGAACGCCTGAAGCAGCTCCTGCAGCAGGGCAAGACGGTGCTGCTGACGACGCATTTCATGGACGAGGCCGAACGCCTCTGCCACCGCCTCGCCATCATGGACAACGGCCGCTTCATCGCCGAAGGCTCGCCGCGCGAACTGATCGCCGCGCATATCGAGCCGGAGGTGGTGGAGGTTTATGGCGAGCCGGGAGAAATGAGTGCCGCTGCCTGGGCAAGTGCGGAAGCGGCACAGTACGCCACCCGCGTCGAAGTCACCGGCGAGACGGCCTTCTGCTACCTCGCCGAGGCGCGCCCCCTGCTGCGCCACCTCGCCAGCCAGCGCGGCCTGCGCTACCTGCACCGCCCTGCCAACCTTGAAGATGTGTTCCTCAAGCTAACGGGAAGGGATCTGCGCGACTAGCACCATAGAACCAAGGGCTGGCACTAGCGTCCGTTGGCGCTCATCCGGCGGCTGGCTTGCTGCTATACTTGTATAGCACTTGACTGATCAGGAGAACCGGCATGCTAGCCATCAGACTGCCCGAGACGATTGAAGAACGCCTGAACGCGCTGGCCAGCGAAACCGGGCGCACCAAGACCGCGCTGGCGCGGGAAGCCATCCTGGAATACATCGACGACCTCGAAGACTATTACCTTGCCGAGGCGCGCGCCCGGCGGAATCGCAAGACGATCCCGCTCGCCGAGGTGGAGCGCAAGCTTGGCCTTTGAGATCGAGTTCGATCCGGAGGCCGTGAAAGACCTGAAGAAGCTGGATCAGCCTGTTCAGCAACGCATCGTCGGATTCCTCAAGCAGCGCGTGGCCACGCTGGACAATCCCCGCGACATCGGCGAAGCGCTGGCCGGTGCGAAGCTGGGCAATTACTGGAAGTACCGTGTCGGCGATTGGCGCATCATTTGCGACATTCAGGATCGCCGTATCATCGTCCGCGTATTGCGCATCGGCAATCGGCGCGAGGTCTATCGCTAGATGGTCGAAACCCTTCACCGCGAAGAACACCCTCCCGCTCGCCGTGCCGCGGGGGCTGACTTTCTCGGCAGAACGCCGGAGGAAGGTTTGGCACCACCCGCTCACAAGAATAATTCGAGCCTGGCCCCTTTAGCTCTCTTTATTCCGGAAATTGTCGCTTCACTGTGGATGATCAACAAAATATCTCCATTCGGACATGAGTAATTATGATGAATACCATCCCGTCTATGTCGCACTTTCGGAGTACTTTCTACCTTTAACAAAATATTCTAGCCGCGCCCACTCTCCCTTTTTCTCATACAAGGTAACTAGGTCCCAATGATCCTTCTCGCTTTCTGCATAATCCCGAGCAATTGACAAATCATCAAAATCTTCAAGATTGCCACCCTTAGGGTTTTGCCCTACAAGTGGCATTAACGGTAAATCTGATGAGTAAACGAGGTACTTCTTCATTTCATAGCCCTCCTTTTTGCAACTTTGACGCCTATCAATTGAATGCAATATAGAATACTGTCATTGGCTTTGTTCTTCAGCGATCGGTCGCCTAAACCAAATTTAGTGGTTCAGCATTTCAGTGAGGAGCAGGCATGGGCGATATTATTAAGGCATTTGGCAAGATCACTATTTATACAGCAATCATTGTGACTAGCAGCCTATCAGAAGCCGGCAATAATATAGCCAGTCAGATTCTATTTGGGCCATCGCATAAACAACTTGTCGCAAAAGCAGCCGCAGAGCTAAACAAACAACTACCTAAAATGATTGATCGTGAGACTCGCTTAGATTCGGTAGTTGCAAGGGCAGATGGAGGGCTGTTTACAAATAACTATACTCTTGTTAATTTCAATGCTAATAGCATCAGCGCAGCCGCCCTTATCTCTCTAGAAAACGCTGTTGTGAACACCACTTGTAGCGAACAAGACTCAAATCTATTGAAGAAAAACGTAGCGCTGGAATTCAGGTACCGAAGCGCTGATGGCTATCTCGTGAAAGCCTTTACCATACCCCCAAAAAGCTGCATTTATGATCTGCAAACCAATAGATACGAGATCGCAAAATAATTTCTTTACGACCTCATGTTTGCTCTGAGCCATTCGAATTAAAGGGGCCGTGCTCTGGAACAAAAGGAACAAAAGGGGCCAGGTTCGAATAATTTTCGCAGTAATGCACTAGCCACCAAACCCTGCCTTCCTCTAGGCGAAAGTCAGCCGCTGCGATACGGCAAAACCGGCACGTCCAGAGGCAGGTTAATTGCGTTTCCTAATCAACAGTAGCGAGTGAGCTACGCCGCTCACGTTCCACGACTGCGCGTTTGCTCTGACCCTGCTCCAATCAAGACGTCGCGCATGACATTGACAGCTTGTAGCCACGCGGCTACATTGCCTGTATGATTGAAATTCGCAAAACCGATCACTTCGCGCAGTGGCTCGACGATCTGCGCGACGTGCGGGCGAGGGCTCGCATCCAGGCGAGGATTGAACGGCTCGCTGGCGGAAACCCCGGCGATGTCGCGCCGGTGGGTGAAGGCATCTCGGAGTTGCGAATCGATTACGGTCCCGGTTACCGGGTGTATTTCAAGAAGCGAAAGCGCGAGCTGATCATTTTGCTGGCCGGTGGGGACAAAAGCTCCCAGGCCAGGGACATCAAGACCGCCTTGCGCCTCGCACGCAATCTTTCGGAGTAGCCAACATGGGCAAGACCGTTACCACGCATTATGACGTCGCCGAACACCTCCGGACCCCCGAGGAAATGGCGGCCTATCTTGAAGCCTGCCTTGAAGAAGCGGATGGGGATGCCGCCTTCATTGCCAAGGCGCTGGGCGATATTGCCCGCGCCAAGGGCATGGCGCAGGTCGCCAAGGATGCGGGATTGTCCCGCGAAAGCCTTTACAAGGCGCTCTCCGGCGAGCGCAGCCCGAGCTTCGATACCATCCTCAAGGTCATCGGGGCGCTTGGACTGAAATTGCATGCCGAGGCCGGCCGCGGCTGAGCAAGGAACTCCCTGCGAAAGTCAGTCCCCACAACGCCCCGAAGGAAGTCTCCTTGGGGGATACGGCGGGACCGATACGCCATGGCACGCCAATTACTTTTCCTGAACCACTGAAATGAACCACTTCCGCCCGCCCGCCCTCAGCCTGCGCTTCATCCCCGTCTGGCAGCGCAATTTCCTCGTCTGGCGCAAGCTGGCGATTCCCTCCATCCTCGGCAACCTGGCCGATCCGATGGTCTACATGCTCGGCCTGGGCTACGGCATCGGCACGCTGCTGCCGGAGGTGGGCGGCGTGTCCTACATCGCCTTCCTCGCCGCCGGCGCGGTGTGCTTCTCCACCATGAACAGCGCCACCTTCGAGACGCTCTACTCGGCCTTCTCGCGCATGCAGGTGCAGCGCACGTGGGAGGCCATCCTCAACGCACCGGTGTCGCTCGACGACCTGCTGCTGGGGGAACTGATGTGGGCGGCAAGCAAGGCCTGCCTGTCGGGTGTTGCCATCCTGGGGGTGGCCGCGGCGCTCGGCCTGGTGCACTCGCCGCTGGCGCTGTGGGCGCTGCCGCTGATCTTCCTCGCCGGCCTGGCCTTCGCCGCGCTCGGCCTCGTCATGACGGCGTTGGCGCCGAGCTTCGATTTCTTCATGTACTACTTCACCCTGTTCGTCACGCCGATGACGCTGCTCTCCGGCGTGTTCTTTCCGGTCGAGCAATTGCCCGCTGCCTTCCAGGCGCTGTCGTCGCTGCTGCCGCTGTCGCACGCGGTGAAGCTGACGCGGCCGCTGTTCTTCGGCGAAGTGCCGGCGCAGGCGTGGTTGCATGTCGGCGTGTTGGCCGCCTATGCCTTCGCCGCCTTCTGGCTGGCGCTCGGCCTGGCGCGGCGGCGACTGCTCAAATAACGGGTAGAATTTCTCGCCGATGGATACCCTGCTCGTCATCACCCACCTGCCCGACGCGGAAACCGCGCGCGTCCTCGCCATAAAGCTCGTCGAACAGCGCGTTGCCGCCTGCGTGAACATTCTCGCGCCCTGCCTTTCCATTTATCGCTGGGAGGGCAAGGTCGAAGACGCCGAGGAGGTGCCGTTGCTGATCAAGACCAGCGCGCCGCGCTACGCCGCGCTGGAAGAGGCGATCCGCGCCTACCATCCGTATGAACTTCCGGAGATCGTCGCCGTCCGCATCGACAGGGGCTTGCCCGACTATCTGCTGTGGCTGGCGGCCTCGACCGCCGCCCAATGAAGATCACCATGAAGACGATCCACCGCTTTTTTTTGCTGCTCGCCCTCGGTCTGTCCTGCCTGCCATTTTCCGCTGCTGCCGCGGACGAACTGCTTGAAGTGGACAAGGCCTTCCACCTCTCCGCCCGCACCGTCGACGCCGCCACGCTGGAAGTGCGCTACGACATCGCGCCCGGCTATTACATGTACCGCAACAAGTTCCGTTTCGCGCTGGAGCCGGCCGAAATCAAGGCCGGCACGCCACAGTTCCCGCCGGGCAAAATCAAGAAAGACGAGTTCTTCGGCGACGTCGAGACCTACCGCAAGCAGGTCGCCATCCGCCTGCCCTTCACCGCGCCGACCGGGCTCGACGCCGTCACGCTGAGGGCAACCTCGCAAGGCTGCGCAGACATCGGCGTGTGCTACCCGCCCAACCCGCAGACGCTGCAGGTGCAACTGGCGGCGATGAGCGTGGCGCCCGGAACAACGCAAAGCCCAGCGCAAAGCGCAACGCAAGACATAGCGCAAGCCGCACCGGCCGAATCCGCGCCCGCCGACCAGCAGGACGAATCCTCACAACTGGCTGGCCTGCTGCAGAACGCCGGCTTCTGGCTCATCCTCACCACCTTCTTCGGCGCCGGCATCCTCCTGGCGCTGACGCCCTGCGTGTTTCCGATGTACCCGATCCTCTCCGGCATCATCGTCGGCCACGGCCACCACATCACGAAAAGCCGCGCCTTCGTGCTGTCGATGGCCTACGTGCTGGGCCTGGCCGTCACCTATGCCGCCGCCGGCGTGGCCGCCGGCCTGTCTGGCTCGATGCTCTCGGCCGCTCTGCAAAACGTGTGGGTACTGGGCGCCTTCGCGCTGGTGTTCGTCGTCCTGTCGCTGTCGATGTTCGGCTTCTACGAACTGCAACTGCCCGCCTTCCTGCAGAGCAAGCTGAGCGAGGGGTCCGGCCGCGTCAAGGGCGGCTCGCTGCACGGCGTGGCCGCCATGGGCGCGCTCTCGGCGCTGATCGTCGGCCCCTGCGTGGCGGCGCCGCTGGCCGGCGCCCTGCTCTACATCGCGCAGACGCGCGATGCCGTCCTCGGCGGCGCGGCACTATTCGCCATGGCGCTGGGCAAGGGCGTGCCGCTGGTGATCGTCGGCGTGTCGACGCGCTCGCTGCTGCCGCACACCGGGCCGTGGATGGAATCGGTGAAGAAATTCTTCGGCGTGATGCTGCTCGGCGTGGCCATCTGGCTGGTTTCGCCGGTGGTCCCGGCGTGGGCGCACCTGCTCGCCTGGGGCGTGCTGGCCATCGGCACGGCGATGTTTTTACGCGCCATCGATCCGCTGCCACCGCATGCCCACGGCTGGGCGCGCTTCTGGAAGGGCATCGGCATGGTGCTGCTGCTCATCGGCGCCTCGCTGGTGATCGGCGCACTGGGCGGTAGCCGCGACCCGCTACAGCCCTTCGGCTTCCTGCGCGGCGCGGCGTCCACCCCGGTCGAGCATGTCGCCTTCGAGCGCGTGAAGACATCGGCGGAACTGGACGCGCGCCTGAAGGATGCCGGGCGGCCGGTGATGCTGGATTTCTACGCCGACTGGTGCGTCTCCTGCAAGGAGATGGAGAAGTACACCTTCTCCGACGCGCGCGTCGCGGCGAAGATGCGCCAGATGCTCCTGCTGCAGGTGGATGTCACCGCCAACAGCGACGCGGACAAGGCGCTGCTCAAGCGCTTCAACCTGTTCGGCCCGCCCGGCATCATTTTCTTCGACCGTCAGGGCGAGGAGCGCCGGGGCCTGCGCGTCGTCGGCTACCAGCCGGCGGACGACTTCCTCAAGGTCGTGAATACCGCATTGGGCGGTTGATGCCCCTCAAACACCGCCGGGCGGATCGCGGGTAAAATCCGTTTCCCCTAATCGTTGCGCAACATAACCCGTGTTCTCTGGAATCGTCGCCGCCACCGGCAGGATCGTCCATCTGCAGCCCCTGGAAAAAGGCCTACGCCTGAGCGTCGAGGCGCCGGGCCTCGACCTCGCCGACGTCGCCATCGGCGACTCGATTGCCCACGAGGGCGTCTGCCTCACCGTCATCGAGAAGGCGAACGATTCTGACAACCCCTCCTACAAGGTGGATGTCTCGCGCGAGACGCTGGACTGCACGGTCGGCCTCGACGCGCCCGGCGAGGTGAATCTGGAAAAGGCGCTGCGCCTTGCCGACCGCCTCGGCGGGCACCTGGTCACCGGCCATGTCGACGGCGTCGGCGAGGTGCTGAAGTTCGAGAGGATCGGCGAGAGCCACGAGTTGCTGATCCGCGCGCCGCAGCCGCTGGCGAAATACATCGCGCGCAAGGGTTCGGTGACGGTCAATGGCGTTAGCCTGACGGTCAACCGTGTCGCGGGGACTGACTTTTCCATCAACCTGATTCCACACACCGTGGCGGTCACCACACTCAAGCGCCTGAAGGCCGGCAGCCAAGTCAATCTCGAAATCGACCTGGTCGCCCGCTACATCGAGCGCATGCTGACGGCAGAAATTCAATGACAGCCCTCTCCCCCATTCAAGACATCATTGCCGACATCCGCGCCGGCCGCATGGTCGTGCTGGTCGATGAGGAGGACCGTGAGAATGAGGGTGACCTCGTCCTCGCCGCCGAGCACGTCACACCGGAGGCCATCAACTTCATGGCCAAGCATGGTCGTGGCCTGATCTGCCTGACGCTGACCGAGGCGCGCTGCAAGCAACTCGGCCTCTCGCCGATGGCGCGCGAGAACAAGAGCCAGTTCAATACCGCCTTCACCGCCTCGATCGAGGCGGCCGAAGGCGTCACCACCGGCATCTCGGCGCAGGACCGCTCGCGTACCGTCCAGGTCGCCGTGACCCGCAATGCGCGCCCCGAAGACATCGTGCAGCCCGGCCACGTTTTTCCGATCATGGCGCAGAACGGCGGCGTGCTGGTGCGTGCCGGCCACACTGAGGCGGGCTGTGACCTGGCCCACCTGGCGGGCTGCGAACCGGCCGCGGTCATCTGCGAAATCCTCAAGGATGACGGCACCATGGCGCGGCTGCCCGACCTGGTCGAGTTCGCCAAATTGCACGGGCTGAAGATCGGCGCCATCGCCGACCTGATCCATTACCGCAACGAGACCGAAACCCTGGTCGAGCGCGTCGCCGACAAGGAAGTGGTCTGCGCCCACGGCAGCTTCCGCCTGCTCGCCTATCGCGACAAGACCAGCGGTGAAGTGCACCTCGCCCTGGTGCGCGGCGTGATCCGCGAGGACGAGGAAATCCTCGTGCGCGTGCACGAGCCGATCACCGTGCTCGACTTCCTCGATTGCCAGAGCGGGCGCCACAGCTTCAGCGTGGATCGCGCCATGCGCACCATCGCCGCCCACGGCAGCGGCATCATCGTGCTGCTACGGCGCACCAGTTCGACGCCCGATCTCCTTGCCGCGCTGCTCGACGAAGGCGATGCGGCGCGCCCCGCGGCCAAGTGGGATCCACGCCTGTACGGCATCGGTGCGCAAATCCTGCGCGACCTGAACGTGCGCAAGATGCGCCTGCTCGCCAGCCCGCGCAAGATGCCGAGCATGGCGGGCTTTCAGCTGGAAGTCACAGGCTATATGACGCCTGAAGAAAACAAGGCGTGAGGTGAATGCTGAGGTGAATACCATGGGACGCTTTGAAGGCATCGACGAATTCGAACAGGACCTCAACGGCAAAGACCTGCGCATCGGCATCGCCATGAGTCGCTTCAATCTCGACGTCAGCGAGGGCCTGCTCGGCGGCTGCACGGCGGAGCTGAAGCGCCTCGGCGTACGCGCCGCCGACATGCAGATCGTCACCGTGCCGGGGGCGCTGGAACTGCCGCTGGCGCTGCAGGCAATGGCGCAGAGCGGGCGCTTCGATGCGCTGGTGGCGCTCGGCTGCGTCATCCGCGGCGAGACCTACCACTTCGAGATCGTCTCCAATGAATCGGCGCGCGGCATCACCGATGTCCAGCTCGCCACCGGCACCCCGATCGCCAACGGCGTGCTCACCACCGAGGACGACGACCAGGCGCTGGCGCGCATGGTGCAGAAGGGCGGAGAGGCCGGCCAGGCGGCAGTTGAAATGGCAAACCTGCAGAAATTCATCCGCAAATGAAATCACCGCGCCGACGCGCCAGGGAGTTTGCATTGCAGGGCCTCTACCAGTGGCAGCTTTCCGGTAACGACCTGCCGGCGATCGAGGCGCATCTGGCCGACGCAGGCGGTTTCGCGAAAATCGACCGCGCCCTGTTCGACCGGCTGTTGCGCGGCGCAATGGCCGATGCGGCGGAACTGCAAGCCCTCATCGAACCGCAACTGGACCGTCCCTACGCCGAGCTTTCGCCCGTCGAACGCGCCATCCTGCTGCTTGCCACGTTCGAATTGAAGCAGCACCTCGAAGCGCCCTACAAGGTGGTGATCAACGAGGCCATCGAACTGGCCAAGAGCTACGGCGGCACGGACGGCCACAAATATGTAAATGGCGTCATGGACAAACTCGCCACCCTGATACGGCCGGAAGAAATCGCCCGATCCGCCAATCGCATCAAGCCGCAAGCCAATAAATCCTAAGGAGGAGACATGAGCAAACAACCTATCGTGCGCGCCAATCCCCAGACGGCGGAAGACAAGCATCCGAAGCACTACCTGGCCGACTGGTGGATTTACGCCCTGCTGGCATTTTTCATCGGCGGCCTGATTTTCATGACCTTCGCGCTGGAGTTGCGCGGCGACACCATCCACGAATTCGGCAAGAAGGGCAGCAAGACCGCACTGCCGACGACTTCCGCACCAGCTTCCGCCACCACATCCACCCCAGCTCAGCCAAGCGCACCGGCCGGGAAGAAGTAAGCCGTTTTTCGGAAGCCGAAGGTGCCTTCCGAATTCGAATTGATTGCCCGCCATTTCACGCGCCCCGTGCGCCATACGGTGCTGGGCGTGGGTGATGATGGCGCCGTCGTGCGACCGGCGCCCGGCATGGATCTGGTGGTGTCCACCGACATGCTGGTGGCCGGCACGCATTTCCATGATGGCACCGATGCCGAGGCTCTCGGCTGGAAGGCGCTTGCGGTAAATCTTTCCGACCTCGCCGCCATGGGCGCACAACCGCGCTGGGCGGTGCTGGCGGCGGCCCTGCCCAAGGCCGACGAGGCCTGGATCGCCGCCTTCGCGCGCGGCTTCTTCGCCGCTGCCGAAGCCTTCGGCGTCGATGTCATCGGCGGCGACACCACGCACGGCCCGCTCAATATCACCCCCACCGTCTTCGGCGAAGTGCCGCAGGGACAGGCGCTGACCCGCGCCGGCGCGCAGGCGGGCGACGAACTCTGGGTGTCGGGCATGCCCGGCCTGGCCGCGCTGGGGCTGCATCACCGCCTGGGGAAAGTCAGTCTCCGCAGTACGGCGATCACGCCCTGCCTGGCTGCGCTGGACCGCCCGCAGCCGCGCGTCGCCCTCGGCCTCGCCCTGCGCGGCCTTGCCAGCGCCGCCATCGATATCTCCGACGGCCTGCTCGCCGACATCGGCCACATCCTCGAACGCTCCGCCCTGGCGGCGGACATCGAATTTGCCGACCTGCCGCGCGCAGCCTTCGACGCCTGCACCGACACGGCCCTGGCGCAACAGTGCCTGCTCGCCGGCGGCGATGACTACGAGCTGGCCTTCAGCGCCCCCGCTGCCAGGCGGCAGGACATCGAGGCGCTCGCCCCGCGCCTCGGTTTGCCGCTGGCACGTATCGGCAACGTGCGCCAGGGGCCAACCGGCGAACTGATCCTGCGCGACGCATCAGACAAACCCATGCCGAACCCCAAGCGCGGCTACGACCACTTCGCATGAATAGGGCGCCCCATCTCCTGGCCCCCGCTCCGCGGGCGGGGGTAACAAAGGCTCAGCCGCAGGTGTTGCGGCTTCCATGTTTTGGATTGCTGCCTCTTGAGGGCGGCCCGGCAGAGGCAACATGAAACCTGGCATCCGCTTTCTTTTCGCCCATCCGGCGCATTTCATCGCCTGCGGCTTCGGCAGCGGCCTGTCGCCGGTGGCGCCGGGTACCGCCGGCACGCTGGCGGCCTGGCTGCTGTTTCCGCTGATCAAGCCGTATTTCTCGGATTTCGGTTTCCTCGCCTTCCTTATCGCCGCCTTCATCGTCGGCATCTTCGCCGCCGGCCGCACCGGCCGCGCGCTGGGGGTGTCCGACCACGGCGCCATCGTCTGCGACGAGATCGTCCCCTTCTGGCTGGTGCTGCTGATCACGCCCGAAACCTTTCTCTGGCAATTGGCAGCCTTCATCTGGTTCCGTTTCTTCGACATCGTCAAGCCGCAACCGGCGCGCTGGATTGATGGCCACATGAAGCACGGTTTCGGCGTCATGCTCGACGATCTGGTGGCGGCCGGCTATACCCTGCTGGTGCTCGCCCTGTTCATGGCAGCTTTCAATGGATAAGGAACTGGAAAGCCTGTCGGTTTGCGTCGGCGAAGCCCTCCTGGAACGAAAGTTAATGCTCACCTGCGCTGAATCCTGTACGGGTGGCTGGGTTGCCGAAGTAGTCACAGCTACGGCTGGCTCCTCCATGTGGTTCGAGCGCGGCTTCGTCACCTATTCCAACGCCGCCAAGCAGGAGTTGCTCGGGGTCAAGGGCGACACCCTGAGGCAGGAAGGTGCAGTCAGCGAAGCCGTCGTGCGCGAAATGGCGGCCGGGGCGCTCAGGCGCAGCCATGCACAGGCGGCCCTGGCGATTTCGGGTGTTGCCGGCCCGGGGGGTGGCTCACCGGGTAAGCCAGTGGGCACCGTATGCTTTGCTTGGGCGCTGCAGGGTGGAGAAGCGGCGGCCGAAACACGGCATTTCACGGGCGACCGGGAAACCGTGCGCAGGCTGTCCGTCATTCATGCCCTGCAAGGCCTGCTCAGTTGTCTGGAGGGCAAGCGCTAACACTCTTGTAATACATTGTTTTATATACGTATTATTAGAACCTTGGGGTGTATGCCTACCCGGCAAAGACTGTGCCATAATTCAACCGCAATCCACTGGGGAATCACTATGGAAGACAACAAAAGCAAGGCGCTCTCGGCCGCTCTGGCGCAAATCGAGAAGCAGTTCGGCAAGGGCTCGATCATGCGCCTGGGCGACAGCAAGGTGGAGGACGTGCAGGTCGTGTCGACCGGCTCCCTCGGCCTGGACATCGCCCTCGGCATCGGCGGCCTGCCGCGCGGCCGCGTGGTCGAGATCTACGGCCCGGAATCTTCGGGTAAAACCACGCTTACCCTGCAGGTCATTGCCGAAGTCCAGAAACTGGGCGGAGCGGCGGCCTTCATCGACGCCGAGCACGCACTCGACCCGCAGTACGCGCAGAAGATCGGCGTAGACGTCGGCCAGCTGCTCATCTCCCAGCCCGACACCGGCGAGCAGGCCCTGGAAATCGCCGACATGCTGGTGCGCTCCGGCGGCGTCGACGTCGTTGTCATCGACTCGGTGGCGGCACTGACACCGAAAGCCGAGATCGAGGGCGAGATGGGCGAACCGCAGATGGGTCTGCAGGCCCGCCTCATGAGCCAGGCGCTGCGCAAGCTCACCGCCAACATCAAGCGCACCAACACCCTGGTCATCTTCATCAACCAGATCCGCATGAAGATCGGCGTCATGTTCGGCAACCCGGAAACCACCACCGGCGGCAACGCCCTGAAGTTCTACGCCTCGGTACGGCTGGACATCCGTCGCACTGGCAGCATCAAGAAAAACGACGAGGTCATCGGCTCTGAAACCCGCGTCAAAGTCGTCAAGAACAAGGTGGCGCCACCCTTCCGCCAGGCCGAATTCGACATCCTCTACGGCGAGGGCATCTCACGCGAGGGCGAGATCGTCGAGCTCGGCGTCACGCACAAGCTGGTGGAGAAGGCCGGCGCCTGGTACTCCTACAACGGCGAGCGCATCGGCCAGGGCAAGGACAATGCGCGCGAGTATCTCAAGGAGCACCCGGAGATGGCGCGCGAGATCGAGAACAAGGTTCGTACCACGGTCGGCGTTGCCGAGCAGCAGCCCGCAGTCGCCATTGTCGCCGCCGCCGAGGCTTGAGCGACAATCTGAAAGGCAAGGCGTTGCGAATGCTCGCCCGGCGCGAGCATTCACGCGCCGAGCTGACCCATAAACTCTCCGCCGACGGCAGCCGCGAAGACATCCAGACCATGCTCGATCAGCTCGAACAATCCGGCCTGCTTTCCGATGCACGCTTCGCCGAGGCGTATGTGTCGTCGCGCGCGGCACGGGCGGGCAACGCCAAGCTGCGCCACAGCCTGCGCACCAAGGGCGTGGCCGACGACATCATCGCTGCGGCGCTGCCCGCGTCGGGCGAGGGCGAGATCGAAAGGGCACACGCAGTCTGGCGGCGCAAGTTCGGCACGGCACCGATTGACCGCAGCGATTACGCACGACAGGCGCGCTTCTTGCAGCAGCGCGGCTTCGCCACGGACATCATCCGCAAGGTGCTCAAGGAAATCGGGGAATGAGCCTTCTACAAGTCAATGGCCTGAGAAAGAAATACAAGTCGCGCACCGTCGTCAAGGACGTTTCCTTCGAGGTGAAGAGCGGCGAGGTGGTCGGCCTGCTCGGCCCCAATGGCGCCGGCAAGACGACCTGCTTCTACATGATCGTCGGCCTCGTCGGCGTGGACGGCGGCGAGATCAGCATCGACGGCGAAGTGTTGACGCACATGCCGATTCATCGCCGCGCACGGCTCGGCCTGTCTTACCTGCCGCAGGAAATCTCGGTGTTCCGCAAGCTTAACGTGGCGGAAAACATCCGCGCCGTGCTCGAGCTGCAGTCGTTCACCGATGAACAGATCGAGCAGCGGCTGGAGGAACTGCTCACCGAGCTGCACATCGGCCACCTGCGCGACAATACCGCCATCTCGCTGTCCGGCGGCGAGCGGCGCCGCGTGGAGATCTGCCGGGCGCTGGCCACCAGCCCACGTTTCATCCTGCTCGACGAACCTTTCGCCGGCGTCGACCCAATCGCCGTGCTCGACATCCAGAAAATCATCCGCTTCCTCAAGGAGCGCGGCATCGGCGTGCTCATCACCGACCACAACGTGCGCGAGACGCTGGGCATCTGCGACCATGCCTATATCATCAACGAGGGCGAGGTGCTGGCGGCCGGCAAGCCGGAGGATATTGTCTATAATGAAAACGTACGCAAGGTCTATCTGGGCGAACATTTCCGCCTCTAGAGAACGGCTTGGGCTTATGCTGGCTCCCCCAGTCTGTCGATGAAACAAACCCTTCAGCTCAAGCTCTCGCAGCATCTCGCCCTGACGCCGCAACTGCAGCAGTCGATTCGGCTGTTGCAGCTGTCTACGCTTGAACTCAACCAGGAAATCGACACCTTCCTGCAGGACAATCCCCTGCTCGAACGCGAGGACGAGCCGACGCCCGAAGCGGCGGTCTACTCGGCCTCCGGCGACGCGCTGCGGGCCCCCGCCGAATCGAGCGACGACGCAGTGCCCGAACCCAATTTCGGCGACAGCAGCCCCGCCGACTGGCTCGGCGAGGGCGGCAGTTCCGCCTCACGCGACGAGCGCAACGACGACGAACCTTCCTACGCCGAGATACAGGCCGCGGCGACCTCGCTGCGCGACCACCTCGGCACGCAGCTGGCGATGATGCCGCTGTCCGAGCGCGACCGCAGTCTGGTGCGGCTGCTGATCGAGGCCCTCGACGACGACGGCTACCTTGCACAGGACCTCGATGAACTGGTCGACATGCTGCCGGCCGAACTGGAAGTCGACATCGACGATCTGCAGATCGCCCTGAAACACCTGCAGAACTTCGATCCGTCCGGTATCGGCGCGCGCAGCGCCTCGGAGTGTCTGGCGCTGCAGTTGGCCAACCTGCCCGCGTCGAAGACCTGCGACCTGGCACTGAAAATCGTGCGCAACCACCTCGACCAGCTTGCCGCGCGCGATTACGTGAGATTGCGCAAGGCAGTTGCCTGCAGCGAGGACGAGCTGCGCGAGGCCCAGGCGCTGATCCGCTCGCTCAACCCGCGCCCCGGCGCGCAGTATTCACAGGTCGAAACACGCTATGTCATTCCCGATGTGGTCGTGCGCAAGGTCCGCGGCCAGTGGACCGCCTCGCTCAATACCGAGGCGATGCCGCGCTTGCGCATCAACCGCCTCTACGCGGACATCCTCCGCGGGCAGCGCGGCTCGGGCCTCGCCAGCCAGCTGCAGGAGGCCAAGTGGCTGATCAAGAACGTGCAGCAGCGCTTCGAGACGATCCAGCGCGTCTCGCAGGCGATCGTGGAGCGGCAGCGGCAGTTCTTCGAGCACGGCGATGTGGCGATGCGTCCGCTCACCCTGCGTGAAATCGCCGACCAGCTCAGCCTGCACGAATCGACCATCTCGCGCGTGACGACGCAGAAATACATGGCCTCGCCGCGCGGCGTGTATGAGTTGAAATATTTCTTCGGCAGCCACGTCGCCACCGAAACCGGCGGCGCAGCTTCCTCGACAGCCATCCGCGCACTCATCAAGCAGCTGGTGGGTGCCGAGGATGGCAAGAAGCCCCTCTCCGACGCCCAGTTGGCCGAGATCCTCGGCCAGCAGGGCATCATGGTGGCGCGGCGCACTGTCGCCAAGTACCGGGAGGCGCTGAATATCCCGCCGGTCAGCATGAGGAAGTCGATTTAAGGGCCGCCATTCATTCATCCGTTTTATCCCAAGGACCGTGACGCCCGCCGTAACGGTTCCCACTTGCCAAGGAGTCAACATGAACCTCAACATCACCGGACATCACCTCGAAGTCACGCCGGCCATCCACGACTACGTCACCAGCAAGCTCGACCGCGTCATCCGGCACTTCGATCACGTCACCGCGGTGCACGTGATCCTGTCGGTGGAAAAGCTGCGGCAGAAAGCGGAAGTGACCGTGCATGTGAGCGGCAAGGACATCTTCGTCGAAGCCGAGGACGAGAACCTGTATGCCAGCATCGACGCCCTGGCGGACAAGCTTGACCGCCAGGTGCTCAAGCACAAGGAAAAGAAGAAGGATCATGCCCACGAGGCACTCAAGCGGCAGCCCATCGAATAGGCCTGGATAGGCCTCGCCCCTCAAGGGGCTTTCCCGGTATAATTCGCCGCTTGGCCTGGGAAAGCCCCACAGATACACCAGAGACACCTCTCCAAGCTTTTTCGCCTGCACGTTTCCGCACCCATCTGCCGTGGCCGTAACGTCATGAATCTGATTGCCAAGCTCCTGCCCCTTTCCAATGTCCAGATCGATCTCGATGCCAGCAGCAAGAAGCGCGTCTTCGAGCAGTCGGGGATCATGTTCGAGAACAATCAGGGCATTGCCCGCAGCACGGTGTTCGACAGCCTGTTCGCGCGGGAAAAACTCGGCTCGACCGGGCTCGGCCAGGGCGTGGCCATTCCGCACGGCCGCATCAAGGGCCTGAAGGAAGCAGTCGGCGCCTTCCTGCGCCTGGCCGCACCGGTGCAGTTCGACGCGCCCGACGGCAAGCCGGTGAGCCTGCTGTTCGTGCTGCTGGTGCCCGAGCAGGCCACCGAGCAGCATCTACAGATTCTCTCGGAACTGGCGCAGATGTTCTCCGATCGCGTCTTCCGCGAGAAACTGGCCACGGCCGCGGACGCCGCCGCCATTCACGCACTGTTCATCGGCTGGGAATCCCATGCGGCAGGCGAGCGTCGCGCAGCTGTTTGAGTACCACCGGGAACGGCTGCAGCTGCTGCGGGTAGGCGGCAATCTCGACGCGCTCATCGCCGTCAATCACGATTACGCGTCCCCTGCGGACCTGATCGGGCATCTCAACCTGATTCACCCGGACCGCATCCAGGTCATCGGCGCGCCAGAGATCAACTGGGCGGCCAAGCAGCATGCGGTGCGCGTCTCCCGCCACATGGATGAGATCATCGCCGCCAAGCCGCCGGCCGTCATCGTCGCCGACGGCTGTGCGGTTCCCGCCAGCGTGCGGGAAGCCTGCGAAAAAGCGGACACCGCACTCTTTTCGACGCCGCAGACGGCCGCCACCGTCATCGACCTGCTGCGCATCTGGCTGTCACGCGGCTTTGCCGAGACCACCGAGTTGCATGCCGTCATGATGGACGTGCTCGGCATGGGCGTGCTCATCACCGGCGATTCGGGCGTGGGAAAAAGCGAACTGGCGCTGGAACTCATCTCGCGCGGCCACGGCATGGTCGCCGACGACATCGTCGAGATCGCCCGCATCGCCCCCAATACCCTTGAAGCCCGCTGCCCACCGATGCTGCGAGACTTCCTCGAAGTGCGCGGCCTCGGCGTGCTCAACATCCGCACCGTCTTCGGCGAAACCGCCTGCCGGCGCAAGATCAAGCTGAAGCTGGTGGTGAACCTGATGCGCCCGCAGAAGGGCACCGTGGAGATCGACCGCCTGCCGCTGGGCGCCGAAACGCATGAAATCCTCGGTGTGCCGGTGCGCAAGGTCAACATTCCCGTGGCGGCCGGCCGCAACCTGGCGGTACTGCTGGAAGCCGCCGTGCGCTCGACCATCCTGCTGCTGCGCGGCATCGACAGCACCCAGGAGTTCGTCGAGCGGCACAAGCAGGCGATGGACGAGGACGGCGAAGGCAGCGTCAACTAAGCCGACGTTCATTCGTTCTTCATATCGCGGCCCGTCTGGCGGGAATTGCCTGGGATTGTGGCCGCGACCCTTCCAATCTAGGAGAACGCATGATGAATAAACTGATTCTGGCCGCCGCCGCGACCCTGCTGGCTGCCAATCTTGCCCTGGCGCAGACCGCCGCACCGGCCACCCCCAACAAGAAGCCCGCTGCCACCGCCAGCGCCAAGAAGGCGCCGTCCGCAAAGCAGATCAAGCAACAGGAACGCATGAAATCCTGCAACAAGGATGCCGGCGACAAGAAACTCAAGGGCGATACGCGCAAGAAATTCATGAAGGAATGCCTCAAGGCCGACAAACCGGCCGAAGCCGTCCAGCCGGCCATGGCCGCTCCTGCCGCCGCTCCTGCCGCCGCTCCTGCCGCCGCTCCTGCCGCCGCTCCTGCCGCCGCTCCTGCCGCCAAGCCCGCCGGCAAAAAATAGGCGACTGCCGACGAAAGCCCCCGTCCAGCCGCCCGGCGCGGTTGTACGGGGGCTTGTTTTTTGCCACAATCGTTCCCCTTGCATCAATCCGCCCTCGCCATGCCTGCACCGACAACTACATTGCGACTGCTCGCCGTCTTCCTCGGACTGACTTTCAGCGCCGGCCAGGCCGGGGCCTTCAAGTTCTCCGAAGAAGAGGAAAAAGCCAAGGGCGACGACCAGGCCCGCGCCCAGCGCATCGGCCAGCTCGTATCGGCGCCCTGCAAGCAGCAACTGAAGAACAAGAAGATCATGCTGGTGATCGCCGAACGCACGGCGAACGGCTACAACACCACGCAAAGCCGCTACGGCCCGCACTTCCAGGCCATCAACCTGCGCCTGCGCGCGCTCGGCCTGAAGACCTACACGCAAGAGGAGATCCGCGCACAGATCGCCCAGGCGGAAATCGAAGCGCATTTCCGCAACGACCCGGATGCCGCCATCAACGCCTCGAAAAAGCTCGGCGCCAGCTTCATCCTGCGCGGCCTCATCACCACCCAGACCGGCATCAACCCGGTGCTGAAGATCAACGAGGTTGCCGTGCACATGGGCTTCACCCTTGTCTCGGCCGGCGGCAGGACGATTTCCAGCGTCGCCGCGAAGGACGAGTCCTATTCCGGCACCGACATGCTTGGCATGGCGCTCACCCTGGTCAACGAGCAGGCCGACGAAGTGGTGGCCCGGCTCTACAACGACTACTGCCGCAGCGCCGGCGCAAAATAATCAAACAGGAGAAGACATGTACCCATCGATCCGCATCCTCTGCCTCGCGCTGCTCGCGGCATCCGCGTCCGCCCTTGCCCAGCCCACCTTCGAAAGCCCCTCGCCGACGCAGGGCAGCAGCACCTCGCAGAAGGCCAACGAGATGGCCGACAAGGGCATGTACAAGCCGGTCGAGTATGCCAACGCCGCCAAGCCGGGTCCCGCGATCATCGTCATTCCCGGCGAGGTAAAGAGCAACAACGCCAACTTCGCGCAGAAGTTCGGCCCCAACAACATCGCCGATTTCGCCGAACTGGAACTCTCCAAGGCCAACTTCAAGGTGCTGGAGCGATCGAACCTGGGTCCCCTGCTGCAGGAATTCCAGCTCGCCTACAACCTGGGCGATCCGCAGGGGGCGCGCAAGTACCTGCAGAAGGGCAAGATGAAGACGACCAAATGGGTGATGAAGTTCGACATCCTCAAGGCCGAGCAGGTGGCGCAGGCACAGTCCGGCTTCAGCGGGCGCCCGATCGGCGCACTGATCGGCATCTTCGGCGGCGGCCGCGGCGCCGCTGCCGGCGACGTCGTCGTCAGCTCGGTGGAAACAGGCGAATCCACCGGCGTGTGGATCATCGGCATGCGCTGGAAGATCATCGATGCCAACACCACCGAGCAGGTCGCCACCGGCTACACCGAGGAAAAAATGGAACTGGGCGCAAAATCCACCTCTGTCATGGGGTTCTCTGGCGGCGAATCAGGCGGGCTGACGCTGGACGGCATGGTGCAGCGCCTGGTGCAGAAGAACGTCTGGGAAATCGATTCCAAGTACAAGTAAGCACCTTCCCCCCCACCCCCCTTCCCGGGGAAGGGGGTGATGGTTGTTCGCGGGCCATGACCCGCTCCATGTGTTGAAGGCCCCGCCTTGGGGCGGCCCGGTGGCGGGGGGCCACACCCCGTCCGATGCAAGTTAAGGGAGCAGCCGACATGACAGAACCGAAGAAGCTCGGCAAGTACGAGATCCGCCGTGAGCTCGGCCAGGGCGCGATGGGCGTTGTCTACGAGGGCTTCGATCCGATGATCGCCCGCCGTGTAGCGCTGAAAACCGTGCGCCGCGACCAGCTCGACCGCATCGAGGTCGAGGAGATCCTCGCCCGCTTCAAACGGGAGGCACAGGCCGCAGGGCGCCTCACCCATCCCAACATCGTCGGCATCTACGAGTACGGCGAGGAACCCGCTCCCGCCGGCGACACGGCAGGCGGCACGGCCTTCATCGCCATGGAATTCGTCGAGGGCCGCGAGCTGAAGGACTATTTCGACACCGAAGAGCGCTTCCCCATGGCGGAGATCGTGCGCATCATGGGCCAGCTGCTCGATGCGCTCGACTACTCCCACAAGAACGGCGTCGTGCACCGCGACATCAAGCCGGCCAATATCATCCTGCTGCAGGACGGCACCGTGAAGGTGGCCGACTTCGGCATCGCCCGCATCGAATCCTCCAACCTGACGCAGGCTGGCTCGGTGCTCGGCACGCCCAGCTACATGTCGCCCGAACAGTTCATGGGCCAGACCGTCGACGGCCGCTCCGATCTTTTTTCAGCCGGCGTCATCCTCTACCAGTTCCTCACCGGCGAAAAACCCTTCACCGGCGCGCTCACCACCATCATGCACAAGGTGCTGAAGGAAGAGCCGGCAGCGCCCTCCGAGCTCAATGTGCAGGTGCCGCGCCCCCTGGACGCGCTGATGCGCAAGGCGCTGGCGAAGCGCCCCGACGAACGCTTCCAGAACGGCCGCGAATTCGCCATCGCCCTGAAGATGGCGGCGACCGGCCAGGCCGTCCCGGGCGACGGCGACGCCACGTTGGTCAACAATGCCGACGCCACTCTGGCGCATGCGGCGGACAAGACCCTCGCCCCGACGCGGCCCACACCTTCTTCTACCCCTGTCACCCCTGCCGCCGCCCCAGCCGCGCCGCCGCCCGCCACGCCTGCGCGATCGGGAAAGTCATCGCAAGGCCTCGCCGTAGCCATCGTCGGCGGCATTGCCGTCGTCGGCCTGGGCGCCGCGGCCTATGTCTTCATGGGCAAAGGTGGCGCACCACAACCCTCGGCAGCAACCTCACCGCAGGCGGCCGCACCCGCCGCGGTCACGGCACCCGTCGCCGCAGCGCCGGCCGCTGACAACGGCATCATGGTCATCAACGCCCTTGGCCTGGCCGACCCCTCGAACCCGCGCTACCAGCAAGACAAGGGCCTGCTGAATGCCGACCTGCGCGAGGACGCCAAGCGCCAGCTCGTCGAGAAGGCCCTCGGCCTCTATGTGGCGCAGGACTCGATCGCCAAGAACTACAGGCTGGTGCGGGACAAGCTGCTCGTCCACAGCGGCGACTTCATCCAGGCCGTCATCGAGGAACAGCCGCCGCAGCTCGGCAAGGACGGCCTCATGTCGCTGGCCACGCGCGCCACCGTCAAGGTACGCGAGGTGCAGAAATCGCTTAACCAGATGTCGCAGGACGAACGTGTCGACTTCATCCGCAACAACGGCGACCCGAAGGTTTCCGTGGCCATCACCGCCCGCAGCGCCGAGGCCGATCCCGCTGCGCCGGCGCAGCGCTCGCCGCTCGCGGAAAACCTGCTCAAGGAGCGCATCCAGTCCTTCGGCTTCCGCATCTGGAACGACGAGGCGCCAAAGGACGCAAAGGACACAAAAGACACCAAGGGCGGCGCGGACTTTGCCGTCACCGGCGAAGCGAAGTTCAAGAAACTGTCGGCCAAGCTCGCCGCCTCCGGCATCACCGTGGAGAAATTCGTCCTCACCTCATGGACGGTCAAGGCCACCGACAAGAAGAGCGGCGAGGAAATCTACTACAACACGCAAATCCCGGAAAAGACCAGCTGGTCGACGGAGGACGAGGCCTTGCGCGACATCGGCAGGCTGATCGGCGAGGAGTTCTCCAAGGGCTTCTTCCTCGCCCACTTCAATTTTGTCGGCCAGAAGGTGCGCCTCAAGTTGCAGGGCCTGCCGAACAAGGACACAGCGCAGTTGCTGATGCATGAGCTGAACGGCCTGCGCAGCGTGCTGGCGGCGAAGCAGCTCTCCAGCAGCGCCGGCGATGCGGTATTCGACCTCGACCTGTCTGGCGGCCTCACCAATCCGGCGGACATGGTGCAGGTGGCCGTCCTCGGACCGCTCAACCGCAAGCTCGGCAAACAGTGCTTCAACGTGGGCGGCGTCACCAGCGGCGAAATCGTCGCCGCCTTCGAGCCCGGCTGCAACGACCCCGCGGTCCTCTCCCGCCTCGCCACACTGCCGCCGGCGGCGCTCATCGAAGCGCCGCTGACACGCCGCGAAGCCGTGGTGAAGAATCCGGAAACGCTGAAGAAAATCAGTATTTAAAAGTACCAGATAGGGAGCGGCGGGCAGCTCACCGCTCCCTCCCCGCCTCGTGCCACGCCTTCTGCACGGGCGAGAGCAGGTATTCGAGCACGCTACGTCGGCCGAGGAGGATTTCCGCCGTCGCCTGCATGCCGGCGGTGAGCGCCAGATGCTCGCTTTCATTCTCCGCGCCGAGCTGCATGGCTTTCAGCGCCACCAGTGCACGGTAGGTCAGCGGTGCGGGTTTGCCGTTCTTGTCCGCCACCGTCTGTCCTGAGCTTGTCGAAGGATCCGATGCGTCCGCGCTGACATGCTCCACCGTGCCCTCCACCATGCCGTACTTCTGGAAGGGAAAGGCCGCCAGTTTCACCTTCACCGGCTGGCCGGCGCGCACGAAGCCGATGTCCTGGTTGGACACCCACACCTCGGCGCGCAAAATCTCGTCTTGCGGCACCAAGGTGAGCAGCACCGTGCCCGGCTGCACTACCGTTCCGGCAGTGTGAGTGGCGATGTCCTTCACCACGCCGGCCTGCGAGGCCTTGAGTTCGAGCAATCCCTCCCGGTGCGCCTGCTTGGCACGTTCCTGTTCGAGCCTGTCCACCTGCCCCTGGATTTCGTTGCGCTCTGCAAATAACTGAC
>JADFDU010000004.1 GCA_018262775.1 Rhodocyclaceae bacterium
GTGTGGGCATAGCGGGTGATCAGGTCGTTGCCATGGTCAATCTCGACCATATTGCCGTATTGCGGGTGGTGTTCGGCGGTGACGACGATGCCGGCGGCGGCGGCAACGATCGGCGTACCGGTTTCGGCAACGAAGTCAATGCCTTCATGCAGGGCCTGCTCACCGGTGAAGGGGTCGATGCGCCAGCCGAAGCTGGAAGCGTTCCATTGCGCCTCGACCGGCAGGGCCGTCGGCAACTGGTTCTTCTTCACCCGCTCGTCCATCAGTTCGGACTCGATCAGGCCGAGATAATCGCTCTTCGATTCCAATTGCCGCGCAAGCTGGTCGAGCTGGCGCTGCAGGTCACCCGCCGTCAGCGGCTGGGTCGGCACGATGAAGGGACCGCCCTGGCCGAACTTGCCGATCGTCTTCACCTCCTGCGTCTTGATGCCGGAAAGCTGGCCGAGGCGCTCGCCCAGGGTATCGAGGCGCAGCAGTTGCGCCTGCATTTGACCCAGGCGCACCGCCATGGCATTCAGGTTCTCGCGCAGGAAATCCTGCGTTTTCTGGGTTTCCTGTTCGCGCACGCTCATCAGCAGGCTTTGCAGGAAAGGCAGGCGCACTTCGGCCGCGTGGCGCACCGTGACGTAGGAAAACAGTGAAGACACGGCCAGCACCGTCAGGACGAAGCCGGCGACGGCCAGTGCCAGGTGACGCGCGGTAATCGTGATGGTCCTGGCAGTTGCCAGACGGTCGGAGACGAGAATAATATGCACGCCGTCCCTCCAAAAAAAAACTTCAAATGGCAGCGCGCTCTCTGGACGCTTACCTGAACTCCGCCGACGGTTTGGCGCGCTTGTCTGCGCATGCCGGGCGACTCGTCAAATTGCAGCGCGTTTTCGAAGAAATAGCGCCTTCGCATCTGGCCGCGTCAAGCCACGTGGCCAATTTCAAGTTGGGGAAGGTTGTTATCCACGCCGATTCCGGCGCGGTCGCCGCAAAGCTGAGACAGATGTTACCGAGCCTTGTTGACGAGTTCTCTTTGAAGGGTGCAGAGGTTACCGAAATACGGGTAATAGTGCAACCAAGCTATGCTGCGACGCAGCATAAGAGCCGTGGCAAATCTTCGGCCTCGGTCGGCGTAACCGCAAAGGTCGATCTGCAACGTCTGGCAGACGAATTACCGGGGGATTCACCACTGAAGGAAGCGCTGGAGCGGCTGGTGAAACACAGCCGCTGAACGACGCCTACAGCACGATCACGCGTTCGAGGAACATCAAGGACAGGACGACCAGGGCGAAAATCACGGCGTATCGGGTTACCTGCCAGGAGATGCGCAGATAGCGCCGGTCGCGGGTCAGGAGGAAGGCAACGATGCCGGCGCCGATGGTGATCGCCACCAGGACGCCGGCAATGCGCAGGAGCAACATGCCAGCTACGCCGGCTGGGCGAAGAGGCGTGCGACCGAGGCGGGGGCTTCCTCGATGCGTTCGAAACTCACCATTTCCCAGGCCGTCTTGTCGGCCATCAGCGCACGCAGGAGTTTGTTGTTGAGGGCATGGCCGGACTTGTGGGCGGAAAAGGCACCCAGCAGGGGATGGCCGAGCAGATAGAGATCGCCCACGGCATCCAGTACCTTGTGCTTGACGAACTCGTCGCCGTAGCGCAAACCATCGGCGTTGAGCACTCTGTACTCGTCCATGACGATGGCGTTTTCCATGCTGCCCCCCATTGCCAGCCCTTGCGAACGCATGGCCTCGACGTCCTGCATGAAACCGAAGGTGCGGGCGCGGGCCACTTCCCGTACATAGGAATGCTCGGCGAAGTCGACCGTGACGCTCGGATTGGACTTGTCGAAAACGGGATGGCTGAAGACAATGGAAAAGGTCAGGCGAAAGCCGTCATAGGGCCTGAGTTCGGCCCACTTGTCACCTTCTTCGACGCGCACCGGCTTCATCACGCGAATGAATTTCTTGGCGGCTTTCTGCTCTTCGATGCCGGCCGACTGGATGAGGAAGACAAAGGGCGCCGCGCTACCGTCCATGATGGGGATTTCGGCGGCATCCACATCCACCCAGGCATTGTCGATGCCCAGGCCGGAGAGGGCGGACATGAGGTGCTCCACCGTGGCAATCTTGGCGCCGTCCTTTTCTAGGCAGGAGGCGAGGCGGGTATCGCCGACGGCAAACGGATCGGCGCGCAGTTCCACCGGCGGCTCGAGGTCGACGCGGCGGAAGACGATGCCGGTGTCGGGCGCCGCCGGGCGCAAGGTCATGGTGACCTTGACCCCGGAATGGAGCCCGACGCCGGTGGCGCGGATCAGTGATTTCAGCGTGCGCTGCTGTAGCATGGCCTTAAGCCTTGGGGTGACGCCTGCTCTATGACAAAGAAGCGAATTTTATCATAGCGCTCCGGCCAACCCCGGCTGGCGCGCCCCTCTGAACGCTCTACACCGATCCGCATCACATCAGTCCGCCTGCTTGCGCAGGAAGGCGGGGATATCCAGCTTGTCCACTCCGCTGGCGGTCATCGCTTCCACGGTGGCATGGCGGCGACCGCTGCGGATCACCGCTGGCACCTCCAGTTCGCCGTAATTGATGGTCTCGATGATCGCCGCATTGTCCGTGCCGGTCTTCTGCGACACCATCTCGATGCGCGGCCTGAACTGCTGTTTCTGCTCCGCCGCACCGAGGCCGGTGGCGACGACCGTGACGCGCAGGTTGTCCTCCATGGCATCGTCGAACACCGTGCCGAAGATGATGTGCGCGTCCTCGGCGGCATAAGCGCGGATGGTATTCATCACTTCACGTACCTCCTTCATGCCGAGTGCGCAGTTGGCGGAGATGTTCACCAGCACGCCGCGCGCGCCGGATAGCTCGATGCCCTCGAGCAGCGGACTGGCCACTGCCTGCTCGGCGGCAAGCCGCGCCCGGTCCATGCCGGAGGCCACGGCGGAGCCCATCATGGCCTTGCCCATCTCGCCCATCACCGTGCGCACGTCTTCGAAGTCGACGTTCACCAGACCGGGCACGTTGATGATCTCAGCAATGCCGCCGACGGCATTGCGCAGCACGTTGTCCGCCGTCTGGAAGGCCGCAATCATGCTGATGTCCTCACCCAGCACATCGGTCAGGCGCTCGTTGAGGATGACGATGAGGGAATCCACGTGGCGCGACAGTTCGACCAGACCCTGCTCGGCCACCTGCATGCGCTTGCTGTTCTCGAACTCGAAGGGTTTGGTCACCACCGCGACGGTGAGGATGCCCAGTTCGCGCGCCACCTCGGCGATGATCGGCGCGGCGCCGGTGCCGGTGCCGCCGCCCATGCCGGCCGTGATGAAGGCCATGTGGGCGCCGCGCAGGGAATCGGCGATGCGCTCGCGCTCCAGGTCGGCCAGGGCGCGCGCCTTCTCCGGCTTGCCGCCGGCGCCCAGCCCTGGGCCGAACTGCAGCTTGTGGTTCGTCAGGCTGCGATTGAGCGACTGGACATCCGTGTTGGCAATGATGAATTCGACGCCCTGCACGCCTTCCCGGATCATGTGGTCGACCGCATTGCCGCCGGCACCGCCGACGCCCACTACCTTGATGACCGTACCGTTCGGTTCCTTGTCTACGATTTCAAACATATTCGCCTCCTTGTATAAACAACTGCACTACGAAAACAACCCTAGAAATTCTTCTCGAACCACGACTTCATGTTGCTCAGCACCTGCTTGAACGTGCGCGTGCGGTGGGCCTGGATGCCGCGCTTTTTCTGCGCCAACCCCTCCAGCAACAGTCCCATCGCCGTGGCGTAGCGCGGGTGCTGCACCACTTCGGCCAGGCTGCCGGAATACTTCGGCATGCCCAGCCGCACCGGCATGTGGAAAATCTCCTCGGCCAGTTCGACCATGCCGCGCATGACGGCGCTGCCGCCGGACAGCACAATCCCCGAGGAGAGCAGTTCCTGGTAACCGCTGCGCTTCAGCTCGGACTGGATCAGCTCGAAGAGCTCGGTCACCCGCGGCTCGATGACGTCTGCCAGCGCCAGCCGCGACAGGCCTCGCGGCCCACGCTCGCCGATGCCGGGCACTTCGAACATCTCGTTCGGATCGGCCAGTTGCTGCAGGGCGACACCGTAGCGGATCTTGATTTCTTCCGCCTCCGGCGTCGGCGTGCGCAGCGCGTGGGCGATGTCGTTGGTGATCTGGTCACCGGCGACCGGGATCACTGCCGTGTGGCGAATGGCGCCCTGGGTGAACACGGCGATGTCGGTGGTGCCACCGCCGATGTCGACCAGGCAGACGCCGAGTTCCTTCTCGTCCTCGGTCAGCACGGCAAAGCTCGAAGCAAGCGGCTGCAGCACCAGGTCGATCACTTCCAGCCCGCAGCGGCGCACGCACTTGACGATGTTCTGCGCCGCCGATACGGCGCCGGTAACGATGTGCGTGCGCACCTCGAGGCGCACGCCGCTCATGCCGATCGGCTCGCGCACGCCGTCCTGGCCGTCGACGATGAACTCCTGCGTGAGGATGTGCAGGATCTGCTGGTCGGAGGGGATCGGCATGGCGCGCGCTGTTTCGATGACGCGATCGACGTCCATCGACGTCACTTCCTTGTCCTTGATCGCCACCATGCCGTTCGAGTTGAAGCTCCTGATGTGGCTGCCGGCGATGCCGGTGTAGACCTCCTTCACCTTGCAGTCGGCCATCAGCTCGGCTTCCTGGATGACGCGGGAGATGGCATTCACCGTAGCCTCGATGTTGACCACCACGCCCTTCTTCAGGCCGCGCGATTCCTGGTGGCTGCCCATGCCGAGAATATTCAGCTGCCCCTCGGGCGTGAGTTCGGCGACGACGGCGACGATCTTCGAGGTGCCGATGTCGAGGCCAACGATGAGATTTTTGCTTTCCTTGCTCATTTCTTTCCTTCTCCTGCCCGTGCCACCCGCATGGCAAAGCCGTTCGGGTAGCGCAAATCGATGACGTCGGCACGCACCTTCAACCGCTCCGCTGCCTGGCGATAGGCCGCCGTAAATCGCTGCAATCGTTCACTCACCCGCGACTTGGCCTGGTCCCGCCCCAGATCCAGGAGCACGCCGTCATCCAGCCGCAACTGCCAGGCCTCGCGCGGGCTCAGGGCCAGGCTTTGCGGCTGCCGGCCGATCGGCGCGAGCAGTGGCTGCAATTCCTGGTAGCGGGCGAGGATCAGGGGCGCCATGCCTTCCGGGCCGACGAACAGCGGCAGCTCCGCACTGCTGGCAGCGGCAAACACTTCACCCTGGCGATTGACCAGCCGCGCCTCGGCGCCCTCCGCGTGCTTCCAGCGCGCGGCAGCGACATGCTCCTCGATATCCAGTTCGAGGCCGTCGGGCCAGCGTCGCCGCACCTCCGCCTTACGCACCCAGGGCAGTTTCTCGAAAGCCGACTGCACCGCCTCCAGGTTCACGGTGAAGAAGTTGCCCGCCACGGCGGTGCGCGCGGCGTACTCCACCTGCGTCGGCGTCACTTCCTGCAGTGGTCCGGCGACCGTCACCGCGCGCAACGGAAAGAAGGGCAGGCGCGCCACCGCCAGCGTGGCGGCATAGCCCAGCCCCAGCGCGGCGGCGAAATACAGCAGATCGGCGATCAGGTTCATCAGTTGCGGCCTGTCCCAGAATCCGGCGTTGTCATTCGATTTTCTCTTTGCCTTAGCCAAGCGTCGCCCGCTCCAGAATCTTCAGGCACAAGTCCTCGAAGCCGATGCCCACGGCGCGCGCCGCCATCGGCACCAGCGAATGTCCGGTCATGCCCGGCGAGGTGTTCATTTCCAGCAGCCAGGGTTTGCCCGTCGCGTCGAGGATCAAATCGGCGCGGCCCCAGCCGCGGCAGTCGAGCAGTTGCGCCGCTTCCATCACCAGTGCCTGGAGGGTCTCCTCGGCCGACTCGGACAGACCGCTGGGGCAAAAATACTGTGTTGCATCGCTGAAATACTTGTTCTGCCAATCGTAGTTGCCGCCCGGCGCGACGATGCGCACCAGCGGCAGCGCCTGCTCACCGACAAAAGCCGCAGTCAGTTCCTCGCCCTCGACAAACTGCTCGGCGAGCACCAGTGGGTCGTGCTGCACAGCCGCCTCATAGGCTGCACGCAGGTCTGCGACGCGCGTCACCTTGGCGATGCCAACGCTGGAGCCTTCGCGCGCCGGCTTGACGAAAATGGGCAGGCCGAGTTCCGTCGCCACCGCATCCCAGTCGCTGTCCGCCTTGAGGATGTGCCAGGCCGGCGTCGGTAACTGGCAGGCGTGCCACACCAGCTTGGTACGCCATTTGTCCATGCACAGCGCCGACGACATGACGCCGCTGCCGGTGTAAGGAATCCCCAGCAGCTCGAGCGCGCCCTGCACCGTGCCGTCCTCGCCGCCGCGGCCATGCAGGGCGATGAAGGCGCGGCGGTAGTTGTCCTGCTGCAGCGACCAAACGGATCGCTCGGCAGGATCGAAGGCATACGCGTCCACCCCGCGCGTCCTGAGCGCGGCCAACACTGCGTTGCCCGACAGCAGCGAGATCTCCCGCTCCGCGGAGGACCCGCCCATCAGCACCGCCACTTTTCCGAATTCCGCTGTCACGCCTTTTCTCCGACGATTCTGACTTCCCGCACCAGTTCGACAGCGAACTGCTCACGCACCTTTGCCTGCACCTGCTCGATCAGCGTTTCAATATCTGCGGCCGTGGCCTGCCGCTGCGGGTTCACGATGAAGTTGGCGTGCTGTTCCGACACCCGCGCGCCACCGAGCTGCAATCCCTTCAGGCCTGCCGCCTCGATCAGCCGCGCCGCGTAGTCGCCCGGCGGATTGCGGAACACCGAGCCGGCATTGGGCAGTTGCAGCGGCTGACTGACGATGCGCTTCTCCAGCAGTTCGCGGATGCGTTCGTGTGCGGCTTCGCCCTCGCCTGCCGGCAGGCGAAACCAGGCGGCGGCAAACATCTCGTCGCTCTCCCCGCGCAGGCCGACATGGCGGTAGCCGATCTCGAAGTCGGCGGCCGTGCGCTCGTGCAGCCTACCGCGCCGGTCGAGCATCAGCACGCGCTCGACGATGCCCCAGGTTTCGCCGCCATGGCAGCCGGCATTCATCGCCAGCGCGCCGCCCACCGTGCCGGGAATGCCGGCGAGAAATTCCGCCCCGGCGAGGCCGTGGCTGGCGGCGAAGCGCGCCACCTTGGGACTGGTCACCCCAGCCTCGGCGTAGACCAGGCCGTCGGCAAAAGTCAGCCGCCACAGTACGGCGTGCAGGAACACCACGGTGCCGCCGAAACCGCCGTCGCGCACCAGCAGGTTGCTGCCGAGGCCGACGAAGAGCAGCGGCTCGTCGATGCGCGTGGCGCGCAGGAAGGCGGCGAGATCGTCCAGGTCGGCGGGGCTGTAGGCGCGCGCCGCCGCACCGCCGGCGCGCCAGCTGACATGGCGCGCCATCGGCACGTCGAACCGCAGTTCGCCGCGCAAGGAACTCTCCAGTCGCTTTATCTCGGACATATCCATGTTTCAGAACCGCCAACGCAGCCCTCTTGCAGGAAACCGCTTTCAACGCGAAGAACGCAAAGACGCAAAGGACGCAAAGAAATGCCATGCATTGGTTTTCCTTTGCGCTCTTTGCGCTCTTTGCGTCTTTGCGCCCTCTGCGTTGAAAGCGGTTTAGCCATGTCTCTCCACCAACTTCCCCGGCACGCCGCCGATCGATCCCGCGCCCATGCTCAGCACCACATCGCCGTCGCGCACGACGTTGAGAATCTGCTGCGGCATCGCGGCGATGTCCTCGACGAAAATCGGCTCCAGTGTGCCGGTGACGCGGATCGCCCGCACCAAGGCACGGCCGTCGGCCGCCACGATGGGCGCCTCGCCGGCCGGGTACACCTCGGCCAGTAGCAGCACGTCGACCGTCGTCAGCACCTTGACGAAATCTTCAAAGCAGTCGCGCGTACGCGTGTAGCGGTGCGGCTGGAAGGCCAGCACCAGGCGCCGCCCGGGAAAGGCGCCGCGCGCGGCCGCCAGCGTCGCCGCCATTTCCGCTGGATGATGGCCGTAGTCGTCGATGAGGGTGAAGCCGCCGCCGTCCGCAAGGGGAATCTCGCCATAGCGCTGAAAGCGCCGCCCCACGCCCTTGAAGTCCGCCAGGGCCTTGACGATGGCGTCGTCCGCCACGCCCACCTCATCGGCAACGGCGATCGCTGCCAGGGCGTTCAGCACGTTGTGCACCCCCGGCAGGTTGAGCACAATGTCGAGCCGCGGCTCAGCGCCCGGCCGTAGCACGGCGAATTTCATCTGTGCGTTTTCGTGGCGGATATCCACCGCCCGCACGTGCGCCGATTCCGCCAGACCGTAGCGGATGATCGGCTTGGTGATGGCGGGCATGATCTCGCGCACGTTGGCATCGTCCTCGCAAAGGACCGCCGCGCCGTAGAACGGCAGGTGTTGCAGGAAATCGACGAAGGCCTGCTTGAGCCGGGCGAAATCGTGGCCGTAGGTTTCCATGTGGTCGGCGTCGATGTTGGTCACCACCGCCACCACCGGCTGCAGGTGCAGGAAGGAAGCGTCGGACTCGTCGGCCTCGGCGACGAGGAACTCGCCGGAGCCGAGGCCGGCATGGGCATCGGCGCTGTTCAGGCGGCCGCCGATGACGAAGGTCGGATCGAAGCCGCCCTCGGCGAGGATGCTCGCCACCAGGCTGGTGGTGGTGGTCTTGCCGTGCGTGCCGGCCACGGCGATGCCCTGCTTCAGGCGCATCAGCTCGGCCAGCATCAGCGCCCGCGGCACGACGGGAATCTGTCGCGCGCGCGCCTCGGCCACTTCGGGGTTGTCTTCCTTCACCGCGGTGGACACCACCACCGCGTCGGCGCCGGCGACGTTACCAGCGCTGTGGCCGATGCCAACGCACGCGCCAAAGCCGGCCAGGCGCCGCGTCGCGGCGTTCTCGGCGAGATCGGAGCCGCTCACCTCGTAGCCAAGGTTGAGCATCACCTCGGCGATGCCGCTCATGCCGGAGCCACCGATGCCAACAAAGTGGATATGCCTGACTTTATGTTTCATCGGGCAACCTCCATGCACACTTGCGCCACCGCACGTGTCGCGTCGGGTTTCGCCAGAGTGCGGGCCTTCACCGCCATGGCCGCGAGTTTCTCGCGGGACAGATCTCTCAGAAGCCCGGCCAGTTTTTCTGGCGTAAGTTCATTTTGCGGCAGCAGGATCGCCGCACCGGCTTCCGCGAGGAAGCGCGCATTGCCCGTTTGGTGGTCGTCCACCGCGTGCGGCAAGGGCACCAGCACGCTGGCCACGCCGGCGGCGGCCAGTTCGGCAATGGTGAGCGCGCCGGCGCGGCAGATCACCAGGTCCGCCGTGGCGTAACGCGCCGCCATGTCGTCGATGAAGTCGATCAGTTCCGCCTCCAGCTCAGCCACGGCATAAGTGGCGCGCAGCGCATCGATCTGTGCCGCGCCGGACTGGTGCGTCACACACGGACGCGCGCCCGCCGCCAGCAAAGTCAGTGCCCGCGGCACGGCGTCGTTGAGTGCCTGGGCGCCGAGGCTGCCGCCCACCACCAGCACGTTCAGGCGTCCTTCGCGTGCGGCGTAGCGCGGCGCCGGCAGCGGCAACGCGGCGATTTCCGCACGCACCGGATTGCCGGTCCACTCACCTTTTTTCATGACCTCCGGAAAACCGCAGAGGACGCGGTCGGCGACGCCGGCGAGCACGCGGTTGGCCAGTCCCGCCACGGAATTTTGTTCATGCACCACCAGCGGCCGGCCGCTGAGGGCCGCCATCATGCCGCCGGGGAAGGTGACATAGCCACCCATGCCAAGCACGACATTCGGCTTGATGCGCGACAGCGCACGCAACGCCTGCCAGAAGGCACGCAACAGGTTCAAGGGCAGCAGCAGCATGCGCAGCAGGCCCTTGCCGCGCAGCGCGGCGAAGTGCACCCAGGCCATCTCGTAGCCGCGCTTGGGCACTAGCCGCGCCTCCATGCCCTGCGGATTGCCCATCCACACCACGCGCCAGCCTTGGGCGTGGAGGCAGTCCGCCACCGCCAGGCCCGGGAAGACATGGCCGCCGGTGCCGCCGGCCATGACGAGAATCGTGCGCGTGGCGTTGGCTGTCATACTGACTGCCCCCGCATGAGTTGCCGATTTTCCCAATCCACGCGCAGCAGGATCGCCAGCGCCACGCAGTTGGCGAGGATGCCCGAGCCGCCGAAACTCATCAGCGGCAGTGTCAGGCCCTTGGTCGGCAACAGGCCCATGTTCACGCCCATGTTGATGAAGGCCTGCACCCCGATCCAGATGCCGATGCCCTGCGCCACCAGTCCGGCATAGATGCGCTCCAGCAGCAGCGCCTGGCGGCCAATGGCGAAGGCGCGCTGGACGATCAGGCCGAAAAGCACGATGACGGCGAGCACGCCGATGAGGCCGAGCTCCTCGGCGATCACCGCCAAGAGGAAGTCGGTGTGTGCTTCCGGCAGGTAGAAGAGCTTCTCGACGCTGCCGCCGAGGCCGACGCCGAACCACTCGCCGCGGCCGAAGGCGATCAGCGCATGCGACAGCTGGTAGCCCTTGCCGTAGGCGTCCGACCACGGGTCCATGAAGCCAAAGATTCTTTCGCGGCGATACGGCGACATCCAGATCATGACGACAAAGGCCACGGCGAGAAAAAGGAACAGCACGGTAAACAGCCGCGCGTTGATGCCGCCGAGGAAGAGGATGCCCATGGCGATGCAGATGACGACGACGAAGGCGCCGAAATCCGGCTCGCGCAGGAGCAGGCCGCAAATCAGCGCCATGACCAACGCCATCGGTACGAAGCCGCGACGGAAGCTGCCCATGTCGGCCAGCTTGCGCACCGTGTAGTCGGCGGCATAGAGCACGGCAAAGAGTTTCATCAGCTCCGAGGGTTGCAGGTTGACCAGGCCGAGCGGCAGCCAGCGGCGCGCACCGTTCACCTCGCGGCCGACGTGCGGGATCAGCACCAGCACCAGCAGTGCCACGCCGAACAGGAATAGCCACGGCGCGCCTTTCTGCCAGACGCGCAGCGGCACCTGGAACACCACCACTGCGGCAATCAGGCCGATGGCGAGGAAGACACCATGGCGGATGAGGAAGTAGGCTGGCTGGTGACCGGTGAAGCGGCTGCCCTCGGCGGTGGCGATGGAGGCCGAGTACACCATCACCAAGCCGAACAGCAGCAGCGCCAGCGCCGGCCACAGCAGCATGGCATCCAGCTCCTGCGGCTGGGCCGGGTTGCCGGCGCGGAGGTGAAGAGCAGCGCCGACGCTCATGACGCTTCCTTCAGGCGGGTCTGCGCCAGTTCGCGCGCCGCCTGCGTGAACACTTCGGCACGATGGACGTAGTCGCGGAACATGTCGAAGCTGGCGCAGGCCGGCGAGAGCAGCACGGCGTCGCCGGCGCGCGCAGCCACGGCGGCCTTGCGCACCGCCTGCTCCATGTCCTGGGCATGTGAGATCGGCACACCGCAAGCGGCGACGGCGGCCTCGATGTTCATCGCGTCGCGGCCGATCAGCACCAGCGCGCGGCCATGTTCGGCCAGGGCGGGGCCGAGCGGCAAAAAATCCTGACCCTTGCCATCACCGCCAGCGATCAGCACCACCTTGCAGCCGAGTCCTTCCAGTGCCGCGACCGTGGCGCCGACGTTGGTACCCTTCGAGTCGTCGTACCAGGCGACGCCCTCGATCTCGGCGATGCGCTCGACACGGTGCGGCAGGCCCTTGAATGCGCGCAGCGCCGGCAGCAGTGGTGCCAGCGGCAGGCCGATGGCACGGCACAGGGCGAGGGCGGCGAGTGCATTGGCGGCGTTGTGCAAGCCGGCGACCGCCAGTTCCTCGGCGCGCAACAGCCGCTCGCCCGCGTGCATCAGCCCGCCCTCGGCGAGGCCGAAATCTTCGGCGGCGGCAGGCGCATCCAGGCCGAAAGTCAGTCTGCGGCGGTCGGCGAGCGCCATTCCCATGACGCGGACGTCCTGGCGGTTGAGCACTTGCGCGCCGCCGCCGGCGAAGATGCGCGCCTTGGCCGCGGCATAGTCGTCCATGCCGGCGTAGCGGTCGAGGTGGTCGTCGGAGACATTGAGCACCGCCGCTGCATCAACCTCCAGGCTCACCGTCGTCTCCAGTTGGAAACTCGACAGTTCCAGCACCCACACTTCCGGCAGCTTGCCGGAATCCAGGCAGGCCATCAGAGCGGTCAAGGCGGCCGGGCCGATGTTGCCGGCGACCGCCGTCACCTTGCCGGCAGCGCGGCACAGCGCCGCCGTCATCGCTGTCGTCGTCGTCTTGCCGTTGGTGCCGGTGATGGCGATCACCCGGCAGCGGTCGCGCAGGCCGAGTTCGCGCAGGGCGCCGGCGAACAGCTCGATCTCGCCGACGACCGGGATGCCGCGCCGCGCAGCCGCCACCACCACCGGCTCGTTGAGCGACAGCCCCGGCGAGAGGCCGAGCAGTTGGATGCCGTCGAGCAATGCGTCGTTGAAGGAACCAGTCAGCAGCAGCGTACCCGGGGCGCTGCGCTTCAGCTCGGCGGCATGCGGCGGCACAGTGCGCGAATCGGCCACGCGCACACGGGCGCCCTGGCGGTGCAGCCATTGCGCCATGGCCAGGCCCGACTCGCCGAGCCCGAGCACCAGGACAGTTTTGTCACGCAGGCTGTTCATACAAGCCAACCGCCCTCAACACAGAGGACGCAAAGGCGCAAAGAGCGCAAAGAAACCAAAGAAAACGGAACACCTTGCATACCAAATCTTCCTTTGCGTCCTTTGCGCCTTTGCGTTCTTTGCGTTGCAAGAGGTGTCATAGGTGTCATCTCAGCTTCAACGTAGACAGTCCGAACAGCACCAGCATGATGGTGATGATCCAGAAGCGCACCACGACCTGCGTTTCCTTCCAGCCCTTCAGCTCGTAGTGGTGGTGCAGCGGCGCCATGAGGAAGATGCGCTTGCCGCCAGTGGCCTTGAAGTAGGCCACCTGGATCATCACCGACAGGGTTTCGACGACGAACACCCCGCCCATGATGAAGAGCACGATTTCCTGCCTTACCACCACCGCCACCGTGCCCAGCGCGGCGCCCAGTGCCAGCGCACCGACGTCGCCCATGAAGACTTCCGCCGGGTAGGCGTTGAACCAGAGGAAGCCGAGCCCGGCGCCGCACAGCGCGCCGAGGAATACCGCCAGTTCGCCGGCGCCGGGGATGAAAGGCAGTCCGAGATATTTCGAGAAGCCGGCATGGCCGGCAACGTAGGCGAAGATGGCCAACGCGCCAGCCACCATCACCGTCGGCATGATGGCCAGGCCGTCGAGGCCGTCGGTGAGATTCACCGCATTGCTGGTGCCGACGATGACGAAATACGACAGGACGACGAAACCGACGATCCCCAGCGGATAGGCCACGGTCTTGAAGAAGGGCACGATCAGCTCGGTGTGCGCCGGCAGCGTCGCCGTCATGGCGAGGAAGACGGCCGCGCCCGCGCCGATCAGCGACTGCCAGAAAAACTTCGCCCGCGCCGACAGGCCTTTCGGATTGCGATGCACCACCTTGCGCCAGTCGTCCATCCAGCCCACCGCGCCGAAGCCCAGCGTCACCAGCAGCACGATCCAGACGTAGCGGTTGGACAGGTCACCCCACAGCAGCGTGGTGACACCAATGGAGATGAGAATCAGGGCGCCGCCCATGGTCGGCGTGCCGGTCTTGGCCAGATGCGACTGCGGCCCGTCGTCGCGCACGGCCTGGCCGATCTTCTTCTCCGCCAGCCAGCGGATCACCACCGGGCCGAAGAGAAAGGAGATCACCAGCGCCGTCATCGCCGCCAGCACCGTGCGCAGCGTGATGTAGCCGAAGACGTTGAAGGCGCGGTAGTCCTTCGCCAGCCATTGCGCCAGTTCAAGCAGCATGATTGACCTTCCCTCTACTTCCGCTTCCCCGCCCCACGCAAGGCAGCGGCACCTGATCGATAGTGAAACCGGAGGGCACGGCAGGCGGGGTCAATGGAGTCTTCAAGCAGCCCCTCTGGGTCGCAGCATCAATGCTGGCTCGTCCGTCCCTTGCCCTTACTCTTACTTTTACCATTCCCGTTGCCATGCCCTCCGCATTCGCCATCAATGTCCTCCGTTTCCCATCTTGCCGTCTGCCGCGACGGCATCCGCCACGCGCTCCATGCGCATGAAGCGTGAGCCCTTCACCAGCACCGCCGTGTCGCCGTCGAGCTGCGGCAGCAGTGCCTTGAGCAGCGCCTCGACGCTGTTGAAATGCTGTCCGCCAGCACCGAAGTTGCGCGCCGCCAGTTCGCTGTGCTCGCCCAGGGCGAAGAGCTGGTCCAGCCCCTGGCTCTTGGCATAGCCGCCGATCTCGTCGTGGAACTGCCCGGTCTGGCCGCCGATCTCGCCCATGTCGCCCAGCACGAGGATCTTTTTCCCTGGCGTGGCCGCCAGCACATCGATGGCGGCGCGCGCCGAGTCCGGATTGGCGTTGTAGGTGTCGTCGATGAGCACTGCACCCGCCGCCGCCGCACGCACCTGCAGGCGACCCTTGACGCCACCGAAGGAAGTCAGTCCCTGCGACACGGCGTCCAGCGTGGCGCCCGCCGCCAGCGCCGCCGTCGCCGCCGCCAGCGCATTGCACGCGTTGTGCGCACCGGGCAGGCGCAGCGCCACTTCGATCTCGCCCTGCGGCGCCGAGATGGCAAGCATGCTGCCGAGTGCCTTCAGCTCGACCCGTCCGCGCACGTCAGCGGCCTCATCGAGACCGAAGCTCGTCAAACCGCGGTCGGCATTGCGTTCGCGCCAGAGGCCGCTGAAGGGATCGTCGGCGTTAATCACCGCCATGCCGCCTTCGCGCAGGCCGTCGAAGATCTCGCCCTTGGCACGCGCCACCTCGGCGACACCCCCCAGGCCCTCCAGATGTGCGCGCTGGGCATTGTTCACCAGCGCCACCGTTGGTTGCGCCAGGCGCGTCAGGTAGGCGATCTCGCCCGGGTGGTTCATGCCCATCTCGATCACTGCAGCGCGGTGGCTGGCGTGCAGGCGCAGCAGCATCAGCGGCAGGCCGATCTCATTGTTCAGGTTGCCCGTCGTCGCCAGCACGGCCAACGCCGGGTCGTAGCCGTCGGCTGCCGCCTGGGCACGCAGGATGGCGGCGATCATCTCCTTCACCGTCGTCTTGCCGTTGCTGCCGGTGACGCCGATGAGCGGAATGTCGAAGCGGTTGCGCCACCACGCGGCGAGATAACCGAGCGCCAGGCGCGTGTCGGCGACGACAAGCAAGGGCAGTCCGGGCATGCGCCCATCGGCCCAGGCCTGCTCCACCATGGCCGCGGCCGCGCCGCGCGCTGCCGCGGTCTCGACATAGTCATGGCCGTCGAAACGCTCCCCCCTCAGAGCAATGAACAGTTCGCCGCTGGCAATGGTGCGCGTATCGGTGGACACGCCCTCGATGCGCGGGTTGCCATGCAGCGCCGTGCCGTCCGTCGCCAACGCCGCTTCCATCAGGCTCATCATCCTGGTGGGCCTCCCCTCAAGGCGAGCGCAGCGGCAGCGCACTCGACATCGGAAAACGGCAGGTACCGGCCGGCGATTTCCTGATAGACCTCGTGGCCCTTGCCGGCGATGAGCACGACGTCGCGCGCATCGGCCTCGACAAGTGCGGCCTGGAGCGCCTGCGCGCGGTCGGCAATGGTGCGTACACTCGACACATTCGGCACCCCCGGCACCCCCGGCACGCCAGCTGCGCCGCGGGCGATGTCGGCGAGGATGGCCTGCGGATCTTCGTCGCGCGGATTGTCGCTGGTGAGGATCACCGTATCGGCCAAGCGCGCGGCGACCTCACCCATCAGCGGACGCTTGCCCGGATCGCGGTTGCCGCCGCAGCCGAAGACGCACACTAGGCGCCCGCCGCGTGCCACGGCGATCTCGCGCAAGGCGAGGAGCGCCTGCTGCAGCGCATCCGGCGTATGCGCGTAGTCGATCACCGCTAGCGGCTGGCCGTCCCCGCCGACGGGCTGCATGCGGCCGGGCGGAAAAGTCAGTCGCTGCAGGACGGCGGCCGCCGCTTCGAGCGGTACATCCGAGGCCAGCAACGTGCCCAGCACCGCGAGCAGATTGGCGACGTTGAAGCGACCGACCAGCGACGCCTCGACGACAACCCGTCCCTGCGGCACCTTGCCGGAATGCCCTTCGGTGAGGGTTGCCGTGAAGCGCAGACCGCGCGGCGTCGCCGCGATGTCTTCGGCCGACAGCAAGATATCGGCAGCGTGCGCGACCTCACCCTGCACGCCCTGCAAGGTGTAGCCGGTCACGCGCACGCCGCTGCCGGCCAGATCGCGCGCAATCTGGCGTCCGAGCGCATCGTCGAGGTTGAGCACGGCCGTCTTCAGACCGGCTACGGCGAACAACTGCGCCTTCGCCGCACCGTAGGCCTGCATGCTACCGTGGTACTCGAGGTGGTCGCGCGTCAGGTTGGTGAACACCGCCACGCCGAAACGCAGGCCGTTGGCGCGCCCCTGGTGCAGGCCGATCGAGGAGACTTCCATCGCCGCCGCCTGTGCGCCCTGCCTGCGGTAACCGGCCAGCAGGCGGTGCAGCGTGATCGCGTCCGGCGTGGTGTTAAGACTGTCTTCCAGCTGGCCCACAACGTGGCCACCATCCCCGAGTTCAAGAAGGCCGCAGCCGAGCGTGCCGATCACGGCGCAGGGCTTGTCGAGCATGGCGAACGCCTGCGCGATCCACTGGCTCACCGAGGTCTTGCCGTTGGTGCCGGTGACGCCGACCGCGTTGAGGTGCTCCGAGGGGCGGCCATACGCCAGGTGGGCAATCCAGCCAGACAGTGCCTGCAGGTCGTCCACCGCCACGTTCGGCACGGCCATGACCGCATCCCCGGCGTGATCCTGCCGCTCCCACAGAACGGCGGCAGCGCCGCACGCCACGGCATCGGCGATGAAGCGGCGGCCGTCGTCGCGCTCGCCCGGGAAGGCGACAAAAACATCGCCGGGCGTCAGCGCACGCGAATCCGCGCACAGACTGGCCGCCATCACCCCTTGCCGCTGCAGTTCATCGAGCACGCGCTGCGCTTCCTCCAACTCACGCTTCACAGTTTCTCCGGCACCAGCGGCGCAGGCTCCCGCGCCACCTGCACGGGGGCCAGGGGTATATCCGGTGCCACCCCCAGCGTGCGCAGGCTGCCGGCCATCACCCGCGCAAAGACCGGCGCCGCCACTTCGCCGCCGTAATACTTGCCGGCGGAAGGCTCGTCGATCATCACCGCCACCACCAGTCGCGGATCCGACGCCGGCGCAAAGCCGACGAAGGCCGCGACGTAGCGTTCGGCGTAGACGCCGCCTTCCAGCTTGTGCGCCGTGCCGGTCTTGCCGGCGACGCGATAGCCCGGGATTCGCGCCTGGGGCGCCGTGCCGCCCGGCTGAACGGCCATCTCGAGCATGGCGCGGATCTCCCGCGCCGTCTGTGCGGAAAAAATGGATTTGCCCGCGAGCGGCGGAGATTCCAGCCGGGTCAGAGACAACGGGATCAAGTCGCCGTCGCGGGCAAATGCCAGATAAGCGTGGGCCAGCTGCATCAGCGTCACCGAAATGCCGTGGCCGTAGGCCATGGTCGCCTGCTCGATCGGCCGCCAGGTCTTGTAAGGGCGCAGGCGGCCGCCGACTTCGCCCGGGAAACCGAGACGCAGCGGCTGGCCGAAACCGAGCGCGTCGAACATCTGCCACATCTCCTCGGGCGCGAAGACGCTGGCGATTTTCGCCATGCCGACGTTGCTCGACTTCTGCACCACCTGTGCCACCGTCAGCAGGCCGTGCATGTGGGCATCGTGGATGGTTGCGTTGCCGATGGTGAGGCGGCCGGGCGCCGTCTGGATCAGCGTATCGAAGCGGAAGCGGCCCTTCTCCAGCGCCAGGGCGGCGGTAAAGGGCTTCAGCGTCGAACCCGGCTCGAAGACATCGGTGAGCGCGCGATTACGCAGTTGCGCGCCGGTCAGCTTATGGCGGTTATTCGGGTTGTAGGCGGGCAGGTTGGCCAGGGCCAGCACTTCGCCAGTCTTGGCGTCGAGGACGACGACACCGCCGGCCTTGGCCTTGTGTTCGAGCAGCGCCTGCTTCAGGTTCGAGAAGGCGAGATACTGGATCTTCGCGTCGAGCGCCAGGGTGATGTCCCTGCCTTCCTGCGGCGACTTGATGCTCTCGACGTCTTCGACGATACGACCGAGGCGGTCCTTGATGACGCGGCGGCTGCCCGGCTTGCCGGTCAGTTGTCCATCGAAGGTCAACTCGAGGCCCTCCTGGCCCTTGTCCTCGACGCCGGTGAAACCGAGGACATGCGCGGTCACCTCGCCGGCAGGATAGTAGCGGCGGTACTCGCGCTGCTGGTGGATGCCGGGCAGGTTGAGGGCGGCGATCTTCTCGGCGGTATCAGGCGGGATTTGCCGCTTGATGAAGACGAATTCCTTTTCCTCGGCGAGCCTGCGGTTGATCTCACGTACGTCCATCTCGGTCAAGGCCGCCAATTCACGCACCTGTGCCGGCGACAGCCGGGCGTCTTCCGGGATCGCCCACACCGATTTCACCGGCGTGGACACCGCCAGCACATCGCCGCTGCGATCGACGATGCGCCCGCGCGTGGCCGACAGCTCGATCACGCGCGAATAGCGCGATTCGCCTTTTTGCTGCAGGAAATCGTTGCGCACCACCTGCAGGTAGACCGAACGCACCGCCAGGGTGCCGAAGGCGAGCAGGATCAGCGCGGCAACGAAGCGCGCACGCCACGCCGGCAACAGTTGCGACAGCAGCGGGCTGTTGGTGAATTTCATCGGCCTTCCCCCCCGCCCCCTTCCCGAGGAAGGGGGTGACGAAGGTTCGCGAGCTGCGCACGCTCCACCTGTTGGCGGGCCCCGCCTTGGGGCGGCCCGGCGGTGGGGCCTGGTACCTCCACCGCAATCACCTGCCCTGGCGCCGGTGGCTTCATGTGCAGGCGCTCGCGCGCAACTTTCTCGATGCGCGCATGCGCCGCCCAGGTGCTCTGTTCGAGTTGCAACTGGCCCCACTCCACCTCGAGCTGGCGCATGCGTCCCTGTTCGCGTTCCATTTCGGTGAAGGACTTCCTCGCCTTGTGCTGCGAGGCCACCGCCCCCAGCGCGCTGGCCAGGACAATCGCGAGGAGGGCGAGGTTCAGCCTGAGCACGGGATCAGATCCTTTCCGCCACGCGCAGGACGGCGCTGCGGGATCGAGGATTGGCTGCAACCTCCGCCTCAGAGGGCATCATCGGTTTGCCGACCAATTTCAAGCGTGCGGGCGGCAGATCGGCGGCGCGTACTGGCAGCCGTGCCGGCAATTGCGGCGGACGCGATTCGTCGCGCAGGAAGCGCTTGACGATGCGGTCCTCAAGGGAGTGGAAACTGATGACGGCGAGACGGCCGCCGGTATTGAGGGCATCCACCGCTTGCGGCAGCACTAGCGACAATTCCTCAAGCTCCTGATTGACGTGAATCCGTATAGCCTGAAAGCTGCGCGTCGCCGGATGCTGGCCTTGCTCGCGCGTGCGGACGGCCGATGCCACGATCTCGGCAAGTTGTCGTGTGGTTGCGATAGCCCCCCCTGCCCGAGCAGCAACAATCGCCTTTGCAACCGCATTAGCAAACCGTTCTTCGCCATAATTTTTTATCACCTCCGCCAGTTGCTGCTGACTCGCCTGCGCCAGCCATTCCGCCGCCGTTTGGCCGCGGCTCGTATCCATGCGCATGTCGAGCGGCGCATCCAGCCGGAAACTGAAGCCACGCTGCGCCTCGTCCAGTTGCGGGGAAGACACGCCCAGATCCAGCAGCACGCCATCCACCCGCTCGACTGCCTCCGCCTCCAGCGCCGCACGCAAGCCGCTGAAGGCGGCATGGATCAATTTCAGGCGCGGATCGGCGATTTCCCTGCCCGCCTCGACCGCCGCCGGATCCCGGTCCAGTGCGATCAACCGCCCCTGCTCGTTCAACTGGCCGAGGATCAGCCGGCTATGCCCGCCCCGGCCGAAGGTCGCATCCACGTACACCCCGCCCGGCTTGATCGCCAGGGCGTCGACCGCCTCCTCCAGCAGAACCGTTCTGTGTTCCGTCACCCCGCTCACCGGTCCGCCATCCCCTCCATCCCCCTTCCCAAGGAAGGAGGTGACGATCGTTCGCGGGCTATGCCCGCTCCATCTGTTTGTCTGCGCCGCCCTCGGGGCGGCCCGACGGGCGGCGCTCACAACGTGAGCGTTTCCAGTCCCGGCGGCAGAAGCTTGTCGCCAAGGGCAAAAATGGCCTCCTGTTGCTGTTTCCATCCTGCATCCGACCAGAGTTCGAAATGGTTGCCCTGGCCAACCAGCCATACCGCTTTTTCCAACCCGGCGTACTGGCGCAACTCCGGTGCAATCAGCACGCGTCCGGCCGCGTCCATTGATTCTTCGCGGGCAAAACCGACAAGAAGTCTTTTCAGAAGGGCGGATTGCTGTTCGAGACTGGGGGCCTGCAGAACCTTGTCGCGGATGGGCTCCCAGGCGGGCAGGGGATAGATCAGGAGGCAGCGATGCGGATGCGCAGTAAGCACTAACGTTCCATCGGCGATGGCGGCAAGGCCCTCGCGATGACGCGACGGCACCGCCAGGCGTCCTTTTGCGTCGAGATTCAGCGCTGCCGCCCCCTGGAACATCCGCCCCCCTCTTTGAAAGGAAAACAAGAAGTGCTTGTTTCCCACTTTTTTCCACTATTTCCCACTTTAGTTGAACTTAAATGCAGGGTCAAGCAGAAAATTGCAAATTTTTCCAGCTGCAACAAAGACTTAAGGAGTCGACTTAAGATAAAATCTTGAAAAAATAACTCTTGAAAAACAAGGTGGATAGCTAATGAAGTGAAAGTTGAACATGAAGAGTGGCAAGGTTTTGCCACGATCGGAGGGAGTGGAAGTCCGCCGATAAGCCGGGTTCTGTAAGACAGCCGAAGCTGTCCGGCAGCCATTCCTCTGGGCGACGCGTTACCGCGGCGCTCTAGCAGCCTACCCGGAAGCGACGCGAGCAGCGTCATGGCTTCCCTATTTGGCCTTGCTCCGGATGGGGTTTAGCGTGCCAGCCGTGTTACCACGAACTGCGGTGAGCTCTTACCTCGCCGTTTCACCCTTGCCTGATCCCGTCCCGACCAATCCCAACCAAAGTCTCGGTGGTTACCCACTTGCTCTTTAATAGGGACTTTGTCGCCTGTGGCGACAAGTCGGGCCGGGCCATTGGCGGTTTGTTTTCTGTGCCACTTTCCATCGCCTCACGGCGCCCGGCCGTTAGCCGGCATCCTGCTCTATGGGGCCCGGACTTTCCTCCATGCGCACAAGGCGCACAGCGGCTGCCTGGCGGACTTCCAAAAATATTATACCGCCATAACATCCTTGTTTTTCAATATGTTGCAAATTATTTACAGCTTAAGCTTGATCTGCCGCCGGGCTAGTCGGAAAATATGGCGGGAACGGAATGAGGCTTTCTTAGCAGTAGCCATCTCAAACCTCCGCTCCATTTAAGGCCCCGCTTCGGCGGGGCCTTTTTTTCACCCTGGTTTGCGTCGCGGACGGAACTGGCGCGTGTCGTCGTAGTAGGCGGCATTTGCATTCTCTGGCGTTGCACCGGGAAGACCGAGCAGGGGCAGCGGCTGGAAATCGCGCGGTCTGGCATAGTCCGCAGACTGCAAAAATAGTTCAGCCAGACGATGATCGATGTCGTCACGCTGTTGCGCGGGCGACCACGCCAGCCAATCCCCCTCCACCTCGAGCAAAACGGCTTTGGCCGTCAGCCCGACAAAGGGCGCGCGCAACTGATCCCAGGTGGCATGGCCAAAGACGAAGAAGCGCATCTCGCGCGCAATGTGCGTACGGCGCTGCCAGAATAATGCCTTCCATTCATGCGCCCGTAGCAGCCCGAGCAGCGCCGCCGAGGCGGACACAACGACGATGCCGCACTCGTCAAACTGCGTGATGGCATCGCGCTCCACCTCGCGCTGGCCGCGCCCCGCTGCGTGCTGCGCCTGCAGGGCAGCATGGTGGCGGCCGTTGAGGATGCACTTGGTCCGCGGGTACGCCAGCCAGGCTAGCGCATTGAAGAAATCGTGCCAGTTGCCGGGCCGCGTTGCCACCTCGCCGCGCGCGAACACACGTGCCTCGTAACCCATGCCGTCATCTTCCGGCGGCGCGAAGCGGACGGGCAGGCCGCTGGCCACCTGCGGCGGCGAATCGAGGGCCGCCAGCGCCGCATTGAGCGCCGTCAGCCCGGGCGGCACGTCGCCGCTGAATCCGCGCAGCCAGGCGGACACAGGTTCGAAGAGCGGGTGTGCTGCCATCACCACGAGATCGTTGATTGGCGCCATAATCCGAGCCAGTCATTTTACGCGTCCCGCCATGGCCTCCCGGAAAACCACCCGCACATTGACCGAGGATGTAAAACCCCGCGAAGTCTGGGCCTGGGCGATGTACGACTTCGCCAACTCGGGCTACACGACGGTGGTGATCACCGCCGTCTTCAACGCCTACTTCGTCGCCGTGGTGGCGCAGCGCGCGCCGTGGGCGACACTGGCGTGGACGGCGACGCTCGCCGTCTCGTACGCCCTGATCGTGCTCACTGCCCCGCTCGTCGGCGCCTGGGCCGACGCGCGCGCCGCCAAGAAGCGCCTGCTCGCCTTCACCACCGTCGGCTGCGTGATCTTCACCGCAGCGCTGTATTTCACCGGACCCGGCACGCTGGCGGTCGCCGTCGTCTGCGTCATCGCCTCCAACTTTTTCTTCGGCACGGGCGAAAACCTGATCGCGGCCTTTCTGCCCGAGCTGGCGCAAAGCCGCGCCATGGGCCGCGTCTCCGGCTGGGGCTGGAGCCTCGGTTACCTCGGCGGCCTGCTCTCGCTCGGCGCCAGCCTGATCTGGCTGAACCAGGCCAAGGCCGCTGGCCGCGAGACGGCGCTGGTGGTACCCGAAACCATGCTCATCACGGCGGTCCTGTTCGCCATCGCCAGCCTGCCAACCTTTATTTTTCTGCGCGAGCGCGCCGTACCGCAGGCGACGAAGGGCGGCGTCAGCACCGCCTGGTCGCGCCTCGCGGCGACGCTGCACCATGCCCGGCGCTTCCGCGATTTGTCGCGTTTTCTCACTTGCACACTGTTCTACCAGGCCGGCATCGCGGCCGTCATCACGCTGGCGGCGATTTATGCCCAGGAGGCGATGAAGTTCTCCACCCAGGACACGCTGGTGCTGATCCTGGTGGTGAACCTGACGGCGGCCTGCGGCGCCTTCGGCTTCGGCTACCTGCAGGACCGTATCGGCCACGTACGCGCCATCGCCCTGACCTTGTGCGGCTGGATCCTCATGGTGACGCTGGCCTGGCTGGCGGAAGGCGCGGCGCTGTTCTGGGTAGCGGCCAACATCGCCGGCCTGTGCATGGGCGCGTCACAATCTGCCGGGCGCGCCATGGTCGGCTACCTCGCGCCGCCCTCACGGCTGGCAGAATTTTTCGGTCTGTGGGGCTTCGCCGTGAAGCTCGCCTCGATCTTTGGCCCGCTCACCTACGGCCTCGCCAACTGGCTCTCCGGCGGCGACCACCGCCAGGCCATCCTGTTTACCGGCGCCTATTTCGTCGTCGGCCTGCTGCTGCTTTCGGGAATCGACATGGCGCGCGGACGCCGCTCCGCGCTGCGCTCCGACCGCGCCGAAAGAAGGGCTTCCGGCATCACTGCTGCGGCGCTGCCCGCGGCGGGCTAGCCGACATGGCCGGCGCCGTCAGCGTGCTCGCCGGCACGGCGACGAAGCGCAGCTTCTCCCCTTCCAGACGGAAGGTGCCCAGGAGTGTGCCGGGCTTCTCCGGCGGCGCCTTGAAGCGCTGCAGTTCGCAGTTTTTCGTGCTGACGGCGTAGAAGCGGGTGCCCTGTTTGAGGATCAGGATCGGCTCGGCATATTCGCCGGCCTCGGGCCGCAGCACCTCCACGTTGACTTCCGCCAGCGCCACGCTGTCGAGCCGGCTGCGGCGCTGGCAGTCCGGCGGGCGCGACATCACCACCTCCAGATCCACCGCCGGATCCCAGAACCAGTCCTGGCGCATCTGCAGGGTGAGCGCATGGTCCGGCCCGGCGAACTGCAACGAGGCAGTTTCGTTCTTGCAGCCGGCCAGCAGCGGCAAGACAAGCAGCAACGGCCAGGCACGCATCCTCACTGCTTCAGTTTCCAGTGCAGGGTCTCGCCGGCGCGCAGCGGCACCAGCAGGTCGTCGCCGAAGGCCAGGCTGTCCGGCACGCGCCAGGCCGTCTTCTCCAGCGTGAGCTTGCCCATGTTGCGCGGCAGACCATAGAAGTCGGCGCCATGGAAGCTGGCGAACGCTTCGAGTTTGTCGAGCGCGTCGACTGCTTCGAAGACCTCGGCATACAGTTCAAGCGCATTGAGCGCCGTGTAGCAGCCGGCACAGCCACAGGCCGCCTCCTTGGTATTGCGTGCATGCGGCGCGGAGTCGGTGCCGAGGAAGAATTTCGGATTGCCCGAAGTGGCGGCGCGCACGAGGGCCTGACGGTGCGTCTCGCGCTTGAGCACCGGCAGGCAGTAATGGTGCGGGCGCACGCCGCCAGCCAGCAAGGCGTTACGGTTCATCAGCAGATGGTGGGCGGTAAGGGTACCGGCGACGTTTGTCCCCATCGATTCGACGAACCGCACACCCTCCAGCGTGGTGATGTGCTCGAGCACCAGGCGCAAGCGCGGGAAGCGCTGCAGCAGCGGCGCCAGCACGCGCTCGATGAAGACGCGCTCGCGGTCGAAGATATCCACCTCGGCATCGGTCACCTCGCCGTGCACCAGCAGGGGCAGGCCGAGCTCCTCCATGCGCGCCAGCGTGGCGAGGCACTTCTCGATCGCCGTGACGCCGGCATCCGAGTTGGTGGTGGCGCCGGCCGGGTAGTACTTTACGGCGTGCACGAAGCCGGACGATATGGCGCGGTCGATTTCCTCCGCTGGTGTGTTGTCCGTCAGGTACAGCGTCATCAGCGGAGTGAAAGTCAGCCCCTGCGGCACGGCGGCAAGAATGCGTTCGCGGTAAGCAGCGGCCTGCGCCGTGGTCGTTACCGGCGGCTTGAGGTTGGGCATGATGATGGCGCGGGCGAATTGCCGTGCCGTGTGCGGCACCACGACGGCCAGCGCCGCACCATCGCGCAGGTGCAGATGCCAATCGTCGGGGCGGGTCAGGGTGAGCAGGGTGAGCGTTTGCATGGCAACAAATTATACCTTTCTCATGTCTCGCGCCTGCGCTCCAGCGCCAGATCGTAGAGGGCATTCTTCGAGGCGCCGCTGATACCGGCGGCCAGCTTCACGGCCTGCTTCAACGGCAGTTCGTCGAGCAACAGATCGAGGACCCGTTCGGCCTCTACAGGTACACCAGGCACGCCCTCGGCAGGCGGCGGCGCGGAAACGGCCAGCACGAATTCGCCGCGGCGGCGGTTCTCGTCCGCCGCCAGCCAGGCCGGCGCCTCCGCCAGCGGCAGGCTGACGATCGACTCGAAGAGCTTGGTCAACTCGCGCGCGATTACCAGCGTGCGCTGCGGCTCGAGTTCCAGGGCCAGGTCGGCGACGGCTTCCTCGATGCGGTGCGGTGCCTCGTAGAAAACCAGGGCGCAGGGCAGCGCCTTCAGCGCGGCGATGGCCTTGCGTCGCGCTGCTTCCTTCGTCGGCAGAAAACCATAGAAAAGGAAATGTGGATCCATGAGGCCGGAGGCGGAGAGCGCGGCGATGGCGGCGTTGGGTCCGGGAATGGGGATCACTTCGAAACCGGCTTCGCGCACCGTGGCCACGGCACGCGCACCGGGGTCCGACACCGCCGGCGTGCCGGCATCCGACACCAGCGCCAGCGTGCCGCCTTCGCGCAGCAGGCGCAACAGGCGCACGGACGCGGCAGCCTCATTGTGTTCGTGCAGGGAAAACGTCTCGGCACGAATACCGAAGTGGTCGAGCAGCCGGCGCGTGTGCCGCGTATCTTCGCAGGCGATGGCGTCGACGCCGCGCAGCACCTCGAGCGCGCGCACGCCCATGTCGCCGAGATTTCCCAGCGGCGTGGCCACCACATATAATGCCGCTGTCTTGAGCCCCGTTCCTGCTTCCCGATGCTTCATCGCGCCACCATGAATGATTCGATTGTCCACATTGTCGGGCGCCCTGCGCCTGCGTGCAAGCCATGAACATTTCAGGCAGCGAAGCGGAAGAGCGCGCAGCGCAACACCTGGTGCGCCACGGCCTGAAGATCCTGGCGCGCAACTACCGCTGCCGCGGCGGCGAGATCGACCTCGTCTGTCGCGATGGCGCCACGCTGGTGTTCGTCGAAGTGCGCCTGCGCAGCAACCGCAATTTCGGCGGTGCCGCGGCGAGCATCACACCGGCCAAGCAGCGGCGCATCACGCTCGCCGCCAACCACTATCTCGCCGGCAAGCCTCTGCCCGTTTGCCGCTTCGACGCGGTGCTGCTCGACGGCACTGACATCGACTGGATCCGCAATGCCTTCGATGCGGCGTAGCCTATACCTGCTGCTGTGCGCCGCCTGCCTCGTCTCTGCGGTGCAGGCCGAATCCATCAAGGTGCTGGTGCAAAGCTCGCCGCTGGCCGGCTTCCAGTTCTATGCCGGCAAGACACTGTGGGACGAAATGCAGGAAGGCGACGCACTCGCGCTGCTGCGCGAACCGGACAACGCCCACGACGCGAACGCCATTCGCGTGGAGTGGCGCGGCCGCAAGCTGGGCTACCTGCCGCGCGCGGAGAACCGCGCCGTGGCGGCGGAGATGGATCGCGGCGGCAAGGTGGAGGCGCGCATCGCCAGGCTGCACCGGCATCGCGATCCCTGGAAACGCATTCAGGTCGAAGTGTTCGTCGTGCTCTGACGACAGGGTGCGCCATCCTCGCCATGCTAGAATCCAACGCACAATTACCATGAATCTTCTCGCGCGCATCTCCCGGCAGTTCAACGACAGCGCCCAGACCAAGCTGGCCGCGATGGAGGTTCTCGCCGCGCCGATCGCAGAGGCGGTCGAGGCGATGGTGGCGAGCCTGCTCGCCAACGGCAAGATCATGGCTTGCGGCAACGGCGGCTCGGCCGCCGACTCGCAGCACTTCGCCGCCGAACTGCTCAACCGCTTCGAGATGGAACGCCCGCCGCTGGCCGCCATGGCGCTCACCACCGACACCTCGACGCTGACCTCGATCGCCAACGATTACGCCTTCGACCAGGTATTCGCCAAGCAGGTGCGTGCGCTGGGGCAACCGAACGACGTGCTGCTGGCGATCTCGACCAGCGGCAATTCGGCGAATGTCGTCGAGGCCATCCATGCCGCCCACGAACGCGAGGTGCGCGTGGTGGCGCTGACCGGACGCAATGGCGGTGCCATCGGCCCGCTGCTGGGATCCCTGGACGTGCACATCTGCGTGCCGTCCGACCGCACGTCGCGCATCCAAGAGGTGCACCTGCTCGTCCTGCACTGCCTGTGCGACGGAATCGACTGCATGTTGCTAGGAGAGGACACATGAGAAAACTGATTCTTGCCACCACCCTGATCTGCCTTTCGCTGCCGGCCCTGCAGGGCTGCGTCCCCGTGGTGGCCACCGGCGTCGGCGCCGGCGCCCTGATGATCGTCGATCGTCGTCCCGGCGAGACCTACCTCGCCGACGAGGCCATCGAGATCCGTTCGCTGAACCGCATCAACGAGAAGTTCGGCGACAAGGTGCACGTCAACGTCACCAGCTACAACATGAAGGTGCTGCTCACCGGCGAAGTGCCGGATGCCGGCATCAGGAACGAACTCGAAAGGGCCATTGCCGGCGTCACCAACGTCAAGGGCGTCATCAACGAGGTGCAGGTCGCCGCCATCAGCAGCTTCAGCGCGCGCAGCAACGACACCTACATCACCTCGAAGGTCAAGGCGCGCTTCATCGACGCCAACAAGTTCCAGGCCAACCACGTCAAGGTGGTGACCGAGGCCGGCGCGGTGTACCTGCTCGGCCTGGTCACGCGCAAGGAAGGCGACGACGCGGCCGAGATCGCCCGCACCACGGCCGGCGTGAAGAAGGTCGTGCGCATCTTCGAATACATCGAATTCAAGGACGCACAACGGCTCGACAACCGCCCGCCGGAAGACACCCAAGGCAAGCCCGCCGAAGGCAAATAGCCGCCCCATGCAATCCGACGCGCCCGGCTTCGAGGTCAAGCTCTGCCCGCCCGGCGAACTGGCGGTGCGGCTGGCGCGGCTGGCACGTCCACTGGTGTTCACCAATGGCTGCTTCGACATCCTCCATCGCGGCCATGTCACCTACCTGGCGCAGGCGCGCGCCCTCGGCGCCAGTCTCGTCATCGGCGTGAACTCGGATGCGTCAGTAAAGCGTCTCGGCAAGGGCGGCGACCGGCCCGTCAACAGCCTGGAAGATCGCATGGCGCTGCTGGCGGCACTGGAAAGCGTGTCACTGGTGACGTGGTTCGACGAGGATACGCCGCTGGAACTCATCCGCGTAGTGCAGCCCGACGTGCTGGTCAAAGGCGGCGACTGGGCGCCGCAGAACATCGTCGGCGCCGACCTGGTGCTGGCGCGTGGCGGCCAGGTGCATTCCATCCCCTTCCGCCACGAGCGTTCCACCTCCGCCACCCTGGCAAAAATCCGCAGTCTCTAGGGTGTATTCTCCTCTAGCGTCCGCCGCAGAATGGTGGCGCGTACCAGGCCCACGTGGAGGCGCAGTGTGTACAGCATGTCGGCGAAGGCCAGCGGCGTCGGAATGTGCTGCACATCCTCCTCGATGCGGTCGAGCTTTTCCAGCCATTCCGTGCGGCTGTGCCGCTGCGGATCCGCCTCGACATTCGTCTCGAGAAACTTCAATTCGCCATAGCGCCGGTAGATGCGCGAACGCACCCGCCAGCTGTAGAGGCCGGGCGCAAACCTGAGAATCGGAATGAGCAAAGCGAAAAACGGCACCAGCATGACCACCGTGCGGTCGATCAGGTTCGCCGCCCAGAAGGGCAGGTAGCGTTGCAGGAAGGGCTTGCCCGACTTGTAGTAGCGCCCGGCCTCGGGGGCCACCGGAAAGTCAGTCTGGCCGATACGGGGAAATTCGCCCGGACGCTGGAATACCCCCGCTTCGCCATGCACTTCCTGGGCAGCCTGCAGCAGCAGCTGGATCAGCGCCGGGTGCGTGGATTCGTGCACCACCAGGGTGGCCCTGGGCGACACCAGCGTCACGTCGTGTGCCGGGATGTTGCGCGTGAGATCGATTGCCCCCTGCGGCAGCGTCAGACGGTCGAGGTAAGGGAAGCGCCGCGCGTAGGCTTCGGCGCGAGTGAGACTCATCAGCCGCACACCCTCTGCGTAGAACAGCGACCAGACCGCCGCCGAACGCTCGGCGCCGACGAGGAAAACGGCATCCACCTTGTGCGCCTGGATCGCTTCGACAGCCGACAAGCCGCCGAGCGGCAGCAGCGTGGTGTTCTTTTCATCCAGGCCATTGGCCTCAAGCAGCTGCAGCGCCAGCTTGCGCGTGCCACTGCCCTCCGCGTCGATGGCGATACGGCTTCCCTTGAGCGGGGCGAGGCGGTCGAACTCCCGCTTGTCGCGATAAAAAACCCACAGCGGTTCGTAATACAGGTCGCCAAGCGACAACAGGCTGTCGACATTAACGCCGTTGGCCGTGCCGCTTTGCACGAGCGCCACTTCCGTGTCGTCGTTTTCGTCGAGCAGCCGCTTCAAGTTTTCGAGGGAACCGGCCGAGGTCTTCTCGCGCAGTTCGATACCGTTTCGCACCAGCACCTGTCGATAGCGCTCGGCATAGACCTGGTAGGAGCCGCCCGCGCCGCCCGAGGAGATGTACAGATAGTTCGGCGGCGCCGGCTTGATGAACTGCGCCGCCAACCAGAAGCCGCCGGCCAGCAGCACCAGCGCCGGCAGACCGACCATCAGCAAGTCGCGCGGCGAAACCTCGCGCAGGCGTTTTAGCTTGGCCACATGGCGCATCATCACAGCTCCACTTGCGTGCCCAGTTCGACCACGCGGTTGGAAGGGATCTTGAAAAAGGCAGTTACGCTGCCCGCATTGCGGAACAGGGTGACGAAAAGCTTCTCGCGCCAATACGCCATGTTCGATTTGATCTGCGACCGGGCAATCACCGTTGCGCGCCCCAGGAAGAACGAAGTCTCCATCATATCGAAAGGCAGACCCGCTGCGCGGCATTGCTCAAGTGCCGCCGGGATGTTCGGTTCGTCCTTGAATCCATACTGCACGATAACCTGCACGAATTGCGCGTTGATACGTTGCACCTCCACCCGGTCCACCTCTGGCACGTAGGGCACGTCGTGCACCTGCACGGTGAGCAGGATGACGCGCTCGTGCAGCACCTTGTTGTGCATGAGGTTGTGCAGCAAGGCATGCGGCACGCCATTCGGGTTGGATGTCATGAATACCGCCGTGCCGGGCACCGTTGGCGGGGTGGCAATTCCCAGACTCTGGATAAATCCGGCCAGATCAATTGCATCAGCCTTCAAGCGCACGAAAAGCAGGTCGCGGCCGTCCTTCCAGGTTGTCATCAGGGTGAAAACCACAACCCCGACGACCAGCGGAAACCAGCCACCGTCCGGAATCTTCTCGACATTGGCGGCGAGGAAGACCAGTTCTACCGCCAGGAAGCAGGCGAACAGCGCGCACGCCCGGCCCCAACCCCAGCCCCAGTTCTTCGCCGCCACCACCATTGCCAGCAGCGAGGTGATGACCATGTCGCCAGTCACCGTCAGGCCATAGGCTGCGGCCATGTGGCTAGACGAACGGAAGCCGAGAACCAACACCATCACCGCCAGCATCAACCCCCAGTTCACCCCGGGCAGGTAGATCTGGCCCTGCTCCATTTCCGAGGTGTATTGCACCTCGACACGGGGCACGAAGCCCAGTTGCATGGCCTGGTGCGTAATGGAGAAAGCCCCGGAGATCACCGCCTGCGAGGCAATCACGGTGGCAAGGGTGGCCAGGGCTATGAGGGGGTAGAGTGCCCAAGACGGCGCCGACAGGTAGAAGGGGTTGTGAATCGCCTCGGGATTGCCCAGGATCAGGGCGCCTTGGCCGAAATAGTTCAGCATCAGCGCCGGCAGGACCAAGCCGAACCAAGCCATGCGGATCGGCTTGCTGCCGAAGTGGCCCATGTCGGCATACAGGGCCTCGGCACCGGTGACCGAGAGCACGACAGCGCCCATGGCGAACAGTGCAATGCCGGGGTTGTGTGCGAGAAAGCCCAGGCCGTAGAGTGGGTTGATTGCGTTCAGGACAACGGTGTTCTGCATCATGTTGCCGATGCCGAGAACGGCCAGCGTGGCGAACCACAGCAGCATGACCGGGCCAAACAAGGCGCCGATGCTTGCTGTGCCTTTTTTCTGTACGAAGAACAGGCTAAACAGCACCAGCAACGCAACTGGAATGACATAGGGCTTGAGCACCGGCGTGGCCACTTCCAGCCCTTCGACAGCCGAGAGTACCGAGATGGCCGGCGTCACCATGCCGTCGCCGAAGAACATTGCGGCGCCGAGGATGCCGAGCATCATGACCCAACGTTCCTGGCGGGGATGGCCCTTGGCATCGGCCAGGGCCAGCGCGATGAGCGCCATTACACCTCCCTCGCCGCGGTTGTCGGCGCGCAGGATGAAGGTTACATACTTGATCGTCACCACGACGATGAGCGCCCACAGGATCAGCGAGAGGATGCCCAGCACGTTGTCCGGTGAATAGGGCACCGGATGGGTACCGACAAAAACCTCCCGCAAGGCATACAGGGGGCTGGTGCCAATATCGCCATAGACGACACCCAGGGCCGCCAGCGCCAGGGCAGGGCGGCGGCTCTTGTGCGGTCGATTGGATAAGGACATGCGGCGAGTCAAGCGCGGGACGGCACGCCCCATTCACACTCGTGGCGGCTTGCGCCAGCTAGCGCGTGCTAGAAGGGGATGTCGTCATCCATGTCGCCGAAATTGGACGCCGGGGCCTTCTTGCCGGCCGCGGCCGGTGCCGCAGCTGGTGTCGCAGCCGCCTCACGCTCGCGCGGCGGCGCCTCGCCCGCTCCCTGGCGGCTGCCCAGCATCTTCATCTCGTCGGCGCGGATTTCCGTGGTATAGCGGTCCTGGCCATCCTTGTCCTGCCATTTGCGCGTGCGCAGGCTGCCCTCGACATAAACCTGGCTGCCCTTCTTCAGGTACTGGCCGGCGATCTCCGCCAGCTTTCCGAAGAAGGCGATGCGATGCCATTCGGTGGCTTCCTTCTTCTCGCCGGTGGCCTTGTCCTTCCATGATTCAGTGGTCGCAACAGTGATGTTGCAGACGGCATCGCCGCTCGGCAGATAGCGAGATTCCGGGTCTTTGCCGAGGTTGCCGATGATGATGACCTTATTGACCGATGCCATTTACGCTTCTCCTCCCATTAACCGACGCACGCGCCGTTCGTCCCAACGTTCCAGGTTGACCTTCAAATAGGCCATGCGCTTTTCGGGCTCCAGCACCGCCTCGCGCACACCGGGCAGTCCGGCAAGCTGTTCGCGCAGATGTCCGATATCGACATGCGGCTGAATAACGAATTCGCGCTGCGCCACGACCGGCGGCGCCTGCATCGTAACTGCGATCACCAGCCAGATCAATGCCAGCGCGATACCGACGCCGAACACGCCCGTGGCGCCGTAATGCTTGGCCAGCAGGCCGCCCGCCGCGCCGCCGAAGAAGAGGCCGAGCGACTGCATCGTGTTGTAGATGCCCAGTGCCGTGCCCTTGGCTTGCGCCGGGGCGAGGCGCGACACCAGGGAGGGCAGGCTTGCCTCGAGGATGTTGAAGGCAACGAAGAACACCACCAGGTTCGCCACCAGGGCATTGAACTTGCCACTGCCGAAGAGGAAGCCGCCCTGGGCGAGCAGCAGCACCAGCACGGCGCCGACGAAGACTGGTTTGATGCGTCCGCGCCGCTCGGCGTAGAAGATCGGCGGCAGCATGATGACGAAGCTGACAAGCACCACCGGCAGGTAGACCTTCCAGTGCTCGCTTACCGGCAGACCGCCGCTGGCGACGATGGCGGCCGGCACCACGACGAACATCGCCATCTGGATGAAATGCAGCGTCATGATGCCGAAATTCAGGCGCATCAACTGCGGATCCCGCAGCACGTCCCTGAAACCGACCGGGGCGTGGTCATGGTGCTCGAGCGGCGGCGGATCGGGCACGATCCTGAGCACCGTGAAGATCGCCGCCAGCGCCAGGAGGCCGGTCATGGCGAAGAGGCCGTGCAGGCCGATCAGTGCGTTCAGCGCCGGCGCCGCCACCATCGACAGGGCGAACATCAGGCCGATGCTGGAACCGATCAGCGCCATCACCTTGGTACGATGCTGCTCGCGCGTCAGATCCGCCGCCAGGGCGGTCACCGCCGCGGAAATCGCGCCGGCCCCCTGCAGGGCACGCCCGAAAATGGTCCACCAGATGTCCGGGGCAGCGGCGGCAAGGAAACTGCCGGCGGCGAACAGCAGCAGGCCGACGATGATGACCCGTTTGCGGCCGTAGCGGTCGGAGGCCATGCCGAAGGGGATCTGCAGCACCGCCTGCGTCAGACCGTAGACCCCCAGGGCAATGCCGATCAGGGTCAAGTTGTCTCCGCCGGGTAGCCGGCGCGCGTCGACGGCGAACACCGGCAAAATGAGGAATAGCCCCAGCATGCGCAGGGCGAATATCGACGCCAGCGACAGGCCGGCGCGAAGTTCCAGCCGGGTCATACGGTCGGGAGTGGAATGAGACATGAAATGAGGCTTGGCTTGGGACTGCGTAATTGCGTATATTAGCAGATTGCCCTTTTCACTCTGCCCCAATCCATGGAAGAAATCCGCATTCGCGGCGCGCGGACGCACAACCTGAAGAACCTGAATCTCGACCTGCCGCGCAACCGGCTGACGGTGATCACCGGCTTGTCCGGCTCAGGCAAATCCTCGCTCGCCTTCGACACGCTTTACGCCGAAGGCCAGCGGCGCTACGTCGAATCGCTCTCGGCCTACGCGCGGCAATTCCTGCAACTGATGGAGAAGCCGGACGTCGACCTCATCGAGGGCCTCTCGCCGGCCATCGCCATCGAGCAAAAGGCCACCAGCCACAACCCGCGCTCGACGGTCGGCACCGTCACCGAGATCCACGACTACCTGCGCCTGCTCTTCGCCCGCGCCGGCACGCCGCACTGTCCGGAGCACGGCCAGCCGCTCGAAGCGCAGAGCGTCTCGCAGATGGTGGATCACGTGCTGGAACTGCCCGAGGACACCCGGCTGATGATCCTCGCCCCGGTGGTGGCCGGCCGCAAGGGCGAGCAGCTCGACCTGTTCACGGAATTGCGCGCGCAGGGCTTCGTGCGGCTGCGCGTGGACGGCAAAGTGCACGACATCGACGCCCTGCCGAAGCTGGCGAAGCACGGCAAGCACAGCATCGACGTAGTGGTGGACCGCCTCAAGGTGCGCGCCGACGCGCGTCAGCGCCTGGCCGAATCCTTCGAGACGGCGCTCACCCACGCCGACGGCCGCGCCATGGCAGTGGAGATGGATTCCGGCGCCGAGCATCTCTTCTCGGCGCGCTTCGCCTGTCCGGCATGCAGCTACTCGCTGCAGGAGCTGGAGCCGCGGCTGTTCTCCTTCAACAACCCGATGGGCGCCTGCCCGAAGTGCGACGGCCTCGGCCAGATCAGCTTCTTCGACCCGACGCGCGTCGTCGCCTACCCGCATCTGTCGCTGGCTTCCGGCGCCATCCGCGGCTGGGACCGGCGCAACCAGTTCTATTTCCAGCTGCTGGCGAGCCTCGCCGCACACTACGGCTTCGATATCGAAAAACCCTTCGAGACCTTGCCGGAAGACAAGCGCCAGATCGTCCTCTACGGCTCCGGTCGCGAGAAGATCGCCTTCCGCTACCTGTCCGAAAACGGGCGCAGCAGCATCAAGGAGCACGCCTTCGAGGGCATCATCAACAACCTCGAACGCCGCTACAAGGAGACTGACTCCGTCGCCGTGCGCGAGGAGCTGGCGAAGTACCTCAACACACGCTCCTGCCCTGAATGCGCGGGCACGCGCCTGCGCAGCGAGGCACGCCACGTCCTCATCGGCGGCTGCAACCTGCCGCAGCTCAACGCCCTGCCGCTGATCGCCGCGCGCGACTTCTTCAACCTGCTCGCCCTGGAGGGCCAGCGCGCCCAGGTGGCGGAGAAGATCGTGCGGGAAGTCACCGCGCGTCTGACCTTTCTCATCAACGTCGGCCTCGACTATCTGTCGCTCGACCGCTCGGCGGAAACGCTCTCCGGTGGCGAGGCGCAGCGCATCCGCCTGGCGAGCCAGATCGGCTCCGGCCTCACCGGCGTCATGTACGTGCTCGATGAGCCCTCGATCGGCCTGCACCAGCGCGACAACGCACGCCTGCTCGCCACGCTGGCCGAACTGCGCGACCTCGGTAACACGGTGATCGTCGTCGAGCACGACGAGGAGGCCATCCATGCCGCTGACTATGTGGTGGACATGGGCCCGGGCGCCGGCGAGCACGGCGGTCGCATCGTCGCCGAGGGCACGCCGCAGCAGATCGCCGCACATGCGGATTCACTCACCGGCGCCTACCTCTCCGGTCGCCGCACCATTCCGCTGCCGCAGAAGCGCCAGGCGCCGAATCCGGCGCGGCTGCTGAAAATCTTCGGCGCACGTGGCAACAACCTGAAACAGGTCGCGCTCGACCTGCCGGTCGGACTGTTCACCTGCGTCACCGGCGTATCCGGCTCCGGCAAGTCGACCCTCATCAACGACACGCTCTACGCCGCCGCCGCGCGCCACCTTTACGGCAGCAGCGCCGAGCCGGCGGCACACGACACGATCGAAGGACTGGAGTTCTTCGACAAGGTGATCAGCGTCGACCAGTCGCCGATCGGCCGCACGCCGCGCTCCAATCCGGCCACCTATACCGGTCTCTTGACGCCGATTCGCGAACTCTTCGCCGGCGTGCCCGAATCGCGCAACCGCGGCTACGGGCCGGGGCGCTTCTCCTTCAACGTCAAGGGCGGCCGCTGCGAGGCCTGCCAGGGCGACGGCCTGATCAAGGTAGAGATGCACTTCCTGCCGGACATCTTCGTCCCCTGCGACGTCTGCCATGGCAAACGCTACAACCGCGAGACGCTGGAGATCCGCTACAAGGGCAAGACTATCCATGATGTCCTGCGCATGACGGTCGAGCAGGCGCACGAATTCTTCGCCGCGGTGCCGGTGGTGTCGCGCAAACTGGAGACCCTGCTCGACGTCGGCCTCGGCTACATCGAACTCGGCCAGTCGGCCGTGACGCTCTCCGGTGGCGAGGCGCAGCGCGTCAAGCTGGCGCTGGAACTGTCCAAGCGCGACACCGGCCGCACGCTCTACATCCTCGACGAGCCGACCACCGGCCTGCATTTCCAGGACATCGAGATGCTACTCAAGGTGCTGACGCGACTGCGCGACCACGGCAACACCATCGTCGTCATCGAGCACAACCTCGACGTCATCAAGACTGCCGACTGGGTCGTCGATCTCGGCCCCGAAGGCGGCGAAGGCGGCGGCCGCATCGTGGCTGCAGGCCCGCCCGAGGCCATCGCGCACCAGGCCGGCGGTCACACCGGCCGCTATCTGAAGCCGCTGCTGGAAGTGAAATCGCAGCGCAGCCCGCCCGCCCTTGCCATGGCGCGTACCTGAACGCCGGCCTGGAAAATGGAATCCAGATGAGCGACGTCACGCCCGCACGTAATGAACTGGAAGCCCTATTGCTCGATTTCCACGCCGGGAACCTCGCCCCGGAGGAATTCGCTCGACGCCTGCTGGACGCACAGGTGTTCATGCCGGTGAAGGACGAGAAGCACCGCATCGCCGGCTTTCAGGCCTCGACACAGGCCGAGCCCCTGCTGGTGGAGGACGGCACCGGTACCCGCATCCTCGTGCTGTTTTCCGCACCGGATCGCGCCCAGGCCTTCCTCACCGGCTATCCCGGCCACGGCGGCGGCATGCTCGCGGCGTTCTCCTGGGTCCTGCGGCGCATGGGCGCCGGCATCGCCATCGCCATCAATCCCGAACAGACGCCGGGTTTCGACCTCGACCCGGAGATGGTGGCAATGGTCGCCGCCCTGCTGCCCGAGGAAGCACAGTAGCCGGCAAAAGTCAGTCCCCACACTACGGCGCGAAAGATATCCATGAACCCGAAAGTCAGTGAACTGCTCAGCCGCATCCGCCTGCTGCAAGAGGAGATCGAGCAGGAGATCAAACGCCGCCGCGCCGAACTGCACGCAGACTTCGAGGATCGACGCATCCGCTTCGAACGCGAGATCGTCGAACAGCAGCGGCGCTTCAAGGCCGGACTGCTGGCGTACATATTCGGCGCAGAGCTTCGCCACGCCGTCTCGGCGCCCATCATCTATGCGGTGATCTTTCCCCTGCTGCTGCTGGACCTCTTCGTTTCGCTGTACCAGTTCGTCTGCTTTCCGCTCTACCGCATCCCGTACGTGAGGCGGCGCGACCATTTCGTTTTCGACCGCACACACCTCGCCTACCTCAACCTGCTCGAAAAATTCAACTGCGCCTATTGCTCCTACGGCAACGGCCTGGCGTCCTACCTGCTCGAGATCATCGGCCGCACCGAGCAGTACTGGTGCCCGATCAAGCATGCACGGCGCGTGATGCAGGCGCATGCCTACTACGATGGCTTCGCCGATTACGGCGATGCCGAGGGCTACCGCAGCGAGCTGCAGGCGCTGCGCGCGGCACTCGCCGAACTCGCACAGATGGCGCCACACTGAATCCATGCGCGCCGCACTGTTCACCGCGTTGTTCGCCTTCTGCGTCGTCCTGCTCGCCGCCTGCTCCGCAAAAAAGGCCGAGCCGCTGCCGCCCGGCAGCATGGTACTGGCGCTGGGCGACAGCCTCACCGCCGGTTACGGGCTGACACCCGAACAGGCCTGGCCGGCCCTGCTCGCCGGCAAGACCGGCTGGAAGATCATCAACGGCGGCATCAGCGGCGATACCTCGGGCGATGCGCTGGCGCGCCTGCCGGCGCTGATGGAAGAGCACGCGCCGCGCCTGGTACTCGTCACCCTCGGCGGCAACGACATGCTGCGCAAACTGCCGGAAGCGCAGACACGCGCAAATCTGGCGCGCATTCTCGAGCAGGTGCGCGGCGGGGGCGCACAGGCCGTGCTGTTGGCCACACCGCGGCCAAGCATAGCCGGCGCGCTCTTCCAGAGTCTCTCGCCGCCGCCCTTCTACGCCGAGATCGCCCAGGAAAGGAAGGTTCCGCTGATCGAAGAAGCGGTGTCGGCAGTCCTCTCCGACCCTGACCTCAAGCTCGATCAACTGCATCCAAACGCCGAGGGCCACAAGGTGCTCGCCGGCAAGATGTTTGACGCCCTGCGCAAGCTGGGGTACGTTCGCTGAAACTGAACACGGAAGCCACCATGCAAGACAAGCAGGATGCTCTGATCGAGATTTCCAATCTCAAGTTTTCCTATCCTAACCGCGACGTCCTCAAGGGCCTCGACCTCGCCGTGCCGCGCGGCAAGGTCATCGCCATCCTCGGCGCCAGCGGCTGCGGCAAAACCACCCTGCTGCGGCTGATCGGCGGGCAGCTGCGTCCGGCAGCCGGACACGTCAAGATGGATGGCGAGATCGTCCACGAGCTGGACACCAACGCCCTCTACGAAATGCGCCGCAAGATGGGCATGATGTTCCAGCAGGGCGGGCTGTTCACCGACATCTCGACCTTCGAGAACATCGCCTTCCCCATGCGCGAGCGCACCAACCTGCCCGAGGAACTGATCCACGACATGGTGCTGATGAAGCTGCACTCGGTCGGCCTGCGCGGCGCCCACAGTCTGATGCCAAGCGAGCTCTCCGGCGGCATGGCACGGCGCGTGGCGCTGGCGCGCGCTATCGTCCTCGACCCGATGCTGATCATGTACGACGAGCCCTTTTCCGGCCTCGACCCCATTTCGCTCAACCAGGTCGGCAACCTCATCCGCGAGCTGAACGACGCCCTCGGCGTCACCTCGATCGTCGTCACCTACGACGTCGCCGAGTCGCTCAAGGTGGTCGACTACGTATACTTCGTCGCCGACGGCAGGATCGTCGCCGCAGGCACGCCCGAGGAAGTGCGCGCCTCGACCGACCCCTTCGTGCGCCAGTTCGTGGATGGCCAGGCCGACGGGCCGGTGGCCTACCACATGCCGGGCGCAACCATCGAAGCCGAGCTCGCCCTCGGCTGAAGCCGCCCCGGCGGCAGTCGCACAGCACGGGTTAATCGTTGTTGGTTATTGCAGGCCACCCTCTTCACATACTGGATGGAATCGCATGTCTTCCCACACCACACTTCACCGCATCAAGTTCAGCGAGGTTGCCATTGGCGAGCGCTTCTACGACCCGATCAGCGCCGAATATTTCGTCAAGCAAAGCGAGGACCTTGCAGCCATGGTCACCGGCATCGGTGACGGCACGATTGCCGATGAATTCGAAGCGGACGACATCGTCGGCGTAAACCGCTAGCAGCATTGACCGGCGCGGCGTTTGCCGTGCTCAGCCCAATGGCGTCTCAGCCCATCAGCCGGGTGGGCAGCCAGGTCGCCAGTTCCGGGAACACGCAGAGGATCAGGATCGCCACCACCATGCAGCCCATGAAGGGCAGCGCGCCCTTGAGGATGGTCTGCAGCTTGACGTCGGGCGTGATGCCGTTGATGACGAACAGGTTGAGCCCCACCGGCGGCGTGATCAGGCCCAGCTCCATGTTGATGGTCAGGATCACGCCGAACCAGATCGGGTCGAAGCCGGCGGCCAGAATCACCGGCATCAGGATCGGCGTCGTCATCAGGATGATCGCCGCCGGCGGCAGGAACATGCCGGCCACCAGCAGCAAGGCGTTGATCGCCGCCAGCACGACCCACTTGTTGACCTGCATGGCGGCGATCGTCTCGGCCACCGACTGGGTGACCTGCAGCGACGACATCATGTAGCCGAAGAGGATCGAGGTGCCGATGATCATCAGCAGCATGCCCGATTCGCACAATCCGGCGCGCAGAATCACCCACAGTTCCGCCGGCCGCCAGACGCGGTAGATCGCCATCACCATCACCAGACACAGGAAGGCGCCGACGCCGGCCGCCTCGGACGGCGTGGCGATGCCGCCGTACAGCGCGTAGATCACGCCGGCGATGACGGCCATGAAGGGCAGCAGGCGCGGCAGCAGCACGAGCTTCTCCTTCAAGGTATAGATGCGCTCGCTGTCGACCAGTTTGGTGCCGCGCTTCCAGCTGAGGAACAGCGCCCAGGCCATGAACAGCGCAGTAAGCAGCAATCCGGGCAGGATGCCGGCGATGAACAGGCGCCCGATCGAAGTCTCGGAGGCGATGCCGTAGAGGATCATGGTGATGCTGGGCGGGATGAGGATGCCCAGTGTGCCACCGGCGGCGATCGCACCGGTGGCAAGATCGGCGTCGTAGCCGCGTTTGCGCATCTCGGGGATGCCCATCTTGCCGATCGCCGCACAGGTGGCCGGCGACGATCCCGTGAGCGCCGAGAACAACGCACAGGCGCCAATGTTGGAAATCACCAGCGAGCCGGGTACGCGATGCAGCCAGCGCGCCAATGCTTCGTAGAGGTCGGGGCCGGCGCGCGACGAGGCCACCGCCGCGCCCATGATGATGAACATCGGCAGCGACACCAGCGTGAAGTCGTCCAGCCCGGCAAAGACCGTCTCGGGTACGAAGTTCACGCTGCGCCAGCCGTCGAACGCCACCATGAAGGCCAGCGCCACTGCGCCCAGGCCGAAGGCGATGGGCAGCCCGGTGGCCAGCACCAGCACCGTGACGACGATGATCAGCAGGCCGATCATCAGCGGCGTCACAGGGTATCTTCCGCAGAAAGTCCGAAGGGCAGCGCCTGCCGTGACAGCACCAGCCAGATCTCGGCCAGATATTGCAGGCACAGCAGGGCGAGGCCGACTGGCACCGACAGCATGGGAATCCACATCCGCGCGCGCCAGATCGAGGACGTGGTCTGGCCGGTGCTCCAGGCATCCCACCACCAGGGCACGGCGGCGTAGAGAAACACCATGCAAAAGGCCAGCGCCACGACGCTGCCGACGAAGTGCAGGCGGCGGCGTGCCGAGGTCGCCAGCATCAGCGGCACCACATCGACGCAGACATGCCCGCGCGACAGCAGGATGAAAGGCGCGCCAAGGAAGGTCGCCGCCACCAGCGAGAAGGTGACGAACTCCGTCTGCCAGATCGACGACTGGCCGAGCACCGTGCGCACGAAGACCATATGGCAGACGACGATGATCGACAACACCATCAACGCGGCGGCGAACACGCCGAAGCAGCGCGACACCGCGTGAACCGCCGCCACCCAGCGGGGCGGCGGCGTGTGCTGCTTACTTGACACTCAGCGCCTTCTCGATCAACTCCTTGCCGCCGGGCACCTTCTCGGCGAAAGTCTTGTACGAGGTCCGCTGTGCCACCGCGCGCCAGGCGTCGGCCTCGGCATCGGTGAGCGTGATCACCTCGACCTTGTTGGCCTTGAAGGTTTCGACCATCTTGTCGTCGAGTTTCTTCGATTCGCTTTCGAAGTAGTCTTCGGATTTCTTCGAGGCCGCCATCAGCGCCTTCTTCTGCGCATCGTCCAGCCGATCCCAGGCCTTCTTGGAAATCAGCACCGGCTCGTACATGAACCACAGTGCATTATCGCCCGGGGCGGTAACGCACTTGAGCTGCTCGTACAGGCGGAAGGAGACGAAGCTGCCAGTCGAAGTATCGGTGCCCTGCGCCACGCCCTGCTGCAAGGCGTTGTAGACCTCGTTGGACGCGATCGACACGATTGAAGCGCCGGCGCCGGCCCACATCTGGGAAAAGGTTGCACCGGCCGAGCGGATTTTCATGCCTTCCACGTCCGCGGGCTTGCGGATGCACTTCTCCTTGCCGCCGAAAGCACCGGCGAGCCATGCATCGGCCAGCACCTTCACGCCGCCCTGATCCATGATGGCCTTGATGTCCTTCATGAAGGCCGAATCGTTGATGCGCCTTGCATGCGCATGGCCTTTCACCAGGCCCGGCATCAGCGTGGCGCCGAATTGCGGATGGAAGCCCGACGCATAGTCGAGCGGGAAGGCCGACATGTCGATCTGGCCGCTCAGCATGGCTTTCCATTGCTCCTTGGCCTTGACCAGGCTGGAGCCCGGGAAGACCTTAATCTCCAGGCCGACGTTCGCCGCCGCGACCTCGCGCGCGATCATCTGCACCATCTCGTCGCGCACGTCACCCTTGCCGCCGGGGAACTGGTGCGAGGCCTTGAGCGTGATGTTCTCGGCCAGCGCCGGGGTCGCCACGACGGCGGCCAGCAGTAGCGGCAGCAGACGGCGCAGCGCGGTTTTCCTACCCTGGGTTTTTTTAATGCTTTTCATGTGTATCTCCTCCTTGGCTCTTCACGAATGGCATGCCGCCTGCCGCAGGCAGGAACTGCGCTGGCACGGTCTGGAACTTCTTCTGCCTCTCCGGCCGACAAGCGGCCAGACATTGCCTTCGGCACTCATCGTCCATGGCTCACAAAGGCATTGCGCAAGACGTTCTTCTGCACCTTGCCCATGGCGTTGCGCGGCAGGTCATCGACAAAATGGATCCGCTTGGGAATCTTGAAATTCGCCAATTCCGCTTTCAGGACGGCGATGATCGCGGATTCAGTCGGCTGTTGCGCTGTTGCGTTACCTGCGCCGTCTTTCTTGCGGACCACCACGGCCGTGACCGCTTCGCCGAAATCGGGATGCGGTAGGCCGATAACAGCGGATTCAGCCACGCCGGGCATGGCGTCGATCAGTTCCTCGATCTCCTTCGGGTACACGTTGAGGCCGCCGGTGATCACCAGATCCTTCGAGCGCCCGCTGATCGTCACATAACCCTCCGTATCGCGCGAACCCATGTCGCCTGTCTCGAAAAAACCGTCGGCAGTGAACTCCTCCCGGGTCTTCTCAGACATGCCCCAGTAGCCGACAAAGACGTTGTCGCCCCTGACCTGGATGCGACCGATGACGCCGGGCCTGGCCGCCGTGCCGTCGGCACTGACTATCCGCAAGTCGGTGCCAGGCAACGGCAAGCCAACCGTGCCGCCGCGACGCTCACCCGCATACGGATTCGAGGTGAACATGCCGCCCTCGGTCATGCCGTAGCGCTCGAGTATCGTGTGGCCGCTGCGTATCTTGAAGTCGTCAAAGGTTTCCTTGAGCAGCGGCGCCGAGCCGGAAATGAACAGCCGCATGCGGCGGCAGGTATCGCGGCCGAAAGCCGGATCCTGCAGCAGGCGCACATAGTAGGTCGGCACGCCCATGAAGACCGTCGACTGCGGCAGCAATGCCAGCGCCCGCGCGGCGTCGAACTTCGGCTCGAAAAACATTGCCGAGCCGTTCAGCAGCGCGCAATGGCACGCGACGAACAGGCCATGCACATGAAAAATCGGCAGCATGTGCAGCAGCACGTCGCCGGGCCGGAACTGCCAGTAGCCGTGCAGCGTTTTCGCATTATGCGCAAGATTGCCGTGGCTCAGCATCGCGCCCTTGGAGCGTCCGGTGGTGCCCGAAGTGTAGAGGATCGCGGCGAGGTCCGAACTGCGCCTTGGCACTGCCTTGAACGCATCCGGCTGCGCAGCCGCCGCCGCGATCAGCGAACCGCGACCCGCGTCGTCCAGTTCCAGAACGTGCGGCACGCCGGCGCATGCGGCGAGTTCGTCCGCCAGCGCGCGCTGCGGCGGGCGACAGACGAAGAGGCCGGGGCGCGCATCCTCAAGGAAATATTCCAGCTCATGGCGCTGATAGGCCGGGTTCAGGGGCAGGAAGACCAGGCCGGCGCGAATCGCGGCGAGGTACAGCACCAGGGCCTCCGGTGTTTTTTCCACCTGGGCCGCCACCCGGTCGCCCGGCTTGAGCCCCAGTGCAACAAGCAGGTTGGCCATGCGCGCGGAGGCGCGCGCGATGTCGCCGTAGGTCCACGCGCGCCTATCGGCGAGGATCATGCAGGGCGCAGCGGGGTTCTTCGGAAAGCCCGCGGACAACAGCTGATAGAGATTGCGATTCATGGGCGGATCACCGTTCGCGGTTCTGCGTTCCGGCTGCGTGGGCAATTTCGCGCAGCGGCGCCCGCCGGATCCCCCGGCAGGCAATATCTTTATGCAACATACCGGAGGCGTTTTGCGGGTGTCAAGCCGGGGCGTGGCTACAAGGCGTGCAAGTCCGGGATATGGCCGAAGGCGATGCGCATGGGGGCGGCATTCAGCGCGGTATGCGCGCCGCCGAAATACAGGCTGTTCCTGCCATACCGCAGGTTGATCGCATCGATGAGCGCGTTCAGCCTGTCATGGGGGCGGCCCTCGTCGAAGAGGGAGCGGGGCCGATGCCCTTGTTCGTTCAGTCGGGAAAGCGCGACGGCCACGGCCAGCGGCTGCATCCCGCGCTTCTGTGGAAATTCGCGCAGCAGGCCGTCCATTGTTTCCAGCAGTTTCAACGTGTCGCTGGTCGGTTCGAACAATACCCGGCGCTCCCAGCAGTCGCGATTGCGCATCTTGATCTTCACCCGCAGGGCCCCGGCGATGCAGCCGTAGCTGCGCAGCCGCATGGCGGCCTTTTGCAGCAGGCGATGCATGACCGAGAAGGCCGCGGGCGGCGTGCGCAGCTCAGGCGGCAGCACGTGCGAGTGGCTGACACTGCCGCGCCGCGAGGGCAGCTCAGCCATCTCCTCGCCGCGCAACCGGGCGTAGACCCGCTCGCCCTCGATGCTGCCCCAGGCGTGCCGCAAGTCCTCCCTGCCGGCGGCGCACAGCTCGCGCACGGTGCGGATGTTGCTGCGTCCCAGACGTTGCTCCATTGCCTGTCCGATACCGCACAATTCACGCAGCGCGAGGCCATAAAGACAGCCGGGAAGGTCCGCCGCCTCGATGACGACGCATCCATCGGGCTTCTGCATGTCCGAGGCGACCTTGGCAAGGAACACATTGGGCGCGATGCCGATCGAACAGCGCAGCTCGCTGCCGACGCGCGCGGCGATGGCGCGCTTGATCTGATCCGCCAGGGCGCGGGCGCGTTCGCGCTTGCGGTCACTGCCCGTAAGCCGGCAGGCCACCTCGTCGATCGACATGACCCGCTCGACATGCAGACAGGACTCGATCGCCTCGACGAGCTTGTGGTGCAGCTCGACATACACCGCCGGCCTGGCCTCGACGAAGCAGATATCCGGGCAGCGTTTCCGCGCGTCGGCAACGAGCGTCCCGGTCTTTACGCCAAAGTGCTTGGCTTCGTAGCTTGCGGCAATGCAGCAGGTGGTTTCCGCCAGCACCGGCAGCACGGCCACCGGCCTGCCGCGCAACTCCGGCCGCAATTGCTGCTCGGCCGAGGCGAAATAGGAATTGAAGTCGACGTAAAGGGCGCGCAGCGGCATGGGAAGAAAAAAGCGAAAGTCAGTCTCCGCAGTACGGCGAAGCAGGTGCTTCGCCGTCAGTTACAGACGAGCGTCGTGCCGAACTGATGGCAGATGCGGCTGCCGGCGGCGGGCGCGACGATCACCGTCGCGCCTTGCAGGGCTGGATTGGCGTACGGGTTCGCCGGGGTTGTCGGGATAATCGGCAGCACGGGCAGCGTTCCCTGGGTGCCCGCTGCGGTATAGGGCGCGTTGAGCGTAGGCAGCGCGTTGTTCTGCTGCAGCGGATTGGGCAGGGACGGGAGCGATTGGGACACGGGCGGACTGGAATGGGTGATGATCGCTGTGTTGTTGTTGCGGTGGATGATCGTGCCGCCGCTGCAATAGGTCTTGCCGTGACCGATGTCCCTGCAATAGGTCACCTGCCCTTGCGCCACCGAAGCGGCGGCAATCAGAAAAACGACCAGGGACAATTCGCGCTTCATTCTTTCATTATAGATTGAGAAACGGGAATGCGATGCGGGAAGGTTCACCGCCGATGATGCCGGCAATGGCCTGGCCCGAACCGCAGGCCAGTGTCCAGCCGAGGGTGCCGTGGCCGGTGTTGAAAAAGAGGTTGCCTGGCCTGCCGCGGCCAATCACGGGCACATTGCCTGGTGTGGCCGGGCGCAGTCCGGCCCAGTACTCGGCCTCGCCGGATGCTTCAATGTGCGGGAAGAGCTGCTCGGCCCGGCGCAGGATGGCCGCGCAGCGGGCAGGATTGACGCTCGTATCGTAGCCGGTCAGCTCGGCCGTGCCGGCGACACGCAGCCGATTACCCAGGCGGGAACAGACGATGCGGCGGGATTCATCCGTAATGCTGACATAGGGCGCATCCGCGTCTGCGGCCAGCGGCAGCGTCACCGAGTAGCCCTTGACGGGATAGATCGGCAGGAAATTACCCAGGGGACGAACCAGTGCTGCGCTGTAGCTCCCCAGGGCCACCAGAAAGACGTCTGCCGCGATCAGCTCGGCCGCGCCGTCTTCATTGACAGCGCGTGCGGCGGCAACCTTCCCCTCGCCGGTGAGCAAGGATTCGATGCGCAGCCCATAGCGGAACGCCACACCGGCATGCAGGCAGAGCGCGGCCAGGTTCTGCGTAAACGCCAGCGCATCGCCCGATTCGTCTTCCGGTGCATACAGTCCGCCGAGTATCGGCTCGCGGCAATGCGCCAGTGCCGGCTCGATGGCCAGGCAGCCGCGCGCATCAAGCAACTCCGCGCGCATGCCGAAGCCTTGCAGCAGCGCGGCGCGCTCCCCTGCCTGGGCGTGGTCGCGGGACGAGAAGAAGAGGTGCAAAATGCCCTTCTCGAGCCGATCGTATTCGAGACCGGTTTCAGTCTGCAACGCGTGCAGGCAGGCGCGGCTGTGCAGGGCAAGCCGGGCAATGGCGTCAGTATTGCGCCGCGTGCGGCCGGGCAGGCATTCACGCAGGAAGCGCAGTCCCCAGGACCACTGGCGCCAGTCGAGGCGCGGGCGAAACAGCAGGGGCGCATCCTCGCGGCCCAGCCAGCGCAGGACCTGGCCGGGCGCGCCGGGATTGGCCCAGGGTTCAGGATGGCTGATGGATATCTGGCCGCCGTTGGCGTAGCTGGTCTCCAGCCCCGCTGCGGGCTGCCTCTCGATGACCGTGACGGTGTGGCCTGCCTGCCGCAGATACCAGGCGCTGGCGACGCCAGTCAAGCCGGCGCCAAGGACGATGACGTGCATGACGGGCAATTCTATCCGCTTGCGAGGATGCGCGAAGCGCCGAAAATGCGGATAATTGCAGCATCCACCCCACGGCTACAGGAACGCGATCGATGCGACGCCACGCTTTCAGGCAGGCCCAAGGCAAGAAAATGAGTGCCGGCAATGACGCCTGACACGCCATCCGCCGGGCGCGAACTCGCCACGCTCGGAGGCGGCTGCTTCTGGTGCCTTGAAGCAGTGTTTGAAGAACTGGCAGGTGTGGAGAGCGTCGTTTCAGGCTATACCGGCGGGCATGTCGCCCATCCCGACTACGCCCAGGTATGCAGCGGCAACAGCGGCCATGCCGAAGTCGTGCAGGTGAGTTTCGATCCCGCACAGATCACCTACCGCGAGCTGCTTGAGGTGTTTTTCACCATCCACGATCCGACCACGCTGAACCGCCAAGGCAACGACGTCGGCACGCAGTACCGCTCGGCGATCTATTTCCACTCGCCGCAGCAGCAGGCCGAGGCACAGGCCCTGCTGAGTGAATTGGCTGCGGAAAATACCTTCGCTGCGCCCATGGTGACGACGTTGTCGCCGGCCGCAACCTTCTACCCGGCCGAGGATCATCATCAGCGCTATTTCCGCAATAACGAACGGCAGCCCTACTGCCAGTTCGTCGTGGCGCCCAAACTGGTGAAGTTCCGCCAGCGGTTCGCGGCGAAGCGCAAGGTAAAATAACCTTTTCCCGAAAGGATGCAGCATGAGCCAGACCACCACCCCCAGCGGATTGATTTATGAAGACGTCACGCTCGGCAGCGGCGCCGTCGCTGCGCTCGGCCAGACTGTTTCCGTGCATTACACCGGCTGGCTGACGGACGGCACGAAGTTCGACTCGAGCAAGGACCGCAACGAACCGTTCGAATTCTCGCTTGGTGCCGGCTACGTGATCCGCGGCTGGGACGAGGGCGTGCAGGGCATGCAGGTCGGCGGCGTACGCAAGCTGACTATTGCGCCCGAGCTGGGCTACGGCGCCCGCGGCGCCGGCGGCGTCATCCCGCCCAATGCGACCCTGGTGTTCGAGGTGGAATTACTCGTATTGCATTGATCTGCAGGGATATGCCGGCACGGCGTGCTCGCGTAGAATGCATTCCGCTGTCGCCAATGACCCATTGACACATTGATCCGGCAGCACCAACCAGAACAACTCGACACCAGGACACACCATGTTTGGTAGCTTCATGCCCAAGGAGGGCCGTTTTTTCGACCATTTCGTCGACCTGGCCGAGCATATCGTACGGGCCAGCAAGGAACTCGATGAATTGATGGGCTGCTTCGACGACGTCGAGCGGCGCGCCTACAACATCGAATCCATCGAGAAGAACGGCGACAAGATCACGCACGCTGCGGTTGAGCTGCTGCATACAACCTTCATCACGCCGCTCGATCGCGAGCACATCCACGGACTGATCACCAACATGGACGACATTCTCGATCTCATCGAGGACGTGGCCCAGTCGTTGTTCCTCTACGACGTGCGCGAGGTGACCCCCGAGGCGCGCAAGCTTGCCGGCATCTGCGTCGCCTGCGCGGAAAAGGTCAAGGAAGCGGTGAGCCTGCTCTCCGACATGAAGAACGCACACACCATCATGGCCGTGTGCCAGGAGGTCGACCGCCTCGAGTCGGAGGCGGACCACGTCATGCGCGCGGCCATGGCCAAGCTCTTCCGCGACGAACCTGACGTGCGCCAGGTCATCAAGCTGCGCTCGATCTACGAAATGCTGGAAGCCATCACCGACCGCTGCGAAGACGTGGCGAACCTCATTGAGGGCATTGTCCTCGAGAATTCGTAATCCGCAGCTTCAACGGTACGGCCCCCATGAGCTTCGAGGTTTTTGTCTTTCTCATCGTCCTCGCCCTGGCGTTCGACTTCATGAACGGGTTTCATGATGCGGCGAATTCCATTGCCACGGTCGTGTCCACCGGCGTGCTGCGGCCGCACCATGCCGTGGCCTTCGCCGCCTTCTTCAACTTTGCCGCCCTCTTCATTTTCCATCTCAAGGTGGCTGCCACCATCGGCAAGGGCATCGTCGACCCGGCCTTCGTCGATCACTACGTGATTTTCGGCGCGCTGGTGGGCGCGCTCGCCTGGAACATCCTCACCTGGTACTACGGCCTGCCCTCGAGCTCCTCGCATGCCCTCATTGGCGGCCTGATCGGCGCCATCGTCGCCAAGGTCGGCACGGTCGGGCTGATCGGCTCCGGCATCGGCAAGACGCTGCTGTTCATTGTCATTTCTCCCGCGCTGGGTTTCCTTCTCGGTGGCATGCTGATGCTCATGGTGTCCTGGCTGTTCAGGCGAATGCCGCCTTCGCGCGTGGACCGCTGGTTCAAGCGGCTGCAGCTCATCTCCGCCAGCTATTACAGTCTCGGCCATGGTGCCAACGATGCACAGAAAACCATCGGCATCATCTGGCTGCTCATGATCTCCGGCGGCTATCTGTCGGCCGATGCCGCACGCCCGCCCAACTGGGTGATCCTGTCCTGCTACGTGGCGATTGCACTGGGCACGATGTTCGGCGGCTGGCGCATCGTCAAGACCATGGGGCAGCGGCTGACCAAGATCAAGCCGGTCGGCGGCTTCTGCGCCGAGACCGGTGGCGCCATCACGCTGACGATCGCCTCCCTCGCCGGCATTCCGGTGTCCACGACGCACACCATCACCGGCGCCATCATCGGCGTCGGCTCTTCGCGAAAACTCAGGGCGGTGCGCTGGGGCCTGGCCGGCAACATCGTCTGGGCCTGGATCCTCACCATTCCCTGCTCGGCCTTCACGGCCGCCGTCGCCTGGTTCATCGGCCAGGCCTATCTCTGAAGCCAGGTTGCTGGAATCCGGCGGCACCCTGCGGGGTACTGGGCATGCCAAACATCACCGACTACGAACACGGCATCAGCGCCATCGATTCGGGTTTCGGCCGGTCGCAACTGGCGGCCATCCACCTCATCGTCGAGGATGACCATGCCGCCCTGGTCGACACCGGCACCAACGCCTCACTGCCCATCGTGCTGGATGCACTCAAGGCCAAGGGGCTGACGCCGGAGCAAGTCGAGTACATCATCCTCACCCACATCCACCTCGACCATGCCGGCGGCGCGGGTGCGCTGATGCAGGCCCTGCCCCATGCCTGCCTGACGGTGCACCCGCGCGGCGCGCGTCATATGGCCGATCCTGCCAGGCTGGTAGCCGGCACCAACGCCGTCTACGGTGAAGCGCAAGCCCGGCAGATGTATGGCGAGATCCTGCCGGTTCCGGCCGAACGCATACTGGAGACGTCCGAGGGAACCACGATCCGTCTCGGTGGCAGGGAACTGGCCTTTCTCGACACGCCCGGCCATGCCCGCCACCACGTTTGCATCCGTGATGGCCGCTCCGGCCACATTTTTGCCGGCGACATGTTCGGTCTGTCCTACCGCGAGCTGGACAGCGACAGCCGGCAGTTCGTCTTCCCGACCACCACGCCGGTGCAGTTCGAGCCGGCGGCCATGCACGCCTCGATCGACCGGCTCCTCGCCCTGAGGCCGGAGGCGATCTACGTCACCCACTACGGCCGCGTACAGGACGTGCCGCGACTCGGCGCCGATCTGCACCGGCTCATCGACGCACACGTCGCCGTCGCCCTGCGCCATCGCGATGCAGGCACGAAACGCCATGACCTGATCAAGGACGGCCTTGTCGCCCTCCTCCTCGGAGAGGCGCAGCAACACGGCTGGAGAATGGCGCCAGACGCGCTTCTCCGGCTGATGGCGGTCGACGTCGAACTCAACGCGCAGGGACTCGGTACCTGGCTCGACAGCGGCGCGTGATGCGGCCTGCAAAAACCGGAGTCGCTTCCGCCCAATCAAGACGGATGCAACAGCAGAGTGAAAAAAGTTGCATTCCCCTCTGAAAAACGATTGACAAATCGTTCTGGCATGAGCATGCTTCGCTCCATTCTTGCTGCGTACCGCAAGGAGATTCGTGGTGTTTTCAGGTGTAATCACTATTCAGGAGGTGAAGATGGCCACAGCCAAAAAAGCAGCGCCGAAGAAGCCCGCTGCGAAGAAACCCGCAGCAAAGAAACCCGCCGCCAAAAAACCGGTAGCCAAGAAAGCCGCACCGAAGAAAGCCGCCGCAAAAAAACCGGCAGCCAAAAAGGCCCCCGCCAAGAAAGCAGCGCCAAAGAAGGTTGCTGCGAAGAAGCCTGCCAAGAAAGCCGTTGCCAAGAAACCGGCCGTCAAGCGCAAGCCCAATCCCGCTTTCATGAAGCCGATGACCCCCAGCGCCGTGCTGGCCGCCGTTGTTGGCGCCATACCGATTCCGCGCACGGAAGTCACCAAAAAAATATGGGACTACATCAAGAAGAACAAGCTGCAGGATGCCATCAACCGGCGCATGATCAATGCGGACGAGAAGCTCAAGTCCATCTTCGGCGGCAAAGGTCAGGTCTCGATGTTCGAGATGACCAAGCACGTCAATAAGCACCTGAAGTAAGCGCAAGCGATTTCTTGCGACGCCCTCCCTCCAGACGGAGCGAGGGCGTTTTCATTTGCGGGCACGCAAGGCCCCCCGGGGCTGCTAGAGCATCAGCGGACCGTGCGCGTCCACCCATTCCGAGAAGAGATTCTCCGCTACGCCGGGGTCTTTCTGCCAGGCGGCCAGCAGGCGTAGCGCGGCTTCCCGCCAGTGCGTCTGCCCATCCAGGAAAGCCAGGCGCATATCGGCGTCATCGCCCGTTTTCCGCCAGGAGATGTAGGCTGCCGCCAGCCGCGGGAAGAGACTGCGGCGCAGCCCGTCGAGGTTGGCGAAGTAAAAATGGATAGAAGGTGCGGTGCCGCGCCCGACTAGCGCCGGCAAGGTAGACAGGCAATCCGCCAGATGGTCGCGCACGGCGCGCGCCAGCAGTTCGGCGCGCCGTTGGGACAGCCCGCCGAGCATCTCGCGCCAGGCCGGGCCAAGTAGCGGTTCCGCCATGCCCTCACCGACCTCGTGCAGGATCAATGTTTCACTTTCACGGACCGCCATGCGCTCCAGGGCAGCTTCGGCGTCATCGGCAAAGCCGTATTCGTCCAGTGCGGCCTTCAACGCGCCATCAACCTGGTGCACACCCCAGATTTCAGTCTTCTCCCACAGCCAGCGCCGCAGTGCGTCCAGGCGCAGAAACACCTTGCCCTCGCGCATGGCCGCCGGCGGAGCGAACAGGTCGCGCGCGTGTTCGCGATCCGACACCAGCACGGTCAGTCCGTGGCGGGTTTCCTGCCGTGCCAGATCGCCAAGGAAAAAGTGCGGTTTGCCCCAGCGGCCGAGCCCGCCGGCATAGACCAGACCCTGCGGCGCGAGGGCCTCGTTGATGGCCGCATTGTCAAAGGGATCACAACCGCCGCCAATCGGCAGGGCGCGAAATTCGGCATCCTCCAGCGTGTTCCAGAGCGTTTCCCGCCGCACGATCCAGGCACTCAGTTCGGCCTGCTGCAGCGGCTGGCGCAGGGACAGACCTGCCTGCCAGCGGTACAACTCGCGCATGGCCAGCAGATAGTTGCACATCGTCATCTCGCGGGCATGGCGTGCATCCGCGATGTCGCAGTTAGCCTGCACGGTTTCTTTCAGAAGCGCCAGGCCGATCGTGTTCATGACTGTCCGCTCCGTCTGCGCAATCGGTAGGCCGCCACCGACTGCACGATCTCCGAATAGGGCAGCCCTTCCAGTCCGCCCTGCGCCTGCCGCGCCGACTGCACCAGCAGGCTTACATCCCCGATGGCCTCTGCGCCTGCAAGTACGCGCTGCAGGCCCGCCAGGCCGCCGCACTGCACCTTGATTTCCTGGGCATGGGTGAGCCGTTCATGCGGATGCGACAGATGCAGGGAGAAAGTGGCGTTGCGCCGCAGCAACGCCAGCAGTCTGGCGCAAGCCTCGAGCGCCGCGGCATCGGTGCAGGCGACAACTTCGCGCTCGGCGATGTTTCGGCGCTGCGCCAGGCGACAGGTACAGCAAGCGGCGAGCAGTGCTTTCTCGAACACACAGGGATGCGGGACGGCCGCCTGGCGTGCCTGCCGAAAAGCGGTTTCGTCCATGCAAGGCCGCGCTAATCGTCGCCCGGCTCGGGCGGGGCTTCGCGTACCTGGGAAAGAATGTCCTCGGCCAGCAGTTCGTTGTCGGCGAAGATGGTCTTCACGGCGCAGCCTTCCGACAGCGCCAAGTCGCGGCGCAGCGCCTTGGCGCGTGCGGAGGCTTCCTTGAAGGAGTCGTGGCTCTCGATTTTTTCCAGGCGGAGAATCGGCGTTTCGAAAACCTTGTAGAGGTAGTAGGGCATGAAGGGACTTCCTCTTAATCTACGTAGGACTTGCGCGAGCGGCGTGATCCGGGGCGGCTTTTCTGGATAACGACGCCGCGCACGGCCTCGATGCCAACGATCTCGGCGTCCGTGTAGGCCGGGTTGAGCGGATGCAGCCGCCAGCGTCCGTCGCGTAACTGCAACTGGCGGAAAATGAGTTCACCATCATGGTGGGCGACGACATAGCTGCCGTCGCGCGCCAGGCCTTCCGGCTCGACGACAACGATCTCGCCCTCGGCAAACTCCGGCAGCATGCTGTTGCCCAGCACCATCAGGGCATAGGGCTCAGCATTCTCGCACGCCGTTGCCGCCACATCCGCCGTGTCGGTGGTTGGGGCGGGCAAGACGGGAATGATTCTGTGCTGTGTCTTCATGGTCACATAAGCATGTTAAGCCGCTCGGCCGATGAGGGCGAACAGAACGCGCTGATAGCAGCGGCAACGAAATTTATGTCACCGTGGCAAGCAGCTGCGAGGGTGGAAAACCCTGTTGCGCGAGGGCTTTTGTCGCAGCCCCGACAAAAGCGCCGGAACCGGCGAGATAGAGGTCGAAAGCGGTCAGGTCGGCGTGGTCCTTCACCATGCACTCGACAAGGCCATCTGCGCCGACGTCTACCAGTGCCGTATAGCGGAAATTGTCGAGCGCCTCAACCCAGGAGCGACAGAGGTTGGCAAGGTAATGCCCGCTCGGCGCGGACGCTTGCCAGTAAAGGTGCAGCAGTTCAGCCGTGTCGAGCGACAGGGCATGCTCGATGAGGCCCTTGATCGGCGCGAAACCGGCATCGCCGGCGACGAACAGGATCGGCCGCGGCGAGTCGGTGCGCAGGACGAAATTCCCCCAGGGGCCGAAGACGGTGACCGCATCGCCGGTGCCGAGGACCTCGAACACCTGCCGGGCGAAGTCGTCATTCGCATCGCGCACGATATGGAAATGCAGGTTGCGGTCGTCGCAGGGACAACTGGCGATGGGCAATTGCGCCGAGGCCTCGCCGGCGGTGAGGGTAACGCTCTGGCCGGCGAGAAAGCGCAGGCGGTTGTTGCGCGGGGATTGCAGGTGCAGCAGGCGGACCTCGTCGCCGAGCGCACTGATGGCCTTGATGCGCGTGACGATCTGCTGCTGCGGAATGTCGTCGGCGCTGCCGGTTTCCAGCAACTCGAGGACCAGGTCGCCGACCGCCGCATGCGCACAAAGCAGGGTGTAGCCCTGGTTCTTCTCCGCCTCCGAGAACACATAGTCGTGCGGCCGCACCTTCTGCACCTGGCCCGATATCACGCGCGCCTTGCACAGGCCGCAGTTGCCATTGCTGCAGCCGTAATTGACCGCCAGCCCGGCCCCCAGGGCTGCTTCCAGCAACGTGTCGTTGCCCTCCACGAAGAAGTCGTGGTTGCTCGGCCGCAGTGTGACATGGGCAGACATGACCCTGAGCATATCATCCATGACGCTGACGGCATCCGCTGCGGCCGTGCCAAGCACCGACCCCAGTTCCTGGTCGAACTGGGCTTCCAGGGCCCAGATCGCCTCCCGCGCCGAGGGGGTGGCGCGTTCGGCCAATGTGTCCATATGCGCGCGCAGCCGCTCGAACATGGCATGGTAGGACTGCAAGTGGGCGCGCAGGTCGGCCAGTTCGGTGCTCTGCTCGAACAGTCGCTGGGAGAGGATTTCCTGGCTCGGCAGCATGCGCTCGCGTACGCGCTTGCCGAAGGCGTGCGCCTTGATCTGCATGACCTGCTCGAAGCCGCCGTCCTCCTCGATGCGAATGTCGGGGTAGAGGCGCAGCAGGTCGGCCGTCGTCACCATGCCGTCGAAGGACGGCAGGTCGCCGCTGCGGATCTTCAGCTGCAGCGCCACGCGACTGGTGCCGACCAGGCGTGCCGCGCGCGAGAGGGAAAGCAGTTGAGGCATGGTTTCAGAATAGCACCACAACCCGGGGAAGAAGGCCGCACTTCGCCACGCCGGGGACGGAGACGAGGACAAAGACGAAGATGCGGTGCCTCATTCGTATTTCAGGCGGTAGGCAGCCTCGGCGCCGGGCGGCACCGCCTTGATGCGGCTGAAACCGATGCCCTTGCGAACGCGCGCTGCCTTTTTCACCTCGCCGGTGACGAGAATCTCGTAGGGCCGCGCGTAATCCTCGCCCAACTTGCTGGCGGCATTCACTTCGGCGCCGAAGACATCGCTGTCGCCGATGCGCAGCATGTCGCCGTAACCGAGGCCGACGCACAGCAGCACCTCCTCCGCCTTGGGCCGCTTGCGGTTGTATTCGCGGGTGCGGCGCTGCATTGCAATCGAACAGGCGATGGCCTCGTCGACGTCGCGGAAGATTACCAGCATGGAGTCACCCTCGACCTTGAGCAGAATGCCGCTGTGTTCCTCGATCAGGGGCACCAGCAGGCGGTTTGATTCGTAGATGGTCTGCAGGAAGTGGATGACACCGAAATCGGCAACCCGGCGCGAGAAACCGGAGAGGTCGGTGAACATCACCGCCCAGCGCTCACCGAAGAGGTTCCAGATTTTTTCGTCGACGCGCGCCTGGTTGGCCTTCGGCTTGAGACGCTCCTCGATGAGTTTTTCCAGCCGGTCCTGCGACGCCGTCGAGGCGACACGGTAGATGAATGCCATGCTCCGCTCCCTATTGTTGCCGAGCGGACATTGTAACTTTCTGCTTGCGCAACAGCCGTTCAGGATCGGGGCCGGCGCAAAAGTCAGCTCCCACAGGACGGCGGCAAGGACTTTGGCCGTGCGCTGCCCGCCGGGGAAGCCCTAACCCCTAACCCTAATAATGCCTGCGCAGCCACCTGAAGGCCCAGAACAGCGCCGCGATCAGGACGATGCCGCCCAGCAAGCCCTCCTCGACTCGACGCGCGTCTCCCAGCAGCAGTTCTACCGCCTGTCCGAACAGATAGCCCGCGCCGACGATGACGCACGCCCAGAGAACGGCGCCTGCCAGATTGATCAAGGCGAAGCGTGTGGCCGGGAGGGCACTCATGCCGATCGCAACCGGGCCGGCGATCCGTAGTCCGTAAAGAAAGCGGTTGGCGAGGATGAAAGGCGCGTGATGGCGCATGAACAGTTCGTTGGCGCGGGCAGCGGAACGCCGCAGGGACGGGAATCGGGCCAGCAGGCGGCCGCCATAGCGGCGGCCGAGGAAGAAAAAAACCAGGTCTCCGAGAAAACCTCCTGCCACGGCCAGCAGGATGATCGGGGGCAGCGCCAGGTGGCCGTTGTGGGCGGCCAGGCCGGCCAGGAGCAGCATCGTTTCTCCTTCGAGCAGCGCACCCAGAAATACCAGAACGTAGCCCCACTGCTGGATGAGCTGGAGCAGCTGGCTATCCGCGCCCATGGTCCAGCCTGCAATCCGGCTGCCGGTTTTCGCTCAGTCCCTGAACTTCGCCGCCCGCTTGCCGCGCGCAGCCGTCATGGCCTCATTCAGATCCTCGGACAGCAGCATGGCGGCGTTCCAGGTGGCGACGTAGTTGAGGCCGTCGGCGACGGAGTGGTCGCGTGCATAGGTGATCATCTCCTTGATGCCGCGGATCGACAGCGGCGACTTGCCGGCGATGGTCGCGGCGATCTTCGCCACTTCATGGAAGAGCATGCCGGCGCTGGCGTAGCTGTGGTTGACCAGGCCAATCTCCTTCGCCTCCGGCCCGGCCACAGCGCGGCCGGTGTAGGCCAGCTCGCGCACCATGCCTTCGCCGATCAGCTTGGGCAGGCGCTGCAGCGTGCCGACATCGGCTGTCATGCCGACATCGATCTCCTTGATGCTGAACTGGGCATCGCTGCTGCAATAGCGCATGTCGCAGGCGCAGATGAGGTCGATGCCGCCGCCGAGGCAATAGCCATGGATGGCGGCCAGCACCGGCTTGCGGCAGCGTTCGATGGCGGTGAGCGAATCCTGCAGGTCGAGGATCATGCGGCGCAGCTTTTCGCGCATGCGGCCGTCGCAGGCATCGGCGATCTCCTGGCGCACGCCGGCGAGAAGTTCCAGGTCGATGCCGGCGGTGAAGGCCGGGCCAGTGCCACGCAGCACGGCAACCCGCACCGAGGCATCCTCGTCGATCCACTTGAAGGCCTCGCGCAGCTCCAGCCACATGCGCAGGTTCATGGCGTTGGCCTTTTCCGGCCGGTTCAGCTCGACCGTGGCGACGGCATCGTGCCGTTCGATCTTGAGGGTTTCAAAGGCGGGGGTCGTCATCGCAGCCTCAGGCAGAAAAGCTCGGGTAATCCAGGTAGCCGTTGTGGCCGCCTGTGTAGAAGGTCTTGCTGTCCCACGGCGCAATCTCCACGCCCTGGCGCAAACGGGAGACCAGGTCGGGGTTGGAGATGAAAGGCTTGCCGAAGACGATGAGGTCACCGCTGCCGGCGGCGAGTGCCGCTTCTGCCTTGGCCGCATCGAAACCGCCGCAGAGCATGAGGGCATGGGTGAACTGTGCCCGCAGCATGCTCAGCAGTTCGCTGGCGGGGTCGTGAATCCAGCTCATCGACTGGTCGTAGAGGTGCAGATAGGCCAGACCGATCTTCTGCAGCTCGCCGGCGAGGTAGGCGTAAGTCGTCATCGGCTCGGGGTCGGGCTGCATGTCGCTGGCCTGGCCCAGCGGCGAGAGGCGGATGCCGGTGCGTTCCGCGCCGACGGCAGCGGCCACTTCGCGCGCGATGTCGAGGTGCAGGCGGCAGCGGTTCTCCAGCGAGCCGCCGTATTCGTCGCGACGATCGTTCAGGTACGGACAGCGGAACTGGTCGAGCAGGTAGCCGTTGGCGCCGTGAATCTCCACGCCGTCGAAGCCGGCGGCAATGGCGTTCTGCGCCGCCTGCACGAATTCGCCGATGACGCCTTTCACCTCCGCCGACGACAGGGCGCGCGGCGCTTCGCAAGCGAGCAGCGCCGGCTGGCCGGTGCTGCGGTCGAGCGCCAGCGACTTGCCGTTGGCGACAATCGTGCTGGGGCCGACCGGCGGCGCGTTGTCCTCGCGCAGGCTGCCGTGGCTGATGCGCCCGCAGTGCCACAGCTGGGCGAAGATGCGTCCGCCCTGTTTATGCACCTCGTGCGTCACCGCCTGCCAGCCGACGATCTGTTCGGCCAAATAGAGGCCCGACGTGTAGGCGTAGCCGCGCGCCTGTTTCGAGACCGGGATGCCTTCGGAGACGATCAGCCCGGCATCGGCGCGCAGGCCGTAGTACTCGACCATCATCGGCGTCGGCGCGAAGGCCGGGGTGGTGGCACGGCAGCGCGTCATCGGCGCCATGGCGATGCGGTTGGGCAGTGTCAGACCGCCTAGTTTGAAGGGAGAAAACAGTTTGCGTTCTGGCATGTCGATCCCTGGGTCCCGAGTCGTTGGGAAGTGAAAAAATTACGCTACGTAGCGCAGGATGGCAAAGTAGTGTATCGCGCTGCCCGCCACGACGAAAAGATGCCAGATGCCGTGCCAGTGGGCGAACTTCTCGTCGTAGACATAGAAGACGATGCCGACCGTGTAGGCCAGGCCGCCGGCTGCGAGCCAGGCGAAACCGGCCAGCGACAGCGCTTCCACCAGCGGCAGGACGGCCACCAGCGCGATCCAGCCCATGAGCACATAGATAATCAGGGACAGTACGCGCGTTCGCTTGCCCAGCCAGAACTCCTGCGCGATGCCCAGAATCGCGAGTCCCCAGATGACGCCGAACAGCGACCAGCCCCAGGGGCCGCGCAGGGTGACCAGGGTGAAGGGCGTATAGCTGCCGGCGATGAGCAGATAGATGGACGTGTGGTCGAGTTTGCGGAAGAACGCCTTCAGCCGACCGCGCGTGCTGTGGTACAGCGTGGAGGCGCTGTAGAGCGTCACGAGGCTGGCGCCATAGATGGAGAAGCTGACGATCCTCCAGACATCCTGTTTCATGGCCCCCAGTACGATCAGCACCCCGGCGCCCACCAGCGCGAACAAGGCGCCGAGCAGATGACTGTAGGCGTTGAATCGTTCGCCGTGGTACATCGGCCCTTACCTGGTCACTGTGCGGACCGCTGTGCCGTCCTCGAACAGCTCGCCCGGATCGAAAGTCTTGTAGGCCTCCGCCGGATAGAAGGCACGGAAATCCGCCATCACTTTCTCGAAAGGGAAATCCGACCAGCAACCGTGGTCGCGCACATACTCCATGTGGCGGCGGTTCTTCATGTCGTATTCCTGGAAGATGGCATTGCCCGTGCCGTCGAACTCGGTGGGATGGACGTGGAACTTCCCGCACATTTCAATGTTGAAGGCTGGTGCCGCCTTCACCCATTTGCCGCCGAGATACAGCACGGCGTAACCGTGATGCATGAACAGCGTCTTGCCGCCCATCATCGTCTTCAGCTTCTCCGTGGTGAGGTGGTTCTCCACGTCGGAGAGACCGATTGCCGCATGAATGCCCACGGCGCGCGCCGCCGCGGCGAGCAGGATCGCCTTCGGCAGGCAGTAGGCGGCCTTGGCTTTCAGCACGTTGCTGGCAACGTACGGCTCAGGGTCAAGGCTCATGGTGAAGGGATCGTAGCGCCAGCCGTCGCGGACGCGATAGAAGAGCCGCACGGCTTTCTCGATGTCGCTCGTGGCGCCGGCGACGGCATCCTCGGCGAAGCGGCGCACGGAGGGCGTAGCGGAATCGAGGAAGCGTGCGCTGGCGAGATAGTCGGGGCCGGGCTCGGGCCACTGGCCGGGGGGAGTGTGGATCATGGCGGTATCGCTCTGGAGAAAACGACATTATGCCGGGCATGCCACCGCCGCGTCGACCTCATCGCCCCTCCTCCCCAACATGCTCGCCGAAATGATGCCCGGCTCACTGACCTGCCCCCTGCAGCCACACCAACCGATCGGCGCATCGCGCCTTGGACAACCGCCCCACGTCGCCGAGCTTCACCCTGCGCCAGCCCGTTTTCAATCTCTCCACCATCATGCCGCCCCGCCCTGCTGCATCGGTTGCCATGCCCGGTACTCGGACAGTCGCAGCCGATAGCGGCTGACATTGCCTTCGTGCAGGTTGGCCAGATCTTCCAGGACCAGCGCGATCACCCGGTCCAGGTCTGGCGGCGAAACCAGGCTTGCCGCCACGGCATGCACCGCCGCCTCGCCGGGCGTCTGCCGTCCGCGCACGATCTCGGCCACGATGGCGATCAGCGCTTCGCGGTAACGTAGGCGCACGGGGTCAGGCTCGGCAACGGTTTCGCGGATGGCCATATAGCGCTGGCAGGAGCGTTCGTAGGCCCACACAAACACGTCCCGCAGCAGATCCACCCGCTTCATCTCGTACACGCCCAGGGTGCCTTCGACATAGGCCCGTTCGGGCACGTCGATGAAGGACAGGGGGCAGAGATTACGCCTGATGAGCGGGATGTTGGCACCCAGCCGGGATACCCGCTTGTTCACGTCTGCGAAGGGTTGCAGGTAGGGGATGTGGACCATGATGAAAAAGGCCTGCTCGAACGGGTCCTGGATGGCGTCGGCCTTGGCGAGGATCATGCGGAAATAGGCGTCGATCTGCTGCGGGATGCCCAGTGGGTGAAACACCGTGCCGCTGACCTCCACGATACGCTGGCGCAAGCGCCCGCTCTTGCTGGGATCGGCGAGCAGGTTCTCGGACAGCAGCGCGTGCAGGTTGAAGAAGGTGAAGGTGTTGAAACCGATATCCTCGGCCTGCTCCACCAGCAGTTCGATGGCAGCCTTGTGGTTGAGGATCATCTGCGCCTCGCGGCGGTTTTTGCCTTCGGCCGCTTGTCCCAGCTCGATCAGGTTTTGTGTGTCGAGACGAGTGTAGGTGTTGCCTTCGAGCCGGCTGGATGCCCAGGACAGGTCGATCAGCAGGCGCCCCAGGATATCGCGCGCATAGGTGCCCGCCGGGCGCTCACAGTTGGGTGAACGGCCGATGTTGTGCAGGTGCTCGCGGATTTCCGGCGGCAGATAAGCCGTTTCGTTCGGGCGATATGCCTCCAGAAATTCGCGGCCATAGCCCACCGGTTTGCGGTGTTGGATGGGTTGACGGACGTAGTCGAGGACTTCTTGTCCGGTGGACGAGACGGGGACGTAAACCTCGGCGCTCACCTCGTCCTTCGCATGAGTCTGCTCGGTAATGTTGAGTTCAAGGATTCTTGGCTTGCAATAGCGCAGCCCGCGGCCCTTGCCGATCAAAGAAATATTTTTTTGTTCAGCCAGGTCACCCAGGCGCCGTTGCAGGGTACGGCGACTGACAGTGTCGGCCAAGGCTGCGTGCAGTTCGACAATACCCACGCCTTCCGGATGACGGGCAATCTCCGCCTCGATTTTTGTGGCTAGATCGTCAGGGAGTTTTTTTGGCATGAGTCACTTTTTATGGCGTGCATTTATTTGTTTCGCGCCATAATTGTAGGTTTATTGGCGTAATTTGTCAATATTCTCGCTATTTTGTGGCGCGATAAGCCAGTATCGCGCCACTAAGAGCATAAACAAAGACATAAAGGGTCAGGTCTTGTATCACCACATCACAACCTCTCATCATTTTCTTCGTATCGCTTGACGGCCCGGCTGACGGTTGAGTAATGAAAGCCGAAATGCTCGGCAATGACTTTCAGCGAATAGTCGCCCGAGCGATAGGCCAGCGCCATACCCTGCTGCGGATCATCGGTACGGCTGCGATAGTAGGCTAGCGGCTTGGCACTCGGCTGGCGTTGCATGCGCGGCATTTCGGCCAGATCGGCGTCAACGGGGATGCGCAGTTGCATGCGCGCCACGAAGCGTTCACTGCCGAGATAGATCTGATTACGCAAGTCTTCTCACAGATCCGGCAGCCCCACCCCGGCACGGACGCGGTCCCGGTGATGGCGCCATAGCGGCTCCAGGGCCATTGCCCGGCATCGGCCACCACCCCCGCCCGCACTGGGTTGCGCACAACGTAGCGGGCAGGTTCCAGCAGATAATTATCCTTCTCGACTTGGGTGAAATAGCGCGAGGCAACGGAGCTGGCGAGCCGAACCATAATGGCCACGACCACGAGAAGCTCGAGAAGGGGAAGCCGCGAGATTGATGTTTCAGGGAGATCAAGTCGAACCCTCGGTTCGTTGGCTAGCCGTATTGCGGGGACTGACTTTTGCGGGAGGGGCAAGCTTGTTCAAGAATCAATTCGAGCTTGGCCCTGAGGTTTCCCCACGAATTATGACGTTGATTGGCAGGTATTGAGGCCGAGACGGTTGTTATCTGAGATCGCAAGCGATGAATGTGTGCAAGCGGGTTGCCGATTTTGCGCATCAATTCAGGTCTTGCCAAGACGCGTGTTGCGAGTGTCAGCAAGGATATCTCGGCACGCTGATGATGCTTCGCCTGTTTCCGGCTGATCAGGTCGAGTTGAAGTTGCATGGACCTGGCTGCCTCACCGATCAGGCGCTTTGCGATAGAGGCGACGTGGCCGATCAGCAGCAAGGCTTCCAGCCGCCGTTGTCCGTGGGAGAGCGAGCGGGTCAGCCCCAATCCCAGTCGTTCGTTCTTGGTATCGCGAAAGCTCTGCTCGATCTTCATCCGCTGCGCGTAGAGCAACACGACGGCTTCCGCACTCAGGTGCGCCAGCGCCGGTGAGCATGCCAGCAACCATGGCTCACGCGCCGCGGCAGCGATCTTCCTGGATTGCGTGTCACGGCACTCCTTGCCGCTAGGATGGCGGTGTTTGCGTCCAGTGGGCAGGCGTTTGACGCGCACGAGACGACTGCGATTCGGTTTGTTGCGGGTGGTGTCGAACAGCCCCAGGTCTTCGCTGATCTTGTTCGCACCCCCATAGAGTGTCTTGGCCGGAAACCAGCGCAGACTCTTCTTGTGAGCGGCCTCACGCTGACCGGCCATCACCCCGCAGACAAACTCCCGGTTACGGATACGTCCTACCCATTGCCAGCCATGTGACTTGATCAGGGCAAACCAGGTACCGCGAAAGCCCGCATCGGTGAGGATGATGGGGGCGGAAGATTGTTCAGGCAGCACACAGGCCAGGCGTTCAAGAAATCGCTGGTGCACAACGTAGGCGCCCAGATGGCAGCGCGGATGGACTTCTTCATAGAGTGTGATCGAACGGCCCTCGGCCACGACCGATGCACGCAACCAGTGCCAGCGCAAATCCGCCGAGAGACTGGACCAGTCAACGACGATGAGGAGCGGACTTACCTCGGTAAGCCAACGGGCTGCCAGTGTTCGGTACACATCAAGATGCTCGGCGGCAAACGTGCTGCTGCCGAGCAGGCGACCCACTGCTTTTACCCGGTGCCGCAGAGCCGTCGTTGCGGCGCTGCCCAGTGCCAGTTGCGTGAGGGCGAGGGCTTGCCCATTGAGCGCGGCACCACTGAGATCCACCAACCGCTGCCAACGCACCGCATGCATATAGCCTTTGCAATCCGCGAGTACTCGCGACGACAATCGTCGTCGTTCGCATGGCTTGGTCTCCTTGAAAGTTTGGTCACTGACAAGGAAAAAGATCAACGCCATGCGAGCACGATTCACTACCGCAAAGCTTTTGGCGCAAACTCTACGCCATAGCATACTGTTATGAAAGAATTATTCGTGGGGAAACCTCAGAGCCTGGCCCCTTTTTTCCTTTTTTCTTCTTTTTTCTCTTTTTTCCAAGGCGTGTGCACCGACCTGCCGCCGGCGCGGAAGAAGTAACGCTTATCGGCTGAGAAAATGGCTTGCGTCCGCCGCACGCGGATTGCCGCTATGATGCGTCCAATTTCCATCCGGATAATTCCGCCATGACCCAGGACGAACTCAAGCAGGCGGTGGCGCGCGCCGCCATCGAATACGTGGTGCCGGGCGCCATCATCGGCGTCGGCACCGGCTCCACCGCCAACTGCTTCATCGACGAACTCGGCAAGATCAAGGATCGCATCCCCGCTGCCGTCGCCAGTTCCGAAGCCACGGCGAAGCGCCTTGCCGGCCACGGCATCAAGGTGCTCGACCTGAACGAGGTGGACGAGCTTGCGGTGTATGTGGACGGCGCCGACGAGATCACCGAAGGCATGGCCATGATCAAGGGCGGCGGCGGTGCGTTGACGCGCGAGAAGATCGTCGCCGCCGTGGCACGGAAGTTCGTCTGCATCGCCGACTCGTCGAAACTGGTGAAGGTCATGGGCAAGTTTCCCCTGCCGGTGGAAGTCATCCCCATGGCGCGCGCCTACGTGGCGCGCGAACTGGCCAGGTTGGGCGGCGAGCCGGTGTTGCGCGAAGGCTTCACCACCGACAACGGCAATATCATCCTCGACGTGAAGGGCCTTGCGATCACCGACCCGGCGGCGCTGGAAACCCGCATCAACGCCATCGTCGGCGTCGTCACCAACGGCCTCTTCGCCCTGCGCGGCGCGGACGTGGCGTTGCTGGCCGGGGCAGACGGCGTGAAGACGCTGAAACGCTGAACATTGCCGACACGCCCACTACCGCCGTCCTGCAGGGGCTGACTTTCCCGGCAGGCGAAAAAAAGCCGCGCAGTGCGCGGCTTTTTTCATGCTCAGACGGGGATCAGGGTTGCGGCGGCACGTAGCCCTGAACTTCGTCGGCACCATCGCCGAAGAAGTGCTTCTCCATCTGCTCGCTAAGGTACTTGCGTGCCTTGGCGTCAGCAAGGCTGAGGCGATTCTCGTTGATCAGCATGGTCTGAAACTTGATCCAGCCCTGCCAGGCTTCTTTCGAAACATTTTCGAATATGCGCTTGCCCATCTCACCCGGGAGCGGCGGGAAGTCCATGCCCTCCGCTTCGCGGCCCAACTTGACGCATTTCACCATGCGGCCCATCTCGATTCCTTTCCTGAACTGAAACGCCCGTGACTACGGGCCTGCTGCGGTATTTTAACCCGATTCAGTGCAGCTTCGCGCTGCCGTAGATGGCCCAGCGATTCTTGCCGCCGAGCTTGGCCTGGTACATAGCCGAATCGGCGCGGGCAATGATTTCCTCGCTGCAGGTGGCATGCAGGGGATAGAGCGCGATGCCGAGGCTGGCGGTCAGGCGGACTTCCTTGCCGGCGAAATTGAAGCGCATGTCGGCGATCTTGCCGCCGACGCGACGCGCCAGGCCGACCATTTCCTCCTCGTCGGCGTCAGGCGCAAGAATGGCGAACTCGTCGCCGCCGACGCGGAAGAAAATCTCGTTGCGCCGCACGGTGCCGCCAACCTCCTCAGCCAGCTTGATCAGTACCTCGTCCCCTGCCTGATGGCCGTACTCGTCGTTGATCGGCTTGAAGCCGTCGAGGTCGATGGCCAGCAGGCCGGCATAGGCTTTGTGCCGCGAAGCGTCGGCGATGATGCGCTCGATCTCCTCGTGAAAGCGGCGCCGGTTGTAGAGGTTGGTGAGCGGGTCGCGCTCGGCGAGCTGGATAAGCTGGCTTTCGAGCTGTTTCTGCCGCGTGACATCCTCGTAGATCCACACGCGGCCGATGAACTGGCCCGGCTTGTCCCCCGGCACGAGCGCCGAGACTTCGGTGATGATGCGGCCGTCCTGCAGCAGTATCTCGAAGGCGTCGCTGATGTCGGCACCGGCCAGCATCGCCTCGATGTGCTTGCGATAGGCGGCATCGTCCTCGCGCAGATGTGCCGTGCGCTCGATCATGCCGCTGTCGCGCAGACCGGTCAGGTTCTCGTCGCGCGGCAGCTTCCAGATGTCGCGGCAGGCGTTGTTGATGTAGATGACGCGATGATTGCCGTCGACGAAGAGCACGCCGACCTTCATCACGTTGAGCAGCGCTTCCAGGCGCGAGCGCTCCTCGTTGCTGTGGGTGAGGTAGTACTCCTTGAGCGCCTGCGCCCGCCGCAGTTCGACCACGGTGTCGAGCAGCTTCAGCTCAGCTTCTTTGCGGTGCTGTATCTCGTCGCAGGAAACGCGCAAGCCGAGGTACTCGCCGCTCGGGCTGTTGATCGGCTGCCAGTTGATCACCGTCCAGATGATGCTGCCGTTCTTGTGCAGGAGGCGCACCTCGAAGTTGTTGCCGGTGCTGCCATGCAGCGCCTTCAGGGCCATCTCGAGTGCCGGCTTGCGGTCCTTGTCGAACACCAGCATGTCGACGAGATTGCTGGAGAGCAGGCATTCGAGCGGCGTGTAACCGGTAATGCGCTCGACCGAGCGGTTGATCCAGATCAGGCGGCCCTTGGGATTGAACCAGGCTTCGAGGCCATAGGTGTAATCGGCGATAGCATGGAAGCGCGCCTCGCTTTTTTTCAGCGCCTCGACGCGCTCGTCGAGCGCCCGCGACATGCGATTGAAAGCCCGCGTCAGCACGCCGATCTCGTCGTTGCTGGCCACCGGCAGGCGCACGGTGTCTTCGCCGCTTTCCAAGGCGCCGACGCCGCGTTGCAGCACGCGCAGATTGCGCGTGAGCCAGTAGCCGATCACGGACAGCAGGATCACCGTCAGCAGGAAGGCGCCCCAGCCGATGGCCACGCTCTGCCACAGCAGCTGGTAGCTGGCCTGGCGCAGGAACTGCGTGTCAATGCCGAAATGCACGCTGCCGACCAGCCGCTCGCCGAAGCGTAGCGGCGTCATGCCGTCGAAGCGGGCGGACTGCCGCGGTAGCAGCGAGAAATCCGCCAGCGGCGGCGGCAGGGGCCGCGCCGGATCCCAGCCCGAGGCGGCGACGACACGCTGCGCGTCGTCCTTGAGGACGACATAGCTGACGCCTTTCTGCTGCCCCAGCTGCTTGACCAGCTGCGTCAGTTCGGCCTGGTCACGCTCGTGCAGCGGCAGCGACAGGGAGGCGTTGTGCAGAACCTGCAATTCCGCCAAGTGGCGGTTTTCCATGGCCACCAGCGCGTCGTCGAGCAGGCGCACGCTGTTGGCCACCTGCACCCACAGCACGAGCACGAGGACAAGGCAGGCTGCCGCGACGAGGCGGAAGCGCAGCGAATGGGTGAGCCCTTTGAGATAGGCGAGCATGGGGCCCTACAAGGTCTTGCCGAAGACCTTGGAGCGACGGTGCCAGTTGTAGAGTTCCCGCTTCTTGCCTGGCAGCAGGTCGACACCGGCCTCCTTGTAGCCGCGTTCGAGGAACCAGTGGGCGGTGCGCGTCGTCAGCACGAACAGCCGCTTGAGGCCGGCCTTGCGCGCCCGCGTCTCCATGTACTGCAGCAGCTGCTCGCCGTAGCCGAGGCGGCGGTATTCGGCATTGATGGCGAGGCAGGCGAGCTCCGCCGCCTTGTCCTTGCTGAACGGGTAGAGCGCGGCGCAGCCGAGCACCACGCCGTCGTGCTCCAGCACGGAAAAGCGGCCGATTTCCATCTCCAGCAATTCACGTCCGCGCCGTACCAGCGTGCCATCCGCTTCCAGCGGGGCGATCAGGCCGACAATGGCGGCGACGTCGTCGATCGTCGCTTCGCGCAGACGCGCCAGTGGATCGCGCGTGACGACCGTGCCGACCCCCTCGTGGGTAAACAGTTCCAGGAGGAGGCCGCCGTCGACGTCGCGGTCGACCAGGTGGGCGCGATTGACGCCGGCGCGGCAGGCGCGCAGGCAGCAGGGCAGGTAGAGCCCAAGGTCCTCGGTCAGGCGCTTCGGTTTCTTCAGCACCCGCTCCGCCTCGTCGGCGGTCATCGCCTCCACCAGGTTGCCGCGGCCGTCCATCACGCCCGGCGCGTCACACAGGAAGATGAGCTTTTCCGCCTTCAGGACGATGGCCACCGACTCGGCCACCTCCTCCATGCTGAGGTTGAATATCTCGCCGGCCGGCGAGACGCCGATGGGGCTGATCAGCACCACGTTCTGCTGGTCGAGGTCGGCGGAGATCTCGTTGGCGATGATCTTGCGCACGGCGCCGGTGAATTGGTGGTCGATGCCGTCGACCACGCCGACCGGCTTGGCGGTGATGAAGTTGCCGCCGGTGACGCGCATGTGGGCGCCGGCCATCGGTGTGTTCGGCAGCCCCTGCGAGAGCAACGCCTCGATTTCCAGGCGGGTGACGCCCATGGCCGACTTGACGCATTCGAGCGCCGCCGCGTCCGTCACGCGCAGTCCCTTGTGGTAGCGCGCCTTGAGGTCGCGCCGTGCGAGTTCCGCCTCGATCTGCGGCCGCGCGCCATGCACCAGCACGAGGCGGATGCCGAGCGCCGCGAGCAGGTTGCAATCCTGCGCCAGCGACTGCGCCAACGCACCCTGCGCCACTTCGCCGTCGAAGCCGATGACGAAGGTGCGGCCGCGAAAGGCGTGAATATAGGGTGCCGCCTGGCGGAACCAGGAAACATAGTGCCGCATCGGTTCAGGAGCAGTCATGTCAGCATGTCGAGAATATTTGTTAAACAGCCAGCCCAACTCAATGTTTTGCTTGGATTTTAGCCCATGAAAACAGCATGGAAGCGGAAATAATTCACAGCTCCTACCGCTCTACCCCCTTTTAACCGCCGTTTGTCGGCAGCCTGTCTGGTCAGACGCTCACTTCAAGGCGTCCTCAAGGCGGTCGCACAAGGTTTTCAGCACCTTGATGCGGGCGTGGTATTTGTCGTTGGCCTCAACCCGCGTCCACGGTGCGATCTCCGTGCTGCAGCGGTCGATCAGATCGCACACGGCGCGCTCGTAGTCGTCCCACTTCTTGCGGTTGCGCCAGTCCTCCTCGGTGATCTTGAAGCGCTTGAAGCGGGTCTTCTCGCGCTCCTTGAAGCGCTTCAGCTGTTCCTCCGCCGTGATGGCCAGCCAGAACTTGACGACGATGGCGCCGTTGCGTACCAACTGGTCCTCGAAGTCGTTGATCTCGGCATAGGCGCGCATCCAGTCGACTTCCTGGGCAAAACCCTCGACGCGTTCCACCAGCACGCGGCCGTACCAGGAACGGTCGAAGATGGTGATGCGGCCGATGCGCGGCACCTGCCGCCAGAAGCGCCAGAGGTAGGGCTGGGCGCGCTCCTCCTCGGTCGGCGCGGCCACGGGAATGATCTGGTACTGGCGCGCGTCGAGCGCGCCGGTGATGCGGCGGATGCTGCCGCCCTTGCCGGCGGCATCCGAGCCCTCGAAGACCACGATGAGGGAGCGCGCCTTGAATTTCGGGTGACGCGTGAGCAGATTCAGGCGCCCCTGGTATTTCTCGAGTTCCTTTTCGAAATGCTTTTTCGGCAGCGCCAGACTCATGTCCAGCGAGTTGATGAGGTCGCGCGCATCCAGCGCCTGCGGCAGCGGCGCAGCGGCGCTACGCGCCTTCCAGCCCCGCGTCTGCTCGATCTTCTGGCGCTTGCGCAAGGCATCGAGGAGGATGTTGGCGACCGTCAGGGAACGGTAGTGTTCATCGGCGCCCTCGACGACGATCCACGGCGCATGCCCCGTGCTGGTATGGCGCAGCACGCGCTCGGACACCGTGCGGAACTTGTCGTACAGGGCGAAGTGTTCCCAGTCTGCCTTGGTCACGCGCCAGCGGGTTTCCTTGTTCTTCTCCAGTGCCTTGAGACGCTGCTTCTGCGCCTCCTTGGAGAGATGCATCCACACCTTGAGGATGAGCGTACCCTCGTCCGCCAGCATTTTTTCGAAACGGTTGATCCCCTCGATCGACTGATCGAGGTCGGCCGCCTTGGTGATTTTGCGCACGCGATTGACGATGGGGTCCGTATACCAGTTGCCGAAAAGAATGCCGATCTTGCCCTTGGGCGGCAGGGCTCGCCAGAAGCGCCACATGAAGGGCCGCTCGCGCTCCTCGTCGCTGGGCGGCGGGAAGGCATGCGTCTGGATATGGCGCGGGTCCATCCAGGCATTCAGCAGGTTCACCGTCTCGCCCTTGCCAGCGCCGTTGACGCCATTGACGAGAATGATGACCGCGTACTTCTTCAGCTCTCCCATGTCGTACTGCGCATCGAGCAGGTCGGCGCGCAAGCGGGGTTCCTGCTTGGCGTAGGTGGCCTTGTCGATTGTGTGGCCGAGTTCCGCGGATTCGAACATATGCTGGGTCTCCCTTTCTCAAAGATCGCCGTGCAAGGCGCCGAGTGCCGCCAGCGCCGCAAGCCCTGCCGTTTCCGTGCGCAAAATGCGCGGGCCGAGCGTCAGGCCGGAAAAGCCCGCGGCCCGCGCCGCATTGGCCTCATCATCGCTCCAGCCGCCTTCAGGCCCGACCAGCATGGTCATTCTGCTTTCATCGGCCAGTTTGCTGGCCAACTCACCGACCAGCTCGCGCGGCCGCCGCCCCGCACCGGGCACAAGCAGCAGGCGAAGCATGCCATTATCCTGCGCCAGGCCGCCGAGCCATTGCCGCAGGTCAAGAATCGGCGCGATCTCCGGCAACCGGTTGCGGCCGCACTGCTCGCAGGCGGCAAGGGCCACCTGGCGCCAGTGCTCGACGCGACGCGCGGCACGCTCGCCAGAGAGCTTCACCACGCTGCGCATAGCGCTCAGGGGCTGGATGCGCGCCACGCCCAGTTCGACGGCCTTCTGCACGACCCAGTCCATCTTGTCGCCAGCAGGCAGCGCCTGCGCCAGAATCAGCTGAAGCGGTGACTCGCGCTCGATGTCGCGCCATTCCGCAAGCTGCACGCGCACGATGCGGCCGGCCTCGACAATGCGGCCGGGGTACTCGCCGCCCGTGCCGTCGAACAGCGTCAGCGCATCGCCGACACCCAGGCGCAGCACGCGCAGGGCATGGTGCGACGTGGCGGGCGGCAGTTCGACGAGACTGCGGGGTACGAGCGGCGGCGGGCAGCAGAAGCGCGGAATCATCGTGATATTATTCCGCAGCCACCGGAATATTCCCAGAGAATCATCATGGTCAGCCTCACCACCCCCATTTGCGACTTCGGCTGGAAGGCACCGACCTTCGATCTGCCCGGCACCGACGGCCAGCGCCACACGCTTGCCAGTGCGCGCGGCCGCAACGGCCTGCTCGTCATGTTCATCTGCAACCACTGCCCCTATGTCAAGGCGGTGCTCGAGCGCATCCTCCGCGACTGCCGCGACCTGAAGGGCCACGGCATCGGCGCCATCGCCATCATGTCCAACGACCCGACCGACTACCCTGAGGATTCCTGGGACAACATGGTGGCCATCGCCCGCCGCATGGACTTCCCTTTCCCTTACGTACTCGACGGGACGCAGGCAGTGGCCAAGGCCTACGGCGCGGTGTGCACGCCGGATTTCTTCGGTTTCAATGCGAACCTCGAATTGCAGTACCGCGGCCGCCTCGACGCTTCGCGCAAGGAGTCAGTCCCCACGGCACGGCGCGAGCTGTTCGAGGCCATGCTGCAGGTGGAAAAAACCGGCGAGGGACCGCGTGAGCAGATCCCGAGCATGGGCTGCTCGATCAAGTGGAAGGATGCGCCTTGAACACATGGAGCCACGCAACGGCGAACGCTCGTCACCCTCTTTCCCGCAAAGGGGGATGGGGGGATTGCCCATGAGCATTGCATACTACGAGCTGTGCGCCGCCGTCACCCAGGTGGTACGCGAGGTGGCGGCGCAGGTGGTAATGCCGCGCTACCTGCGCGTGGTACGCGAGCACAAGGCCGACGGCACCATCTTCACCGAAGTGGACATCGCCGCCCAGCGTGCGCTCACCGAACGGCTGCAGCGGTTGCGCCCGCGGCCGCTGCTGGGCGAGGAGGAAATGAGCGAGGCCGAACAGCGCCAGCTTTGGGATGAGGGCGCTGCAGGCCTGTGGTGCGTCGACCCCATCGACGGCACCACCAACTTCGTCGCCGGGTTGCCCTTCTTCGCCATTTCCGTCGCCTATTTCATCGAGGGCCGCGCCGTCGTCGGCGTGGTCTACAACCCGGCCACGCGCGAGATGTTCTCCGCCTCGCACGACGGCGGCGCCACCATGAACGGCCTGCGCCTGCCGCTGCGGCCGCAGGCGGCGAGCCTCGCCGAATGCGTCGCCGGCGTCGATTTCAAGCGCATCCCGAAAAAACTCGGCGACGACCTCGCCACGCGACCACCTTATTACTCACAGCGCAATTTCGGCTGCAGCACCCTGGAATGGTGCTACGCCGCCGCCGGCCGCCTCGACCTGCTGCTGCACGGCGGGCAGAAACTGTGGGATTACGCCGCCGGCCGCCTCATCCTCGAAGAGGCCGGCGGACGCCTGTGCTCATTGAAACATGATGATTTCGACGCCGACGATCGCTGGAAGCGCTCGGTGATCGCCGCCAGCGATCCGGAACTGTTCATCGCCTGGCGCGACTGGATCCGCTCGCGCCGCTAGGTTTTGCCTTGGCCTGCGGCGCTGGCTTGTCCAGACCACCGCTTTCCTGCAGCAGGAACTGATGAAACGCCTGTGCCACCGGCAGCAGGCGTTTTTCCGCGCGGTGTACCACGTACCAATGCCGTTTGAGCGGCGTGCCCTTCACGTTCAGGCGGGCGATGTTGCCGGTGGCGAGCTCGAGCACGATGGTGCGTGCGGAAATGAAGGAAATGCCCATGCCGGCCATGACGGCCTGCTTGATGGTCTCGTTGCTCGTCATCTCCACCGTGCGCTGCGGCACCACGCCGTTATCCGCGAGGAAGCGCTCCATGGCGGCACGCGTGCCCGAGCCGGGCTCGCGCAGCAGAAAGCTTTCCTCGGCAAGCTGCTGCGGCGCGATGTTTTTCGCCTTGGCGAGGGGATGGTCCGGCGCCGCCACGAAAACCAGCGGATTCTCGGCGAAGGGCTCGGACACCGTCTCCAGCTCCTGCGGCGGCCGGCCCATGATGGCCAGGTCAATCTCGTTGTCGGCCAGCTGCTGCACGATCTCGCCGCGGTTGTGCACCCCGAGGCGCAGCTCGACTTCCGGATGCGCCTGGCGAAAAGACGTCAGCAGGCGCGGCGCGAAATACTTGGCGGTGGACACCACGCCGATGTTGAGCCGCCCGCCGCGCAGGCCTTTCATCGCCGCCAGCGATTCCTCGACTTCGCGCAGCTGCTGGGCGATGACGCGGGCGTGGCGTGCAAGTTCCTCACCGGCCTCGGTGAGAAACACCCGCTTGCCGACCTGCTCGGTGAGGGGCAGCCCCGCCGCTTCCTCCAGGCTGCGCACCTGCATGGAGACCGCCGGCTGGGTCAGGTGCAATTCGTCGGCGGCGCGCGAAAACGACAGGTGGCGCGCCACCGCCTCGAAAATCTTCAACTGGCGCAGGGTCAGGTGCATGAGCGGTCTCGCTTCATAAGGATTATTGCAAGATTACCATAACAAACATTTAGTTCACCTTATAGTTGATCGGGCATACAGTGCGCCCATATTCACCAAATTCAACATGACCGAGAACCGAAGGAGACCGCATGGACCAGTCAAACCGTTACGCCGACCTCAGCCTCAGGGAAGAAGACCTCATCAGGGGAGACAAGCACATCCTCGTCGCCTACAAGATGAAGCCGAAAGCCGGCCACGGCTACCTGGAAGCCGCCGCCCATTTCGCCGCCGAATCGTCGACCGGCACCAACGTCGAGGTGTCCACCACCGATGACTTCACCCGCGGTGTGGACGCGCTGGTATACCTGATCGACGAGGCCACCGAAGAAATGCGCATCGCCTTCCCGCTCGACCTCTTCGACCGCAACATCACCGACGGTCGCATGATGCTGGTCTCCTTCCTGACGCTGGTCATCGGCAACAACCAGGGCATGGGCGACATCGAGCACGCCAAAATATACGACTTCTACATGCCGCGCCGCGCCATCGAATTGTTCGACGGCCCCGCCAAGGACATCTCCGACCTGTGGCGGGTCCTCGGCCGGCCGATGGTCGACGGCGGCTACATCGCCGGCACCATCATCAAGCCCAAGCTCGGCCTGCGTCCTGAGCCCTTCGCCAAGGCGGCCTATCAGTTCTGGCTCGGCGGCGACTTCATCAAGAACGACGAGCCGCAGGGCAACCAGGTGTTCTGCCCGGCGAAGAAGGTCTATCCGCTGGTGTACGACGCGATGAAGCGCGCCATGGACGAGACCGGCGACGCCAAGATCTTCTCCGCCAACATCACCGCCGACGACCACTACGAGATGCTCGCCCGCGGCGAATTCATCCTCGAAACCTTCGGCCCCGACGCCGACAAGGTGGCGTTCCTCGTCGATGGCTATGTCGGCGGCCCCGGCATGGTCACCACCGCCCGCCGCAATTTTTCCAACCAGTACCTGCACTACCACCGCGCCGGTCACGGCGCCGTGACTTCGCCCTCCGCCAAGCGCGGCTACACCGCCTACGTGCTGGCGAAGATGAGCCGCCTGCAGGGCGCCTCCGGCATCCACGTCGGCACCATGGGCTACGGCAAGATGGAAGGCGAAAAGGATGACCGCGCCATCGCCTACATCATCGAACGCGACAGCTATACAGGCCCCGCCTATCACCAGGAGTGGTACGGCATGAAGCCGACCACGCCGATCATCTCCGGCGGCATGAACGCGCTGCGCCTGCCCGGCTTCTTCGAGAACCTCGGCCACGGCAACGTCATCAACACCGCCGGCGGCGGCGCCTACGGCCATATCGATTCGCCGGCCGCTGGTGCCAAGAGCCTGCGCCAGGCCTACGAATGCTGGAAGTCGGGCGCCGACCCGATCCAGTACGCCAAGGAGCACAAGGAGTTCGCCCGCGCCTTCGAGTCCTTCCCCAAGGATGCCGACACCCTGTTTCCCGGCTGGCGTGACAAAATCGGTGCTGCACACCGATAGGCTCCCCACCCCCAACCCCCGCCCACGGGCGGGGGAGTTTGCTTGCTCGCTGCGCTCGCGTATCACGGGGCGCGCTGAACGAGTCTCGCTGCAGATTGCGGCTCCGCCGCGTGCCGCCCCGCCTTGGGACGGCCCGGCGGCGAGGCTGTTCCGGAGGAAATATTGATGACCGACAAGACGCAATACCTCGTCAGGCAGGAGCCCTACTATCAGGTGCAGGGGCGGGAAGTGGTGCTCTACGAGGCCGCCTACCGCGCCCGCCTGCCGGTGATGGTCAAGGGCCCCACCGGCTGCGGCAAGTCGCGCTTCATCGAGTACATGGCGTGGAAACTGGGCAAGCCGCTGATCACCGTGGCCTGCAACGAGGACATGACGGCCAGCGATCTTGTCGGTCGCTACCTGCTCGACGCCGATGGCACGCGCTGGCTCGACGGGCCGTTGACCACGGCGGCGCGCATCGGCGCCATCTGCTACCTCGACGAGATCGTTGAGGCGCGCCAGGACACCACCGTGGTGATCCACCCCCTCACCGATCATCGCCGCACCCTGCCGCTGGACAAGAAGGGCGAACTGATCGAGGCGCATGCGGATTTCCAGCTGGTGATCTCCTACAACCCCGGCTACCAAAGCCTGATGAAGGACCTCAAGCAGTCGACCAAGCAGCGCTTCACGGCCTTCGATTTCGACTACCCGGCCGCGGCGCTGGAGGCGCAGATCGTCGCCCGCGAGACTGGCGTCGACGCGGCCATCGCGGCGCAGCTGGTCAAGGTCGCCCAGGCTGCACGCAACCTCAAGGGCCATGGCCTCGATGAAGGCATTTCGACGCGCCTGATCGTCTACGCGGCGACGCTCATCGGCCATGGCGTCGCGCCGCGCGACGCCTGCCGCATGGCGATGGTGCGGCCGATCACCGACGACGCCGACATCCGCGCCACGCTCGACCACGCCATCGACGCGACGTTTGACGCAAACCCCGCCTGAAAGTCAGCGCCGGCGATACGGCGAAATAAAGCGATGCCGACCGGAATCCGCCCCGTCACCGATGCCCGCCAGCGGCAGATGGCGCACCCGCAGGTGCAGGCCTGGTGGCAGGCGCTCGACTGCGGCTTTGCCCCGGTGGCCGATGTCTTCGAGGAATGCCTCGACGAGGCGCTGAGCAGTTTCAGCAAGGCGCAAATGGAGGCCTATATCGAGGCTGCGCGCTTCATCGGCAAGCTCGGACGCGGACCGGAGCCGCTGCTGGCCTTCCTCGAAGAGTGGCCGGCGGTGGCAGCGGCCGCCAGCGGCGATCAGGAACCTCTGCTGCCACAAGTGATGGGCGCCATCCGCGCAATGCAGAAATCGCCCAACAGCACCGCCATCACGCCCTTTCTGCAAACTCTCGCAGCGGTGGCGAGGCGCCTGCAATCGGCCGAGCAGATCGAGCTCTACATCGACATTGCGCTGAATCTAATGGCGCGCACCTCGGGATCGATCCACGGCCATCACGACACGTTTCCCAGCCCCGGACTGCCGGCTTTCTTCGAACAGGCGCCGCGCCTGGTCGGCTTGCTGTCGACGGCGGGCCTGAGGAACTGGACCGAATTCGGCGTTCGCAATTACGCCAGCCATCCGCAGCGCCAGGTCGAGTATTTCAGCCTGAAGTCGGCCGACAGCCACGCGGTGCTGCAGCGCGAACGCCGCGGCACATTGTTCGCGGACGTCGAGCGATCACTCGATCTTTACCTGCGGGCATTGTGGCGCGACAGCGATCTGATCGTGCCCTACTCGACCGCTTTCGATGAATTGCGCAAGCCGGTTCCCTACTATGACAAGCTGGGCATGCGCGTACCGGACGTGTTCGATGATGTCGCCGGCACCGGTAGCATCAGCAACGTCAGCGGCCTGGACCGCTATCGCGCCGTGCTGGCCCACATGATCGGCCATCGCCGCTGGAGCACCGCGCAAATCGCCGACAACTGGAGCCCGTTCCAGCGCATGGCCGTCGAGTTCTTCGAGGACTGCCGCGTCGACACCCTGCTGATCCGCGAGTATCCGGGACTGCGCCGCATCTTCCTCGCCCTGCACCCGCATCCGCGGCAGGACGCGTGCGATCCGGAGACCACTTCGTGCCTGCGCCATCGCCTGGCGATGCTCTCGCGCGCCCTGCTCGATCCCGGCCACGGCTACACCGACGCGGTGCTGCTCGATTTCGTGCGGCGCTTCCACGAACATCTGTCCGCAGGCGAATCCGGCACTGCCGACATCGCCGCGCTGGCGCTCGCCTATGTCACGCGCACCCGCCGCCCGAGCGACCAGCTGGCCAACATACATTTCGACGACACGGTCATCGACTACCGCGACGACAATCGCCACCTGTGGAAATTCATCGAGGAGGGCGACGAAGAGCAGGCCTTCGATGCCGAGCGCAAGCTCGAACCGAGCGAGGAGCCGCGCGGCCTGCCGCCGCGCCGCTACCCCGAGTGGGACGACGCCAGCCAGACCTATCGTCCCGACTGGGTCAGCGTCTACGAGGCCCTGCATGCCAGCGGCACCGCGGCCGACATCGACCGCCTGCTGCAAAAGCATGCCGCGCTGGCCAAGCATCTCAAGCGCCTGCTCGATCTGCTCAAGCCCCAAGACAAAGTGCGCATCCGCTACCAGGAAGAGGGCAGCGACCTTGATCTCGACGTCGCCATCAACTCGCTCATCGACTTCAGGAGCGGTGTCGCGCCCGACCCGCGCATCAACATGAGCCACCGCACCGACGGGCGCGACATCTGCGTGCTGCTGCTGCTTGATTTATCCGAGTCGCTCAACGAAAAGGTTGCGGGTACGGGCAACGTCGACGGCCAGACCGTTCTCGAACTCAGCCAGGAAGCCGTTTCGCTGCTCGCCTGGGCCATCGATTGCCTCGGCGATCCCTTTGCCATCGCCGGCTTCCATTCCAACACCCGCCACGAAGTGCGCTACCAGCACATCAAGGGCTTCTCGGAACGCTGGGACGATACCGTCAAGGCGCGGCTGGCCGCCATGCGTGCAGGATGGTCCACCCGCATGGGTGCCGCGCTGCGCCACGCCGGCCACTATCTTGCGGCTCGGCGGGCCGACAAGAAGATCCTGCTGTTGCTGACCGACGGCGAGCCGGCAGATGTCGATGTCACCGAACCCAACCACCTGCGGGCCGACGCGCGCAAGGCCGTCGAGGAACTCTCCGCACAGGGTGTCGACACCTTCTGCCTCAGCCTGGACCCGAAGGCCGACGAGTATGTGCGCGGGATTTTCGGCAAGCGCCATCTGGTTCTGGACCGGGTGGCGCAATTACCTGAGAAACTACCCCTGCTGTACATGGCGCTGACACGCTAGGCCCGGTTACTCCAGCTAACCCGGTTACATAAATGTTTTCTTATTCGTTCCATAATAATTTTTGAATAGAACTTATGCATCGTCCCCTTTACAGTCGCCCTATCGCCGGTTGCCGCGCAGCGATGCGCTGCGCCGCCCAAGAATTCAAACACTCAGCAAGGGGTTAGCCATGTCCGCCAAGCATCCCGTCATCGCGATCACCGGCTCTTCCGGCGCCGGCACCAGCACGGTGAAGAATTCCTTCGAGCACATCTTCCGCCGTGAAAAGCTCCTCGCCGCCGTCATCGAGGGCGACAGCTTCCACAAGTACGACCGCGAGGAGATGAAGCAGGCCATCCAGGCCTCGGAGAAGGCCGGCGTCTGCGAGCACATCAGCCACTTCGGCCCTGAAGCCAACCTCTTCGAGGACATCGAAGCCCTGTTCAAGACCTATGGCGAAACCGGCACCGGCAAGCGGCGCTACTACCTGCACAACGATGCGGAAGCCGAACCGTGGAAGCAGAAGCCAGGCACATTCACACCCTGGGAGGACCTGCCACAGGACACCGACTTCCTCTTCTACGAAGGCCTGCACGGCGGCGTCAAGACGGACACCGTTGACGTCGCCCGCCACACCGACCTGCTCGTCGGCGTGGTGCCGGCGGTGAATCTCGAGTGGATCCAGAAGATCCACCGCGACACCAACACTCGCGGCTACTCGGTCGAGGCGGTGACGCAGACCATCCTGCGCCGCATGTACGACTACGTGCACTACAT
>JADFDU010000005.1 GCA_018262775.1 Rhodocyclaceae bacterium
AAGAACAGGAAGGGCTGCGCGGCGGCGAATTCCTCGCCCATGAAGAGCATCGGCGGCTGCGGCGCCAGCAGCAGGACGGCGGTGACGGCCTCCAGCGCCGCCGGTTCGGCGAGGTGGCAGAGCCGTTCGCCGAAGGCGCGGTTGCCGACCTGGTCGTGCGTCTGCAGGAAATCCACGAAGGCGCCCGGCGGCAGACCGCGGCTCGGCTCGCCGCGGATCTCGCCGTTGCGGAAGGGCGAGGGATCGCCCTGGAAGGCGAAGCCTTCGGTGAGGCAGCGGCCGAGCTGCGCCAGCGGCGCCGCGGCGTAGTCGGCGTAGTAGCCGTCGCGCTCGCCCGTCACCAGCACGTGAGCGGCGTGATGGATGTCGTCGTTCCACTGCGCCGTGGCGAGGCGCGGGTGCCCTTCGCCATCGCGCGGCAGGTAGCGCGACTGGTTCTTGTCATTCTCCAGGATGAGGTGAACCAGGCGTTCGCGCCCGGGGCCAGCATGCACGGCGGCGGACAGCGACTCGACGATGTCCGGCTGCGAGTCATCGCGGATGGCGTGGATGGCGTCGAGGCGCAGGCCGTCGAAATGGAACTCATCGAGCCAGTAGAGCGCGTTGTGGATGAAGAAGTCGCGCACGACCTCGCTGCCGGGGGCGTCGAAGTTGATGGCTGCGCCCCATGGCGTGGCATGGCGTGGGTTGAAAAAGGCCGGCGCGTAGGCGTGCAGGTAGTTGCCCTCCGGGCCGAAGTGGTTGTAGACGACGTCGAGCAGCATCATGAGGCCGCGCGCGTGCGCCTCCTGCACCAGCATCTTGAGGTCCTCGGGCCGGCCGTAGGCGGCATCCGGCGCGAAGGGCAGCACGCCGTCGTAACCCCAGTTGCGCCGGCCGGGGAAATCGGCCACCGGCATCAGCTCAAGGGCGGTGACGCCGAGTTCGGCGAGATAGTCCAGTCGGCGGCGCAGGCCGTCGTAGTCGCCGCTGCGGGAGAAGCAGCCAAGATGCAGCTCGTAGATGACCGCTTCCTCCCAGCGCCGCCCGCGCCAGGCGTCGTCGCGCCAGTCGAAGGTCTGCGGATCGATGACTTCGCTGGCGCCGTGGATGTCGTCGGGGTTGAAGCGCGAGGCGGGGTCGGGTACGCGCAGATCGCCGTCGATGAGGTAGCAGTAGCGCGTGCCGGCGCCGGCCTCGCTGACGCGCGTCTCGTGCCAGCCGTCGTCTTCGCTTCTGCGGGCGAGCGGAATCCGCTTCCCGCCCAGCTCGACATCGACCTGGCCGGCGGCTGGTGCCCAGAGGCGGAAACGCGTCGCGCCGCCCCCTTCCACTATCTGCGCGCCGAAGGGCATGTCGTGCCGCCGTCTCACGGCGACTGACTTTCCAGGAGCAGGACCAGCGAGCGCCCCTGCAGCTCGTAGCCCTTGTCGCCAGCGTAGCAGCCGTCCGCCGCCAGCCCGGCCAGGTATTGCGTGTCGAGCAGCACCTGCCAGCAAGCGCCCTGCCGCAGGTCCGGCAGCGTGAAGTGGATCGCATCGTGGTGGGCGTTGAAGAGCACGATGAAGTTGTCGTCGCGGATGGGGCGGCCGCGCCGGTCGCTCTCGTTGAGCGCTTCGCCGGAGAGGTACATGCCGAGGCTGCGGGCGAAGTCGTGGTCCCACTCGTGGTCGCTCATCTCGGTGCCGTCGGGCTTCAGCCAGCGGATGTCCTTGATGTCGGCGCCGTGGATGCGCTTGCCCTGCAGGAAGTGGCGGCGGTGGAAGACCGGATGCTCGCGGCGCAGGCGGATGACGCGCTGCACGAAGGCGAGCAGTTCGCGGTCGTCGTCCGACAGGTCCCAGTCGAGCCAGGTCAGTTCGCTGTCCTGGCAGTAGGTGTTGTTGTTGCCGGACTGGCTGTGGCCGAGTTCGTCGCCCGCCAGCAGCATCGGCACGCCCTGCGAGAAGAGCAGGGTGGCAAGCAGGTTGCGCTTCTGGCGCGCGCGCAAGGTGTTGATTTTCGGATCGTCGGTAGCCCCTTCGGCGCCGTAGTTCCAGGACAGGTTGTTGTCGTTGCCGTCGCGGTTGTCCTCGCCGTTGGCCTCGTTGTGCTTGCCGTTGTAGCTGACCAGGTCGTGCAGTGTGAAGCCGTCATGGGCGGTGACGAAGTTCACGCTGGCGTAGGGCTTGCGGCTGGAATGCTCGTAGAGGTCGCTGGAGCCGGTGAGGCGCGTGGCGAACTCGCCGATGAGGCCGCCGTCGCCCTTCCAGTAGGCGCGCACGGTGTCGCGGTAGCGGTCGTTCCATTCGGCCCAGCCGATGGGGAAGTTGCCGACCTGGTAGCCGCCTTCGCCCAGGTCCCAGGGCTCGGCGATCAGCTTGACCTGGGAGAGCACCGGGTCCTGGCGCAGGATGTCGAAGAAGGCGCCGAGGCGGTCGACTTCGTGCAGCTCGCGCGCCAGCGCCGAGGCCAGATCGAAGCGGAAGCCGTCGACGTGCATGTCGATCACCCAGTAGCGCAGCGAGTCCATGATCATCTGCAGCACGCGCGGGTGCTGCAGGTTGAGCGTGTTGCCGCAGCCGGTGAAATCCATGTAGAAGCGCGGGTCGTCCGGCATGAGCCGGTAGTAGGCGGCGTTGTCGATGCCGCGGAAGGACAGGGTCGGCCCCATGTGGTTGCCCTCGGCGGTGTGGTTGTACACCACGTCGAGGATGACCTCGATGCCGGCCGTGTGCAGCGTCTTCACCATGGTCTTGAATTCGCCCACTACGCCGCTGGCGCTGTAGCGGTGATCCGGCGCGAAGAAACCGATGGAGTTGTAGCCCCAGTAGTTGCTCAGGCCTTTTTCGACAAGATGGCGGTCGTCGACGAAGGCATGCACCGGCATCAGTTCGACGGTGGTGACGCCGAGCCGCTTGAGATGCTCGATCACCGGCCCGGTGGCGATGCCGCCGTAGGTGCCGCGCAGCTGCGGCGGCACCTCGGGATGGCGCATGGTGAGGCCGCGCACGTGCAGCTCGTAGATCACCATGTCGTGCCAGGAGATGCGCGGCGAGCGGTCGTCGCCCCAGGAGAAGGCCGGGTCGATGACGCGGCATTTCGGCATGCCGGCGGCGTTGTCGCGGCGGTCGAAGGAGAGGTCCTCGTTGCGATGGCCGATGCGGTAGCCGAAGTGCGAGTCGCTCCAGCGCAGGCTGCCGACGATGTCCTTGGCGTAGGGCTCGAGCAACAGCTTGTTGGGGTTGAAGCGGTGGCCGCGCGCCGGGTCATAGGGGCCGTACACGCGATAGCCGTAGAGCAGTCCGGGGCGCGCATCGGGCAGATAGCAGTGCCAGATCTGGTCGGTGTGCTCGCGCACCTCAATGCGCTGCAGTTCGCGCCGCCCGGTCGGGTCGAAGAGGCACAGCTCGACCTTCTCGGCGTGTTCGGAGAAGAGGGCGAAGTTCACGCCTTCGCCGTCCCAGGTGGCGCCGCGCGGATAGGGATTGCCGGGCCAGACCGCGCTCAGGAAATTTGCCATGATGTCCGTTCTCAATAGTAGCCGCTGACGTCGAAGACGTGGCGACCCTTGGGCACGACGGCGATGCCGCCTTCGCTGACGCGGTAGCGTGCGCGATCCGCCGCCGCATCGAAGCCGATCCGCGTGCCGGCATCGAGGGTGTTGTGGCGGTCGACGATGACACGCTTCAGGCGCGAGCCGCGGCGGATCACCGTGTAGTCCATGATGATGCAGTCGTCGATCTCGACATCCGGCTCGACAATGACCTCGCGGCGGATGATCGTGTTGCGGATGCGGGCGCCGTTGACGAGGGAGCCTGCGCCGATGATGCAGTTGTCGATTTCGCCGCCGTTGATCTTGGCGGACGGCCCCTGGTAGTTGCTCGAATTGACGAACCAGCGCGGATTGAAGAGGTTGAAGCGCGGTTCCTGGAAGAGCGTATCGCGGTTGGCCTCGAAGTAGGCGTCGATGGTGCCGACATCGCGCCAGTAGGCGGCTTCCTCGTAGGCGCGGATGCCGGGAATGCGGTTTTGCGCGAAGTCGTAGGCGAAGACGCGGTGCGTGCCGATCATGCGCGGCAGGATGTGTTTGCCGAAATCGTTCTCGCCACGCTGCTTGGCGCTTTCGAGCGCCTCCAGCAGTACCTGCGTATCAAACAGGTAGTTGCCCATCGAGGCGAAGGCGCGCGCCGGGTCGCTTGCCATCGGCGGCGGATTCGCCGGCTTTTCGAGGAAGCCCTTGATGAGGCCTTTCGCGTCGGCGTCGATGATGCCGAAATCCGAAGCTTGATTCAGCGGTACAGGGATGGCGGCGACGCTGACGTGGGCCTTGTTCTCGCGGTGGAAGTCGATCATCTGGCGTACGTCCATGCGGTAGATGTGGTCGGCGCCGAAGACGGCAACCATGTCCGGCGCGTGCGTCTCGATCAGGTTGATGTTCTGGTGGATGGCATCGGCCGTGCCCTGGAACCATTCCTGGCCCTCGCGCATCTGCGGCGGCACGATGGCGATGAACTGGCCGGGGATGACGTGCGACAGGCTCCAGGCGTGGCTGGCGTGCTCGATGAGCGACTGCGACTTGTACTGCACCAGCATGTAGATGGCGTGGATGTCCGAGTTCACCAGATTGGAGAGGACGAAGTCGACGATACGGTAGCGGCCCGAGAACGGCACCGCCGGCTTCGAGCGCTCGGTGGTCAGCGGATGCAGACGCGAGCCGATGCCGCCGGCGAGCACCATGGCGAGTACCCTCATTCAGTTATCTCCCTGAAGTTGTGGTCGATCTTGCGCAGCAGCGCATACAGCGGAATGGCCAGCCAGTCGGGACGATTGTCCATTTCGTAGCGCAGTTCGTAGAGCGCTTTTTCTACCAGGAACAGGTCGATCAGCCGCTTGGCGTGGCTGTCGTCGTCAGGCCAGGATGGGCAACCGGCGATGGCCGCGCGGTAGCTCGCGAGGAAGGCTGCCTCGGTGTCGTTCTCCCAGGCTTGCGCCAGCGGGCCGAGCAGTTTGCGGTCGGCTGGACGCTCCGTCGTGCAGCGATTCACGGCCACTGCGGCGGCATAGCTGAACGAGCGCAGCATGCCGGCGACGTCGCGCAGGGGCGAGTGCTTGGCACGCCGCTCGCTCAGTGGACGCGCCGGCTCGCCTTCGAAATCGGTGATGACGAGGTCGCCCTGCACCAGCAGCACCTGACCCAGATGGTAGTCGCCATGGTAGCGCGTGCGTAGTATTTTCAGCCCCTTCAGCGTCTGCGTGCCCATCATCTCGATCAGCGCGGGGCGCAGCGTCAGCAGCCGGTTGCAGGCGGCATGCAGCGCCTCCGGCATCGCTGCACGGCGTTCCTCGATCCGGTCGAAAGTGGTGACCGCCTCCTGGCGGATGCTGTCGACCCAGTGCGCCACGATGTCCGCGCTGGCGGGTTCGGGGTCGAAGGCGGCATCGCCGGTCTTGCGCGCAAAGGCCTGGTGCAGTTCGCCGGTGCGCCGCCCAAGGATGTCCATCTGGCCGAGGAAGAAGGCGTGCGAACCGTTGCCGTGCTTGGCCGGTTCGGCGAGATGCTCAGCGAGGAACCGCTCGAGATAATCCACGGTGTAATTCCAGCAATCGCCCTGGTTTTCGACGTAGGACTGCAGCAGCGCCAGCGTCATGGTCTTACCGCCCGGCCGGGCGTACTCGATTGATCCCGCCACCGGCACGATATTCGGGTAGGGCGATTTTTCCGTAAGGAAGCAGCCGACCTCGACCTCCGGATTGATGCCGAGTTGCAGGCGGCGGTAGCCCTTGAGGAAAAGCCGGTTGCCGAAGTACACCGCGGTGTTGCTCTGTTCCAGCGCGGGATGGCGCACCGGTTCATCCGCCGCCGCGGCAAGATCGGCGATGGCGCCCGTGGTGCGGAAATGCGCCTTGCCGCGGCCCATGGGCAGGACGAAGCCGTTTTGCATGCCGCGCACCAGGGCGCGGCAGAAGCGGTCGTCACCGAAGGCGCCATGGAGGATGCCGATGCGTGCCTTCTGCCGCACCCTGGCCAGCGTCCACGGCGCCAGCGACTGCAGCTTGTCGTCGGCGGTGTCGTCCTCCCAGGCGATGGCCAGCGGCAGGAAATAATTCTGCGGCTCGATGCCGGCGCAATGCACCTCGATCAGGGTCATCAGCCAACTGCCGTCCGGGCTGTTCCACTCGCCCTGCTCGATGAGCTCGATATGCTGGATGTCGCGGCCCTTGGCGGCGAACCAGCGCTTGCTGGTGAGGTAGGGCGCCAGCACTTCGCGCTGCAATTGCCCCTGCGTGCGCGTCGCCATGGCACGCTTGACCGTGCCGGCGCCGGCCCTGCCACCGGAGAAGGTCAGCCAGCCTTCGGTCAGCACCAGCACCGGCAGTTCGCGCCGCAGCAGGCGCTCTTCGTGCCAGTAGGGCATCTCGACGTCGGTAGCGAGGCGGAAGCCGTAGTAGCCGTAGCCCTTCAGGGTCAGCAGATAGGGCAGCTCGCCGATGGGCGGGAAGGCTGTGCGGCCGAGCAATTCCACCGGCACGCGCCCCTTGAACTCGGACAAATCCAGCTCGACCGGCTGCGCCGTGCGCGACAGGTTGACCACACAGAGGATCTTCTCGTCTTCCCACTCGCGCACGAAGGCGAGGATCTTGCGGTTGCCCGGTTTGAGGAGCTTGAGGGTACCGCGGCCGAAGGCACAGTAGTTCTTGCGCACCGCAATGAGGCGTTTGGTCCAGTGGAGCAGCGAGGACGGATTGCGGCTTTGCGACTCGACGTTGTTGGATTCGTAGCCGTAGATCGGGTCCATGATCGGCGGCAAATAGAGGCGCTGCGGATCGGCCTTGGAGAAACCGGCATTGCGGTCGGGGCTCCATTGCATCGGCGTGCGCACGCTGTTGCGGTCGCCGAGATAGATGTTGTCGCCCATGCCGATTTCGTCGCCGTAGTACATGACGGGCGAGCCGGGCAGGGTCATCAGGAGGAAATTCACCAGCTCGATCTTGTCACGGTTGTTGTCCATCAGCGGCGCCAGGCGGCGGCGGATACCGACGTTGACGCGCATGCGCGGATCGATGGCATACATGCTGTACATATAGTCGCGCTCGCGCTTGGTGACCATTTCCAGCGTCAGTTCGTCGTGGTTGCGCAGGAAGATCGCCCACTGGCAGGAATCGGGGATGTCCGGCGTCTGCCGCATGATTTCGACGATGGGATGGCGGTCCTCCTGCGCCACCGCCATGAAGATGCGCGGCATGACGGGGAAGTTGTAGGCCATGTGGCACTCGTCGCCGTTGCCGAAGTATTCGCGCACGTCCTCCGGCCACTGGTTGGCTTCGGCCAGCAGCATGCGGTTCTTGTAGTTCGCGTCGATGACGGCGCGCATCTGCTTGATGACCTCGTGGGTCTCCGGCAGATTCTCGTTCGCCGTGCCCTCGCGCACGCACAAATAGGGGATGGCGTCGAGGCGCAGCCCGTCAACGCCGATGTCCAGCCAGAAGCGCATGATGCGGATCACCGCCTTCACCACTTCGGGGTTGTTGTGGTTGAGGTCGGGTTGGTGCGAGAAGAAGCGGTGCCAGTAGTAGGCTTGCGCCACCTCGTCCCAGGCCCAGTTGGATTTCTCCGTGTCGGTGAAGATGATGCGCGTCTCGGGAAACTTGTCGTCGCGCTCGCTCCACACGTAGAAATCGCGCTTCTTCGAACCGGCCGGCGCGCGCCGCGCCGCCTGGAACCAGGGGTGCTGGTCGGAGGTATGGTTGATGACCAGCTCGGTGATGACCTTCAGGCCGCGCCGATGTGCCTCACGCACGAAGTGCTTGACGTCGGCGCGCGTGCCGTACTGCGAGTGCACGTTGCGGTAGTCGGAGATGTCGTAGCCGTCGTCGCGGAAGGGGGAAGGGTAGAAGGGCAGCAGCCAGAGCGTGTTGACGCCCAGGTCCTGCAGGTAGTCGAGCTTTTCCGTGAGGCCCTTGAAATCGCCGATGCCGTCGTTGGTGCTGTCGAAGAACGCCTTGACGTGCAGTTCGTAGATGATGGCATCCTTGTACCAGTGCGGGTCGTTTGCCCAGTCGGACGCGCAGCGGCTGTCGCCGGATGCCATATTGACTGTCTGATCCATTCGCGCCTCTTCGCTCACAGGAAGTAGTCGAAATCGCGCTCGCTGCGCAGGCGCCGGCGCAGACGCAGGATGTGCACCGGCGAGGCCTGTGGCTCAAGGCGCACGAAGTTGCGCGGGCCCTGCCAGAGAAAGCGCGCGCCGGAGAGCAGGTCATGTGCCTGGTAGGGGCGGGCGGCATCCACGCCGAGATCGTCCAGCGGCAGTTCGATCCAGCCCGACTGGGCATTGTGCGGATCGAGGTTGGCGACGACGACAATGGTGCTGGCCCCCTCCGCGTCGACCGCGCCCGACTTGCTGTAGCAGAGCAGCATGTCGTTGTCGATCGCATGGAAGCGCAGGTTCCAGTCCGACTGCAGGGCGGTGTTCTCCTTGCGGATGCGATTCAGCCGCGCGATGTAGTCCTTGAGGCTGCCGGACCTGTCGAGGTCCCAGCGGCGCACCTGGTATTTCTCCGAGTCGAGGTATTCCTCGCCGCCCGCATCGCGCGCCTCGTGCTCCATCAGCTCGTAGGCCGGGCCGTAGATACCGTAGTTGGCGCCCAGCGTAGCCGCCAGCGCGACGCGCAGCATGAAGGCGGGGCGGCCGCCGTATTGGAGGAACTCGGTGAGGATGTCCGGCGTGTTGGGCCACAGGTTGGGGCGGAAGTATTCGCGCGAGTCGTCCCACGTCAGCTCGCTGAAGTAGTCGACCAGTTCCTGCTTGGTGTTGCGCCAGGCGAAGTAGGTATACGACTGCGTGAAGCCGAGCTTGGCCAGCCGGTGCATGATGCGCGGCCGCGTGAAGGCCTCAGCGAGGAAGATCGTCTCGGGATGGGTCCGCTTCACCTCGCTGATGAGCCATTGCCACATCGGGAAGGGCTTGGTGTGGGGATTGTCGACACGGAAGATGCGCACACCCTGATCGAGCCAGAAATCGAAGATGCTCTTCAGTTCCAGCCAGAGTTCAAGCCATTCCTCGTTCTCGAAATCGAAGGGGTAGATGTCCTGGTATTTCTTCGGCGGGTTTTCCGCATACTGGACGGTGCCGTCCGGCCGCCAGCGGAACCAGGACGGATGTTCGCGCACGTAGGGGTGATCCGGCGCGCACTGGAAGGCGATGTCCATCGCCACCTCGATGCCGTAATCGCGTGCGCGCAGCACCAGCCGGCGAAAATCGTCGAGGCTGCCGAGTTCGGCATGCACCGCCTTGTGGCCGCCGTCGGCGGCGCCGATGGCCCACGGACTGCCCGGATCGCCGGCGGTGATCGTCAGCGCATTGTTCGGCCCCTTGCGAAAGGCATCCCCGATCGGGTGGATGGGTGGCAGGTAGAGCACGTCGAAGCCCATTTCGGCGATATAGGGCAGGCGCCGTTCGCATTCGCTGAAGTTGCCGTGGTCGGCGTCTTCGGCGAGGCAGGAACGGGGAAACATTTCGTACCAGGCCGAGAAGCGCGCCCACTTGGGGTCGACCGTGAGCGCGAGCACCTTGTCGTACCAGCTGGCGTGATGGCGCTCGCCGTAGGCGGCCATCAGCAGGGCCAGTTCCTCGTCCTGGCCGACCTCGCGGCTGGCCGCCGGCGTCGTCGCGCTACGCAGGCGCGCGGCATGGTCGAGCAGGCGGCCGGCGGCCGTGCCGATTGCGCGTGCAGCGGCCGCCTCGACGAGTTCGGCGCCGACCAGCATGGCGACGGCGATGTCCTGCGCGTCCTCGCGCCGCGCCAGGTCGTGGCGCCAGGTGAGGAACCGGTCTATCCACGCGACCAGGGTGTATTCGTAGGCGCCGATCGTGTCGACCTCGAAGGACGCCCGCCAGCGATCATTGCCGAGCGGCTGCATGGGGGTCTCGCGCCATGCCGCTTCACCGGCGGGGCGATGGCACAGCATGCCGCGGATAACATCGTGGCCGTCGCAGAAGATGTTCGCCTCGACCTGCACCTGCTCGCCGACGCTGCGCTTGGCCGGGAAGCGGCCGCCATCCACCTCGGGCTTGACGCCTTCGATGACGACCCGCGCCCTGCCGTCGACAGTTGCGGCTTCCAGTAAGGGGATTCTGTCGGTGTCGAGAACACGGGCGTCCGTGGTGTCCGGGATGCGGGTCTCTCCTGTTTCCATCATGCGTGGTTCCCCTTTAAGCGGATGCCGACGGTTTCAGATAGACGATGCCCAGCGGCGGCAGGTTCAGCGCGAGCGAGTGGAAATGGCCTTGCGCCGCCACCGGCGCGGCGTCGACGCCGCCGAGGTTGCCGCTACCGCTGCCGCCGTAGAGGGCGGCATCGCTGTTGAGCAGTTCGCGCCAGTAGCCGCCGTGCGGCACGCCGACCGTGTAATTGCGGCGCGGCATCGGCGTGCAGTTGCAGACGACGAGCAGCGTGTCCTGCGGGTTCCTGCCCTGGCGCAGGAAGCTGACGATGGATTCCTCGGCATCGTGGAAATCCACCCAGGCGAAGCCGTCACCGCTGAAATCCCGCTGATGCAGCGCCGGCTCGGCACGGTAGCAGCGGTTGAGATCGCTTACCCAGCGCTGCAGGCCACCGTGCAGGGGATACTGCAGGACATGCCATTCCAGGCTCTCTTCGTGCTGCCATTCACGCCGCTGGCCGAACTCGCCACTCATGAACAGCAACTTCTTGCCCGGATGCGCCCACATGTAGCCGTAGAGCAGGCGCAGGTTGGCGAACTGCTGCCATTCGTCGCCCGGCATCTTGCCGATCAGCGCGCCCTTGCCGTGCACGACTTCGTCGTGGGACAGGGGCAGGAGGAAGTTCTCGGTGAAGGCGTACCAGATGCTGAAGGTGATCTGGCCGTGGTGATACTTGCGGAAGATCGGATCCTGCTGGAAGTATTGCAGCGTGTCGTGCATCCAGCCCATATTCCATTTCATGCCGAAACCGAGGCCGCCCATGTAGGTCGGGCGCGAGACCATCGGCCAGGCCGTTGATTCCTCGGCGACGGTCAGCGTATCCGGGTGATCGCGGTAGACCGCCTCGTTGAGCGTGCGCAGGAACTGCATGGCATCGAGGTTCTCGCGACCGCCGTGGCGGTTGGGAATCCATTCGCCGGCCTTGCGCCCGTAGTCGAGGTAGAGCATCGAGGCCACGGCATCCACGCGCAGGCCGTCGACGTGGTACTTGTCGAGCCAGAAGAGCGCGCTCGACATGAGGAAGGCGCGTACTTCGTTGCGGCCGTAGTTGAAAATGGCGCTTTTCCAGTCGGGGTGGAAGCCCTGGCGCGGATCGGCGTGTTCGTAGAGGTGCGTGCCGTCGAAGTAGGCGAGGCCGTGCTCGTCGTTGGGAAAATGCGAGGGCACCCAGTCGAGGATCACGCCGATGCCGGCCTGATGCAGGAAATCGATCAGGTACATGAAGTCCTGCGGCGTGCCGTAGCGCGCGGTGGGCGCGAAGAAGCCCGTGCACTGGTAGCCCCAGGAGCCGTAGAACGGATGTTCCATCACCGGCAGCAGCTCGACGTGGGTGAAGCCGAGCGTCTTCACGTGCTCGGCGAGCAGGGGCGCGATCTCGCGGTAGGTGAGGGAACGGTTGCCTGCTTCCGGCACGCGCCGCCACGATCCCAGGTGCACCTCGTAGATCGAGATGGGTGCATCGAGCGCATTGGCCTCGCGCCGCTTCGCCATCCAGTCCGCGTCGCCCCATGCGTAGGCAAGATCCCAGATGCGCGAACCGGTGCGCGGCGGCAGTTCGCTGCAGACTGCGAAGGGATCTGCCTTGTCCACCTGATAACCGCCGTCGTTCGAGACGATGTGATACTTGTAGCAGGCGCCGTGTGCGACGCCGGCGACGAAGCCTTCCCAGATGCCCGAGCCGTCCCAGCGCGCCTGCAGCGGATGGGCGGACTTGTCCCAGCCGTTGAAGTCGCCGATGACGGACACCGATCCGGCATTGGGCGCCCACAGCGCGAACTGCACGCCCTCGCGGCCGCCGACATGGACAGAATGGGCGCCGAGCTTGTCGGCAAGGCGGCCATGCGTGCCTTCCTTGAAGAGGAAGACGTCCTGTTCGCCCAGCAGGCCTTCCTCGGCGATGCTGCGGGGTGTTGTCGTGGGAGTCTGCGTCATGTCTGCCTTCCGGTGCTGCGTTCCGGTTCGAGGGTGCGCGTTGCCCGGGCCAGTCTGAAGGGCGGCGCCACACCGGCTTTCGGCTCGCCGGCATACACCGTCAGGTGGGGGAAGGGGATTTCGATGCCGGCGGCGTCGAAGGCGGCCTTCAGACGGCGCAGGAATTCGCGGCGGATGGTCCATTGTTCGAGCGGTGCGACCTTGAAGCGGCAGCGCAGGATGACGGCGGAGTCGGCCCAGTTCTCCACGCCGACGATCTCGACATCCTCCAGGATCTTCGGCCCGAATACCGGATCCGCCTTCAGTTCGGCGCCGGCAGCGCGCATCACCGCAAGGGCCTCGTCTGCATTCTCGCGGTAGGCGACGCCGACATCGACCACGGCGTAGGCGAAGCCGCGTGATTTGTTGGTCACGGTGGTAATGCTGCCGTTGGGAATGAAATGCACATTGCCGTCGTAGTCGCGCATGCGCACGTAGCGCAGCGTGACTTCCTCGACGAGCCCGCCATGACCGCCTGCCTCGACGACGTCGCCCTGGCGTATCTGATCCTCCAGCAACAGGAAGAAGCCGTTGAAGTAGTCCTTGATGAGGCTCTGCGCGCCGAAGCCGACCGCCAGACCGATGACGCCGGCGGCGCCGAGAATGGGCGCGACGGAAATACCCAACTCGCCCAGGATCAGCGTACCCGCCACCAGGGTGACGACAACCGAGGCAATGTAGCGGAAGACGCGACCCAGCGTTTCGATGCGCCTGATTTCCTCGGCGCTGCGCACCGACCTGCTGACGTACAGGCGAAACGCCCGGATCATCCTGTGCGCCAGCGCCAGTATCAACAGCGACAGCAGGGCGATGATGAAGATGCGCAGGGCAGTGCCTGCGAGTGCGGTCCATTCGCCGCCGCGAACGGTGTGAAGGGCGTCGAGCAGTTCGTTCATGAGGATGGCTTCTCCGGTTTCAGGCCTCGCTGCAGGTTATTACAGATTATTACGGGTCACGAGGCCTTGTGTTCAACAAAAGCATTTTCAGCTTGACGGCATTAATATGTTTGTGCAAAATATTATTGCACAAAACCTAAGAGTCTTCAAGGGAAACACGGGATTCAATGACGAATGGATTCCCCGTAGTAGATTGCGGGTGTTGTACGAACTTGTACGGACGCATGGCACAGGCGCATGGAGAAGTCGAAAATGGATGTAAAAGTGGTCACCCCGGTAACCGCTCCGGCAGTCACCCCACGACGCAAGTCACGGCGCGCGAAGGGCGAGAGCCGTGCGGAGGATGTGTTCGCCAAGATCCTGACGATCCAGCGGGCCATTCAGTCCGGCATGCAGGCGATGGACGGCAGCGTCGGCATGAGCGGCTCGCAACTGTCGGCCATGTGGCATATCTCCGCCACGCCGGGCCTGCGTGTAACTGCGCTCGCCGCGGCCATGTGCGTGCAACATTCGACGGCGAGCAACCTGCTCGACAAGCTCGAGAAACGTGACCTGATCCGCCGTGAGCGCAATTCGCAGGACCAGCGCGTGGTCAGTGTTTTCCTGACGGATCGCGGCAACGAAATCGTGAAGAGGATGCCGGGCCCCTTGCACGGCAAGTTGCGCAATGCCCTGCGCGATCTGCCTGAGGGCGTGCTCGACAGCCTGGGTGAGGGCATTGCCGCCCTCCTTGCCAGGCTTGCATCGACCCAGAAGGACGCCGCGCGGGAAAAACAACGTGTTGGCCAGCGTGTGGGCTTCGGCCCGGAAAGGTAGGGCAGCATGCAACTCATCGTCATCCTCGGTATCGTCGTGGCCATCGGCGGCGTGTCCTTCGCGTTGCAGAACACCATTCCCGTCACTGTCACGTTTCTCGTCTGGCGCTTCGACAGCTCGCTGGCGATGGTGCTGCTCGTCTCGCTGGCCCTGGGCGCGCTTATCGTGGCGCTGGTGTCCACGCCGGCGACAGTGAAGGCGCAATGGGCAGCCTCGCGGCTGCGCAAGCAGCTCGATGCGGCGCAGTCCGCCAACCAGGCCCTGGAAAAGAAGGTTTCCCTGCTGGAAGGCAGACTCTCGGCGTTGCCCCAGCCGGTTGCACAGCCGCAGATGTCGGCGCCGATCATGCCGGTCTTCCCGATGACCGATCCGGTGCGCGACAAGGATGGCCTGTGAACGGTGTGGTCAGGGAGAGCAGTGCGGGGGGCAGCGTGGGAAGTAGCGCGGGCCTACGCTTTCGCCTGCGCAATCTGACCGAAGCCGACTTCGGCCAAGTCATCGACCTGCAGAATCGTGTCTATCCTGACATCCCGGCTTTTCGCGAGGACCATCTCCAGCAGCAACTGCGACATTTTCCCCAGGGGCAGTTCGTCGTCGACGAGGGCGATCGCATCATCGGCTCGGCGAGCTCGCTGGTGGTGCTGTGGGACGACTACGGCCTCGACCACACCTGGAAAAGCGTGACGGGAGCGGGTATTTTCCACGCACAACATGCAGGGGCGCACGCTCTACGGCGCGGAGGTCTGCGTCGATCCGACGATCCGCAAGAGCGGTATCGGCCATCTCATCTACCAGGCACGGCGCCGCCTCTGCCGCGAGATGAACCTCAAGCGCATCATCGCCGCCGGCCGCCTGCCGGGCTACCACAAAAACGCGAACCAAATGACGGCGGAACTGTATGCGCAAAAAGTGGTCTGGGGAGACATCTACGATCCGGTGCTGCGTTTCCAGATCGGCGAGGGCTTCCAGTTTTGCGGGGTGATTGACGGCTATCTGCCGACGGATGCCGATTCGGTGGGCAATGCCGCGCTCATCGTCTGGCTGAACCCGCGCTACAACCCGAACAAGCCGACGCTGGCGCCCCCCGACATAAGGAGTTTCAGATGAGAGCCCGCATTGCATCCATCCAGTACCGCTTCCGGCATATCGACGACTGGGACGGTTTCGCCAACCAGGTCGCCTTCGTGCTGAATGCCGCCGCCGACTACAAGCCGCATTTCGTCCTGTTGCCGGAAATTTTCACGACGCAGCTGCTCTCGTGCATGGAGAACGACGACGTCTACTCCGCCGTGCGCGAACTGGCCGGCTACACGGATCGCTATATCGAACTGATGCGTGAATACGCCGTCGCGGACAATTACTACCTGATCGGCGGCAGCCATCCCACCCTGCGCGACGGCAAGCTCTACAACACCGCCTACCTGTTCACCCCGCGCGGCGAGGTGTTCACGCAGGACAAGCTGCATCGCACGCGCTGGGAAAAGGACGAATGGAAGACGGACCACGGCGACAGCCTGCAGGTCTTCGAGACCGAGCATGGCCGCATCGCCATCCTCATCTGCTACGACATCGAGTTCCCCGAGCTGGCGCGCCGGGTCGCGGAGCTGGGCACCGAAATCATCTTCGTGCCCTCGTGCACCGACGACCGCCAGGGCTTTCTGCGCGTGCGCTACTGCTGCCATGCGCGTGCCATAGAGAATCAGCTGTATGTCGTCATGACCAGCACCGTCGGCAACCTGGGTGCGGAAGGCCTGCGGCTGCACTACGGCCAGGCCGCCATCATCACGCCGTCGGACTTTCCCTTCGCCCGTGATGGCATCGCCGCCGAGGGCCTCATCAATGAGGAGCAAATCGTCGTCGCCGACGTGGACCTGCACCTGCTCGACGAGAACCGCCTGAAGGGCACCACCATCCCGCTGCTGGACAAGCGCACGGATTTCTATTCCCTCACGGCACCGGTGATCGTCGATGTCCGCGGCACCGCCAGCAAGCAGGAAGCGGAAGCCGCCTCCGCGCCGATCTGAAATCCCTGCAACCCCGTATGCGGGCCGCTGCAAGACGGCCTGCATCAAACATCGCTTCGATCCGCGCCGCATTCACACTGCCACCGCCGCCCCCCAGTAGTGGTAGGACACGATCCTCGGCCCGGGGATGTACATTGACTGCACCTGCGGATCGAAGCCCGCTTCCCTGAGGATGGCGGGGATGTCGCGGTCGAGCATGCAGCCGCCCGCCAGCTTGCTCCAGTACGGCTGTAGCCGCGACTGCCACTTCAGCACATTCGCATCCGGTGCGCGGCCATGCTCCGAGAACAGCAGTTTGCCGCCCGGCACCAGCACGCGCCGCACTTCGCGCAGCGCCGCCACCGGATCGGGGATCGTGCACAGCGTGTAGGTGCTGACCACCGTGTCGAAGACGGCGTCCGCCAGCGGCAATCGCTCGGCCGTGATGCCGACGATCTCCACCGGCAGCCGCGCCGCGCGGCTGCGCTGCAGGACCAGGTGGTGCATGCGCTGCGACGGCTCCACGCCGACGAGTTCGCGCACTTGGCTCGTGTCGTAGAAGGGCAGGTTCAGTCCGGTGCCGATGCCGATCTCCAGCACCCGCCCGTGCGCCTGCGGGATCACCTTCATGCGCTGCTTGCCCACCGACCTCATGCCGCAGGCGAAGTCGATCAGCCAGGGCAGCACATTGCGTTCGTACCAGTTGCTACTCATGCGTGAGTTCCGTTGTGGCCAGCTTGAAGTATAGGGGTGTTTGCCGTGCTGGCAGCTGGATGAAAGTCAGTCGCCGGAATACGGCGAAGAAATTGGGTGGTGTGGCTGGAATCGGCTGAAGTGAGTCGGTTGCAGTCGCCAACCGCAGTGTAAATACCCAGGCAGCGTGTTTGTCAGGGCAACTAGCTCGGCACGCCAATGATCACGCTGGATGCCTTGAAGAGCGCGCTGGCTTTTTTCCCGGCCTTCAATCCCAGGTTGATGGCGCTTTCATTGGTGATGATCGAAGCGATGGTGCCGCCGCCAGGCAGTTCGATCACGACTTCAGTATTCACTGCGCCCGGCTGTACCCGGGAAACCGTGCCGGTTAGGCGGTTGCGCGTCGACAGCTTTGCGCCTTTGTCGTCAGTCATGACGATGACGGACGACGCCTTGATCAGCGCAAAGGCCTCAGCGTCGCGCACCAGGCCAAGGTTGTCCGTGCTTTCGCGCGTGATGATGGCAACAATTTTCTGGCCGCCGAGTATCTCCAGCTCGATTTCATCGTTGACCGCGCCCTTCTTGACGGCCGCCACCTTGCCGAGGAACTGATTGCGTGCGCTGGTTTTCATCTTCATTCTCCGGATGAGCAGCAAGTCGTCAGCGATTCCTTCGGCCTGCCGGCTGAGCTGGGCGACGAACTGACGATGCTCGCGCTCGATGATGCGGAAGTTTTCCACGAGCTGCTCGCCGCGTCGCGTCAGGCGCGTGCCGCCGCCACCCTTGCCGCCAGCCAGCCGCTCGACCAGGGGTTCGCCGGCGAGGTTGTTCATGGTGTCGATGGCGTCCCAGGCGGCCTTGTAGCTCATGCCGATTGCCTTGGCCGCCCGGGTGATCGAGCCGAACTCGGCAACCTTGGACAGCAAATCGATGCGGCCGGGTCCGCCGAGATTTTCGTCGCCGACGATCATCCAGACCGTTCCGCGCAATTCGATGGGCTTTTTCTTCGATGCCATGCTGTCAGCTTCCGCTTGTTTCCAAAGTGGGGAAGCATATCTGCAATTGGTCGCACTTGCCGCATCCCGGCGGCCGCAGTCCGCTCATCCCCTGCGCGGCGCCCAACTCGGCGAAGAGGAAGCGCTTCCATTTCAGGTTCTGTGTATTGCGCGAGGCAAGCGGCAGGAAATACGCCTCCAGCAGGCTGGAAACCGTTTCACGGCCGGCGACGCCGAGATCCTGCCAGAGGTGGCGCTCCCGCTGCGGCAGACCGAGGCTTCGGGCAAATGACGGCAGCTCGCCGGCCAGTGCAAGTTGTACGACGCCGGCGGTGGTTCGGCGCGGCAGGTCCGGCTTCGTTCTAGGCGCCGGCGGCGACTTCATGCGGCAGCTCAACCAGGCCAGCCGTCTTGGCATCCGCGACTTGCCCGTCGTGCAGGCAATGCACGTGATCGCCGAGTGCGGTGACATCGTCCTCGTCGTGGGTGATGAGCACCATCGGCACCTCGAGCCGCCGCTGCAATTCATCCAGTTCGGCGCGCATGCGAACCCGTAGTGCAGGGTCGAGTGCGGCGAACGGCTCGTCGAGCAGCAGTGCCTGCGGGCGTGCCACCAGTGCGCGTGCCAACGCAGTGCGTTGCCGCTGTCCGCCGGACAGTTCGTCCGGGAACTGGTGGGCCAGATGATCGAGATGAAAGGTGCCGAGCCAGTAGTCGACAGCCTCGTGACGCTGGTTGACGCTTGGGTTGATCCAACCGTCGGCAAGGCCGAAGCCGATGTTTTGCCGCACTGTCAAATGGGGGAACAGCGCATAGTCCTGAAAGAGATAAGCTACCTTGCGCGCCTGCGGCGGGAGGTTGATGCCCGCCCGGCCGTCGAAGAGCGTAGTGCCGCCCAGGCGGATGTGGCCGCTGTCCGGCCGCATCAGGCCCGCGACCGCCTTCAGTGTGAGACTCTTGCCGGAACCCGAAGGACCGTAGATGACAATGCGTTGGCTGGTGGAATGCAGGCGCACGTCCAGATGGAAGCTGCGCTTGCCGGAGCGTAACGTCTTGCGGATGTCGATATCGAGTTCCATGTCGCCTACCTCTACCTGTTGGCAATACGTCCCGGGGCCAGGCGCCCCGCTGTCATCAGCACCACGATGCAGACGACGGAGGTAATCAGGACGAGTGTATTCGCCACCTCGTCCTGCCCCGCCTGCACTGCCTCATACACCGCCACCGAAAGCGTCTGCGTCTTGCCGGGAATGCTGCCGGCGACCATCAGCGTGGCACCGAATTCGCCCAGTGCGCGGGCAAAGGCCAGCAGCACACCCGCCAGGATGCCGCGCCAGGCCAGGGGCAGCGTCACCCGGAAAAAGACGCCGACTTCCGTTACACCGAGCACCCGCGCCGCCTGCTCCAGCTGGCCGTCGACCACTTCGAAGGCAGCACGCGCCGGCTTGAACACCAGCGGGAAGGCGACGATGGTGGCGGCGATCACCGCTCCCTGCCAGGTGAAGATCAGGTGGATGCCGAAAGTGTCCTGCAGCCAGCTCCCCAACCAGCCGCGGCGGCCGAGGATCACCAGAAGGTAATAGCCCAGCACCGTCGGCGGCATCACCATCGGCAGGGTCAGCACGGTGTCGAGCAGGTCGCGGCCGGGAAAGCTCACGCGTGCCAGCAGAAAACCGACGCCGACACCGAGCACCAAATTGAGCACCGTGGCCCAGCCCGCTACTTTCAGCGATAGTCCGAGTGCCGACCATGCCAGATCCATGTGCAGTCCGCCCAGGCACTCACGGCTTGAGGAAGCCGGACCTGGCAAGGATATCCTGCCCCGCCGGCGACATGACGAAGGCGATGAAGCGCTTCGCCTCTGCGCCGTTCGTGCCGGCGGCGACGCGGCCGATCTGATAGGTCATCGGCACATCGACCGGCACGTTGAGCGCGACCTTGGCCTTGTCCTTCATGACCGCCGCGTCCGTGGCGAAGACGAAGCCGGCATCAACCTCGCCACGCGCGACATAGTCCAGCGCCTGACGGACATTCTGCGCATAAATGACTTTTGGCTCGACCGCCGCCCACTGGTTATCCTTCTCCAGGGCGCGCTTGGCATAGCGCCCGGCCGGCACGACGGCCGGATTGCCCAGCGTAATGCGCTTCACGCCGACCTGCCTGAGGTCGCCCAGGGCGGCGAGCGAGAGCGGGCTGTCCGCGGGCAGGATCAGCACCAGCGCATTGCGCGTGAAATCCTCGCGCTCGGCGATCAGGTTCTGCTTCAGCGCCTGATCCATGGTCGCCTGATCCGCCGAGGCGAAGACATCGACCGGTGCACCCTTGGCGATTTGCTGCAGCAGCGCGCCGGAGGCACCGAAGTTCAGCAACACCTTGGCACCGGGGGTCTGCGCTTCGTAGCTGCGCACGATTTCCTTGAAAGCGTCGGTCAGGCTGGCTGCGGTGGAAACGGTGATCTCACCCGCCCAGGCAGTTATCGAGGAAAAAACCATTGCGGCCAGCAGGAGTCGCTGCACAAATCGAGTAGGCATCGCTTTTTCTTGAAGCAGGCAAGATTGATCGCAATATACAACCGTATATAGCGAATTTCAAGCCCAAATACACAACAAGTACCTTCAGGGGGACTGAGCCACACCGACCACAACGGCTCAGCGGAGTGAAGTGAATGAGACGCGGTATGGGGTATGGCGATATTTAAGTTCCGAGTAAGAGCTTGTCCGGAATATTGGGGGTGCCCCATACTGGTCCCATTCCCCAGCACTGAACAATCCCCAACCGTTAAGGAGATACCGAATGATGAAAATCGAAGGTGGTTGTCGCGAAGTGTGTGAGGCAACCGAGTTCGTGGCGATCGTCTCCTCCGGAGAGAATGGGCCCCACGTAGTCGGCAACTGGGGCGACTACATGCGCACTCTGGGTGTCACGGAAGACACGATCATTCTGCCAGCCGGCCACTATCGTCAAACGGAGCAGAACATCCACAAGGATAACCGCGTTCAGTTGATGGTCGCCTCCAAGAAGGTGCAAGGCACCCGCAGCGTGGGCCAGGGGTACCTCATCACCGGCACCGCCGAGATTATCGGTTCGGGGGATATCGTGGATACGGTCAAGGCGAAATTCCCCTGGGCACGCGGCGCGCTGGTCATTCACGTCGAGCAGGTCAACGCGCAGTTATAGTGCCCGGGTCGAAAGCACGTATGAGCTACTACGTCGCCGTATCCCAGCGACTGACTTTCCCCGGCGGCTTGCTATAGTTTCACAAAGCATCTTCAGGGCCGCGCCCCATGTCCACCTCCACCCTCGACAACCTGCTCAAGCTCGTCGGCACGCCGCGCGACGGGGCGTTGCTGCGCTTTTCGCTGGGCAACGAGTATCTGAAGGCAGGGGAGGCGGCGCTGGCGGCGGCGCAATTCCACGCGGCGGTGGAGAAGGATCCGAAATTCTCGGCGGCGTGGAAGTTGCTCGGTAAATCGCTGGCCGAGGCGGGACAGGCAGGGGAGGCGCTGGCGGCCTACCGCGAGGGCATCGCGGTGGCCGAGGCGCGGGGCGACCTGCAGGCGGCGAAGGAGATGAAGGTGTTCGTGCGGCGGCTGGAGCGCGAATCTCCGCCCCCACCACCGGCAGATTGACCTGCGTCAAACTGTCGCCGCCAATAAAAAGTAATGTTAGTACATGTGCAAATGCCCGCCACCCGATGACCGAACATAACGTCTGCGACCTGCCGGGGATCGTCGCGCGCTGGGGCAAGGACCCGGCGAACATGGTGCAGATCCTGCGCGACGTGCAGGAATCCTGCGGCACGATTCCCTCCGACACGCTCGACCAGCTGGCCAGGCTGCTCGGCGTGCCGCGCGTGCGCATCGAGGCGACGGCCAGTTTCTATCATTTCTTCCATGCCGAGTCGCACGGCGCCTACGAGATCCTCTTCTCGGACAACATCATCGACCACATGGCCGGCAAGGAAGCGCTTAAACAGTACTTCTGCGAGCGCCTGTGGCTGGAGCCGCGCAAGCTCTCGGAAGACGGGCTAGTGTATGTCGACGACACCGCCGACATCGGCCTCGCCGACCAGGCGCCGGCGATGCTGGTGAACGGCTATGCCGTGCCGGCGCTGGACCACGCGCGCCTCGACCTCATCGCCGAGCTGATCCGCGCAAAAAAACCGCTGGGCGAATGGCCGCCCATGCTGTTCGAAATCCCCGACAACGTCCGTCTGGCCGGTCCGCTCATGGGCGAGCCGTTCGCGCCCGGGGCGGCGCTGCAGGCGACGCTGGCGCGCGGCGCCGAGGCGACGCTGGCGGAGATCGACGCCGCCAACCTGCGCGGCCGCGGCGGCGCCGGTTTCAAGACGGCGACCAAGTGGGCGAGTTGCCGCAAGGCCGAGGGCGAGGCGCTTCTCAAGAAACACGCCGGGCCGCCCCAAGTGTTTCTTGGCCCCCTGGGGGGAGAGCCGAGCGAAGCGAGGTTTTCGGGGGGGGATCACTACGTGGTGTGCAATGCCGACGAGGGCGAGCCGGGCACCTTCAAGGACCGCGTGCTGCTCAGCAGCCACGCCGACCTGGTGTTCGAGGGCATGACGGTGTGCGCCCGCGTCATCGGCGCGAAGCAGGGCCTGATCTACCTGCGCGGCGAGTACAAAAACCTGCTGGAGAAGTTAAAGTCAGTCCTGGCGAGACGGCGGGAAGCGAATCTCCTCGGCCGCAACATCCTCGGCGAGCAAGGTTTCGACTTCGACATCGAGATCCATCTCGGTGCCGGCGCCTACATTTGCGGCGAGGAGTCGGCGCTGATCGAGTCGCTGGAGGGCAAGCCGGGCAAGCCGCGCAATCGGCCGCCTTTCCCGGACCGCTGCGGCTACCGCAACCAGCCGACGGTGGTGAACAACGTCGAGACCTTCGCCTGCGCGGCGAAGATCGCCGAGCGCGGCGGCGCCTGGTTTGCGTCGATCGGCACGGCACAATCGACAGGCAGCAAGCTCATCTCCATCTCCGGCGACTGCCAGCGGCCAGGCATCTACGAAGTCCCCTTCGGCGTCACGGTGCAGCAGCTCCTCATCGACTGCGGCGCCGAGGATGCCCATGCCGTGCAAGTCTCCGGGCCGTCCGGCACCTGCATCTCCTACCGCGAGTTCGACCGCCGCATCGCCTTCGAGGACCTGCCCACGGCGGGCGCCTTCATGGTCTTCTCGCCCGAGCGCGACATGTTCGAGGTGGCGCGCAATTTCTCGCACTTCTTCGCCCACGAGAGCTGCGGCTTCTGCACGCCGTGCCGTGTCGGCACCTCGCTGCTGCGCAACACCATGGACAAGCTGGCGGCGGGCAAGGGTTCGGCCTACGACATGCACGAGATGAAGAACATCATGCGCATCCTGCAGGACATGTCGCATTGCGGCCTCGGCCACACCGCCGCCAACCCGGTGGTGCAGACCATGGAGAAGTTTCCCGATGCCTACGAGAAGCGCTTGAAGAAGCTGGATTTCGAGCCGGCCTTCGATCTCGACGGTGCGCTCACGACGGCGCGCCTCATCACCGGCCGCGACGACGAATGGGCGCATCTGGATAATGACTAAGTGACCAAGACCTGCACATTCACCCTCGACGGCAAGACCATCCCCTTCGAGGAGGGCGAGACCATCATGGAAGCGGCATCGGCGGCGGGCGTGTACATCCCGCACCTGTGCCATCATCCCGAGTTCAAGCCGCACGGCTCCTGCAAACTGTGCACGGTGAACATCGGTGGCCGGCTCGGCGCGGCCTGCACCAACCGCGCGGCGGACGGCATGAAGGTGGACAGCGAGACGGAGGCGCTGAATGCCGACCGGCGTGCGCTGACGCAGATGCTTTTCGTCGAGGGCAACCATATTTGCCCCTCCTGCGAAAAGAGCGGCAACTGCCAGTTGCAGGCGGTGGCCTACCATCTGGAGATGCTGACGCCGCATTTCACGCATTTCTATCCGGCGCGCGACATCGACGCCTCGCATCCGGACGTGCTCATCGAGCGCAACCGCTGCATCCTCTGCGAACTGTGCGTGCGCGCCAGCCGCGACGTGGATGGCAAGAACGTCTTCGGCATCGGCGGCCGCGGCATCAAGTCGCGCCTGATCGTCAATTCAGCCAGCGGCCGCCTGGCCGACACCAACATGTCGGTGACCGACCGCGCCGCCGAGGTGTGCCCGACCGGCGCCATCTTGCGCAAGCGGCACGGCTTCACCGTACCCATCGGCAAACGGCTCTACGACCACCACGACATCGCCGAGGTGCCGGAGGCCGGACTTAAGGAGCCACGCCGTGACTGATACTGACGGCCTTTCCCCCAACCCCTTTCCCGAGGAAAGGGGTGACGGTGGTTCAGCCGCTGCGCGGCTTCTGCGTTGTTGGCTTCAGCCCTCCTTGGGGCGGCCCGGCGGAGGGCTGAGATGAAACTGAAAGTCGCAACCTGCTCGCTGGCCGGCTGCTTCGGCTGCCACATGTCGCTGCTCGACATCGACGAGAAGTTGTTCGATCTGCTCAAGGTCGTTGAATTCGACCGCTCGCCGATCACCGACATCAAGCACTGCGGACCGTGCGACATCGGCATCGTCGAGGGCGGCGTATGCAACGCCGAGAACGTGCATGTGCTGAAAGAGTTCCGCAAGAACTGCAAGGTCCTCGTCGCCATGGGCGCCTGCGCCATCACCGGCGGCATCCCGGCGCTGCGCAACAACGTCGACCTGTGGGACTGTTTCCAGGAGGTGTACCACTACGGCATCGGCCTGGAGAACGGCCAGATCCCCAACGACCCCGAGCTGCCGCTGCCTTTCGACAAGGTACACCCGATCAACGAGGTGGTGCGCATCGATTACTTCCTGCCCGGTTGTCCGCCGTCGGCCGATGCGATCTGGAAATTCCTTACCGACCTTGCCGCCGGCCACGAGCCGAAGCTCGACTACGAGATGCTTCACTATGATTGACCAGACTTCTAAACCGCTCTCAACACAGAGAGCACAGAGGCACAGAGAACACAGAGATTTCTCGTATTTCTCCGTGTCCTCTGTGCCTCTGTGTGCTCTGTGTTGAAAGAGTCTTTATGCTTCCGAATCTTGAAACCGCTGCCCATGCCGCAAACCTGAGGCGCGTCGTCATCGAACCGGTGTCGCGCGTCGAGGGCCACGGCAAGGTGACCATCCTGCTGGATGCGCACAACAAGGTGCACCAGGTGCGCCTGCACATCGTCGAATTCCGCGGCTTCGAGAAGTTCATCCAGGGCCGGCCCTACTGGGAAGTGCCGGTGATGGTGCAGAGACTGTGCGGCATCTGCCCGGTGTCGCACCACCTGGCGGCTTCGAAGGCGCTGGACATCATCGTTGGCGCGCGGCAGCTGACGCCGACCGCCGAGAAGCTGCGCCGACTGATGCACATGGGCCAGATCCTGCAATCGCACGCGCTGCACTTCTTTCATCTCGCCTCGCCCGACCTGCTCTTCGGCTTCGATGCCGACGTGGCGAAGCGCAACATCGTCGGCGTCGCCGCCGTCGAGCCGGAGGTGGCGCGGAAGGGCGTGCTGCTGCGCAAGTACGGCCAGGAGGTCATCCGCTACACCGCCGGCAAGCGTGTGCACGGCACCGGTTCGGTGCCGGGCGGGGTGAACAAGAACCTCAGCCGCGCCGAGCGCGTCGAACTGCTCGGCGAGATCGACACCATCATCGATTGGAGCAAAGAGGCGGTGGATATCATCCGCAATCTCTTCATCGACCACGCGACGCTGTACAAGTCCTTCGGCCGCTTCGATTCGAACTTCCTCGGGCTGGTGCGCGCCGACGGCGCGCTCGACCTCTACCACGGCGGCCTGCGTGCCACGGACGGGCAGGGCGGCACGATCTTCGACCACGCCGACTACCAGAACTACTACGAGTACATCCACGAGGAAGTGAAGCCGTGGTCGTACATGAAGTTCCCCTTCATCGTCGACAAGGGCACCGAGGCTGGCTGGTACCGCGTCGGCCCGCTGGCGCGCGTGGCACAGTGCGATTTCATTCCGACCGAGCGGGCCGAAGCCGAGCGCATTGCCTTCAAGGCCTTCGATGGCGGTGCGGCGTTGTCCGCGCCGCTCGGCTACCACTGGGCGCGCATGATCGAGATGCTGCACGCGGCCGAGGGCATCAAGGAACTGCTGCTCGACAACGACCTCTCCGGCGGCGACCTGATCGTGCGCGGCGAGCGCCAGTTGCGCGGCGTCGGTGTGCTGGAGGCACCGCGCGGCACGCTGATACATCACTATCGCGTCAACGAGGACGACCAGATCGTCAGCGCCAACCTGATCGTGTCGACCACCAACAACAACCAGGCGATGAACGAGGCGGTGCGCCAAGTGGCCATGCAGTACCTTGATGGCCGCAGCCTCACCGAGGGATTGCTCAACCACATCGAGGTCGCCATCCGCGCCTTCGATCCCTGTCTGTCCTGTGCCACCCATGCGCTGGGCAAGATGCCGCTGGAAGCGGAACTGATGGATGCTGACGGAGCTGTGATTGACCGACTCGTCAAAGGGCAGGCATGAAGCTCGTTTTCAGGCAGCATGCCATCCAGCGGATGTTTGAGCGAGGTGTGACCGTCGAGGATGTCGCCGCTGTTCTGGCAAAGGGCATTACGCTTGAATCCTATCCGAATGACCTGCCCTATCCGAGTGCGCTCTGGCTTGGCCATGCGGGTTCGCGTCCATTGCACGTGGTGTGTGCGGAAAATTCCCCGGAAAACGAGCGTATCATCGTCACGGTATACGAACCCGATGTCGCATTATGGGAAGCGGGATTCGCGAAAAGGAGAGCGTCATGAAATGCCCGATCTGCAAGCATGGAGAGGTCAAGCCAGGCACGGCCAGCATCACGCTGGAACGGCAGGGTGCCACGCTGGTTTTTCGCAACGTGCCGGCGCGGATCTGTGAAAATTGCGGCGAGATTTTTCACGATGGTGAAATTGCCGCTTCACTCCTGAAACAAGCGGAAGCAGCTGCGCGTGCCGGGGTGGAGTTCGACGTCAGGCGCTACGCCGAAGCGGCCTGAGGCTTTCCACGAAGAATTCCCGTTTGTCGGTTTTAATCTTCGCCTGGGGCAACCCCAGTCGCGGCGATGACGCCCTCGGGCCGGCGCTGATCGAGCGGCTCGAGGCGGCCGTACCCCGGCATCCCGAGTGGGGCGATGTCACGCTGCTCACCGACTTCCAGCTGCAGCCTGAACATGCCCTCGACCTGGAAGGACGTAGCCGCGTGCTTTTCGTCGATGCCAGCGTCTCCTGCGCGGCACCCTTCGCCTTCGAGCGAATTCAGCCGGTGCGCGATTTCGGCTACACCACCCATGCCATGAAGCCGGAAGCCCTGCTGGCGGTGTTTCGCCAGATTACCGGCGGCGAGCCGCCGCCGGCCTGGCTGTTGACGGTGCGCGGTGTGTCCTTCGAACTGGGTGAGCCGCTCAGTTCTGCGGCCCAGAGCCATCTCGATGCCGCGGTAAGTCATGTCGAATCGCTGCTTGCGGGTGCATGGCCAGCCCTGGACTGATCCATCCCGGAGGGCGATAAACTGCTTGCCGGTCAATATCCTTCCAATTCGACAAATGAAGTGGAAGCAATTGGCGATTTATGCCCTCTAAATATTTGCAAGCCATTGTTCATGAATGGCATTATCTATCCTTTTAGCCGGCATGCTTCTTGATACCCAAGAGGCCTGCAGAATGGAAGGGCCATGATCGCCGAAGGAAAGCTGCAACTCGATGTGGTTTGGGATGGAAAGCAGTTAACCGGTGTTTCGATCCGCTCGAGCCGTCCGCTGGCCGCCTGCCGCATCCTGGAAGGCAAGCCGGTGGCGGAAGTCGTGCGCCTGGTGCCCCTTCTGTTCAGCGTATGCGGTCGGGCGCAGGGGGCCGCCGCTGCGGCAGCCTGCGAAGCGGCCCGTGGTGTTGCGCCGAATGATGCCGTGCGCGTGGCGCGCGAGCGTGCCATCGCCGGAGAATGCCTGCAGGAATATACCTGGCGCCTGCTGATCGACCTGCCCGCCCTGCTGGGCGAAGCGGCGCGGCCGGGCGAATTGGCCGACCTGCGCCGCCGCATCGGCTCCGCCCGGGATGAACTGCGCTGGCACGACGTTGCCGGCGCCGCGGAGGAATTGCTGGAGCGCGCCGTGTATGAGATGTCGCCGCGCGTCTGGCTCGGCTTGCGCCCGGCCGCCTTTGAAAAATGGGTGGCGCGCGGCGAAGCGCCCATGCAGCGCATGCTGGCGCGCTTGCGGCAGTTGCGGCTGGGCGGGGATTTCGGCCTGCTGCCGTGGCTGGAAGTGGCGGATCTGGGTGCGCTGTCCGCCAGGCTTGAGGCCGAGCCCGACTTCGTGCAGTTGCCGAACTGGCAGGGCGAGCCGGCTGAAACCGGCGCGCTGGCGCGTCAGTCGGGGCATCCGCTGCTGGTGCGGGAAGTCGGCCAGTACGGCGCTACAGTCGCGGCGCGGCTGCTGGCGCGCCTGCTCGAACTGGCGCAATTGCCGGAGCAGTTGCGCCAGCCACTCGCAAGCGGCATTCGCTGCGTCTCGCCGCGACCGGGCAGCGGCATTGCGGCGGTGGAGACGGCGCGCGGCACGCTACTGCACCAGGTGACGCTGACGGGCGATCATGTGGCGCATTACCGCATCGTCGCGCCGACAGAATGGAATTTTCATCCGCAGGGCGCATTCGTGCGCGGCCTGCTGGGTTGCGCGGCGAAGACCGAAACGGAAACGCGCGCCGCCGCCGGCCTGCTGGCGCATGCGCTGGACCCCTGCGTGGCTTATGAAGTGAGCGTGGCGCGTGCATGAGATGAGCCTGGCGGAAGGCGTGCTCGCCATCATCGAGGATTACGCGACGAAGTCGGCCTTCACGCGCGTGAAAACGGTGTGGCTGGAGATCGGCCAGCTCTCCGGCGTCGAAACGGAGGCGATGCGCTTCTGCTTCGACGCGGTGACGCGCGGCAGCGTGGCGGAGGGCGCAGCGCTGGAGATCATCGCCACGCCGGGCAGCAGCTGGTGCATGCAGTGCGGCGAGACAGTGCCGGTGGCGGAGCGCTACGACCCGTGCCCGCGCTGTGGCGGTTACCAGCTGCAGGTGCAGGGCGGTACGGAGATGCGGGTGAAAGAGCTTGAGGTTGAGTAAAGGATAAACATATGTGCACAGTATGCGGCTGCGGCCAGGGTGAAACGAAGATCGAAGGCGAACATGGGCACGCGCATCCGCATGCACCCGACGGCTTCAGCTATGTGCCGCACCATGCACATCATCATGACCATGAGCACGGACCTGAGCACACCCACGCGCCGGGCCTCTCGCCGGGCCGCATGGTACAGATCGAGCAGGACATCCTCTCCAAGAACAACGCCTACGCCGATGCCAATCGCACACTGTGGAAGGCGTGCGGCCTCTTCGCCGCGAACCTCGTCTCCAGCCCCGGCTCGGGCAAGACCACGCTGCTCGTCGAGACCATCGGCCGGTTGGCCGGACGCCATCCGCTGGCGGTGATCGAGGGCGACCAGCAGACCAGCAACGACGCCGAGCGCATCCGCGCCACCGGCGCGCAGGCCATCCAGGTGAACACCGGCAAGGGCTGCCATCTCGACGCGCACATGGTCGGCCACGCCTTCGCGCGGCTTGACCTCGCGCAGGGCGGCCTGCTGCTCATCGAGAACGTCGGCAACCTGGTGTGTCCGGCGGAATTCGACCTCGGCGAAGCGCACAAGGTGGTGATCCTCTCCGTCACCGAGGGCGAGGACAAGCCGCTCAAGTACCCCAACATGTTCGCCGCCAGTGACCTTATGCTGCTGACCAAGACGGACTTGCTGCCGTACCTGGATTTCGACGTGGAGAAATGCATCGAATACGCGCGCCGCGTCAATCCGCAGATCGAGGTGTTGCAGGTCTCGGCGAAGAGCGGCACGGGCATGGATGCCTGGCTGGCCTGGCTGGAGCAGGGCGTCGCTGCTGCCGGAAAGCAGGCTTGATCATGTTTATACCTGTTGGCTATTCGTCATTCCCGCGAAAGCGGGAATCCACAGTGCCTCCCGATGTACTACTGGATTCCCGCTTTCGCGGGAATGACGGCGCTTCATTCATTGATGAATAGAATGCCTGCCACCGTCTGCGCTTCTGTCACCATCTGCCGCCGCATCCGCGTGCGCGGACAGGTGCAGGGCGTCGGCTTCCGGCCCTTCGTCTATCGCCTGGCGCAGGAGCTGAATCTTTCCGGCTGGGTGCGCAACGACGGCGAGGGCGTGGACATCGAGGCGCAGGGTGCGCCGCAAGCCGTCGAGGCACTGATCGCGCGTCTCGAAACGGAAGCGCCGCCGCTGGCCAGCGTTACCGCTGTCGAGGTACGCGAGGCCGCCGCCAGCAGCGTGCGCGGCTTCGAGATCAAAGTCAGTAGCCACGGCACGGCGAGCACATCCGTCACGCCGGACAGCGCGACCTGTCCGGACTGCCTCGTCGAACTCTTCGATCCCGCCAACCGGCGCTGGCGCCACGCTTTCATCAACTGCACGCATTGCGGCCCGCGCTACACGATTGCCCGGTCGCTGCCCTACGACCGGCCGCACACCAGCATGGCGGCCTTTGAAATGTGCGCGGACTGCCGGGCCGAGTACGAAGACCCCGCCGACCGCCGCTTCCACGCGCAGCCGAACGCCTGTCCCCAATGCGGCCCGCATCTCGCCTTGCGAGACGCAGTAGGCGATCTGCTCAATGCCGACGATCCAATCGCGGCAACCCTGGTGCGCATCCGGCGCGGCGAAGTCGTCGCCATCAAGGGCCTTGGCGGCTACCACCTTGCTTGCGATGCGAGCAACGCCGAAGCCGTGACGCTCCTGCGCCAGCGCAAGAATCGCGAAGAGAAGCCCTTTGCAGTGATGCTGGCGAATGTTGCCTCCGTCGCGCCCTATGCGGACATGAACGAAGACGAGCGCGCCCTGCTCGAATCGCGCGAGCGACCCGTGGTGCTGCTGAAAAAGCGCGCTGCCTGCGACGAAACGCTCGCTGGCGTGGCACCTGGCCTGCGCGAACTCGGCGCGATGCTGCCGGGCACGCCGATCCAGTTCCTGCTCTTTCACGAAGCGGCCGGACGGCCGGCCGGCACCGACTGGCTCGCCGTCCCGCAGCCACTGACTTTGCTGATGACCAGCGCCAACCCCGGCGGCGAACCCATCGTGCGCGACGACGACGAGGCGCTGGCACGCCTGGCCGGCATCGCCGACGCCTACCTCATGCACGACCGCGAAATCGTAACGAGGGTCGATGATTCCGTGATGCGCCTAACCAACCCCCTCTCCCCCGCTCGCGGGGGAGAGGGTAGGGGTGAGGGGGGATACCAATTCATCCGCCGCGCCAGAGGCTTCACCCTCCAGCCCATCAAGCTGCCGCGCAGCGGCCCCGCCGTCCTCGCTACCGGCGGCTTCCTCAAGAACACCATTTGCCTCACGCGCGGCGACGAGGCCTTTCTCTCCCAACACATCGGCGACCTCGACAACGCGCCGACCTGCCGCGCGCTGGAGGAGACCACGCAACGCATGATGGACCTGCTGGAGATTGAACCGGAGCTTGTCGCCCACGACCTGCACCCGGATTTCCACAGCACGCGCTTCGCCGCCGATTTCGCACGCAGCCGCGGCCTGAAAACTGTCGCCGTGCAGCACCACCACGCCCACATCGCTGCCGTGGCGGCTGAGCACGGCGCGACGGGGCCGCTCATCGGCCTGGCGCTGGACGGCGTCGGCATGGGCTCCGATAAAGGTAGCTGGGGCGGCGAACTAATGCAGGTAGACAACGAACGCTTCGCCCGCCTCGGTCACCTGCGCGAACTGGCGCTGCCCGGCGGCGACAAGGCGGCGCGCGAACCCTGGCGCATGGCCGCCGCGGCGCTGTTCGCGCTCGGCCGCGGCGACGAGATCTGTGCAAGATTTCCGCAACAGCGCGCGGCCGGCGCTGTTGCCATGATGCTCGGCGGCAACGCGCACACGCCGCCGACCACGAGCTGCGGCCGGCTCTTCGACGCTGCCGCGGGGCTTGCCGGCGTGCGCGAGATCGCCGCCTTCGAAGGCCAGGCGGCGATGCTCTACGAAAGTCAGGCGCTGCAATACGGCGAGGTGGACGCACTGGAGGGTGGTTTCGTCATCGGCGCGGACGGCACGCTTGATCTGCTGCCGCTGCTGGCGCGGCTGGCCGACGAGCGTGAAGCCGGATTCGCCGCCGCGCTCTTCCACGCCACGCTGGCGGCGGCGCTGGCGGAATGGGCGCGGCGTGCAGCGGAAGAAACGGGCGTGTCCCGCGTTGCCCTCGGCGGCGGTTGTTTCCTCAACCGGATATTGAGTGAAGGCGTACGGCGCCGGCTGGAAGCAGCCGGCCTCGAAGTGCTGCAAGCGCAGCGGGCGCCGCCCAACGACGGCGGCCTCAGCTTGGGTCAGGCGTGGGTGGCGATGAATTCGGAACCATGATGAACGGGCTGCCATTCAGCGCCGTCATTCCCGCGAAAGCGGGAATCCATAAGTTTCCTGGATTCCGGGTCGCGCTGCGCTTGCCCGGAATGACGGGTTTATTCACTGATATGGGTAAGCACTAATAGGGAAACAGCTATGTGTCTGGCGATACCGGTCAAGGTGGTTGAACTTCGCGAAGGCGATCAAGCGATGGTCGACGTCGGCGGCGTGCGCAAGGAGATCTCGCTGGCGCTGGTCGACGGCATCGCCGTCGACGACTACGTCATCCTGCATGTCGGCTTCGCCATCCAGAAGCTCGACGCGGAGGAGGCCGAGAAGACCCTGGCGCTGTTCGCCGAGTTGGACGAAAGCATGGGTACGAGTTTGGGTAACCCTGTCGCATGAAGTACATCAACGAATTCCGCGACGGCAAGACGGCGCACACGCTGGCCGGCGCCATCGCACGCGAGGTGCAGCCCGAGCGCCGCTACCACATCATGGAATTCTGCGGCGGCCACACCCACGCCATTTCGCGCTACGGCCTCTCCGACCTGCTGCCGGCCAGCATCCGCCTCATCCACGGCCCCGGCTGCCCGGTGTGCGTGCTGCCCATCGGCCGCATCGACAACGCCATCGATCTCGCGTTGAATCGCGGCGTGATCCTCGCCACCTACGGCGACTGCCTGCGCGTGCCGGCTTCCGGCGGGTTGTCTCTGCTCAAGGCCAAGGCCGGGGTTGGCAACATGCGCGCCGACGTGCGCATGGTGTATTCCAGCGCCGACGCGCTGAAGCTGGCACAGGACAACCCCGAGCGGGAAGTGGTGTTCTTCGCCATCGGCTTCGAGACCACCACACCGCCGACAGCCGTGGTCATCCAGCAGGCGGAAAAACTCGGCCTCGGCAACTTCACGGTGTTCTGTAACCACGTGCTGACGCCCGCCGCCATCGCCAACATCCTCGAATCGCCGGAAGTCAGGCTGCACGGTACGGTGCCGCTCGACGCCTTCATTGGCCCGGCCCATGTGTCGACGGTGATCGGTAGCCAGCCCTACGAGCATTTCGCCGAGGAATACGAGAAGCCGGTGGTGATCGCCGGTTTCGAGCCGCTCGACGTCATGCAGGCCATCCTCATGCTGGTGCGCCAGCTCAACGAGGGCCGCGCCGAGGTGGAAAACGAGTTCTCCCGCGCCGTCACGCGCGAGGGCAATGTCAAGGCGCAGAACCTGGTGGCCGAGGTGTTCGAACTGAGGAAAAGCTTCGAATGGCGCGGTCTCAACGAAGTGCCCTACAGTGCGCTGCGCATCAAGGCGAAGTACGCCGCCTTCGACGCCGAGCGCCGCTACGGCATCGAATACAAGTCGGTCGCCGACAACAAGGCCTGCGAATGCGGTGCCATCCTCCGCGGCCTCAAGCGCCCGCAGGATTGCAAGATCTTCGGCACGGTGTGCACGCCCGAGAACCCGATGGGCTCGTGCATGGTGAGCTCGGAAGGCGCCTGCGCCGCGCATTACACCTACGGCCGCTACAAGGATGCGGTGGCGGGATGAATAACGCAAACGCATTCGACACAGAGGACACAGAGGACACAGAGGCACAGAGGACACAGAGGCACAGAGGACACAGAGGACACAGAGGACACAGAGGACACAGAGAAGGGCAATGTAATGAAAAGGTTTTCTCTGTGCCCTCTGTGCCTCTGTGATCTCTGTGTTGTAAGTGGTCTGTTTAAGGTTCATATGACAGTCAGAAAAGGCTACATCCGCCCCATCGACTTCAAGCACGGCCGCGTCGACATGACCCACGGTAGCGGCGGGCGGGCGATGGCGCAGCTGATCGAGGAGCTGTTCCTCGCCGCCTTCGACAACGACTGGCTGCGCGCGGCCAATGACAATGCCTGCTTCGCCGTGCCGGGCGGGCGCATGGTGATGGCGACCGACTCGCACGTCGTCTCGCCGCTGTTCTTCCCCGGCGGCGACATCGGCTGCCTGTCGGTGCATGGCACCATCAACGATGTCGCCATGTCCGGCGCGCATCCGCTGTACCTGTCTGCCAGTTTCATTCTGGAAGAGGGCTTCCCGCTGGCCGACCTCAAGCGCATCGTCGACTCCATGGCGCAGGCGGCACGCGAGGCCGGCGTGCCGATCGTGACGGGCGACACCAAGGTGGTGGAGCAGGGCAAGGGCGACGGCGTCTTCATCACCACCACCGGTATCGGCGTGGTGCCTGAGGGCGTGAACATCTCCGGCGACCGGGCGCGGCCGGGCGATGCCATCCTCGTCTCCGGCACGCTGGGCGACCACGGCGTGGCGATCATGGCGCAACGCGAGAGCCTCGGCTTCGAGACGACCCTCCAGTCCGACACGGCGGCGCTGCACGGGTTGGTGGCGGCGATGATCGCGGCGGTGCCGGGCATCCACGCCCTGCGCGACCCGACGCGCGGCGGGCTGGCCACCACGCTCAACGAGATCGCGCGCCAGTCCGGCGTCGGCATGATGCTGCGCGAAGAAGCCATCCCGCTGCGGGAGGAAGTCGAAGCCGCCTGCGAATTCCTCGGCCTCGACCCGCTCTACGTCGCCAACGAGGGCAAACTGATCTGCATCTGTGCGCCGGAGCATGCCGACCAATTGCTGGCGGTGATGCGTGCGCACCCGCTCGGCGCGGAGGCGGCGATCATCGGCACGGTACACGCCGACCCGCAGCACTTCGTGCAGATGGAGACCGGCTTCGGCGGCAAGCGCATCGTCGACTGGCTCACAGGTGAGCAACTGCCGAGGATATGTTGATGGGAAACCGCCTTCAACACAGAGATCACAGAGGCACAGAGGGCACAGAGAAGAAAATATTTCATTCCCGCTTTTCTCTGTGTCCTCTGTGCCTCTGTGCCCTCTGTGTTTAGAGAGGTTGCAACCATGCGTATTCTTTCCCTCACTCATTCCTTTAATAGCCTCGCCCAGCGGCTTTACGTCGAGCTGACGCAGCGCGGCCACGAGGTCTCCATCGAGTTCGACATCAACGACAGCGTCGCCGTCGAGGCGGTCGAACTATTCGAGCCCGATCTGATCGTTGCCCCCTTCCTCAAGCGCGCCATTCCCGAGGCGGTGTGGCGCAAGCATGTCTGCCTGGTGGTGCATCCGGGCATTCCCGGCGACCGCGGCCCGTCGGCGCTCGATTGGGCGATCATGAATGGTGAAACCGAGTGGGGTGTCACCGTGCTGCAGGCCAACGCCGTCATGGACGGCGGCGACATCTGGGCGACACGCACTTTTCCCATGCGCGCAGCGCGCAAGAGCAGCCTCTACCGCAACGAGGTGACCGAGGCCGCCACCGCTGCCGTGCTGGAGGCAGTGGAAAAAATCTCGAAGGGCGACTTCGTACCGACGCCGCTCGACACCTCGAATCCCGCCGTGCTGGGCATCGAGCGCCCGCTCTTGAAGCAGGAGCAGCGCCGCATCGACTGGACACGCGACGACACGGCGACAGTGCTGAGGAAAATCCGTGCTTCAGACAGTTTCCCCGGCCTCGCCGACCACATCGAGGGCGTGGACTGCTGGCTGTTCAACGCCCACCCTGAAGGCACGTTGCGCGGCGCTGTTCCGGGCACGGTGATCGCGCAGCGCCAGGGCGCGCTGTGCCGCGCCACGGTCGACGGCGCGGTGTGGCTCACCCACGCCAAGCGCAAGTCCGAGCAACCCACCTTCAAACTGTCGGCGGCCACCGCCTTGCCCGAGGCTGCGGCCGGCGCGCCGGAATCCGCGCTGCCGCTGCTGCCGCAGCGGGATGCCGCGACCTGGCAGGACATCGCTTATGAAGAGGAGGGCGGCGTCGGTTTCCTGCACTTCGACTTCTACAACGGCGCCATGTCGACCACGGACTGCCTGCGTCTGCGCGACGCCTTTCTTGAAGCAGCCAAGCGCGACACGAAAGTCATCGTCCTCATGGGCGGGCCGGACTTCTGGTCGAACGGCATTCACCTCAACACCATCGAGGCCGCCGACAGCCCGGCCGACGCCTCGTGGGACAACATCAATGCCATGGATGACCTGTGCCGCGCCATCCTCGATTGCGGCACGCATTACGTTGTCGCCGCCCTGCACGGCAATGCCGGTGCCGGCGGCGTCTTCCTGGCGCTGACGGCCGACCGCGTGCTGGCGCGCGAGGGCGTCATCCTCAACCCGCACTACAAGGGCATGGGCAACCTCTACGGTTCGGAGTACTGGACCTATCTGCTGCCGCGCCGCGTCGGCCAGGAACGGGCGCTGGCCATCACGCAGAACCGCCTGCCCATCGGTGCGCGCCAGGCCATAGCACAGGGCCTCATCGACGACTGCTTCGGTGGGGATGTGTCGGCCTTCGCCGCGCAGGTGAAAACGCTTGCGGCCGAGTTGGTGGTGCGGCCCGATCTCGCGCAAATGATCGAGGCGAAGCGCGCTGCCCGCACGCGCGACGAGGCACTGAAGCCGCTCGAAACCTATCGGCAGGAAGAACTGGCGCGCATGAAGCTCAACTTCTACGGCTTCGATCCGAGCTACCACGTCGCGCGCTACCACTTCGTGCATCGCCTGCCGCACGCATGGACGCCGCTGCATCTGGCGCGGCACCGGCAGCACATGTGGCAGAAACAGGCGGTATTGAAGACGAGAGCAGCATAGAAGCATCGGAAACCCCCTTTGCAAAAGGGGGTGGCCCGAAGGGCCGGGGGATTTTGCGGCGGGTACGCCGCTCCCACAAGCAGTCAAGGAGAAGACGATGGCAACACTACCGACAATCCTGGTGGTCGACGACGAGGTGCGCTCGCAGGAGACCCTGCGCCGCACGCTCGAAGAAGAGTTCGAGGTGCTCACCGCCTCCAGCGGCGAGCAGGCGCTGGCCGTGCTGGAGCGCGAGCCGGTGCAGGTGATCCTCTGCGACCAGCGCATGCCCGGCCTCTCCGGCGTGCAGACGCTGAAGGAGGCGCGCAGCCGCTGGCCCGACACCGTGCGCATCATCGTCTCCGGCTACACCGAGACCGAGGACATCATCTCCGGCATCAACGAGGCCGGCATCTACCAGTACCTGCTCAAGCCCTGGCAGCCCGAGCCGCTGCTGCTCACCGTGCGCGCGGCCGCCGAGCTCTACCGCCTGCAGCAGGAGAACCAGCGCCTCAACATCGAGCTGCGCACCGCCGGGCCGGTGGTGAGAAGCCGCGTCGATGCCAAGCGCCAGCAGGTCAAGCGCGCCTTCGACACCGACCGCCTGGTGCGCGCGCCGGACAGTCCGATGAACGATCTGTGCCGGCTGGTCGAGCGCATCGCACCCTACGACATCTCCGTGCTCATCACCGGCGAATCCGGCACCGGCAAGGAGCTGCTGGCGCGCGCCATGCACTACCGCAGCAATCGCGCCGACAAGGCCTTCGTCGTCGAGAACTGCGGCGCGCTGCCCGACACCCTGCTCGAATCGGAACTCTTCGGCCACAAGCGCGGCGCCTTCACCGGCGCCTACGAGGACCGCATCGGCCTTTTCCAGCAGGCCGACGGCGGCACCATCTTCCTCGACGAGATCGGCGAGACTTCGCCGGCCTTCCAGGTCAAGCTGCTGCGCGCGCTGCAGGAAGGCGAGATCCGTCCGGTCGGTGCCAGCCGCAGCATCTCGGTGGACGTGCGCGTGATTTCCGCCACCAACCGCGACCTCGAGGAAGATGTGCGCCAGGGCCGCTTCCGCCAGGACCTCTACTACCGCCTGTCGACCATGACGCTGCACGTGGCGGCGCTGCGCGCGCGGCCGATGGACATTTCCTTCATCGCCCAGCAGGTGCTCGAGCAGGCGATGCAGTCGCTTGGCAAGCCGGTGAAGGGCTTCACGCAGGAAGCGATGGACTGCCTCACCGCCTACCGCTGGCCGGGCAACGTGCGCGAGCTGCAGAACGAAATCCACCGCATGCTGGCGCTGTGCGACGGCGACTGGCTCGGCGCCGAATACCTCAACGGCCGCGTCGTGCAGGCCGCCAGCGTCGAGGAGGAACCCGAGCTGCGCATGCTCTCCGGCATCAACGGCTCGCTCAAGGACCGCCTGGAAATGCTCGAAGCGCGTGTGCTCAAGGAAGCCATGGTGCGCCACCGCTGGAACAAGACGCGCGTCGCCGACGAGCTGGGTCTTTCGCGTGTAGGGCTGCGGGCGAAGCTGGGGCGGTATGGGCTGGAGCGGAAGAACGGGGTGTCCTGAGGTTTAGGTCAGGTTCTCGGCCAAAGCGGAAGTTGGCGCAAGACAAGGCAAGGCCAGCTGCCGGCCAAGAGCGGCCTGCCAACAAGGAGATTTCTCGTTGCCCGGGCTCTGACGACAAGAGTCTCTTGCACATCCTGACATCACATAGGCATAATTTGCATGTGGATATTAATTCCTGATTACCAATGAGCCTCAGGTATCACTTGAGAGGGGTATAGTTGTTCGCCAGTGTATTTGACGGCCACGGCAAACATTATTTTTAGCAAACCAGCACTTATTATATTGAGCCAATTTGGCTAAATTTATTTCGTGATATATGGCATGACTTTCCGAAATACATTCTCGGCATGAAGCGTTCACGGCTTGCACCATGGCTTCTATCGGGCACGCTTCTGCTTGGCGGGCTAAGTGTCACGGCCGGGTACTGGCGGCATGCACAGCAACAGGATGTTGCCAACCTGCAGGCTGTATTCGAATTTTCGGCAGATAAAATATCTAGCATTATTCACAGTCGCTTCAATATCTATGCGACCATAATGCGCGGAGTGAAGGGGTTTTTTGAAGGCTCGGAACTCATCTCTTTCAATGAGTTCCGAGCTTACATACATGCTCTGAAACTGGATCAGCATGCTGGTGTGCAAGGCATCGGCCTAGTCAGGGTCATCTCTGATGCAGAAAAAAGCCAGCACACAGAACGGATACGCAAACAGGGCTTCTCAGACTATCGAATCAAGCCCGAAGGGCAGCGCGAGCGATATGCGCCGATAGTCAGGATGGAACCCCGGTCCGACACCAACCTCAAGGCACTGGGCTTCGATACCTTGACAGTGCCTGCGGCTTGGGCCGCGATGCAGCAGGCGACTGATACCGGCAACGTCGCGATCACTTCGCACCTTACCCTAATCCAGGATGCCGGGAAGCCGGGTGTATCCGGCTTCGTTATGTATCTGCCCATTTACCGGAATGGGGTAAAACTCGATACGCTAGTCGCTCGGCGTGCCGCTGTTGTTGGCTGGGTGGATGTGCCATTTCGCATGTCTGATCTAATAAACGGATTGCGCGACAAGATCGACTCCGATATCGACCTTGAAATCCATGATGGAACACCACTATCAGAACAGACCCTCATGTACCGTTCGGATGAAGTACATCCCGAAGCAAAACTTGCCAAAGGAATGCTACAGACCAGTCGCCAGATTGAGGTTGGCGGCAAGCAATGGACGCTGTTGATGAATGCCACCCCGGTATTTGTTGCTCGCATGTCGCCACGAGATTATCCTACGATGGTGGCCTTGGCCGGGGTTGCGCTCACCCTGGCGCTGAGCTGGCTGGCTTGGCTGTTGGCCAGGGGGCGTGAAAGTGCCCAGGCCCACTATCAGCAACTGTTCGATCAAACAGGCGACGGCATTCTAATTCTAGCCACCGATGATCGCTTTATCGATGCCAATACCGCTGCCTTGCAGATACTGGGCTATACCCGCGCAGAATTGTTGACACTACGTTTATCCAATATTTTGGCGAACCCATGGGCACCTCGTCTGGATATCAATGTTGACGATTTAATTACCGGTGCTGATGATCATGAAGAATGGACGCCTGTGCGTAAGGACGGCACGATATTTCCGGCGGAGGTGAGCGCACGCAGGCTGAATAATGAGGGCTCTTTCGTCATCTTGCGCGATATCACAAAACGCAAACAGGCTGAAAGCCAGTTACGCCTCCATGCACATGTATTCGAGTCCAGCCGGGAAGGGATACTTATTACCGATGCACGCAATGATATCGTTTCCGTCAATCGTGCTTTCACCGAGATTAGTGGTTATCTGCCTGAGGAGGTGATTGGCAAGAATCCCCGCATGTTGGCGTCAGGAAAACGGGATAAGTCGTTTGACGAGGCGATGTGGCGCGATATTCTGAACCTAGGCCACTGGCAAGGCGAAGTGATCAGCCGCCGCAAGAACGGCGACATCTTTCCCCAGTGGCTTTCCGTCAGCCTCGTTCGGGATCATGATGGCCAGATTGTTCAGCATATCGGCATTTTGACCGACGTCTCCGAACGCAAGGCGGCTGAGGAACATATTCAATTCTTGAGCAATTTTGACCCGCTGACCCGACTGCCCAATCGTGATTTGCTGCGCGACCGTACCCAGCAGGTACTGGCTGGCGCAAAGCGGAAACATGGCTCCGTCGCTCTGCTGCATATCAATCTCGACCGCTTCAAGATCATCAACGAATCACTCGGCCCCAATATAGGCGATCAACTGCTCAAGGAGCTTGCAGAGCGCCTAGTCGGGCATCTCCGCTTGGACGACACGCTGTGCCGCCAGAGCGGAGATGAATTTATTCTTGTGTTGCCCAGTACCGATGCAGAAGGTGCTGCCCACACGACAGAAAAAATGCTCGGCATTATTGCCCAGCCTTTTACTCTCGACGGTCAGCGCCTCACCGTGACGGCGAGCGTAGGCATCGCTGAATTTCCTCAGGATGGGGACAACTTCGAGCAGCTAACGCAATCCGCCAGCGCTGCGCTGCACCGTGCCAAACAGAGCGGTCGCAATACCTTCCAGTTCTTTACCCGGCAGATGCAAGAGCAAGCCCGTAACGTACTTCAAATCGAGAACGAATTGCGTCGCGCGCTGGATCAGAACGAATTCCTGTTGCATTACCAGCCACAGGTAGATGCGAAGACCGCACAAATTATTGGAGTCGAAGCATTGATACGCTGGCAGCATCCTCAAAATGGCTTAGTGTCGCCGGGAATCTTTATTCCAATTGCAGAAGAATGCGGTTTGATCGTAGAGATTGGTGCTTGGGTGCTGCACACCGCCATTCAGCAGGCAGCGGATTGGCAAACCGCAGGACTTCCCATCGTGCCAGTTGCTGTTAATCTGTCTGTAGTGCAATTCCGCCAGGAAACACTCTATTCAACAGTTGCGCAGGCTCTGCGCAACTCCAAACTGGATCCCGCCATGCTCGAACTGGAGATGACCGAGGGCATTGCGATTGAAAATACCGAGCGCACAGTCAAGCTGCTGGATCAGTTCCATGCGCTGGGTGTCGTACTTTCCATTGATGATTTTGGTACCGGATATTCTTCACTCGGTTATCTCAAACGTTTCAGGATCGATAAGCTGAAAATTGATCAGTCTTTTGTACGCGATCTTGGACATGATCCCGATGACGCGGCAATTGTCACTGCCATAATCGGAATGGCCAAGGGGCTTGGATTTAAAACCATCGCGGAGGGAGTGGAGACACGGGAGCAATTGGATTTCCTGCGGGAGAAACAGTGCGATGAAATTCAAGGCTACCTTTTCAGCAAGCCGGTTCCGGCGGAAGCGTTCGCGAAATTGTTACGCAATGGCGGAGTATTTGTGGAGCAAGTATATTGAAAGCTGGATGCATCGTCGTTGCATCGCAGATCATCCGATAGGTAATGTTCATATCGTTTACATGATCAATCACATCGACAACATCCACTAGTGGCTGTTTATTTCTCAAGACCAGACATCAAGATGCTGGTAATGACTGACTGCAAAGGCCGAGCAAGAGACTCATGTGCGAGCACGTTGCGTTGGCCGATGAGGCCGCGCCAGTCGATGTCGGGATGCGCCGCGCGGGATTCTTCCGAAACCTTGCGGGCAGCTTCGCCCAGTACTTCGAGCGTGCGTTCCAGCGCACGGCGCCGTATCCGGTCTTCCACAAAGACATCCGGCGTCAGGTTCTCCACTGTCATGTGTGCCTCGCTCGCCGCATTCAGCATGTCCCAGAGATAGGCGGCTTCGCGCTCGTCAGGGCGCATACAGCACCCGCGCATCCCTCAGGATGGATTTGCGGCGGTAGGGGTTCTCCAGCACCTCGGGGGTGGCGATGTCGACTTTCCTGCCACCGAAAGCGGCGGAGAACGCGTCCTGGATGGCGGGGATGTCGAAGAGGGAAACCTTGCTGTCCGGCGCGAATTCGACCAGCAGGTCGATGTCGCTTGCGGGTGTTATCTCGCCGCGCGCCGCCGAGCCGAACAGCGCTAGACGAGCGATACCGAACTTGCGGCAGAGACGCTTGATCTTTGGCAGTGGCGGGATCAGCTTGTCGGCCTTTGGCTCAACGGCGTATTCGGCGACGGGCGAGTGCAGGGTGTGTTGTATGGTTTCGGTCCTGGCCCTGCGCGGTTTCGCAAGGGGCTTGCGTGAGTTGTCGGGAGCCGCTGCTGCCTTGCGAAAAATCGCAGCCAGCTCCGGATAGAGCGGGGCTGCCCGGTTGGCGCGGTAGCGCACTTGGTTGCCGGCCGGTTCGCGCAGCAGGAGTCCGGCCTCGGCGAGGGTGCGCAGCTCGCGATGAAGCGAACCCGCCGGCACGCCGGTCAGCCGCGCGATTTCCCGCACGTGCAGGCTTTCATTGGGCCGGGGCAGAAGCAGGCCGAGCACCTGGCGGTGGTAGGCGGTGAAAAGCAGGTCGATGGGGTTGGCGCTCATTCCGGTATTTGCGCTGTTCTCAAATGCGCTTCAATCGCAGCATAACGGAGAACAGCATGCGAACGGAGAATCGCCGTGTTGCAGGGGCTGACTTTTACTGTGAATGAATTACTCGTTGCCCCTCACCCCAACCCTCTCCCCGCCCTCGGGGAGAGGGGGTATGGATTCCCGCTTGTGACCGATGGCAATCCCCGTAGGATGCGGGAATGACGGGCTTTACCCGTGCGCCACGCGCTGACCGTGCTCGCGTGGCTAAAGGTACCCGAGTCGAACTGATTCCGTCGCGGGTTGTTTGACAAGCGCATTCAATGACAAGCAGTGACTTAGTGGAAGTCCTCTTCCCGTTGATGCCTAATGGCGAGGATGGTGACCGTCGCGGAATCCTCAATTTCAAACAACGCGACATAGCCGGTGTTGCCAAAGGGGATGATCATTTCGCGCAGCAAGGGATTGGGCGACCCGCCCAGGGCCTTGCGGCAGGAAAAAGGAAATAGCTGCAGGAAAGCCATGCTCTTGGCTATCGCAGCCTGCGCGCGGGCGGCGGCTACCAGATCCTTCTCCACAAGGTGATCGAACAGCCGAAGCAGATCGTCCTCCGCCTCGGGTGTGAAGCGAACCTTGAATTTCATTTCGCCCGGGCGTTGCGCTTTGGCTTTGCTTTGCCCGCCTGTGCCAGCCTCTGCGCCAGCTTGGCCAACACTTCCTCGGCCGGGATGTATTTTTCGGATTTCTGCGCTGCCTCGGCGGATGCCAGACCGCGAGCAATGAAGGCTTGCTGGGAATAGCGGAACTCGACTTGCCGACGCACCGATTCCTCGACGAATCCGGACAGGGTTTCGCCTTCCTGAAGGACAGCTTCGGCAGCTTTGCGCAATTCCGGCGCGACGCGCAGCGAGGGGAGGGTTGCAGTTTTCATCTGTAGGTTCCTTGCGTTGCAAATGCGATGCAATGATCGCGCATTTGCAGGGGAGGGTCAAGGCGGGCTCACGCTGTTCTCAAATGTGCTACGAATGAAGCGCGTTTGAGAGCAGCATGCGAGGAGTCGCCGTGTTGTGGGGACTGACTTTTCCGGAGAACGACGACGGCCCCTCACCCCAGCCCTCTCCCCGTGTCGGGGAGAGGGGGAAGGGGAGCGTGGATGGATTCCCGCTTGTGATAGAAGGAAATCCCTGGGGACGCGTGAATGACGGCGGTTGCCGCGTGAAGGAGGGGGTGTCTACCCGTGGCTACCCGTGGCTTTTCGCGGCAATGCGTTGCATCAGTTCGCTCCATGATTTGGTGAACGCCGCAGTGCCTTCGCTTTGGAGGCGGGCGGCGAGGGCGTCAACGTCGATCCCCTGGTGCGCGAATTGTGCGAGCAGCGCCTTGGCGTCGCCCTGATCGAAAGCGGCGTTGTGCACGCTGCCGTGCTCGGCAAAGGCGAGCAAGGTCTTCTCGGGCAGGGTGTTGATGGTACCGGGCGCGGCCAGCGCTTCGACGTAAAGAACATCCGGGGCTGCCGGATCCTTGGTGCCGGTGCTGGCCCAGAGCAGGCGTTGCGTCTGCGCACCGGCCGCGGCGAGCCTCTGCCAGCGCGGCGATGCCAGCAGGTCGCGGTAAGCCTGGTCGGTGCGTATGGCGACGGCGATGCCGAGACGGTTGCGTAACGCTTCTGCAACCTGGTCCTTGACCGCCACGTCCCAGCGGCTGACGAACAGCGATGCCACGGAGGCGACGTTCGGACTGAGGCCGGCGGCGATGCGTCGCTCGATGCCGCGCATATACGCCGCCGCCGCCGCGAGGTACTGCTCGCGCGAGAACAGCAGCGTGACGTTGATGGGCACGCCGGCGAAAATGGATTCCTCGATCGCCGGCAGGCCTGTGGCAGTACCGGGGATCTTGATGAAAAGATTGGGGCGCTGGGCGCGGGCATGGAGTTGCTTTGCGGCTTCGATGGTGCCGGCGCTGTCGTCGGTGAGCAGGGGCGACACTTCCAGCGAGACCCAGCCATCGATGCCGGCGGTGGCGTCATGGACGGGGCGGAACAGATCGGCCGCCGCGGTCAGGTCCTCGAGTGCCAGCTCGAAAAACAGGGCTTCGCCCGACTTGCCTTCCGTGGCCTTCGTGCGAATGGCCTCGTCGTATACGCCGGCGCCGGCGATGGCCTTATCGAAGATCGAGGGATTGGAGGTGAGGCCGGTCACCGAGAACTCCTTGATGTAGCGGCTGAGCATGCCGTTCGTGAGGAGCGCGCGGGTGATGTTGTCGAGCCAGAGGCTCTGCCCAAGATCGTGAAGTTGCTGCGTCGTATTCATGTCGCCTCCTGTTCTGCATTGCCGGCAATGTTCCAGCCGATGCTGTCGCTCCACGCGGCATTTTTGCCTTGTCCTTGTCCTTGTACTTGCGCCTGCCACAAGCGGAAGCCGCCGGCGAACGCATAGGCGTTGTCGCCGCGGCGGGTTTGCGCTGGTAACGCTTTCAGATGGGCGACATTGCCGCCGCCCAGCATGATGTAATCGGGCAATAGCGCCTTGCGGAATCCTTCCACGATTTTGTGTACTTTGCGGCGCCATTTCTTGTTCCCCAGCCGCCTGCGTCCCCGATCGCCGATAAGGTCCTCGTAGACGCGCCCGCGTCCGCAATGTAGATGTCCCAGTTCCATCGCCGCGATCACGCCGTCGCAGATGAGCGCAGATCCCAGTCCCGTTCCCAGCCCCAAAAACAGCATCCTGCCGCCTTCGTAGCCGCCGAGTGCCTGCATGGCCGCGTCGTTGATGATCTTTACGGGCCGTCCGAACGCCGCCTGGAAATCGAAGCCGACCCAGCCCGTACCCAGGTTGTGGGGTTCGCTGGCTATCCTGCCACGATGGACCACGCCCGGATAGCCGATCGACAGTGCATCGTAATGCCAGTCGCGGGTGGCTTTCAGGACTTTGCCCACCATCTGCTGCGGGCGCATGTTCGCACCGGATATGAATTTGACGGGGCTTTGATGATCGCTCGCGGCGCACTTGATGTGTGTTCCGCCGACGTCGATGACGAGTATCTTCATGCGCTTCTCCGATCTCGACTTCAGGGTGCGTGAACGGCTGCGACAAAGCAGGCGCCCGCATCGAATCGGGAAAAGAACGCCCAATCGATGGAGCCGTCGGTGCCGACCAATGCCGCTGTATGGCAGTCGCCGATCAGCGCATGGTCTTCAATCGGCAGCGGCATCGGCCAGCCCGGGATTTTGCCAACGGCCGTCGGCGGCGATGAGGGCGTCCGCTGCCTTCGGCCCCCAACTGCCGCGCCGGTAGGGCAAGACCTGCGAATGCGTCGTGAGAACCGGATCGACCGCCGCCCAGGCGGCCTCGACGGCGTCCTCACGGGTGAACAGCGCACCGTTACCTTCCATGGCGTCGGCGAGCAGCCGCTCGTAGGGCGCTTCCTCTTCCGGCTGCTCGTCGAGCAGGTAGAGCTCGCGCTGTTCGCCGATGAACTCCTCGCCCACGCTCTTGACGCGCGCGGCGAGGGCGACCGCGGCGTTGGGGGAGAGGCGGAAGCGCAAATAATTCGCCGGTCCGGCCGCAGGCAGGGAGTCCTCGAACAGCCGCTGCGGCGGCGGCTTGAATTGAACGATCACTTCTGCTGCCGTTTCGGGCAGGCATTTCCCCGTGCGCACATACCACGGCACGCCTTGCCAGCGCCATGAATCGATGTACAGGCGCAGGGCGCAGAAAGTCTCGACGTCGGAGCGCTTCGCCACGCCAGGCTCCTTGCGGTAGCCGGCGTATTGGCCGCGCACCAGGTCGCCTGGTGCAAGAGGCCGCATTGCGTGGAAAACATTGGCCGTTTCGCCGTGCACGGCGCCGTAGCCGCGGTAGCTCGGCGGTTCCATGGCCAGCAGCGCGATGACCTGGAACAGATGGTTCTGCACGACGTCGCGCAGGCAGCCGGCGGATTCGTAGAATCTTCCACGGCCCTCGACGCCGAATTTCTCGGAGAGGGTGATCTGCACGCTCGCTACGTAGTTGCGGTTCCAGATCGGCTCGAGGAAAGAATTGGCGAAACGGAAATAAAGGATGTTCATGATCGCTTCCTTCGCCAGGAAGTGATCGATGCGGAAAATAGAATCTTCCGGAAACACCGCATGGGCGACGCGATTGAGCGCCCGCGCCGAAGCCAGATCGCGGCCGAAGGGCTTTTCGACGATGACGCGCGCCTGATCGGCGAGGCCGGCGGTGCCCAGGCCATTGATGACCGTCGCGAACAGCGCGGGCGGGATGGCGAGGTAGTGCGCCGGGTGCTGCGCATCGCCCAGTGTCCCCTTGAGCGTCTTGAAGGTCGCCGGGTCCTGGTAGTCGCCGCGGACATAGCGAAGCAGCGAGAGCAGATGGCGCAGGGCGGGCCGGTCAATCTTTTCTCCCGATGCCCCGATGCCATCCTCGGCGCGCTGCCGCAGCTGCACCAGACTCCAGTCCGAGGAAGCGACGCCGACCACCGGCACCTTGAGGGTGCCCCGCTTCGCCATCGCATGCAGCGCCGGGAAGATCTTCTTGTGCGCGAGATCGCCCGTGACGCCAAACAGCACCAGCGCGTCCGAGGCTGCCGTGCCGCCTTTGTTCATCTCAGTCCTTTCCCTGCTTCTCGTCATGCCCGCCGAACTCCTTGCGCATCGCGGACAAGGCCCGATCGGCATAGTCTGCACCGCCGCGCGAGCTGAAACGCCCGAAGAGCGCAGCACTGAGCACGGGGGCCGGTACGGATTCGTCTATGGCGGCGGCGATGGTCCACCGCCCCTCGCCGGAATCCGAAACGTGGCCGGCGAAGCTCTCCAGAGCGGGGTCGGTGAGGAGCGCCGCCGCGGTGAGATCCAGCAGCCACGAACTGATCACGCTGCCGCGGCGCCAGACCTCCGTGATGCGCGGCAGGTCCAGGTCGTACTGGTAATACTCGGGGTCCTTGAGGGGCGCCGTTTCAGCATCCGCAGTGCGCGGGCGCTTGCCGACATCGGCGTGTTTCAGGACGTTCAGTCCTTCGGCATAAGCCGCCATGAGGCCGTACTCGATGCCGTTGTGCACCATCTTGACGAAGTGGCCGGCGCCGCTCGCGCCGCAATGCAGATAGCCCTGCTCGGCTGAATCAGGCAGCCCCTTTCTACCCGGCGTGCGCGGTGCCGATTCGACCCCCGGTGCGATGCTTTTGAAGATCGGTTCGAGGTGCTTGACGATTGTATCCTCCCCGCCAATCATCAGACAGAAGCCGCGGTCCAGTCCGAAGACCCCGCCGCTGGTGCCGCAGTCGACGTAATGGATGCCGCTTTGCGCAAGCGCTTTTGCTCTCAGGATATCGTCGCGGTAATAGCTGTTGCCACCGTCGATGATGATGTCGCCGGCATCCATGTGCGCAGCCAGTTCCTCGATCGTCTTGCCGGTCACGCCGGCAGGTACCATCAGCCAGACCGCGCGCGGTTTGGTCAGCTTGGCGAGCAGATCAATGATCGAGGTGGCGCCCAGAACCCCGTTGCCCGCAACCGTGTCCACCGCTTTCGGGTTCACGTCGTAGGCGACGCATTGATGCCCATCTTTCGCCAGGCGTCGCACCAGACTTGCGCCCATGCGTCCCAATCCGATCATGCCGAGCTGCATATCGAGTCTCCTTTCCTGGCTGTGCGCGGACGATTTTGCCAAGAGGGCAAGCGTCAGCCGACAGCCTCTCCTCATTATCTGCCCATTATCTGACATGGTCAGACTCAAGGCATGAGGCACAGTTCCCACAGTTCTATTGGCCAGCGGGAGAGGGCACACATCACGGCGGTGACCCACATGAAAACCGGATGAATCAAAAATAACTGTTCAAGCGAGGCAAGACGTAATATTCGACGTCCCGAATATGTTCCGTTGAAGCTGATGCCAACGCCCTCTTGCAGCGTACTTGTCCAGCATCGTCGCTGGCATGTCTTTGGGTCGACTGCCGAACTGGAAATGGCGGCCGCGCGGACAATCATTCAAGCTGCACAACAATCGATTGACCAGCGGCGCGCATTCCGCATCGTCCTGGCTGGCGGAACCACGCCACGCCCGGTGTATGAACGGTTGCGTGCCTGCGATACGGACTGGTCTGCATGGCATGTGTATTTCGGCGATGAACGCTGCCTGCCCGCCGATGATGCGGAGCGAAACAGCCTGATGGCCGCCCAGGTCTGGCTGGATCACGTGGCGATTCCAAAAGGTCAGATATTCCCCATACCGGCCGAGCGCGGCGCCCCGGCTGCTGCCGCAGCCTATGCGATCACCTTGTCAGGCATCGAATCGTTCGATCTGGTGCTCCTGGGCCTGGGCGAGGATGGCCACACCGCCAGCCTGTTTCCCAACGAAGCCCGCAGCGACTGCGCCAGCGATGCAGCAGCCATTGCAGTGCTCGCCGCGCCCAAGCCGCCGGCGCAGCGCGTGTCCCTCAGCGCAAGCCGTTTGGGCGCCGCACGCCAGGTCATCTTCCTGGTGAGCGGCGCGGGCAAACGGCAGGCCGTCACAGACTGGCGCAATGGTCTTGCCATACCCGCTGCCGAGATTAAGCCTGCCGCGGGAGTGGATATCTATGCCAACGCACAGTGCTACAGTGAATGATCCCTCGATTCGTTTTTCAACAGCCTCATGGGGCAATGGACAAGAGGAGCCGCAATGAAGCACATCCTCCTGAAACGAGCGTACGCGCTGTCGACGCCAGACGATGGCTTCCGGATACTGGTAGATCGACTTTGGCCACGGGGCGTGGCAAAAGCTTCCGCACACATTGACCTTTGGCTCAAAGAGATCGCGCCCACAACCAGTCTGCGAAAATGGTTTGGGCACGATCCCGCCAAATGGGCTGAGTTCCAGACGCGTTATCGCAACGAACTGGACCACAACCCGGAGCTCGTCAAACAAATCGTTGAGCAGGCGAAAAAGGGCACGGTCACGCTCGTATACAGTGCCAAGGACGAGGAGCACAACGATGCGGTCGTGCTCAAGGCTTATCTCGAGCAAGCCAGGAAACGCGCTCACGGGTAATCCCTGGCGCCTATTCTGCCGTCCTGCAGGATAGGTATTCGCCGTGTTGCGGGGACTGACTTTCCGGAGGGTAACGATGGCCCCCACCTCGACCCCTTACCGCGGCCCTCTCCTTGTATCGTGGAGAGGGAGAGGCGCTACCCGTGGCTCACGCGTTGCCCGTGCTCGCGGGTGGTGTGGAAGCCCACCTTGGTCCAGCGCTCCTGCGTGATCTGCAGGTTGTATTTATTGCTGGCGAGAAACACCGGGTTGCCGTCGACGTCGGTGGCCAGTGAGGCGGCCTGTTCGCGCTCGAAATCGCGCCGCGTCGCCTCGTCGGGGTAGGTGAGCCAGCGCGCGGTGGAGATGCTGGCGGCGTCGTAGAGGGCGTCGACCTTGTACTCGGTGGCGAGGCGCTGGGCGACGATCTCGAACTGCAGCACGCCGACGGCGCCGAGCAGCAGGTTGTTGCTGATCGTCGCCTGGAACACCTGGATGGCACCTTCCTCGCCCAGCTCCTGCAGACCCTTCTCCAGTTGCTTCGACTTGAAGGGGTCGCGCGGGCGCGCCACGCGGAAGAGTTCCGGCGCGAAGTAGGGAATGCCCTTGAAGCCGAGCGCCTCGCCATCGGTGAGCGTGTCGCCGATCTGCAACTGGCCGTGATTGTGGATGCCGATGATGTCGCCGGCGACGGCATCCTCGCTCGCCACGCGTTCGTTGGCCATGAAGGTGAGTGCGTTGGCCAGCTTGATCTCCCTCGCCGTCCTGCGGTGACTGACTTTCATGCCCGGCGTGTAGCGGCCCGAGCAGACGCGAAAGAAGGCGATGCGGTCGCGGTGCTTCGGGTCCATGTTGGCCTGGATCTTGAAGACGAAGCCGCTAAAGGGCGCCTCGGCCGGCTGCACCATGCGCGTGCCGCCGTCGCGCGGCTGCGGCGGCGGTGCCCACTCGAGCAGTGCCTGCAGGATCTCGCGCACACCGAAGTTGTTGATGCCGGAGCCGAAGAACACCGGGCTCTGAGTGCCGGCGAGGAAGGCGGTGATGTCGAAGGGGTGGCTGGCGCCCTGGATGAGTTCGACGTCCTCGCGCAGGCGGCCGATCTCCATCGGGAAAAGTTCGTCGAGCTTCGGGTTATTGAGGCCCTCGATCAGTTCGGTCTTGCCGTCTGCGCGCTCCTCGCCGGGGGCGAAGCGCAGCAGCTGCTCGTGCAGCAGGTGCCAGACGCCGTGGAAGGCCTTGCCCATGCCGAGCGGCCAGGTGATCGGCGCGCAGTCGATGTTAAGCACCGACTCGATTTCCTGGATCAGCTCCATCGGCTCGCGCACCTCGCGGTCGAGCTTGTTCACGAAGGTGATGATCGGCGTGTTGCGCAGGCGGCAGACTTCGAGCAGCTTGATGGTCTGCGCTTCCACGCCCTTGGCGGCATCGATCACCATCACCGCCGCGTCCACGGCGGTGAGCACGCGGTAGGTGTCCTCCGAGAAATCCTGGTGGCCCGGCGTGTCGAGCAGGTTGATGGTGTGGCCGCCGTAGTCGAACTGCATCACCGAACTGGTGACCGAGATGCCGCGCTGCTTCTCCACTTCCATCCAGTCGGAGGTGGCATGGCGCGCGCTCTTGCGCGATTTCACCGTGCCGGCCATGAGGATGGCGCCGCCGAACAGCAGCAGTTTTTCCGTCAGCGTGGTCTTGCCCGCGTCGGGGTGGGAGATGATGGCGAAGGTGCGCCGCTTCTGCACATCGCGCAGCAGATCGGCAGGGAAGGGGGATGCGTTCATGGTTCCGATAAAAAAGCAAAGCCGCCGGCCGGTGCGGCAGGCGGCATGACAGGGCGAATTATATCAAGCGCAGCTCAATACGGCCGCACGCCGATCAGCCAGAAATGCAGGACGGCGGCGAACAGCGCCCAGGCGCCGACGCCGGCGGCGGCGACGATGCCATCGCGTGCCAGCGTTCCGGCCGGATGGCGCACGTTCGCTGCGCGGTCGCGCTGTCGCGCCGCGCGGAAATCCAGTACTGCCCAGGCGAGGAAGGCGCCGAAGAGCAGCACGTCGGCAAGGTTGCCGTTGGAGAGCAGGTGGGCGATGGCCCATACCTTCACGCCCGCCAGCATCGGGTGGCCGACGGCCGCCTTGATGCGGTTGCCCGGCACGTAGGCGGCGGCGATGAGGATGAAGGCGGGCAGGGTGAGCAGCGCCGCGACGTGGCGTGTCCAGTCCGGCGGCGCCCACAGTGCCACCGGCTCGGCGCGCGCCAGCCCGTAGCCCCAGATGACGAGCCCCAAGCCGAGCGCCGAGGCCAGCGAGTAGAGGCCCTTCCAGCCGTTCTCGCCGAGCTGCGCGATGCGTGCTGCACGCCAGTCGTCGGCGACGATGCGCACGGAGTGGGTGCCGAGGAAGAGGATCAGGCCGAGGATGAGGAGGGTCATGAGTGGCTTTCCGTGAAATGGCGCCAGTGCCGGTAAGTCTGTGGCGTCTGTGGCGGGTTTCAAGTGTACACTTCCCGCTTCGACCATGGATACACGCACACCCAACCTCGTCTGGCTCCAGTCCGGCGGCTGCGGCGGCTGCACCATGTCGCTGCTGTGCTCCGGCGCGAACCGCCTCTTCGACCAGCTCGGCGATGCCGGCATCCGCGTGCTGTGGCATCCGACGCTGTCCGAACAGAGCGGCGCCGAGGCGCGGGCACTGCTGGAGGATTGCGCCGAGGGCCGCGTGCCGCTCGACTTCCTCTGCATCGAGGGCGCGCTGCTGCGCGGGCCCAACGGCAGCGGGCGCTTTCACATCCTCTCGGGCAGCGGCAAACCGATGACGGAGTGGGTGGCACGCCTGGCGGCGCGCGCGCGCCACGTGCTGGCCATCGGCAGTTGCGCCGCCTGGGGCGGCGTCGTCGCGGCGAGCGAGAATCCCACCCAGGCCTGCGGCCTGCAGTACGACGGCGAGATTCCCGGCGGTCTGCTCGGCGCCGGCTGGAAGGGCCAGGGCGGCCTGCCCGTCATCAACGTCGCCGGTTGCCCGTCGCATCCGGACTGGATCAGCGAAACCCTGCTGGCGCTGGCGCAGGGGCAGTTCACCGCACAGGACCTCGATGCGCTCAAGCGGCCGCGCTTCTTCGCCGACCATCTGGTGCACCATGGCTGCGCGCGCAACGAGTTCTACGAGTTCAAGGCCAGCGCGCACAAACCCTCCGACCTTGGCTGCCTGATGGAGAACCTGGGCTGCAAGGGTACGCAGGCCCATGCCGATTGCAACCTGCGGCCGTGGAACGGCAATGGCTCGTGCACGCGCGGCGGCTTCGCCTGCATTTCCTGCACCGAGCCGGGCTTCGAGGAGCCGGGCCATCCCTTTCACGAGACGCCGAAGCTGGCCGGCATTCCCATCGGCTTGCCCACCGACATGCCGAAGGCCTGGTTCGTCGCGCTCGCCGCGCTGTCGAAATCGGCGACGCCGAAGCGCGTGCGCGACAACGCCGTGGCCGACCACCAGGTGGTCGTGCCGGCGGTGAAGAAGACAGGGTTGAAATGACTTTCTTCGGTTTTCTCCCTCTCCCGCTGGCGGGAGAGGGAGCGACTTGCGTTAGCGCTTGCACATGACAAGAATCATCGTCGGCCCCTTCAACCGCGTCGAAGGCGATCTCGAGGTCACGCTCGACGTCGAGGAGGGCGTCGTCACCGCCGCCCGTGCCGGCTCGCCGCTGTACCGCGGCTTCGAGCAGATCCTGCACGGCAAGCATCCGCTGGATGCGCTGATGTTCGCGCCGCGCGTGTGCGGCATCTGCTCGGTGTCGCAGTCGCTGGCGGCGGCGCGCGCGCTGGCCGACGCCATGGGGCTCGCCGCTCCGGCCAACGGCCGCATCGCCAGTAACCTCGCCCACGCCGTGGAGAACCTGGCCGACCACTTCACGCACTTCCACCTCTTCTTCATGCCGGATTTCGCCCGTGCCGAGTACGCGACGCGACCCTGGCATGCGCGCGCCGCGGCGCGCTTCAAAGCCCTGCAGGGCAGCGCCATGGCCGAGGCGATGCCGGCACGCACGGCCTTCCTAACGATGCTCGGCACGCTCGCCGGCAAGTGGCCGCATACGCTGTCGCTGCAACCGGGTGGCTCGGCGCGCGCGCTGGAAGCCTCGGAAAAAATCCGCCTGCATGCACTGCTGCGCGACTTCCGCCGGCATGTCGAGACGACGCTCTTCAACGATACGCTGGAGACGGTGGCCGCACTCGATTCCGTTGCTGCGCTGTCGCGTTGGACAGCGGAAAAACCGCGCGGCGATTTCGGCCTTTTCCTGGAGATCGCCGACGATCTGGCGCTGGACACGCTGGGCCGCGGCATAGACCGTTTCATGAGCTACGGCAACTATCCGCAGGCAGATGGGCTGCTGCTGCCGCGCGGCGTCTGGCAGGGTGGCCTGCGGGCGCTCGACGAGAAGGCCATCGCGGAGGACCTCTCGCATGCCTGGATGGCAGGCGAGACGCGTCATCCGGCGTGCGGCGTGACGCAACCGGACGATGCCAAGGCGGACGGCTACACCTGGTGCAAGGCGCCGCGCCTGGCGGGTCTGGCCGTGGAGACCGGCGCCCTGGCGCGCCAGGTGGTGGCGGGGCATCCGCTGGCGCGTGACCTGATAGGCAAAGGCGGCGGCAGTGTCAAGGCGCGCGTCGTTGCCCGTCTGCTGGAGATCACCCTGATCCTGCCGCACATGGAGCAGTGGGTGCGGCAGATCGTGCCCGGCGAACCCTTCTGTACGCAGGGCGAGCTGCCCGACAAAGCCTCGGGTGTCGGCCTGGTGGAGGCGGCGCGCGGCAGCCTCGGCCACTGGCTCTCGGTCGCCGACGGCCGCATCGCCAACTACCAGATCATCTCGCCGACGACCTGGAACTTCTCGCCGCGCGACGGCGCCGGCGTCCCCGGCCCGCTGGAACAGGCGCTCGTCGGTACGCCAGCCGGCGAGGGCCAGGTTGCCGTGCAGCATGTCGTGCGTTCATTCGATCCGTGCATGGTGTGCACTGTGCATTGACTGAAATAAGGGCAAAATACTCACGGAGATTTTTTCATGAAGGCGTGGGGTACCATTTCCGCTGCCGCTTGCCGCGAATCGTCGCTCCACTAGCGCCGACTTTTGCAAGGCCGGATATGAAGATAACCATTGCATTTCGAATTGAGGAATACCAATGCTGAATTTTCTGAGAATCAAGAATTTCAAAGCATGGCGTGATACGGGACCGATTCGCTTGGCTCCCCTCACGGTGATCTTTGGCGCGAACAGCGCAGGCAAGAGCAGTCTCGGACATTTGCTTCTGGCGCTCAAGCAAACAGCCCTGTCCACCGACCGCAAGCGCGCGCTGCATCTTGGCAATGAATCCACGCTGATTGACCTGGGCACTTTTGCCGATTGCCTGCATGGACACGATCTGACCAAGTCGCTCGAATTTGAAATGGGCTGGACCTTGCCCAAACCGCTTGAGGTCCGCGACCCGCTTCAGTCTGGAAAACGGTATCTGGGAGATCGGCTCGATCTGGTGGTAACTATAGCTGCGGGAAAGACCGGACAACCCGAGATCGATTCGATGCGCTACAACCTAGGCAGTGCTGACGGCGTGGTTCTCGACGTCAATCTTGCTCGCGCCGAGAACCGCAAGTTCTCGCTTGATTCGGATGGGTATCGATTTGTGATGGCGGACGGACGCAAATGGCCGCTGGAAGAACCGGAGAAGTTCTACCGCATTTCCGACGTGAGCATGGCACGGTTCAAGAATGCCGGATTTCTGACCGATTTTGCGTTGGCGACTGAAGCCATGCTGGGAAACCTTAGTTACCTGGGTCCCTTGCGCAAGCCACCGCAGCGTACCTATCAGTGGTCGGGCGATACGCCGGAGGGTGTTGGGCAAATGGGAGAAAGTGCCATTGCCGCCATCCTTGCCGCGCAGAACGAGGGCAGAAGGCTCAATCGAGGACCGGGAATGCACAGGCAATCCTTTGCCGAGCTTGTGGCTGGCTGGTTAAAGGATTTGGGCGTGATCCACAGCTTCGTCGTGAGGCCCGTGGCTGAAGGCAGAAAGGAATACGAAGTCATGGTTAAGACCCATGCCGACGCCCCAGAGGTCAAAATCACCGATGTGGGCTTTGGTGTGTCGCAAGTATTGCCGGTGCTTGTTCAAGCCTTCTACTGTTCGCCAAACTCGACGGTCTGGATGGAACAGCCCGAAATACATCTGCATCCGCAGGTGCAGGCGGAGCTGGCCGACGTTTTCATCTCGGCCATTCGCTCTCGTGAAGATGGCAATGCGCGCAACGTACAACTGATTATCGAAAGCCATTCCGAGCATTTTCTGAATCGGCTGCAACGACGGGTTGCCGAGGGGGAAATTACACCGGATGACGTGGCAATCTATTTCTGCAAGCGGTCCGGCGCGGCAACCGAATTGGAGCCGCTGCGCATCAATCTTTGTGGCGACATCGAGAACTGGCCTGAGAACTTCTTCGGTGACGAGATGGCCGACTTGACGGCCCGTACTGTTGCCGCGATGAGTCACCAGCAGGAGCAGTCGAAGTGAGTGTCGCCGTGGTCGATACCAACGTAATACTGGTCGCCAACGGGCAGCACCAGGATATCTCTCCAGAATGTGTCGGCAACTGTGCGCTTGCCTTGCAAAATATCATGCGGAAAGGCAAGCTGGCATTGGACGATCAGTTTCGGATTCTCAAAGAGTACTTGCGCAAAACGCAGCCGAAGCATGGCAATCGGCCAGGCGATGCCTTTGTGAAATGGGCGCTGAACAATCGATCTAACTCCAAACATGTGGATGCTGTCAGCCTGCAGAATCACGGCAGGCGAGGGTTCGAGAGCTTTCCCGACGATGAGACGCTGGAGCACTTCGATGAGGCCGACAGGAAGTTTGTCGCGGTCGCTGGCGCTCATCCGGCCAAACCGCCAATCTTGCAGGCGGCTGATTCGAAATGGCTCGATTGGTCCCCAGCATTGCAACGGCATGGAATCTCAATCGACTTTATTTGCAAGTCAGATATTGAAAGTTTTCACAAGAATAAGTTTGACGTATGAGCGACTTTTTCCGTTTCCCTCATACGCCGCACATCGCCTGGTTGGGCGATCGATTACCACGTGACGACAAGGTTCTTGCCACTAGCGAGGCGGATCTGTTTTTGCGCGATCCGGTGGTGCTGGAAGAGAAGGTCGATGGAGCGAATCTCGGGCTGTCCATCGGGCCTAGTGGAATTTTACGAGCGCAAAACCGGGGACAGTATCTTCATCGGCCGTTCACGGGTCAGTTTTCCCGACTTAATGCCTGGTTTGCCCACCATGAGGATGCATTGCGCGATGTGCTAGGCGATGATTTGATCCTGTTTGGCGAATGGTCAGCGGCAACGCACAGCATTGCTTACGATCAATTGCCCGACTTTCTGCTGGTGTTCGACGTCTATGATCGTTCGGCGGTGCGGTTCTGGAGCCAGGCTCGCCGCGATGCGTTAGCCGAACGTCTTGGCTTGTGCGTTGTCCGCCAGATTGCGTCGGGGACGTTTACCTTGATTGATCTGAAGCAGATGGTGCAGAGTATTCCCAGTGCATACCGTGATGGACCATGCGAGGGCCTGTACATCCGTTGGCAGGATGCGTCATGGCTGAAACGACGCGCCAAGCTTGTTCGTCAATCTTTCGTGCAAGGCATCGCCGAACACTGGCGCGCGCGACCGCTCCAGTGGAACAGGATGATTCATGCTGGCTGATCGCAAGCTCTTGGCCCAGACCTGTCGCAAACGGGCTGCAATCCGCAAGGATATATCGGCCGCAACCTTATGACCGTGCGTGCTACCGCCCTCTCTTGGCTCCGCATCGCCCTCGCCAACCCCACCGTAGATTTCCGTGACGGCCAGTGGGAGGCCATCGACCAGTTGGTAAACCAGCGCGGCCGCGTGTTATGCGTGCAGCGCACGGGCTGGGGCAAGAGCATGGTCTATTTCGTGTCGGCCAAGCTGATGCGGGAGCAGGGGGCCGGGCCGACGCTGATCATCTCGCCCTTGCTGGCCCTGATGCGCAACCAGATCGATGCGGCAAATCGCCTGAAGCTGCGCGCCGAGACCATCAACTCGACCAATTCCGATGATTGGCAGGCTGTGCGCCAGCGGCTATTGAACGATGAGATCGACTTGCTGCTGATCTCCCCTGAGCGTTTGGCCAATGATGAGTTTGTGACACATACGTTGCTGCCCATCGCAGCGCGCATCGGGCTGCTGGTGATCGACGAAGCGCACTGCATTTCGGATTGGGGGCATGACTTCCGCCCCGACTATCGGCGTATCGGCCAGATTCTTCGTCTGCTGCCACAGAACATCGCGGTGCTGGCAACCACGGCCACGGCAAATCACCGCGTCGAGGCGGATGTGGGTGATCAACTCGGGGGTGCGAATTTTGGTTCAGTGCGGGTTCAACGCGGGCCGTTGATCCGCGAAAGCTTGGCATTGCAGGTAATGCGTTTGCGCAATCCTGCCGAACGGCTGGCCTGGATGGCTGATCAGATTCCGGTGCTTCCCGGCAGTGGGATCGTCTACACTTTGACCACACGGGATGCTGATCGGGTTGCGCAGTGGTTACGGGAAAATGATATCGAGGCGTATGCCTACCATGCAGGCAAGACGGACGACGAGCGCCAGGCTCTCGAAGCGGCGCTGCTCGGGAACAAGATCAAGTGTCTAGTGGCGACTACGGCGTTGGGCATGGGTTACGACAAACCCGACCTGGGCTTTGTCATACACTACCAGACACCGGGTTCAGTGGTGTTCTACTACCAGCAGGTTGGCCGGGCAGGGCGCGCCATCGATGAGGCCTTCGGCGTCCTGCTGTCCGGCGACGAGGAAGACAAGATCAACGCCTACTTCCGTGACACGGCATTCCCGCCGGAGTGGCAGATCGAACGAATACTGACCGCCCTGGAAGATTGCGAAACCGACGGCATGACGGTGCGGGAACTGGAGCGTGTGGCCAACCTGCGTCAATCGCAGATCGAAAAGGTGCTGAAGCTGCTAGTGGTAGAAGATGCCGCCCCGGTGGTGAAGATCGAGTCCAAGTGGAGTCGTACCGCCCAACCCTTCCGACTGAACCAGGAGCGTATCGAGCATCTAACCCGGCAGCGTGAGAAAGAATGGGCCGAGATGCAAACCTACATCGAAGGGCGACAGTGCCTGATGCAGTTCCTTGCGGCGGCGCTGGACGATCCGCTGGCGCAACCCTGCGGCAAGTGCGCAGTCTGTCGAGGGGCACCGGTGGTTTCTCCCGTCATTTCCGATGCGCGGCTGATCAAGGCGCAGCGTTTCGTTCGGCAGAGCGAGATGTTGCTGGAATTGAAGAAGCAATGGGATTTGTCCGCGCTGCCTGCCTATGCTGCGCAGTTTGCCTGGACCAAGGCGACAATTCCGCAGAACCTTCGTGGCGAGCCGGGCCGTATTCTTTCCCGCTGGGGCGAGCCGGTATGGGGCGAGATGGTCGCCAAGGGCAAGGCTGAGGGTCGCTTCGCGGATGATCTGGTGACGGCCTCGGTGGAGTTGATTCAAACCCGCTGGAAAATGGAATCGCTTCCTGCATGGGTGGCCTGTATTCCATCGACCCGCCACCCTGATCTAGTACCGGACTTTGCCATGCGGCTGGCGGCCATGCTGGGGGTTCCGTTTCGCCCGGTGTTGATAAAGACTCGCCATACCGAGGAGCAGAAGGGCATGGAAAATCGCTACCACCAGTGTCACAACCTGGACGGGGCGTTCGCAGTTAAAGATTCCGGGCAGGAATTTACAGGGCCGGTATTGCTGGTGGACGATGTATTCGATTCGGGATGGACACTGACTCTTGCGGTTGCTTTGCTCCGGCAGGCTGGCAGCGGACCGGTGTATCCCTACACGCTCGCGACAACGACAGCGAAATAGAGACAGTGTGATGAGAAATGAGTAAGAAGTCGACAGCCAGTTTATCACCGGATACCGAGGCGATTTTGTTGCTATGCGGCCGCTTTGGCAGTGAGCGCGGCGAGACAAGTTTGGCAAACCCGGCACCCCTGACCCAGAAGGAATATGAGCGGCTGACCAAGTGGTTGCTGGAGTGCAAATTGCGCCCCAGCGATTTGCTCGGAGGAGATTTGGCTGGCTGGTTGAGTGACCTTGTTCATGCCGGCCTGGAAAGGGCTCGTGTGGAGTCGCTCATCGCACGGGGAACCGCCTTGGCGCTGGCTCTGGAAAAATGGCAGCGCAGCGGCTTGTGGGTGCTGTCGCGCAGCGATGCGGCTTACCCGAGACGTTTGAAGAAGAAGCTGGGTCAGTCCGCGCCGCCGCTGCTGTACGGCGCCGGCGAGATGTCGTTGCTGGACGCGGGCGGGTTGGCGGTGGTTGGTTCGCGGGATGCATCGGAAGCGGCTCTCGAATTTACCCGCGACGTGGCCCGCGCTTGTTCGCGAGATGGCTTGGGCGTGATATCCGGCGGTGCCAAGGGCGTGGACGTTGCCGCAATGCAGGGAGCAGGCGAAGCCGGTGGTGTGGTGATTGGCGTATTGGCCGCCGACTTGCTGCGTGCCAGTGTCAACCGCCAAAACCGGATGGGCATTCAGTCCGGTCAGCTTGTGTTGACCTCGCCGTTCAATCCCGAGGCCGGCTTCAATGCCGGCAATGCGATGGCGCGTAATCGCTATATCTATGCCCTAGCCGATTATGCGCTGGTGGTCGATTCCGCGGAGGGAGAGGGCGGCACATGGGCAGGTGCCACTGAGAATTTGCGCCATGCCTGGACGCCGCTATATGTGCGCATGCCGGGTGAAAGCGCGGGCAATGCAGCCCTTGTCGCCAAGGGGGCGCAAGGGTTTACCTGCGAGATTTCCGAACGCGCATCGATACGCGAATTTCTGGCAAAAACATGTCAATCCGACACATCGCCATTGTTTCAACAAAAGGTTCCAGAAGTGGGGGCTGCTACTACCGAGCAACCCGAGTCGTCGCCCGCCCCGGTTGATCTTGTCGTCACCCACGAGCCGGAGACTGTGGCAGAAACGGCGGCTGCAGCCAGGCTCGATATGTTTCAGGATTTCCTTGCCAGACTCCCCTTGCTGCTCGGCGAAGCGGCGAAAAACGATGAGGAAATCCGGCTCGCACTGGGGTTGGAGAAAGGACAGGTCAAGGTCTGGCTGGCCACCGCTGTCGAACAGGGACTTCTCGAAAAGAGGAAAAGGCCGGTGAGCTATGCGCTACCTCGCCAACAGGCACTTTGCTAATCCGGAGATGAATTGAGGGGCTCGGTTTGGAAACTGGTTTGATCACCCTCGCTGTGCTTGAAGATCTCGCCGGAATCACTGCTTTCCAGCGTGGTCAAGAATACTTTTCTGTCGGCGCGGTTGGCTGCCTTCGGGGGACTAACGACAAAGTCATTGCGTCGAGGAACTTAAGTCCGGCTTAAGGCGGTCGAAGGCAGGATGGCGCTTGCTGGTGCACCGTGACCCCAGTGACCCATTTGAATGTGAGCTTCGATCCGTGAGACTGCTGCTTGTTGAAGACGACAAAATGATCGGCACCGCGGTGCAGCGGGGAGTGCGCGCGGACGGCTATGTGGTCGACTGGGTGAAGGACGGCCTGGCGGCCGGCCTGGCGCTGCAGGATCATGCGTACGACTTGGTGCTGCTCGACCTGGGCCTGCCGCGGAGGGACGGGCTCGACATATTGCGAGAGTTGCGCAGGCAAGGCGACCGGGTGCCCGTGTTGATTCTGACGGCGCGCGACGCCGTCGCGGAGCGCATTGCCGGGCTGGATGCGGGGGCAGACGACTATCTGGTCAAGCCTTTCGATCTCGATGAGCTGGCGGCGCGCGTGCGCGCGCTGCTGCGCCGCAATGAGGGGCGGGCGCTGCCCTTTATCGAGCACGGCCGGCTGCGCCTCAACCCTTCCACGCACGAGGTGTTCCTCGATGGGGCAGCAGTTTCGCTGCCGGCGAAGGAGTTCGCCCTGCTGCATGCACTGCTGACCCAGCCGGGCGTGCCGATGTCGCGGGCGCAGCTGGAAGAGCGTATCTACGGCTGGGGTGAGGAGATCGCCAGCAATGCCGTGGAAGTCTATATCCATTCGTTGCGGCACAAGCTGGGCACGGATCAGATCCGCAACCTGCGCGGCGTCGGCTACATGGTTCCGTCCGCGCCATGAAGTCGCTGCGCGGAACGCTGCTTGCCGCCCTGCTCGCCGGCGTCGTTGCGGCGATTCTGCTCGCCGGCGTCGCCACCTATCGTTCCGCCCGGGCGGAAATCGATGATCTGTTCGATTACCACTTGCGCCAGGTCGCGCTGTCGCTGCGCGACCAGCGCCTGGCCGAGGCGCGGGTGCCAGGCAGCGAGGACGAGGGCTTCGACCTGGTGATCCAGGTGTGGAACGCGGAGGGCGTGCGCATCTATCTGTCGCGGCCGTTCGCAGGGCTGCCCGATCAGGCGCGGATGGGCTACGCCACGGTGCATGCCGGCCACGAGGCATGGCGCGTGTTCTCGGCGCCGCAGCGCGACCAGGTCATCCAGGTGGCACAACCGTTGTCGGTACGTGAGCATCTGGCTTTCTCCGCAGCGCTGCGCACCCTGTTGCCGTTCCTGCTGCTCCTGCCCCTGACGGCCGGGCTCATAGGCTGGATCGTCGGCTGGGGTCTGGCACCCATCGAACGGCTGGCCCGCGCCGTGTCGCAGCGCACGCCCGATGCGCTTGAACCCATTCCCGAGACGGATGTGCCCAGCGAAGGGCTGCCGCTCGTGCGTTCGCTCAACAGCCTGCTCGAACGCCTTGGCGCGGCGCTGGAAAACCAGCGTGCCTTTGTCGCCGACGCGGCGCACGAATTGAGAACGCCCCTGGCGGCGCTGCAGCTGCAGGTGCAGCTTGCGCAGCGGGCCGGGAGCGACGAGGAGCGTGCCCAGTCGCTGGCCGAGCTGCAGGCGGGATTGCTGCGCGCATCGCACGTTGTCGCGCAGTTGCTGACACTGGCGCGTGCCGAGCCCGGCGCATCTGAGGAAACTGAGGAAAAGCGCGTTTCCGTATCGCTCGCCGGGCTTGTCAGGCAAGCCGTCGGCGATCATGCGCGGATTGCCGAGTTGAAGGGAATCGATCTGGGGGCGACACGGTTGGATGAGCACGTGAGCGTGATCGGCGATCCCGCGGCCTTGCGCGTCATGCTGGCCAACCTCGTGGACAACGCCGTCCTCTATTGCAGCGCAGGCGCGCGTATCGACCTGTCTGCCGGACTCGATGGCGGCAGGCCGTTCGTCGAGGTAGCCGACAACGGACCGGGCATTCCGCAAGGCGAGCGGCAACGGGTGTTTGACCGCTTTTACCGTCGCCAGGATACCGCCGAAGGGGGCAGCGGCCTGGGTCTGGCAATCGTCAAGGCGATTGCGTTGCGCCACGGCGGGCGGGCGGATGTCCGCGAGACCGCCGGCGGCGGCACCAGCGTACGCGTGACCTTCGCGATGCCGGCGCCGGGGGCTGAATTGCACGGTCCGGATTAAGTTCTGTTTAAGTTTGCTTGTCTTAAGGTTCACTCATGGCCGGGCATCCAGCCCGGTGCAACCGGAACAAGGAGACAAGCATGCAAATCGCAAAACTGAAAAGAACCGCAATCGCCGTCGCGGTGGCCGGACTTACTGCGGGCGGATCCTTCTATCTCGGACAGCACTGGGTGCCGCCTGCCCATGCCGAGTCGACGACAATGGCCGCCATGGTCAATGCGTCCAATGCATCCAATGCAGCCGCTCCCGCAGCAACCGTGTCGCAGGAGCGACCGGATTTTTCGGCCATCGTCGAACAATATGGGCCGTCGGTCGTGAACATCAGCGTCGACCGCACCGTCAAGGCGAGCCTGGAGCGTTCGCCGCTCCAGGACATGGATCCGGACAGCCCGTTCTTCGAATTTTTCAAGCATTTCCGTGGCGCCATACCCGGCGGTGAAGCCCCGAGCCGCGCCATGGGGTCCGGATTCATCGTCGGCGCCGACGGCATCGTCCTCACCAATGCGCATGTCGTGGCGGATGCACGGGAAGTGACGGTGAAACTGATCGACAAGCGCGAGTTCCCGGCCAAGGTCGTGGGTATCGACCGCGCAACGGATGTGGCGATATTGCGCATCGATGCCAAGGGGTTGCCAGCGGTGAAACTGGGCGATCCGGAGAAGACGCGCGTCGGCGACTGGGTGCTGGCGATCGGCGCCCCGTTCGGATTCGAGAACTCGGCCACGGCCGGAATCGTCTCGGCCAAATCGCGTGCGCTGCCAGACGAAGGCTATGTGTCTTTCATCCAGACTGACGTCGCTGTCAACCCGGGCAACTCCGGTGGGCCCCTGTTCAACATGAACGGAGAGGTGATCGGCATCAACTCGCAGATCTATTCGCGCTCAGGTGGCTATCAAGGGTTGTCGTTCGCCATTCCGATCAACGTTGCGATGGGCGTTGAGCAGCAGATTCTCAGCAATGGCAAGGTGACGCGCGGGCATCTGGGCGTGTCGGTCCAGGAGGTCAATCAGCAATTGGCCGACTCCTTCGGCCTGAAAAAGCCGGAAGGCGCCCTGGTCAGTTCCGTGGAGAAAGGCAGTCCCGCCGAGAAGGCCGGCATCGTGGCTGGCGACGTCATCCTGTCATTCAACGGCAAGCGCATAGACCGCATGAATGACCTGCCGTCACAGGTGGCTGCAATGAAGCCGGGATCCAAGTCGAGCCTTGAACTCTGGCGTCAGGGTGCAAAGCGTGAAGTCGAGGTGTCGGTGGGCGAGTTGAAAAGCGCAAGCACAACGGCTGCCAACAACAAAGGTGCAGACCAGGGGCGGCTCGGCGTGGCCGTGCGCCCGCTGACGCCGGATGAGCGCAAGCAGGTGGATGTGCCGAATGGCCTGCTGGTTGAAGATGTGACGGGTGCTGCCGCACGGGCGGGCATCGAGCCCGGCGATGTGATCCTGTCGCTGAACGGTGTTTCCGTCCGCAGCGCCGCGCAATTGAGCGGGTTGCTCGAAAAGGCCGGCAAGCACGTGGCTTTGCTGGTGTATCGCGACAATGCGCGGATCTTCGTGCCGATCAATCTCGGTTGAAGTGAGCCCATGTGCGGCTGGCACTCCCAAAGTGCCAGCCGCACATGGCGCACGAATCGGCGGTGGGGCGAACACCCCAGTCTATTTATACGATAGTGCATAATAATGCACTATCGTATAACAATACGCATAATAATGTTATTACCTGACTGAATCAGTCGGGTAATTGACCAATATCAATGATCAATAGTTCATGAAAGGTGTAAAAAGTGCATAAAAATACATTTACTTTTCACCAACCCTAAGGAGGCGGCCTTGAATTCGAAAGCTCTCTACGATCACGAGATCGAACTGACCAACGTCCTCGATCGATGCAATGCGGCAGCCCGTGACGCTGCCATCCCCAGCCAGGATGAACTGCCCGATGGATTCAGCGGCACCCTCGGCCACTTCCCGGTCTATTTCCCCGAAGAGATTGCCCATTCAGTGGGGCTGCTACCCGTGAATATCCTCGGCGGCGGCAACAAGCTGGAGATGAAGTACGCCGATGCGCGCATGGGCTCCTTCGTCTGCTCGATCTGCCGTTCGACGACCGAACTCGGCCTCAACGGCACTCTCCAGGACTTGACCGGTTTCGTCACGCATCCGATCTGCGACGCCGCGAAGCACCTTGCCGGCATCTGGTCGCGCAACCTGCCGGAGCAACTGGCACAAATCCTCTACCTGCCACAGAACGTGAATACGCCGGGCGCGGCACGCTACATCGCCGCTGAGTACCAGCGCCTGCGCGCCGATCTGGAGAAGAGGACCAGCCGCAGCCTCGATGACGAGGCGCTGCGCGCCAGCATTCGCATCTACAACGTGAACCGCCGGCTGTTGCGCGAGCTCTACCGCATCCGTCGCGACGAGCCGTGGAAGGTGAGCTGCACCGAGTCCTACCTGCTCTTGCGTGCGCGCAGCCGCATGCCCTGTGAGGAGCACAACGCGCTGCTGGCGCGGGCGCTCGATGCCATCCGCCACCGCAGCCTGCCAGCACAGGACAAGCCGCGCGTGGTCTTCGTCGGCGGTTTCTGCGAGCAACCTCCCCTGGAGATGCTGGAGGCCATCGACGAGACCTGCTACGTGGTGGACGACGATCTGCTCGTTGGCTTGCGCTGGCTGATCGAAGATGTACCCGAAACGGGCGATCCGATCTGGGCCCTGGCCGAGAGCTACGTCGAGCGCTCCGACGCCAGCCCGGTGCAGCACGACGCGCGCAAGTCGAAGGAAGACTACCTGATGGCCATGCTGAAGAAGTCGAAAGCCGATGCTGCCATCCTCACCGCGGCCAAGTTCTGCGAGCCGGGTCTCGACGAGCAGCTCGCCTGGTCCAAGCATCTCGACACGGAGAACATTCCCTACCTGATTCTGGAGTTTGAGGAAAAGATGACCTCGTTCGAACAGATGGCCATGCAGGTGGAGACCTTTTCCGAATCCCTGCTGTTTGCCCTTGCATAAAAAGGAGAGAGACATGAGCACAGAAACTTTGCACCCCACCCAGACTGCCGAGGACTTCGACCCGCGCGCGGAAGGCCAGCGCCTCATGAAGGAATGGTACGCCCAGCTGGAGACCGCCAATGCGCGCAATGCCGCCGTTGCCAACGTCTTCGTCATGGGCAACGCCGTCGAGATCCTGCGCGCCTTCGACTTCGAACTGGTGTTTCCCGAGATCAATTCTCTGCAGACCGGCGTGCGCAAGGTCTCCGAGGAATACATCCGCCTGTCCGAGGACTACGGCATGTCGCCGGACGTCTGTTCCTACGTCAAGGCCGACGTCGGGCTCATCCTCAAGGAAAACGAGCACCCGGCCGGCCTCATCCCGAAGGCGAGCCTGGCGGTCGCCTCGAACATGTGCGGCACCTTCATCAAGTGGGCCGAGATCTGGGAGCGCTGGCTGAAGACGCCGACCTTCGTGCTCGACCTGCCCGGCCAGCGCGCCGCCGGCTGGCAGGTGCGGCCCGGTGATGCCCAGCATTCGGCCGATGCGCGCTGGGTCGAGGCGCAGTTCCAGGAACTGATCACAAAGTGCGAGCGCATCACCGGAAAGCGCTTCGACATGGACAAACTGGCCGAGGTCGAAGAGCGGGTGAACAAGATGGTTGATCACTGGAACAACGTCATGGCGCTGAACCGCATCTGTCCCGCGCCCTTCAACGCCATGCTCGACGGCCTGACCTATATCGGCATCATGAACGTGCATCGCGGCACAGAGGAAGGCGTCGAGTACATGCGCCAGTTGGAAGAACACCTCAAGGCCAAGGTGGCACGCGGCGAGGGCAGGGTGGCCGAGGAGCGCTTCCGCCTGCTCTTCTCCGGCACGCCGTGCTACGTCTCGATGCGCCGGCTGGTCGAACTGTTCGAGACCTGGGGCGGCGTCTTCGCCTATTCCGACTACCTTACTTTCGCCGCTGGCGGCATGGACGCCACCGAGCTGCGTTACGACACTTCGCGGCCACTGGAGAGCCTGGCCGAGGTGACGGCGATGGCGGCGCAGCGCGGTCTGTCCAACCAGTTCTTCGCCCACGAGCGGCTGGCGCAGCAGATCAAGGATTATGAAGTGGACGGCGTTGTTTTCCACGGCATCAAGAGCTGCCGCTTCGTCTCCTCGGGCATGGCCGACACGCGTGACTACATCGGCAAGCGCCTCGACGTGCCGACCCTGTACATCGAGTCCGACCTGATCGATCCGCGCTACTGGTCGGACGCCCAGATCAAGAACCGCGTCGATGCGTTCTTCGAGGCACTGCAGCAACGCGGCGGCGCCGGTCCGGCGGCTTTCAAGACCGTTGCCACAGTTTGAACGGAAGGAGGAGACCATGAAATACGTTGCAGGAGTGGATGTCGGATCGACGCAGACCAAGGCGGTGATCCTCGACGAGAACAAGCTCATCGTCGGACGCGCGCTGCTCGACATGGAGACCAGCATGGTGACCGTGGCGCAGGATGCCTTTCGCGCCGCGCTGGAAAATGCCGGCATCGCCGAGGACGACGTCGCCTGGGTTGCCGGCACCGGCTACGGCCGCTACAAGGTCACCTTCGGCCGCGAGCAGGTAACGGAGATCAGCTGCCATGCGCGCGGTTCGGTGATGTTGTTTCCACTGACGCGAACGGTGATCGACATCGGCGGCCAGGACACCAAGGCCATCCGCGTCGGCGCCGACGGCAAGGTGGAGGACTTCACCATGAACGACAAGTGCGCGGCCGGCACCGGGCGCTTTCTGGGTGCAGCCTCCTATGCCCTGGAGATGCCGCTCTCCGAGTTGGGGCCGCTGGCGCTGCAATCGACAAATCCGGTGCGCATCACGACGACGTGCACAGTATTTGCCGAGTCGGAAATCATCAGCCATCTTGCCAAGGGCATCCTCCCCGAGGACGTGCTGATGGGCGTGCACCAGGCCATTACCAGCCGCTGCGTATCGCTGGCGCGGCGTGTTGGCCTCGAATCGGAGATCACTTTCACCGGCGGTGTCAGCCGCAACACGGCGATGGTGAAACTTCTCGAAGAGCAGATTGGCATGCGCATCAACGTTAGCCAGGACGCACACTTTTGCGGTGCACTGGGCGCAGCCTTGTTCTCTCATGACCGCGTGTTTGGCGCGGAGGCACAACCGGCCATGGCCGTAGCAGAGGAGGCATGATCATGTACGTTGCAGGCATCGATATCGGTTCCACCTATTCCAAGGCCATCCTGCTCGACGAAAAGCGCAAGGTGATCGGCACCGCTGTGCGGCGCACCGGCTTCAAGCTCGGTCAGGCTTCGGAAAGTGTTTTCGAGGAACTGCTCACGGCAGCGGGCGTGGATCGCTCCGGGGTTACCTACGTCGCGTCGACCGGCTACGGCCGGCAAACCGTGACCTTTCGCCATACCCAGGTGACGGAGCTCACCGCGCATGCCCACGCTGCGGTGCATCTCTTCCCAGATACGCGCACCATCCTCGACATCGGCGGTCAGGACATCAAGGCCATCCGTGTGGACGGCGACGGCCGTGTGCGTGCCTTTCGCCTCAATGACAAGTGCGCTGCCGGTACCGGCGCCTTCCTCGAGAAGACGGCGCGCTACCTCGGCATCACCACTGCTGACATCGGCCCCTATGCGCTGCGCTCGACCAACCCGATGGAAGTCAGCAGCGTCTGCGCCGTGTTCGCCGAATCGGAGGTCATCAACCACCTCTCCAACGGCGTGCCGGCAGAAGACATCATGATGGGCGCCATGGTGGCATTGGGTGGGCGCGCAGTGCAGCTCATGCGCCGTGTCGGGCTGGAAGGCGGCTACATGCTGACAGGCGGCATGACGCACAACGCGGCCATGATCAAGGCGCTTGAGGAGAATCTCAAGGGAAGCTTCCATATCGCACCGAACGGGCTTGGACAGCTGAACGGCGCCATGGGTGCGGCGCTGCTCGGCCTGCGCCGTGTCGAAAAGCTGCTCGCCGACGGCAAGTCGATTCCGCTCACGGCTGCGAATCTGGGACCGGCGGAGGCGTCGATACGGCGGCGCTGGTCGGCGACCGCTGTCAAGAAGCCGGCCGAGCCGTGCAAATCGGGCGGCGATTGCCCGGTGGTGGCCAAAGTGATGGCGCACCCCCCGGTGGGTACGGCCACTGCATGAGGGGAGGAGACATGCCCCTTCACGCATATGTTCGTTCGCTACCACCCGAGGGAGCATATGCCCCCTTCGGGGCGGCCCTTCTGGAGGCATTGCCATGACCTACGTTGTCACCGAAGCCTGCATCAGCTGCAAGCACACCGACTGCGTCGACGTCTGCCCCGTCGACGCCTTCCGTGAGGGACCAAACTTCCTCGTGATCGATCCGAACGAGTGCATCGACTGCACATTGTGTGTGCCCGAGTGCCCGGTCGATGCGATTTACGCTGAGGAAGAGCTGCCGGAAGGCATGCAGGAGTACCTTGCGCTCAATACCGAACTGGCGGCGCTGTGGCCGGCCATCGTGCAGAAAAAGGATGCGCTGCCGGAGGCCGACCGCTGGAGTCATATCAAGGAGAAGCGCGACCAGTTGCGCCGCGAGTAGGGTACGTGCTCTGAAAAATGCGCTGAATATATTGCTTTAAGGGGAAGCCTGCGTTACTCTGAAGGTGTATTTCATATATATCTATAACAGTAATCGTCAGGAGCAAGGAAATGGGTGTCTTGCATGAAACGGGTCTGCTCAGGCGCTTGCCGGATGTTCCGCCGTCCGGCGGGACAAAATGGACGGCTGAGCGGGTGCTGTCCATCCGCCACTGGACGCCGACGCTGCTGTCCATCCGCCTGACGCGCTACCGTGGTTTTCGCTTTACGCCGGGCCACTACGCCCGGCTGGGGTTGGGGCCAGGTGCGGAAGAAAAGAAGGTTGGGGAGGTCGTCTGGCGGCCCTTCTCCGTTGTCTCGGCCGCCTATGACGAGTATCTCGAGTTCCTCGCCGTGCTGGTCCCGGACGGCGCCTTTTCCGCCCGGCTGGCAACGCTCGAGGTCGGCGACACCGTGTTCGTCGAGAAAGCCAGCTACGGCTTCCTCACCCTCGACCAGTTGGCGCCGGGCCGGGAACTGTGGCTGCTGGCGAGCGGCAGCGGGCTCGGCCCCTTCCTTTCCATCCTGAGCGAACCGCAGGTTTGGCAGTCCTTCGAGCGCCTGATCGTGGTGCACAGCGTGCGGCAGGAAGCCGAGCTTGCCTATCGCGAAGACATGCTGGCGATGCCGAACGAGGCGCTGTTTGCTGACGCCCGGGCGCGTCTGCGCCATATCCCGATCATCACGCGCGAGCCGGGCACGGCCGCGCTGTCGGCGCGCATGCCCCAGCTCCTCGCCGATGGCCGCCTTGAAGACGCAGCCGGCGCGCCGCTGACACGCGAAGAATCGCGTGTGATGGTCTGCGGCAATCCCGAGATGGCGCGCGATTTGCGCAGTCAGTTGTCCGCGCGCGGCCTGCACACCAGCCGCCGCAACGTCCCCGGCCAGATGGCTTTCGAGAACTACTGGTAACTGCGCAAACGGCCTCAACCTCTGTACCATTGCCGCTCGAAGGTACCCGCGCGTGGCGGGTCCGCTGTGTTGGAGAGAGGCCATGGAACGCTTCACGATATCCCTCGACGAGAACCTGGCAAAGGAATTCGACCGGCTGATCCGCGACCGCGGCTACAGCAATCGTTCCGAGGCGGTGCGCGACATCCTGCGCGAGAAGCTGGAGGCGAACCGGCTCGAGCGCGAAGAGGCGCCTGACTGCATCGCTGCGCTGTCCTACATCTACAACCACCACGAGCGCGACCTCGCCGAGCGGCTCACTGCCGCCCAGCACGAACACCACGACCTCACCGTGTCCACGCTGCATGCCCACCTCGACCACGAGAACTGCATGGAGGCGGTAATCCTGCGCGGGCCGACGGCGGCGGTGCGTGCCTTCGCCGATTCCATGACGGCCGAGCGCGGCGTGCGCCACGGTGTGCTCAACCTGATTCCGGCCGACGTGAATGCCGGCAAGCGCCATCACCATGGCCATCCTCACTACCCTGGCGGGCCGGACCATCCCTACCACGTGCATAGCCGGCCGAAGAGTTGACGGGCTGACGAGCTGACGGGCTAACCATGGCGAAGCGGCGCGAGCGCGAGGGCAGCAAGGAAACGCGGGACTACCTGCCGACGCTGCCCGCGCACGCCCTCGATCGTCCGCCCGAGGGCGTCGGCGAGGACGTCTGGATCGATGTCATCCGCAAGATGGACGAGGTCTACTCCGACCTGCTGCAGTACGAGGTGGCGCTGGAGGAGAAGAATGCCAAGCTGGAGGAGACGCAGAAGTTCATCTTCAGCGTCCTCACCTCGATGTCCGACGTGCTGGTGGTGTGCGACCGCCACGGCGTCATCCAGGAGGTGAACCAGGCGCTGGCCGACCTCGTTGGCAAGGATGAGGCTGAACTGCGCGGCACGCCGCTGGTGGATGTTTTTGCCGACGAAGCCTCACGTGAGCAGGCGCAGCGCTACCTCAAGGACCTGCATAGCGAGCGCATCCACGACTGCGAGCTGCACTTCAAGTGCCGCTACGCGCCGGAGATGCCCGTGGCGGTGAACTGCACGCCGCGCCTGTCGCCGCTGGGCAAGTTCGTTGGCATGGTGATGACCGGCCGGCCGGTGGGCGACCTGCGCCGTGCCTACGAGCAGCTGCGCCAGGCACACGAGGAACTGAAGCTTGCCCAACAGCAGCTCATCCATTCCGAGAAGATGGCTTCGCTCGGCCGCCTGGTGGCCGGCGTGGCGCACGAGCTGAACAACCCGATCAGCTTCGTTCTCGGCAACGTCTATGCACTGCAGCGCTATGGCCAGCGCATGCAGGAATACCTGGCCGCCCTCCATGCCGGCAAGCCGGCGCAGGAGCTCGACGCCCTGCGCAAGCGCCTGCGCATCGACCGTCTGATGGAGGACATGAAGCCGCTCATCGACGGCACTATCGAGGGCGCCGAGCGCACGCGCGACATCGTCGCCGGCCTCAAACGCTTCTCCGCCGCCGATCGTGGCGACGAGGAAACCTTCAACCTGGCCGAGGTGCTCGAACGCTCCGTGCATTGGGTGGTGAAGGCTTCCGGCGCGAAGATCAAGGTCGCGCTGGACGTGCCGCAGGACATCCCCGTTTCCGGTTCGGCCGGACAGATGCAGCAGGTGCTGGTAAACCTCGTGCAGAACGCTATCGACAGCACCGAGAAGCAGGCGGCTGCGCGGCTGGATATCAGTGGGGCACTGCGCAGTCGCAGCGTGCTGCTGACCTTCCGCGACAACGGCGCGGGATTCAGGCAGGAGGTACTCGACAGGATGTTCGATCCCTTCTTCACCACCAAGCCGGTGGGCAAGGGCACCGGGCTCGGCCTGTCGATCAGCTACGGCATCGTCGAGCGCCACCGCGGCCAGTTGAAGGCCGCCAATCACCCCGAGGGCGGCGCCCTGCTGACCCTGACCCTGCCACTCGCCGGGGTATAGTCCAAGTGTTATGAAGATTCCACAAAAACTTCATAAGTAGTAAGCTTGCTTCCAGGACGCTCCTTCACAAGGAGTATTTAAGTCATGCATATCAGCATGCTGCACATCTGGCATGATTCCTGATAAGAGAAACTGGATTTTTCTCATACTTACTGGAACTGGACAATGGAAGCCCTTCCGAACGACTGGCTGGCGCTGATGTTCCTGGTCTTCACGCTGGGCGTGAAGCATGGCTTGGATGCAGACCACCTCGCCACCATCGACGGGCTGACCCGCTTCAACGCGCCGCGCAATCCGCGACTGGCGCGCTGGTGCGGCTTCCTGTTTTCCCTCGGACACGGTGTAGTGGTCATGATCGTCGCCCTGACGATCGGCACCTTGACGCGCAGCTGGGCTGTGCCGGCGTGGATGGAAGACATCGGTGTGTGGATTTCCATTACCTTCCTCATGCTGCTCGGTGTCTTGAACCTGATTGCGGTACTGACCGCGCAGCCGGGCCAGGTGGTACAGCCGGTGGGTCTCAAGGGGCGCTTTCTCGGCCGGCTGCAGCGCACCAGCAATCCGCTGCTCATCGCCGCCGTCGGCGCGCTTTTTGCCCTCTCATTCGATACCATGAGCCAGGCGACGTTGTTCGCCCTCACCGGCACGCAGTTCGGCGGCGTCTCGCACGCACTGACTTTGGGGCTGCTCTTCATGCTCGGCATGATGCTGATGGACGGCGCGAATGGCCTGTGGATTGCACGCCTCATCCGCCGTGCCGATCGCCTCGCCTGCATCGCCTCGCGCGTCATGGGCCTGACGGTGGGCAGCCTGTCCCTGCTGGTCGCCGGCTTCGGCTTCGCCCGCTACGCCTCGCCCGACGTGAGCGCCTGGGCCGACGGCAAAGAGCTCGCCATCGGCCTGTCCTTCGTCGTCGTGATCGCCCTGAGTTTCCTGCTGACCCTGCGCCTGGCGCGAAGCGAGCCGGTGCGCGCCTAAGTCCCCCAACCCCAAGCCTGTCTCCCGGCATTGCGCCCCGCCTGCGTAAGGTCAAGGCGCGAAAAGGCGCGCATCTTGCACAATCCGTTTTTTCGTGTGCCGTGCAGACGATGCTGCGCGCCTTGAATCCATGAATGCATCCCCCGGCGCGGGCTTGATCCCGCTGCACACGCCGCTGCTGCGCGGTGAAAAAAGGCCGCGCGTGGCGCTGGTCGGCCGGCAGCAGACCGGCAAGAGCACCATTTTCCAGGCGGCCTCGAGCGCGGCGCCGAAGCATGCGCGCCTGGCGGGCGAGTCGGCTTACGAGGAGTGTCTGGTCAGCGTGGGCCTGGAGGAAATCTCCCTGGTCGACCTGCCCTCGATCGAATCCCTGCACCATCTGCGTGAAGCCGATCGCGTCGTGCTGATGTATCTGCTGTGGGGCGACCGCTGGCCGGTGATCGCCCGCCACGAGCCGCAGCAGCCGACGGCCCCCTTCCGCGCGCCGGACGTGCTGGTGCAGGTGGTCGATGCCACGCAATTGGCGCGCGATCTCGAGCTGAGCCTGGAACTCTCACTGCTCGGCAAGCCAATGGTGATCGCCCTCAACCGCATGGACGAGGCGCGCGAGAAGGGTCTTTACGTGAATCCCCGCGCGCTCTCCGAGCGGCTCGGCGTGCCGGTGGTGGCGACGGTAGCGCACATGGGCATGGGACTGACGGGACTCTTTGCTGCGGCACTGGCGGCGGCGCGCGAAAAGGTCTGTCCGCTGCCGCAGTTGTGCAGCGAACATATCCGCGACAGCCTGAAGCCGCTCAACGCCATCCTCGCGCGGCCCGAGATCGAGGCGGCCTTTCGCGTACCGCGTCCACTGCTGCTGATGCAACTGGCGGAAAACGACGACTGGTTCCTGCGCGAGCTGGCCGAGCATTTTCCGGCGCTGGTGCCCGAAGTGGCGGCGGCACGCGCCGCCGCGCAGACGACGCTGCCGCGGCCGCTCTCCGACGAACTGCACGCCGACCGGCATCACCGCGCGGCGCTGCTCTTCGAGGCGGTGACAAGACTGGGCGCCCCCGAGGACAGCGAGCGCTGGAAGCGCTGGCTCGACGAGCTGTTCCTGCATCCGCGCTGGGGCCTGATCGGCAGCATGGCGGTGTTCGCGCTGGTGCTGTTCATGGTGTTCGAGGTGAGCGCCGTGCTGGACGGACTGACTTCCGCGCGCCTGGCGGAGTGGGTGGGGCAGTGGCAGCCGACCGATACGATCGGCGTCATTGTCCGCGCCGTGGCCGATGCGCTGGTGGGCCTGGTCGGCATCGTCGTGCCCTACATGCTGCCGCTGGTGCTGCTGCTGGTGGCGCTGGAGGAATCCGGCATCATGCACCGCGTCGCCTTCGTGGTGGACCGTGGTTTCCACGCTATCGGTCTGCATGGCGGCATCGCCGTGCCCTTCCTCATCGGGCTCGGCTGCAACGTGCCGGCGATCTCGGCGGCGGCGGTCACGGCGAAGGGGCGCGAGCGCGTGGTGGCCTCGATCCTGATCACTTTCGTGCCGTGCTCGGCGCGTTCCGCCATCGTCCTCGCGCTGGGCGGAAAATATCTCGGCGTGGCGGGCGTGTTCGCCGTGTTTGCGCTGGCCATGCTGACCGTGGCGGTGCTCGGCCGGCTGCTTGGCCGGCGCTACCAAAAGACCGAGCCCGGCCTGGTGCAGGACATTCCGCCCTACCGCCTGCCGGCGTGGCCGGCCATGTTGCGCAACACCTGGGCGCGCACCAGCGACATCCTCACCATCGTCACGCCGCTGCTGATTGCCGGCAGTGTGGTGCTGGCGCTGCTTGCCCACTTCGGCGCGGATAGCGTCATCAACACGGCGCTGACGCCGGTGACGGCATGGTGGCTGGGGTTGCCGGTGGCGCTGGGCGTGCCGATCCTCTTCGGCATCCTGAGGAAGGAACTGTCGCTGCTGATGGTGTACCAGGCGCTCGGCACGCTGGAGATCGCGCCGTTGCTCGACTGGGTGCAGATCCTCACCTTCCTGGTATTCCTGACCTTCTACATTCCCTGCGTGTCCACCTTCGCCGTCATGCTGAAGACTCTCGGTCGGCGCGAGGCGCTGTTCTCGGTGGCGCTGTCGGTGGGCGTGGCGCTGGGGCTGGCAGGGGTGACGCGGCTGGGGGCGGAACTGATCCGGTTTGTCGCTTGATGTTGGCGCTAGCGGCTTCTTTTCAGCAAGGCCGAGACGCCGATGAGAATGAGGATGAGCGGCCACCACTTGGCCAGCAGGGCCTTGACTTCCCCCAGCGGCACGATGCCCAGATTGGAGAGCAGGAGCAAGCCGCCGACGATGATGAGGACTATAGGCCAGAATGTTCCACGCATACGGGATGCTCCGATGACGATGAAAGGCGATGCTGCAAGTGCGCATGATAGCGCAAGCGCACGGCGCTTGACTGCCCACAGCTTATCCACCGCGTTTTCATAGCTTATCCACCACTTATCCACCGCTTATCCACTCGCCAGCCCCCGGCTGCGCGAGTAGACTGGCCGTCTTAACCGCATACCGATTCCATGGCCCAAGCCCGCACATTCAATCCCACGCAAGGCGGCGATCCGCAACTGCTGGCGCTCAAGCTGCCGCCGCATTCGATCGAGGCCGAGCAGTCGCTGCTCGGCGGTCTGGTACTCGATAATTCCGCCTGGGACCGTATCGCCGACCAGGTGTCCGAGGTGGATTTTTACCGCGACGACCACCGCCGCATCTTCCGCCACATCGCCCGCCTCATCGAAGCCGGCCGCCCGGCCGACGTGGTGACGGTGTACGAATCCCTGGAGAAGTCGGCCGAAGCCGAACAGGCCGGCGGCATGGCCTACCTCGGCGAGATCGCCAACAACACGCCGTCGGCGGCCAACATCAAGCGTTATGCCGAAATCGTGCGCGAGCGGGCGATCCTGCGCAAACTGGTCACGGTCGGCGACGAGATCGCCGCCAGTGCCCTCAACCCCGCCGGCCGCGAGGCCAAGGCGCTGCTCGACGAGGCCGAATCGAAGGTCTTCGAGATCAAGGACGCTGGCGCGCGCACCACGGAAGGCTTCACCGCCATCCAGCCCCTGCTCGGCCTGGTGGTGGACCGCATCCAGGAACTCTACGACCGCGAGCACCCCTCGGACATCACCGGCATCCCCACCGGCTTCCACGACCTCGACATGAAGACCTCGGGCTTCCAGCCGGGCGACATGGTCATCGTCGCCGGCCGGCCGTCGATGGGCAAGACGGCCTTCGCCCTCAACATCGCCGAGCATGTGGCACTGGAATCGAAGCTGCCGGTGGCAATCTTCTCGATGGAAATGCCGGGCACCCAGCTTGCCATGCGCTTCCTCTCCTCGGTGGGACGGCTCGATCAGCACCGCGTGCGCACCGGCCGCCTCAACGACGACGAGTGGCAGCGCATGACCTACGCCCTGGGCAAGCTGCACGAGGCGCCGATCCATATCGACGAGACGCCGGCCCTGAATTCCACCGAACTGCGCGCCCGCGCCCGCCGGCTCTACCGCCAGTGCGGCAAACTCGGCCTGATCGTCATCGACTACCTGCAGTTGATGTCCTCGGTGCGCGACGGTGAGAACCGCGCCACGGAGTTGTCCGAGATCTCGCGTTCGGTGAAAGCATTGGCGAAGGAACTGCACGTGCCGGTGGTGGCGCTGTCGCAGCTCTCGCGCAACGTCGAATCGCGCCCGAACAAGCGTCCGGTGATGTCCGACCTGCGCGAATCTGGCGCCATCGAGCAGGACGCCGACGTCATCCTCGCCATCTACCGCGATGAAGTGTACAACCCCGATTCGCCCGACAAGGGCTCGGCGGAGATCAACATCCTCAAGCAGCGTAACGGCCCCATCGGCAGCGTGCGCGTCACCTTCCTTGGCGAGTACACGCGCTTCGAGAACTTCGCCGCGCAGGGATCCTACTGAGCGGATTCTTGCGCACGGCCGTAGCGCAAGTCCCGGCCAAGCCAGGCGCTGTTCCGTCATTCCCGCGGAAGCGGGAATCCATAGCCGCTGATACGCTTTCCTGGATTCCCGCTTCCGCGGGAATGACGTGGGACTACAGCACCTCGGCGGCGTGGTCCGCCAGCCTTGAACGCTCGCCGCGCATGAGCGTGACGTGGCCGCTGTGCGGCCAGCCCTTGAAGCGGTCCACCACGTAGGTCAGGCCCGAGCTGCCTTCGGTGAGGTAGGGCGTGTCGATCTGCGAGATGTTGCCGAGGCAGACCACCTTGGTG
>JADFDU010000006.1 GCA_018262775.1 Rhodocyclaceae bacterium
GAGGCCGACGCGCCGAACCGCAAATGGGTGGCCGACTTCACCTACATCTGGACGGCGGAAGGCTGGTTGTTCGTGGCAGCGGTGCTGGACTTGTACTCGCGCCGCATCGTCGGCTGGTCGATGAGTGGTGCCATGACGGCGCAGCTGGTCAGTGACGCCCTGCTGATGGCGCTGTGGCGCCGCGGCAAACCCGACGAACTGCTGCACCACTCGGACCAGGGCAGCCAATACACCAGCGAGGACTTCCAGCGCCTGCTGCACGACCACGGCATTGTCTGCAGCATGAGTCGCCGCGGCGATTGCTGGGACAACGCGGCCATGGAGAGCTTCTTCTCTTCTTTGAAGACTGAAAGAACGAGCCGCAAGCGCTATGTCACACGAGACGAGGCCCGCGCCGATGTGTTCGATTACGTGGAACGGTTCTACAATCCGAGGCGCCGGCATTCGACGCTCGGCTACCTTAGCCCCATCCAGTTCGAGCAGCGCTTAATGGGCTAAGCAAACCGTCCGGGAAATCGGGGGAAGGCCAGAGGGCACGGTCTTCGGTGAGCGCAAGCTGTGGCATGACCATGCCGGCGAACAGCCCTTCACCCGCGATCTGTATGGCGTGAAAATCCCGCGCGGCATCCGCACCGTCATCATCCAGGCGCGCGACCAGAAGCATGGCTACGGCGGCAAGACCGTGGACGTCCCGCTGCCGGGACGCTAGCCATCAGCCACATGCCCAAGCGCACATCGAGAGGTGGAACCATGAAAACCGTGACGCTTGACGTGCGTGCGCCCAAGGAGGCGATGGCCGACTTCACGCGTGCCTGGAAAACTGGCAAGGCGGACAAGTCAGCGCGGATCAGCTTCGCCACGCCGGAACTGCTCTGGAAAGTGCTGACCGCCAAGCGCTGGGAACTGCTCAAGGCGCTCTGCGGGGCGGGGCCCGTCTCGATCCGCGAAGCAGCCCGACGCGTAGCGCGTGACGTCAAGGCGGTTCACGGCGATGTCACGGCGTTGCTCAACGCGGGCTTGCTCGACCGCGCGGAAGGGGGCGGCATCGTTTTTCCCTTCGACTCGGTGAAGGTCGAATTCGTCCTGCAGGCGGCCTAGGGCACTCTGAATAAACGTCATTCCCGCGTCCCACAGGGATTTCCTCCGGTCACAAGCGGGAATCCAGTGTCTTAGCTTGAACGCCGCCGGGTACCCGCTTTTGCCCGAAGGAAATCCCTGTGGAACGCGGGTACGACGGCTCTTTGTCAGCCATTTATCCGAATCTCAGTAGCACGTTGGCGCCCTGGAAAACCGGCTCTCACATTGACGTAAGTTCGCAATATTGCTAACCTTCGTTCATGGCATTTTCTGTTGAGTATTTTCATGCTCGAGTACTGGCCGAGATCGAATCTTGGCCCGTCGACGTTCTCGCAGACTACGCACGAATTGTCGAGTTGCTCATCGAGCATGGTCCCAACCTGAAGCTGCCTTATTCGCGAGCCTTCGGTGATGGTTTGTTTGAGTTGCGGCCTCGCGGCCGATCGGGCATTGGTCGGGCGTTCTACTGTTTCCTCGTCGGGAAGCGCGTAGTCGTACTCCACGCCTTTATCAAGAAGTCCCAGCAAACGCCTGACCGCGAAATCAAGCTCGCCCGAAAGCGATTGAAGGAGATTCAAAATGGCTGATCTGAAATACCAACCTGTGCGCCATGACCATAAGGCATTCCTTGAAAAGGCTTCCAAGCGTCGTGGCTTTAGCAAGGCATATGAAGCTCTTGAAGTCGAATATGCTCTTGCTCATGAAATGCTGGCCGCGCGCGCTCGTGCCGGCCTTACTCAGGAGGCCGTAGCGGGCCGCATGGGCACCACCAAGAGCGCCATCTCTCGTCTTGAGTCGGCCGGAAAGCATGCCCCTTCCGTAGCCTCGCTGAAGAGATATGCGGCGGCTGTTGGCTGCACGCTCAAGATCGAACTTGTTCCCGCCCGCGCCAAGCGGCGAAAGAGTGCCCAGCCCGGCGGTCAACCGGACGCTGTGCGATAAATCCGCGCAGTACTGTGGCAGGGGACATCGTCTTTCCCTTCGACTCGGTTAAGGTCGAGTTCGTCTTGCAGGCTGCCTGAAGAAGCGCGGAATTAACGTCATTCCCGCGTCCCACAGGGATTTCCTTCGGGCAAAAGCGGGAATCCACAGGCGTTTGGAAATCATGGATTCCCGCTTGCGCGGGAATGACAGAATTGGAATCAAAGTCAGTCCGCGCAAGACGGCGCGGCGGGCCATGCGAGGAGATTTCAGCGTGAAGGCGGTGGTGGCGGCAGAGATGGCGGCGGCTGATTGGGCGGCGGATACGCTGGCGGCACCGCCCCGCCGGATGCCGGCGAAACCTGGCGTTCCGGCGCATAGTGGCCCGACACCGGCACGCGATGCCCCTGCGCGTACATGCACTGCACATAGGCGTTGTCGTAGCGCCGTTGCGCCTCGTAGCCCGAGACCTGCGCCGAGTTGGCGCCCGCCATGCTGCCCACGATCAGTCCGGTGCCGGCGCCTACGGAAGCGCCACGACCGCCACTGATGACGGCACCCGCCACCGCGCCAACCGCCGTGCCGACTGCGGCGCTGCGCACGCCCGCAGCTGTCGCCGAACCCTCGGCGGTTTGGCCGATCTGGGCAGCGGCGTACTGCCGGCATTGCGCATCGTCCTGGCGGAACTTGTCGAAGCTCATGCCCGTGCCCGGCAGCGCCAGCACGCTCGGTCCATCCGGCATGGATACGCAAGCACCCAGCGCGAAGGGCAGGATGCCGATGACGATCAAGGATGAATAACGCATGGATGGCCTCGTTCAGTGTGGCGGCGGTGTGGGTACGACTTGCATCCAGCCGCCGGGGCATTCCTTGATGTAAGGATAGTAGCCCTGGGGGCTGCTGCAGTAATACCAGTAGCCCTGGCTTTGCGGCGCCGGCGCTGGCGTGGGCACCGGCTGCGGGGCGGCCCGCTCGATGTAGACCTGCGGCTCCGGCTGCACGATCACCGTCGGCGGGTAGTAGTAATAGGGCGGGGGAACATACCAGGGATAAAAGAATGGGTAGCCCACATACACCCCGACATGCGCACGGCGATGACCGCGATCGGCCCACACCGATCCTGCGGCGGCGGCCAGGATCAGCGCCATCAACCCTGCTGTGAAACGGAATTTCTTCATGATCGACTCCATGCCGGGCAGGCCCGGCTGCAACACTCAGGTTTCACTATAGCCTCGCATGACCGGTCTGGGCGCGCCTGCAATCATTGGTTACAATTTTTCCGGGGTAGCCTGCCGGTTGCATGCATCGCGCTAGAATCGCCCCAGCCACCATGCCGCCCTTCCTCTCCAGCGCCTTTCGCCCCTTCTATTTCCTCGGCACGCTCTATGCGCCGCTGCTGGTGGCCGTCTGGCTCGGGGCATTCCTCGGCGCCTGGGAGGTGCCCTCCGTGGGCACGCCGCTGCGCCTGTGGCACGGCCACGAGATGCTCTTCGGCTTCGCCGCGGCCATCATCGTCGGCATCGTCCTGACAGCACTGCCGAGCTGGGCCGGCACCGAAGAGCTCCAGGGCGGGCGCCTCGCGCTGCTCGTCGTCCTCTGGCTGGCCGGCCGCATCGCCTTCTGGGCGGCGCCCTGGCTGCCGCTACAGGCGCCGGCAATCGTCGACAGCCTGCTCTTCCCCGCCGTCTTCCTCATGCTCGCGCCGCAACTCCTGCGCGCGCCAAACCGCCTCTATCTCCTGCTGCTGCCGATCCTGCTGGCGCTGGCGGCGGCCAATCTCGCTTACCACTACGGCATCCTCACCGCCAACACCGCCCTCGCCAGCCAGGGCCTGCGCGCCGCGATCTACGCCATCATCGTGCTTTACGTGCTCAAGGGCGGCGTGCTGACGCCGATCTTCAGCGGCAACGTGCTGCGCGAAAAAGGCCGCGGCGAGCAGGCACCCTTCAATCTCAAGCTGGAAATGCTGGCGGTGGGCGTGGTGCTGCTGCTCGCCGCGCTGGATCTCGCCGGCGCGCCGGCGCTGTGGGTCGGCCTGGCGGCACTCGCCTGCACGGGCGTGCATGGCGTGCGCATGGCGCGCTGGCAGGGCTGGCGCCTGCGCGACGTGCCGCTGGTGTTCGTCATGCACCTCGGCTTCGCCTGGCTGGTCTTCGCCTTCGCACTGAAGGCAGTCGCGGAATTAACGGGCGCGGTGCCGGAGGCGACCTGGGTGCACGCCTTCACCGTCGGCAGCCTCGGCCTGATGATGCTCGGCCTGATGACGCGCGTCAGCCTGCGCCATACCGGCCGGCCGCTGCTCGTGCCGGCTGCGATGCGCCTCGCCTACTGGATGATGTTCGCCGCCGCGCTGTTGCGGCTGGCGGCGACCGTACACGGCCTGGGCCACTGGGCCGTGGCGTTGGCCGCCGTGCTATGGGGACTGACTTTCCTGATCTACTTCATTCAGTTCGCCGCCGCCCTGCTGCGCCCGAGCCTGTCACGCGGCGACGCGGAGCGCCTTGTATAATTCTCGCAACCGTTTCCGATTATTTCCCCGAGGGTAACCCCATGTCCGTCAGCCAGGAACCGCAACAGCCCGAACTGTATTCCGCCACGCTGCTCCGCTCGCAGCGGATCACGCCCGAGACCTCGAAGGAGGAAGTCCGGCATATGGTGTTCCGCACGGGCGAGCGCGCCTTCGCGTGCAAGACGGGGCAAAGCATCCGCGTCATGGCGCCGGGACAGTTCGGCAACAAGTTTCACGTGCGCCTGTACACGATCGCTGATCCGGACCGGGAGACCGACGAGGGCACCGAGTTCACCCTCTGCGTGCGGCGCTGCTTCTACGTCGACGAATACAGCGGCGAGCAGTACAAGGGCGTGGCCTCCAACTACCTGTGCGACCTGAAGCCGGGCGACCGCATCGCCTTCAGCGGCCCCATCGGGCTGGCCTTCCCTGTGCCGGCGAGCCGCTCGGCCGACCTGCTGATGATCGGCATGGGCACCGGTATCGCCCCCTTCCGCGCCTTCATCCGCCACCTCTACGAAAACCTCGGCGGCTGGGACGGCAAGGTGCGGCTCTTCTACGGCGCGCGCACCGGCCTGGAAATGCTCTACATGAACGAGCAGAACAACGACCTCGCCGACTATTTCGACGAGAAGACCTTCAAGGCCATCCAGGCCGTCAGCCCGAAACCGCACTTCGATGCCCCGGTCGCGCTGGACAAGGCGATCGAGCGCAACGCTACGGAAGTGTGGGAGATGCTGCAGAAGCCCGATACGCAGGTCTTCATCGCTGGCATGGAAACAATGCTCAAAGGCGTGGAAAAAGCCCTCTCGGACCATGTCGGTGCGGCGGAATGGGCTCGCAGGAGAAACGAGCTGGTTTCCAGCGGGCGCTGGAACGAAGTGCTTTACTGAAACACGGGCCCTGCTTCGCGAAATCGTCAAACCTGTTTGTGGGATTCAATAATCGCCGCGTGCAGGGTCTCGAAGGGCAGCAGTACGCAGCCGTGGCGGTTGCGGTGCGGGCGCACCGGCTCGAAGAGGGAAAGTTCCGACCAGCCGGGCGGCGGCGCAGCGCCGGCGAGTGTGGCGGCGACCTGCTCGCTTAACGCAGCAGCTTCTTCCGCATTCAATCCAGTGCCGTGCAGGCCGACCAGCGAGGCGGCGGCGCGGCACAGCAGGCAGCCCTTCACGTCGTGGGCGAGGGCCTTGACACGTCCATCCTCCAGCACCACCTGCATGCGCACGCGATCGCCGCACAGCGGGCTGTCGCGCAATGCAGTACCGTCGGGTGACGGCAGCGTACCGGCACCGTGGCCGGCCTTGGCGAGATCGAGCAGCGCCTGCTGGTAGAGATCGTCGTTCATGTCAATCGCCTGATCACGTCGCGCATGCCTTCGAGCAGCGCGTCGATGTCGGCCTCATCGTTGTAGGGGGCGATGCTGGCACGCACGGCACCCTGCACACCAAAGAAGTCCATCAACGGCTGCGCACAGTGATGGCCGCCGCGCACAGCAACGCCACGCTCGTCCAGAACCTGGCAAATGTCGTGCGGATGGATGCCGGGCAGATCGAAGGCGACGATGGGCAAACGCTCGCGCATGTCGCGCGGCCCGATGAAAGTCAGTCCCGGCAATACGGCGAGGCCGTCGATCAGTCGCTGCGCGAGACGCGCCGTATGGGCATTCAGGGCGGTCCACGGCTGCTCACGCAACCAATCGAGCGCGGCGCCCAGGCCGATGGCCTGGGCGATGGGCGGCGTGCCCGCCTCGAAGCGGCGCGGCGGCAGTGCATACGTCGTCTGCTCGGCGCCGACGCGGCCGATCATGCCGCCGCCGCCGAGGAAAGGCGGTAGCGCCGCCAGCGCCTCGGCTTTCCCCCACAGCACGCCGACGCCGCTCGGGCCGAAGGCCTTGTGGCCGGAGAAAGCATAGAAATCCGCGCCGAGTGCGGCGACGTCCACCGGCCCGTGCTGCACCGCCTGGGCACCGTCGAGCAGGACGCGCGCGCCGACGGCCCGCGCCGCCGCAACGACGGGCACCAGGTCGGTGATCGCGCCGGTGACATTGGAAGCGTGGGTGACGGCGACGAGGCGGCAGCGCGGCGTGATGAAATCGCCAAGACGCGCGAGATCGAGACGACCTTCAGTCGTCAGCGGCAGAATGCGCAGCGTCACGCCACGCCGCTCGCGCAGCATCTGCCAGGGGACGAAATTGCTGTGGTGCTCGGCGAGGCTCAGCAGCACCTCGTCGCCGGCTTTGAGGCCTTCGCCGAAGGCATGTGCGACCAGGTTGATCGAGGCCGTGGTGCCCGCGGTAAACACGACTTCAGCGTCACTTGCGGCATTGAGATACTTCGCAACCTGCTGCCGCGCGTTCTCGTAGGCGCTATCGGCCAACTCGGCGAGGCGGTAGGTGCCGCGCAGGACGTTGGCGCGATGCGTCAGCTCATGGTGTGTGACGGCGTCGAACGCCGCCTCGCATAGCTGGCCGGTGGCGGCATTGTCGAGGTAATGCAGCCGCGGATGGTTCGCCAGCAGCGGAAAATGCTTGCGCCAGGCAGCGGCCTGAAAAGTCATCGGCCGTCCAGCGCGCGCAGATTGTCCGGAGTGTCCACGTCGGCGAGGATGGCGTCGTCGTCCATGTCAACGAAGCGCAGGCGCCGGGGGTTGCCCTCGAGCAGGCCGCGCGCGCCCTGATCGCCGCTCACCGTCTGCATGGCTGCGAAGAACTCGCGCGGCCAGAGGACGGGATTGCCGCGCCGCCCACTGCGTTGCGGCACGATGATCGACGGACACTTCGCCTCGAAGGCATCGATGAGGCGGTCGACATGCACGGCATTCACGCGCGGCATGTCGGCGAGCAGCACGATCACCGCTGCCGCCTCCGCTGGCAGCGCACCGATGCCGGCGCGCAGAGAGGTGGACATGCCCTGGGCGTATTCCGGGTTGCGCACGATGTTGAGCGTGCGCCCGGCGAGCAGCGCCTCGGCCTTGTCCGCCTCGTGGCCGAACACCACCGTCACCGAGGCCGCCTTTGAAGCCAGCGCGGCGTTCACCGCGCGCAGCAGCATCGGCACGCCGTCGACTTCCTGCAACAGCTTGTTGCTGCCGCCCATGCGCGAGGACTGCCCGGCGGCGAGCACCAGTGCGGCGACATTGGCCATGCCGGCCGGCACGGCGGCGACGCTGTCGACCTCGCCCTCCTCTTCGTCCTCCGCTTCGAGCGGACTGCGGATGAGTCCGCCGACGCCCATGCGCATGATCTCGGCGCGCCCGAGCGGCAGACCGGCATGCAGGCGCTGCAGCACCCAGTCGAGTCCGTTCGAGCGGCGCGAACGCGCGCAGCCGGGCAGCACCAGCACCGGCGCGGGAGCAGCGACGGATGGGAGTCCCCCGGGAACGTGCGCGAGCAGCAGCATGTTGCCCGGTTCGGCCGGCATGCCGAAATGATCCACGACGCCGCCGATGTCCGTCACCGCAGCAGGCACGACATCGAGGCGGTCCTTGGTCACCGTGGCACCGGCCACCAGCAGCAGGTCGCAGCCGGCGGCAAGCGCTTCGCGCAACTTTGCCGCGTATTCACTGCGTTCATGGCGGCAGCGCAGCACCAGGGCGAGGCGGCTGCCGAGGCCTTCCAGCCGGTTGCGCGTAGCCGTGACGGTGCCGCGGAAGACGTTTTCCTTCATGCCCGGCAGTTCGCCCATGATCAGCGCAGCGCGGCGCGGCTGCAGCGGGGCGAGCCGCAACAGCGGTCCCGAGGCGGCGATGGCGCGGCAGCGCTCGACCAGTTCGCGCGTCACCGCAAAGGGAATGATCTTCACCGTGGCGAGCACCTGGCCCTGGCGCGCCAGCGCGTAGTCTGGCAGCGTGCCGATGGCGATCGCCTCGTCGAGTTCGTTGAGGGCGTCGATGCGCGCGACATCCACCCGCAGCACACCGCGCAGCGAGGCATGCACGTTGCAGCGGCCGGTATAGGGGCGGCGGGTTTCGGCATTCGGGCCGACCAGCAGCGCGGCGATCTCGGTGGCGCCGGTATTCTCGTCGAGGTCGCCCTCGCCCATGCGGGCGCCGGTGATGCGCTCTATGCCAGCCTGTTTGAGCAGTGCGACGTCGGCCGCGGTGAGGACGCGGCCTTTCCTCAGGGTTTTTTCGCCGAGATTCAGCGTGTGGGCCAGCGTGACGCCCTCGGCTTCCTCGCAGCTGAATTCGCCGAAGATCATGTGCGGTATTTCCCCTGAATGACCTGCGCCAGCACCGACACGGCAATCTCCGCCGGCGAGCGCCCGCCCAGATCCAGCCCGACCGGCGCATGGATGCGCGGGATGGCTTCGGCCAACCCGGCTTCGGTGAGCCGCGCCACGCGCTTGGCATGGGTGCGCGAGCTGCCCAGCGCACCGATGTAGAAGCACGGGCTTTGCAGCGCGGCGATCAGCGCCGGATCGTCGAGCTTGGGATCATGCGAAAGCGTCACCACCGCGGTCTGCGCATCGAGGCCGATGCGCCCCAGCGCCTCGTCCGGCCACTCCGTCGTCACCGTCACGCCGGGCAGGCGCTCCGATGTCGCAAAGGCACGGCGCGGATCGACGACGATCACCTCGAAGCCGGCCATTGCCGCCATCGGCGCCAGCGCCTGGGTGATGTGCACGGCGCCGACGATGACCATGCGTGGCGCGGAGGCGTAGCAGCGAGCGAAGAGCGCGCCGCCGGAAGATTCCAGCGCACCACTCTTGTCGGCACGCAGGCGGCGCTTGATCTCGTCGAACTGTTCCGGTGCGAGTTCGAGGTCGCCGCTGGCCGCACCGTCGCGCACCAGCGCCTGGGCGCCGTCGGCGAGGCGGGTGACGAGGGTGACCGAGCGCTTGGCGGCGCGCTCAACCAGTAATTGTTCGAAGAGTTCGGTTTTCATCAGCGCAGGGCAAAAAAGACGGCGGCAAGCGTAACAATAGCAGCGATGGCCCACACCCAAAATGGTACGGCGGCAGTCGACTTTGCTGCAACTGCCCCGGCTTCCGCCGCCACAGGAGCGACGCGGGCATTGAAGGCAGTGAAGAAGTCGCCGGCGAGCTTCTTCGCCGCGGCATCGATCAGCCGCGAGCCGACTTGCGCGAGCTTGCCGCCGACCTGGGCATGCACCGTATAGCGCATCAGCGTGTGCGTGTCATCGCCGTCGGGCGCCAGACTGACCTGGGCTTCGCCCTTGGCAAATCCGGCGACGCCGCCCTGACCTTCGAAGCCGATGCGGTAGGAATGGGGTGGATCGAGATCGCCCAGATGCATCTTGCCCTTGAATTTCGCCTTCACCGGCCCGACGGCGGCAGTCAACGTGACCTGATGCTCTGTTGCAGAAATTTTCTCAATCGAATCGCAGCCCGGGATGCAGGCCTTCAGTACTTCCAGATCGTTCAACGCCTCCCATACGGCCTGCTGGCCGGTGGGAATGCGCTGTTCTCCTGTCATGTCCATGTGCGGTTTCTCCGTAGCAGTCAGGCTGCGCGCGGCTCCTGGCGGCGCATCCCGGGTGGTTTCGCGAGAACCCGGCCAAGATCGGCCAGGCTCTCCAGGTTATGCGCCGGCAGAAACAGGTCGACGTGCGGACGCATGGCGGCGATGCCGGCGGCACGCGCCTCAAAACCCTCGTAACGCAACAAAGGGTTCAACCAGATCAGTTGGCGGCAGGATTTGTGCAGGCGCTCCATCTCGACCGCGAGCGCCTCCCCGCCATCGCGGTCGAGGCCATCGGAGAGCAGCAGCACGCAGGCATTCTGCCCCAGCAGCCGGCGCGACCAGAGACGGTTGAAATCATGCAGGCAGATGCCGATGCGCGTGCCGCCGGCCCAGTCCTTGACCCGCGCCGAGACCCGGTTCAGCGCCACGTCCACGTCGCGCTGGCGCAAATCGCGCGTGATGGACGTCAGCCGCGTGCCGAAGAGCAGCACCGAAACGCGCCGGCGGGCCGAGTAGTGGTTATTGCTCAGGGCGTGCACGAAATGCAGGAACATGCGCGCATAGCGGCTCATCGAGCCGGAGACATCGACCAGGATCACCAGCGGCGGCGGCACGGTGCGCGGCGTGGCACGGCGCAAGGGGATCACGTCGCCATAGGCGGCAATGGCCGCCTTTAGCGTGGCCCGCCGGTCGATGCGCCGGCCGTGCGGATCCGGCGCCAGGCGGCGGGTGCGCACCTCGCGCAGGGGCAACAGCAGGCGTGAAATGAACTGCCGCGCCGCCGCCAGTTCGGCGCCGGTCATCGATTCGAAATCCATCTGTTGCAGGAGTTCGCTCGACGAGAAGCTAAGGAAGGCGTCGATCTCGATTTCCTGCTCGGGCTGCTGCGGCAACGTCGGCGCCTCGGGCGCGCCGCGGCCGAACGCCTCCTGCAAGCGGTGATGCGTCTTGTCGCGCTCCGCCGGCAGGCCTTCGACCTTGGGCAGCATCATGTGCATGATGCGGCCGAGCAGATCGGGATCGCGCCAGAACATGTGGAAAGCCTGGTCGAAAAGCTCCCGCTGCTCGCGACGATCGACAAAAACGCTGGCCAGCGTCCAGTAGAAGTCCTCGCGGCGACCGATGCCGGCGTAGTTCAGGGCGTCGAGCGCCGCCAGCACCTGATGCGTTCCTACCGGCATGCCGGCGGTGCGCAGCACCCGCGCAAAGTGCATCACGTTCTCGGCGAGGCGGCCGCCCTCGGCCGCCGGCATCCGCAGGAGCGTCACGGGCCGGTCCCCCATCCCCCTTCCCGCGGAAGGGGGTGACGACGGTTCAGTCGGGCGATGCCCGGCTTCCAGGCCTTGATGTTCATCTCAGCTTCCAGCCGCCAGGTCGGCCTGTACCTGGGCCAGAATCGATGCGGCCTCGCTACCCTTGATGCGGGCAATGTCGTCCTGGTATTTCAGCAGCACGCCGAGGGTGTCGTTGATGGTCTCGGGATCGAGGCAGATGCGGTCGAGTTCCATCAGCGAGCGTGTCCAGTCGATGGTCTCCGCCACGCCCGGCAACTTGAACAGATCCTGGCCGCGCAGGCTCTGCACAAAGCCGACGACCTCGCGCGTCAGGCGCTCGGCCGCACCGGGGGCCTTGCGCCGCACGATGTCGAGTTCGCGAGCGGCGTCGGGATAGTCGACCCAATGGTAGAGGCAGCGGCGCTTCACCGCGTCGTGGATTTCACGGGTGCGGTTGGACGTGAGGATGACGATGGGCGGCGCTGCTGCCTTGATGGTGCCGAGTTCGGGGATCGACACCTGGAAATCGGACAGCACCTCGAGCAGATAGGCCTCGAAAGGCTCATCGGTGCGATCCAGTTCGTCGATAAGCAGCACCGGCGGCGCTTCCGGGTTTCCTTCCAGCGCCTGTAGCAGCGGCCGGCGGATGAGGAAACGCTCGGCGAAGATGTCAGCGGCCAGTTGCTCACGGTTCGCGCTCCCGGCTGCCTCGGCGAGGCGGATCTCGATCATCTGCCGCGGATAGTTCCATTCGTAGACCGCCGAGGCCAGGTCGAGGCCCTCGTAGCACTGCAGGCGAATGAGCGACCGCCCCAGCGTGGCGGCCAGCACCTTGGCGATCTCGGTCTTGCCGGTACCGGCCTCGCCTTCGAGCAGCAGCGGACGGCCCATGCGCAGCGCCAGAAAGGCGGCCGTGGCGAGCCCGCGCGAGGCGATGTAATCCGCCGCGGCGAGGCGCTGTTGCAGTTCGTCAATGGTCTGTGGCACAGGAAGTCCCAGGTAAAAATGCGGAGGGGCGCCCGCGGCGCCCCTCCCGCGGCGGTTATTGCGGCTTCAAGCCAATGCTGCTGCCACGGCCCGTCCGGCCATCACCGACACCAGGTGCGCCCGGTACTCGGGGCTGGCGTGGATATCGCCGTTGCAGCTGTCTGCGGATATCCTGACGGCCGCCGCCGCGGCCGCGGTGAAGTTCGCCGTCAGTGCCTTTTCCAGCTCAGCCGAACGGAACACGCCGTTGCCAGCACCGGTGACCGCCACGCGAACCGTGCCATTCGCCGCCTGGCTGACGAAGACGCCGATGAGGGCGAAACGCGAGGCCGGGTTGGCGAACTTGGCGTAGCCCGCCCGCTTCGGCACGGGAAAGCTGACCGACTTGATCAGTTCCCCGGGCTTGAGCGCCGTCTCGTACAGGCCGGTGAAGAATTCGTCCGCGGCAAGACTGCGCTGCGAAGTGACGACGGTGGCACCGAGACCCAGCACGCCGGCCGGATAGTCGGCCGCCGGATCATTGTTGGCGATCGAGCCGCCGAGGGTGCCGACCGCACGCACCTGGCGGTCGCCGATGCCACCAGCGAGTTGCGCCAGGGCCGGGATGCGCTTGCCCACGTCGGCGGAAGCGGCAACGTCGGCATGACGCGTCAGGGCGCCGATCACCAGCACGTCGCCATCGGCGCGGATGCCGGACAGTTCCGCAATGCCGCCCAGGTCAACCAGATCGGATGGCTGGGCGAGGCGCAACTTCATGGCGGCAATCAGGGTTTGTCCACCGGCAAGGGCTTTGCCCTCGCCGAGTTTGCCGAGCAACGCCGTGGCTTCGCCGATGTTGCCGGGACGATGGTATTGGAATGCGTACATATTGTTCTCCTCCTCTCAGGCGCGGGCGGATTGGATGGTTTGCCAGACGCGGTAAGGCGTCGCCGGCATGGCCATTTCGCGAACGCCCAAGTCCTTTAGGGCATCGATGATCGCGCTGATGACCGCGGGTGGCGAACCGATGGCCCCCGCCTCGCCGCAACCCTTGACGCCGAGCGGGTTGTGGGTACAGGGCGTGACCTGCGTATCCACCTTGAAGCTCGGCACGTCATCGGCACGCGGCATGGTGTAGTCGCTGTAACTGCCAGAGAGCAACTGGCCGGTCTCGTAGTCGTACACCGCCTGTTCCAGCAGCGCCTGGCCTATGCCTTGCGCCAATCCGCCGTGCACCTGCCCCTCGACGATCATCGGGTTGATGATGTTGCCGAAGTCATCCGAGGCGACGTAGTTCACCACCTTGGTGACGCCGGTCTCCGGGTCCACCTCGACTTCGCAGATGTGGCTGCCGGCCGGGTAGGTGAAATTGGTCGGATCGTAGAAGGCCGTTTCGTTGAGACCGGGCTCCAGCTTGTCGAGCGGATAGTTGTGCGGCACGTAGGCGGCGAAGGCCACCTGGCCGAAGGCGACCTGCTTGTCGGTGCCGGCCACCTTGAAGTTGCCGTTCTCGAAGACGATGTCGCTGTCGGAGGCTTCAAGCAGGTGGGCGGCGATCTTCTTGCCCTTGGCCACCACCTTGTCGATGGCCTTCATGATCGCCGTGCCACCGACCGCCAGTGAGCGCGAGCCGTAGGTACCCATGCCGAAGGGAATGCGGCCGGTATCACCATGCACCACATCGACGTTCTCGAAGGGTATGCCGAGGCGTTCGGCCACCACTTGAGCGAAGGTGGTTTCGTGGCCCTGACCGTGGCTGTGCGAGCCGGTAAACACCGTGACCGAGCCGGTCGGGTGTACGCGCACCTCGCCGGATTCGAAGAGGCCGGCGCGCGCACCCAGGGCGCCGGCGACGTTCGACGGCGCCAGGCCGCAGGCCTCGATGTAGCACGAGTAGCCGATGCCGCGCAGCTTGCCGCGCTTCTTCGCCTCGTCGCGTCGCGCAGGGAAACCGGCAACATCGGCGATCTTGATCGCCGCGGCCAGCGTCGCTTCGTAATTGCCGGTGTCGTAGGTGAGGCCGACCGGTGTCGCGTAAGGGAATGTCTTGATGAAGTTGCGCCGGCGTATCTCGGCCTGATCAATGCCCATTTCCAGCGCCGCCTTCGACACCAGTCGCTCGACGACGAACGTCGCCTCGGGCCTTCCCGCACCGCGGTAGGCATCCACCGGCACGGTATTGGTGAACACCCCGGTAACCTCGGCGTAGATCGCCGGCGTTGCATACTGCCCGGCCAGCAGCGTGGCGTAGAGGATGGTCGGCACCGAGGAGCCGAAGGTAGACAGATAGGCGCCGAGGTTGGCCTTCGTGTGCACGCGCATGGCGAGGAACTTGCCGTCCTTGTCCAGCGCCAGTTCGGCCTTGGTCGCGTGGTCGCGGCCGTGGGCATCGGACATGAAGGATTCCGAGCGCTCGCAGGTCCACTTGATCGGCCGGTTCACGCGCTTGGCTGCCCAGGTGATGACGGTCTCCTCGGCGTAGAGGAAGATCTTCGAGCCGAAGCCGCCGCCAACATCCGGGGCGATGACCCGCACCTTATGCTCGGGCAGGCCGAGGACGAAGGCCGTCATGAGCAGGCGCTCGACGTGCGGATTCTGGTTGGCGACATGCAGCGTATAGCTGTCTTCGCTGCGCGAATACTGCGCGATCGCGGCGCGCGGCTCGATGGCATTCGGAATCAGCCGGTTGTTGCGGAACTCCAGCGTCGTCACGTGCGCGGCGCCAGTGAAGGCCTTGTCCACGGCTGCCTTGTCGCCATGGCCCCAGACGTAGCAGACGTTGTCCGGCGCGATGTCGTGCACCGCCGGCTTGCCCGGCTGCGTCGCGGTGGCAACGTCCGCCACGGCGTCGAGCACCTCGTAATCGACCTCGATCAACTCAGCAGCATCCTTGGCCTGGAAATAGGTCTCGGCGATCACCACCGCGACCTGGTCGCCGACGTGGTTCACCTTGCCTTGGGCCAGGGGCGGGTGGGGCGGCTCCTTCATTGGCTGGCCGTTGACGTCGGTGATCAGCCAGCCGCAGGGCAGGCCGCCCACCTTGGCTTCGGCGAGGTCGGCGCCGGTGAAGATGCCGACAACACCCGGTGCAGCGGCCGCCGCCTTGGTGTCGATCTTCTTGATGGCGGCGGAGGCGTGCGGTGAACGCAGGAAATAGGCGTAGGTCTGCCCCTGCAGATTGATGTCGTCGGTGTAGTTGCCGGCGCCAGTGAGGAATCGCTGGTCCTCCTTGCGCCGCGGCGAAGCGCCGATGCCGTTCGGAATGTTCTCACCCATGGTTACCTCCCGCCGGCGCAGGTCTGCACCGCCTTGACAATATTGTGGTAGCCGGTGCAGCGGCAGAAGTTGCCATCGAGGCCGGCGCGGATCTGCTCCTCGCTGGGATGGGGATTTTCCTTGAGCAGCGCCGTCGCGCTCATCACCATGCCCGGCGTGCAGAAGCCGCATTGCAGTCCATGGCATTCCTTGAAGGCCGCCTGCATCGGATGCATGTCGCCGCTCGGCGCGGCGAGCCCTTCGATGGTGGTCACCTCGGCGCCTTGCGCTTGCAGCGCCAGCATGTTGCAGGATTTCACGGCACGTCCATTGAGGTGGATGGTGCAGGCTCCGCACTGGCCGGTGTCGCAACCGACGTGGGTGCCCGTCAAATGCAGATGATCGCGCAGGAACTGCACCAGCAGCGTGCGCGGGTCAACTTCCGCCTCCACTGCCTTGCCGTTCACTTTGAATGACAGCTTCATGTTCATCCTTGCCTCCTCATTTTTGGTATGCCGATTGTTGGACTGACGATGCTGCATGCAACGGAATCAGAACCATGCGCCGCGGGTGAAACAGACATCCTTTGAGAGCAGGCGCAGAGTGGAAACAGCGGGGACGGGTCTCGCACCTCGCATTGCTCAAGCATAAACTCCCTGCCGCGAAATGTCATCGGCCGGCGCAGTTTTAAAAATGCTGCTGTGCGGCAATGCCCGGTTCTAACATGCTATTGATCGGCTACCGAAGCTGGGATCTATCGAAGACGGACAACCAGTCTTTATCCGACCCGCTCCACGAACACCTGCACACGTCCGCCGCAGGCCAGCCCGACTTCCCAGGCACGCTCGTCAGAGACGCCGGATTCGAGCAGGCGCGGCTGGCCGTCGGCAATGGTGGCCTGCGCCTCGGCGATAACGGCGCCCTCGATGCAGCCGCCGGAAACCGAGCCGACAAAGGCACCGCCCGCCTCCACGGCAAGATGGCTGCCCTCCGGCCGCGGCGAGGAACCCCAGGTCTTCACCACCGTCGCCAGCGCCACGCTCCTGCCGGCAGTACGCCAGCGGCTCAGTTGGGCGAAGAGTTCCTCGTCCGTCGCCTGCGGCGCCACATTCCCACTCCCCTCTCCCGCGCGCGGGAGAGGGGCCGGGGGAGAGGGCAAATCAGTGCGCTTGAGGCGTTTGCCAATTCCCGTGGTTCTGCCGTGTTCCTCGATAGCATCGACCAGCGCAGCAATCCCCTCGCCGCTGGTCGCCACCGTGCGTAGCACCTGCACCTGCCAGTCACTCCGATGACGCAGACGGACGGCCGTCTTGAGATCGAGCACGGTGCGCTCGGCCTGCGGCAGATCGGCCTTGTTCACCACCAGCAGATCGGCGATCTCGATGATGCCGGCCTTGATGGCCTGCACATCGTCGCCCAGTCCGGGCGGGCAGATGACGATGTTGCTGTCGCCAAAGTGGCGGATCTCCACTTCCGACTGACCGGCGCCGACCGTCTCGACGATCACCACGTCGAAGCCGACGGCGTCGAAGACGTCGATGATGCGCCCGGTGTGGCGCGACAGGCCGCCGAGATAGCCGCGCGCGGAAACGGAACGGATGAAAACATCGTCGCGGGAGCCGTGCTCGTCCATGCGCAGGCGGTCGCCGAGTATGGAACCGCCGCTGATCGGGCTGGAGGGGTCGACAGCGACAACAGCGACGCTGCGGCTGCGCTTGGCATATTCGCCCAGCAGTGCATTGATGAGGGTGGATTTGCCGGCTCCCGGCGCTCCGGTGATGCCGACGATGTGGGCACGACCGCAGCGCGGCGCCAGTTCGGCCATCAAAGCTTCAGCGCCGGGGCGGTCGTTTTCCAGCAGCGTGATGGCCCGCGCCAACGCAGGACGGGAGCGGTTCAGAATGGCTTCAAGGTCGATTCCCGCACTCGGCTTCATATGAAGTACCGCCAAAGGTTGCATGCATTATTCTGCATTTATGGTTTTATTGATGCAGTACGTTGCAGTTTTAAATCGTATCATGCTATAAATTGATTCGTATCCCGACACGGCAGCGTGGCTTTCATGGAAGACGGATTTCTCGATTGTGCAGCTTGGCAATCCATGCTCGATCGCGAGGGCATGCCCGCATCGAGCGCCTCCATCGGCTTGCTGCGGCGAGACGATTTCACCGCACGTTGCGGTACCCTGCTTGTGTGGTGTAGCGACACCACAGGCTACCGCGCTGTACTGCGCGAGTATAACGGACGGGCAAGCGAGGATGTGGCCGTGTTGCTGGTGGCCGATGCTGACGCACTGACGGCCCTGCGCGAGGAGGGATGGGCGCCCCTGCCGGGACTGATCCGGCAAGGACGGCTGCATCCCTACATGCTGAAAACCATGGACGAACTGGAAGCGGCCGGACTGGCCGAGTTCGTCGAAGACCTTGGACTGGTGTTCCCCAAGCACTGATGACTGTTGCAACTGAAAGCCTCTTCGGCGAAGTAGCGGACTGGCAGGCCATGCTGGTTCGCCACGACGAGTTGTTCACCGAGATGGTGCCCGGCTCGAGCGTGGCCATCGTGCCGAGGGACGGTTCCGGCATCCAGCCTGGCAAGCACGTCGCCGGCCTCATGGCCGCCGACGGCGCCGGCGAGATGCTGCGCTGGGAAGTCACGCCGAACGGCATGCGCGCCGCGCTCGCACCCTATCGCGGCTTCCAGGAGGCGAAGGTGGACCTGCTCTTCGTTGCCGACAGCGAGGCGATGGCAATACTGCGCGACAACATCGGCGACGACACGTTGTCGCTGATGAAGCGGCAGATCCGCACCGGCAACATCATGTTCTTCGTCATGCGCACGAAATACGAGTTGCAGGACGCGGGCTACGAAGAATTCCTCGACACGCTCGGCCTGGCCTTCCTGGGAGCCTGCCGATGATCTTCACCAACCCATCCGGCGCCCCGGAACTGGCCTGCGAGCAGTGCGGCTGCCGCTGGTTCGACCGCATGACCAACACCTGCTACGAGTGCGGCACCGAGGTCACGGCGCAGATGCAGATCGAATTCGAACAGGCGCTGAAGGATTTCCAGGCGAAGAAGCAGGAGCAGAATTAACACTCCCTCTCCCGCTGGCGGGAGAGGGTTGGGGTGAGGGTGGAATCGGCAAAATACCCCTCACCCTAGCCCTCTCCCCGCAAGCGGGGAGAGGGGACTGAGCGTAAAGCGGAGAGAAGCCTTGAGGGGAAACACGCAATGCTGTTGAAGGACAAGATCGCAATCGTCACCGGCGCCGGCCAGGGCATCGGCGCCGCCATCGCCCGGGCCTACGCCAAAGAGGGCGCCAAAGTGGCGGTGGTCGACATGAACGCCAAGGCCGCCGATGAAGTCGCCGCTGCCATCCGCCAAGACGGCGGCGAAGCGAAAGGCTTCGCCTGCAATGTCGCCGAGCGCGCCTCGGTCGACAAGATGGTGGCCGACGTCACCGCCGCATGGGGCCGCGTCGACATCCTGGTGAACAACGCCGGCATCACGCGCACCGCCATGCTGCACAAGATGACGCCGGAACAATGGCATCAAGTCATCGACGTACACATGAACGGCAGCTTCTACTGCCTGCAGGCGGTGGTAAACGGCATGATCGAGCGCAAGTTCGGCCGCATCATCAACGTCACCTCGGCCGCCGGCATGCTTGGCACCATCGGCCAGATCAACTACAGCGCCGCCAAGGCCGCCATCGCCGGCATCACCAAGTCGGGCGCGAAGGAACTCGGCCGCCACGGCATCACCGTGAACGCCATCGCCCCGGGCGCCGCCACGCCGATGACCGAAGTGATCCGTACCGACGAGCGCTTCAAGGACAAGTACCTCGAGCGCATCCCGCTCGGCCGCTGGGCCGAACCGCATGAGGTGGCGCCCGCCTTCGTCTTCCTCGCCTCGGACGGGGCGAGCTACATCACCGGACAGATCCTCGCCGTCGACGGCGGACTGACTATTCGCTAATCATTTATTTGGAAACGGGAACCGCCATGAACAAACCGACCGAGAAATTCAAAGCCGCCTTCAAGTGGGACGACCCCTTCCTGCTGGACGAGCAGCTCAGCGAGGAAGAGCGCATGGTGCGCGACACCGCCTATGCCTATTCCCAGGAAAAGCTGCAGCCGCGCGTGCGCGAGGCTTTCGAGAAGGAGCACACCGACATCGCCATCTTCCGCGAGATGGGTGATCTCGGCCTGCTCGGCTGCACCATCGAGGGCTACGGCTGCGCCGGCCTCAATTACGTTTCCTACGGCCTCATCGCCCGCGAGGTCGAGCGCGTCGACTCCGGCTACCGTTCCATGATGAGCGTGCAGTCTTCGCTCGTCATGCACCCGATCAACGCCTACGGCACCGACGCGCAACGGGAAAAGTACCTGCCCAAGCTCGCCACCGGCGAATGGATCGGCTGCTTCGGCCTGACCGAGCCGAACCACGGCTCCGACCCCGGCAGCATGATCACCCGCGCCAAGAAAGTGCCCGGCGGCTACTCGATTTCCGGCGCCAAGATGTGGATCACCAACTCGCCCTTCGCCGACGTCTTCATCGTCTGGGCCAAGACCGAGGACAACGTGATCCGCGGCTTCATCCTGGAAAAGGGCATGAAAGGCCTCTCCGCGCCGAAGATCGAAGGCAAGCTCAGCCTGCGCGCCTCCACCACCGGCGAGATCGTCATGGACGAAGTGTTCGTGCCGGACGAAAACTGGCTGCCCAACGTGCAGGGCCTCGGCGGCCCCTTCGGCTGCCTCAACAACGCCCGCTACGGCATCGCCTGGGGCGCGCTTGGCGCGGCGGAATACTGCTGGCAGGCCGCGCGCCAGTACACCCTCGACCGCAAGCAGTTCGGCCGCCCCCTCGCCGCCACCCAGCTCGTGCAGACCAAGCTCGCCAACATGCAGACCGAGATCACCCTCGGCCTGCAGGCCTGCCTGCGCGTCGGCCGCCTCAAGGACGAGGGCAAGTGGACGCCGGAGATGATTTCCCTGATCAAGCGCAATTCCTGCGGCAAGAGCCTCGACATCGCCCGCATGGCGCGCGACATGCACGGCGGCAACGGCATCTCGGGCGAATACCACGTCATCCGCCACATGGTGAACCTGGAGACGGTGAACACCTACGAAGGCACGTATGACGTCCACGGCCTCATCCTCGGCCGCGCGCAGACGGGAATCCAGGCATTTTCCTGAACCCCCTCGCCGTCATTCCCGCAAAAGCGGGAATCCACCAAAAAAGCCGGCACCAGCCGGCTTTTTCTTTTCCAGGCAAAAGTCAGCCCCCGCGACACGGCGCAGTAGCCGCGCTATTCTTCCAATCTAGATCAAAAAACGAATCCTCTCATGAGGAACGCTCGTGGCGACACCTTCAACGTCGAGATTACGGATTACCATTAGGAGGCTATATGGCCATCAAGCGCGAAGAATTGAAAGGAATGAATTTCCAGAATGTGGCCACTGGCCGCCGCCTGGCGCCGGTGCATCCCGGCGAAGTACTGATGAAGGACTTCATCGAACCGATGGAACTCACCCGCTACAAGGTCGCCAAGCTTGCCGGCGTGCAGCAGCGTCGCATTGACGAGATTTGCGCCGGCCAGCGCGGCATCACGGCCGATACGGCGTTACGCCTTGCCAGGCTTTTCGGCACCGATGCGCAGTTCTGGGTCAACCTTCAGGCGCAGTACGATCTGGAAACGACCGAAAGGGAGATGCGCAAGCGCATCGAGCAGGAAGTCACGCCCCTCGCCGCCTAGCTGCCTAGCTGCGGGGATTGTGAGCGTCTCGCCTTACGGCGATCCACTCATCCCTCGCGCTGCGAGGTACCGCCCTGCGGGCGTCCTGCGCACTCCTCCCACTGGTCGGAGCGCTGGTCGAACCGTGGGGTTCTACTGCACCCGCAGGAAGACCAAACAAAAAAGCCACCGCTCAGGCGGTGGCTTTGTTGTTTGGCGTCCCCACGGGGATTCGAACCCCGGTTACCGCCGTGAAAGGGCGATGTCCTAGGCCTCTAGACGATGGGGACCCGAGGTGCTGCTTCGAAGTCGTTGTGTCTTGTGGTGGAGGTAAGCGGGATCGAACCGCTGACCTCTTGCATGCCATGCAAGCGCTCTCCCAGCTGAGCTATACCCCCACAGAGGAGCGCGAATTATACGTAGCGCCCACGCCCTTGTAAACCCTAAAAAGCTGCTTAAAGCACCTTGCCCGGATTCATCAGGCCATGCGGGTCGAGGGCCTGCTTGATGGCGCGCATGAGGTCCATTTCCACGGCACTCTTGTAGCGCAGGATCTCGCCGCGCTTGAGCTGTCCCAGACCGTGCTCGGCGGAAATCGAGCCGCCCAGCCCGGCAACGATGTCATGCACGATGCGATTGACTTCCGGCGTCTGCGCGATGAACTCGGCATTGGCGGCCGCCTCCGGCCGCGACAGGTTGTAATGCAGGTTGCCATCGCCGAGGTGGCCAAAGGTGACGATGCGCACGGCGGGAAAGGCACGCTTCAACTCAGCATCGGCGCGGGCGATGAATTCGGCGATACGCGACACTGGCACGGCGATGTCGTGCTTGATGCTGATGCCCTCGATGCGCTGCGCCTCGGAGATGTTCTCGCGCAGGTGCCAGAAGGCGCGCTGCTGCGTCAGGTCCTGTGTCACCGCGACGTCCGCCACCCCGCCCGCCTCGATTTCCGCGCCGAGGATCGCCTCCAGCATGCCGGCCAGGTCGACATCCACCAATGTGTCGGTGAGTTCGGCGAGCACGTACCAGGGCGAGGTGGCGGCCAGCGGATCGCGCGACTCGGGAATGTGCCTGAGCACCAGTTCCAGCGCCGGCCGGGCGACGATCTCGAAGCCGGTGACGCGCTCGCCGCAGGCGCCGCGCAAGCGCGACAGCAGCTCGACGGCCGATGCGGGATCTCGCAGCGCCAGCCAGGCGGTGGCGGTCTGCCGCGGGCGGGGAAAGAGTTTGAGCACCGCCGCGGTGATGATGCCCAGCGTGCCTTCTGCACCGATGAAGAGGTGCTTGAGGTCGTAACCGGTGTTGTCCTTGCGCAATCCGCGCAGGCCGTGCCAGATGCGCCCGTCGGGGAGCACGGCCTCGATGCCCAGCGTCAGCTCGCGCATGTTGCCGTAGCGCAGCACGGCTGTGCCGCCGGCGTTGGTGGACAGGTTGCCGCCGATCTCGCAGCTGCCCTCGGACGCCAGCGAGAGCGGAAACAGCCGCTCAGCCTGCTCCGCCGCCGCCTGCACTTCGGCCAGCAGGCAGCCGGCTTCGGCAGTGAGTGTGTTGTTGGCGGCATCGATCTCGCGAATGCGCTTCATGCGCGACAGGTTGATGACCACCTCATGGCCGTCGAGATGCGGCGTCGCACCGCCGACCAGCCCGGTGTTGCCGCCCTGCGGCACCATGGGGATGCGCTCCCCGGCGCAGAGCGCGACGACGGCAGCGACCTCCTCCGTCGAGGCGGGTTTGACGACGCAGCGCGCGCGGCCCGCGTAGCGGCCGCGCCAGTCGGTGAGATGGGCGTCCGCGTCGCTGCTGGTCAGCACGGCGGCTTCGCCGACGATGGCGACAAGGCGGCGGTTGAAAGCCTCTACGCTCATGCTTCGACCACTTCCGCGTAAAGGTCATGCACATCGCAGTCAGTGACGCGGACGCGGGCAAACTCGCCCACCTCAAGCTGCCCGCCGTCCGGGATATGAACCAAGCCGTCGATTTCCGGCGCATCAGCCTGGCTGCGCGCCACCGCGCCCTCTTCATCCACCTCCTCGACCAGTACCTCGATTTCGCGGTCGATCTTGCGCTCCAGGCGCTGCGTGCTGATGTCCTCCTGCAGTTCCATCAGGCGCTGGCGGCGTTCCTCGCGCAGTGCTTCCGGCACCGCATCGGGCAGCTTGTTGGCTTCGGCCCCATCGACCGGCGAATAGGCGAAGGCGCCGACGCGATCGAGCTGGGCTTCTTCGAGGAATTGCAGAAGCGCCTCGAAATCGGCTTCGGTCTCACCGGGGAAGCCGGTGATGAAGGTGCTGCGGATAGTCAGTTCCGGGCAGACGGCGCGCCACGCGCGCACGCGCGCCAGCACGTTCTCGGCGCTGGCCGGTCGCTTCATCAGCTTGAGGATGCGCGGGCTGGCGTGCTGGAAGGGCACATCGAGGTAGGGCAGGATCTTGCCCTCGGCCATGAGCGGAATCAGGTCGTCAACGCTGGGATAGGGATAGACATAGTGCAGGCGCACCCAGATGCCGAGTTCGCCGAGAGCCTTCGCCAGATCGAGCAGGCGCGTCTTCACCGGCTTGCCGCCCCAGAAGCCGGTGCGGTACTTGACGTCGACGCCGTAGGCGCTGGTGTCCTGCGAGACGATGAGCAACTCTTTCACGCCGGCGGCGACGAGGTTTTCCGCCTCGCGCATGATGTCGCTGATGGGCCGGCTGACGAGATCGCCGCGCAGCGAGGGAATGATGCAGAAGGTGCAGCGATGATTGCAGCCTTCGGAGATTTTCAGGTAGGCATAGTGCCGCGGCGTCAGTTTGACTCCTTGCGGCGGCACCAGATCTTCAAAAGGATCGTGCGGCCTGGGCAGATGCCGGTGCACTTCCTGCATGACCTGCTCCGTGGCGTGCGGACCAGTGACGGCCAGCACCTGCGGATGAGCAGCCAGCACCACATCTTCCTTGGCGCCGAGGCAGCCGGTGACGATGACGCGGCCGTTTTCCGCCAGCGCCTCGCCGATGGCGTCGAGCGACTCGGCGACGGCGGCGTCGATGAAGCCGCAGGTATTCACGACAACGAGGTCGGCCCCGCCGTACTCGGGCACGATGTCGTAGCCTTCGGTGCGCAGGCGCGTCAGGATCTGCTCGGAATCGACGAGGGCTTTGGGGCAGCCGAGGGAGACGAAGCCGACCTTCGGTTGTGCGGCGGATTTCTTGCGTGGCATGCGTAGGGATCGACGTGCGGCGGGGGGTGTGGCCTGGGCCGCGGGCGCTGCGCTTACTTCTTCTCGGGTGCAGGTTCTCCAGAGGATTCTTTCTTCTCTGCGCCACCTCTGGCGACATCGCCTCGTTCGCCGGGCTTGGGTGCCGTGAAGGCGGGAATCTGGAAGCCCGAGAACATGTTGCGCGTCTGGCTCTCGATCTGCTCCTGCATCTGCATGAACATGTTCTTCGACTGCTCCATGTAGGAACCCATCATGCTCTGCATGGCGGGCCCCTGGAAGTTGAGGAACTGCGCCCACAAATCCTTGCTTGCGGGATTGTTCTCGCCGTACATGGTCTGCGCCTGATCCTGCAACTTGGACTGCATGTCGGTGAAAGCCTTGATGTTGCCCTCAAGGTACTTGCCCATCATGCCCTGCATGGCATTGCCGTAGAAGCGGATCATCTGCGACAGCAGATCGCTGGTGAACATCGGCATGCCGCCGGACTCTTCATCGAGAATGATCTGCAACAGGATGCTGCGCGTCAGGTCCTCGCTGCTCTTGGCATCGATGACCTGGAAGTCCTCATTCTTCAGTACCAGTTCCTTGACGTCGGCAAGGGTGATGTATGAACTGGTCCTGGTGTCGTAGAGCCGTCGGTTCGGGTACTTCTTGATCAGTCTTGATTCGGCCATGCTGTTTCTCCTCACCACTCGCATCGATTATACGCAGAAAGCCCCACTCAACGCCGAGGCTTTCCCATTTCAGTACATGTGCAAACCACCGTTGATGGACAGTGTCGATCCCGTCATATAGCCGGCATGCTCGGACGACAGATAGGCCACCAGCTTGCCGATTTCTTCCGGCTTGCCGAGTCGGCCCATCGGGATCTGCGCGACGATCTGCTCGCGCACCTCTGGCTTGATGGCCATCACCATGTCGGTGCCGACGTAACCCGGCGCGATGGCATTGACGGTGACGCCCTTGCGCGCCACTTCCTGGGCGATGGCCTTGGTAAAGCCGAGGATGCCGGCTTTCGCGGCCGAGTAGTTGGCTTGGCCGAATTGCCCCTTGATGCCATTCACCGAAGAGATGTTGATGACCCGGCCCCAGCCCCGCTCGGCCATGCCGGGCAACACCTGGTGGGTGACATTGAAGACGCTGTTGAGGTTCACGTCGATCACCGCAGTCCACTCCGACACCTGCATCTTGCGGAACATGTTGTCGCGCGTGATACCGGCATTGTTCACCAGCACGTCGACCGGTCCGATTTCGGACTCGATGCGCCTGACCATTTCGCTGCAGGACTCGTAATCAGACACATTGCCTTCGGCGGCGTGAAACTCGAATCCTGCCGCCTTGTTCTGCACCAGCCACTCGTCCTTCTGCAGAAAACCGGGCAGGCAATTGGCCACCACGATGAATCCATCCTCGGCCAGTGCACGGCAGATCGCCGTACCCAATCCCCCCATGCCACCCGTAACGAGCGCTACCTTCTTCGACATCGTAGTACTTTCCATTAATAACAAAAATAATTGATCCCGCCGCCCCGAGCCGGGGGCGGCGGGCGCATTGCTCAGAACATGTGCTGGCCGCCGTTGATGGAGATATTGGCACCCGTGACGAAGGCCGCTTCCTCGGAAGCGAGATAGGCCACCAGGCCCGCCACTTCCTCCGGCTTACCGAGCCGCCCCTGCGGAATCTGCGGCAGTATCTTCGAATCCAGTACTTCCTGCGGGATCGCCATCACCATCTTGGTGCCGATGTATCCCGGGCTGATGGTATTCACGGTCACGCCCTTGCGCGACACCTCCAGGGCCAGCGCCTTGGTAAAACCGTGCATGCCGGCCTTGGCGGCGGAATAGTTGGTCTGGCCGAAGGCGCCCTTCTGGCCATTCACCGAGGAAATATTGACGACGCGGCCCCAGCCGCGATCCACCATGCCGTCCATCACCTGTTTGGTCATGTTGAAAACGCTGTCGAGGTTGGTCTTCATGACCACGTCCCAATCTCCCTTGGTCATCTTCTTGAACGTCATGTCGCGCGTGATGCCGGCATTGTTCACCAGCACGTCGACCGGGCCGAGTTCCTTCGTCACCGTATCCACACAGGCCTTGCATGAATCGTAGTCGGCCACGTCGCAGGGATAGGCATGAAAATCGTAGCCCTGCGCCTGCATCTGCTTCAGCCAGTCCTTCGCCTTGGTATTGCTCGGGCTGTAGGTCGTTACTACCTTGTAGCCCAGTGCAGCCATCTTGATGCAGACCGCCTCGCCCAATCCGCCCATGCCTCCCGTTATCAGTGCCACTCTCGACATGACCACTTCTCCTTTGTGTGCGGGGATTGTGTTTGTTTGACTCGCCGCGCTTCCCCTGTCGCGCGGCTAAGCTTTTTCCTTGACGTAGCGCCCCGGCGCCGCTTCCCCCGGCTTGTGGCGTTTGCTGCCGAGGGCCTTGCGCGCCGGACGTTCATCGCCCGCGAAGCGCTTGAGCCATTCTATCCAATGCGGCCACCAGCTGCCCTTGTGTTCCGCCGCGCTAGCCAGCCAGTCGTCGGCAGTGGCCGCCGGAGCATCATTGCGCCAGTGGCTGCGCTTGCCCTTGGCCGGCGGGTTGATGACGCCGGCGATGTGGCCCGAGGCGCCCATGACAAAAGTCGTCTCGCCACCAAGAATGTCGCGCGAGAGGTAGGCGCTGTGCCAGGGCACGATGTGATCCTCGCGGCTGGAATAGATATAGGCCGGCATGTCGAGGCGGCGCAGATCAGCCGTCGTGCCACACATCGCCAGCCGATCCGGCTCTCGCAGCGCGTTTTCCAGGTAGAGGTGGCGCAGGTACCAGGCAGCGAAGGGGCCGGGCAGGTTGGTGCTGTCGGCGTTCCAGTAGAGCAGGTCGAAGGCCGGCGGCTTGCCGCCCTTGAGGTAGTTGCCGACGACATACTGCCAGATCAGATCGTTGGCGCGCAGGCTGGAAAAGGCCGAGGCCAGTTCGGCGCCGCGCAGCAGTCCGCCCTTGCCGATGGCCGCCTCGCGCGCGGCAACCGAGGCCTCATCGAGGTAATTGACAACCTCGCCGCCGTCGGAAAAATCGAGCAGCGCGGTGAGCAGCGTGAGGCTCGTCACAGGATCTTCACCGCGTGACCTCGCTACGGCAAGCGCAGCGGACAGGATGGTGCCGCCAACGCAAAAGCCGAGCGCGTTGATCTGATCGACAGCGGCTATCTCTCGCGTGACGTCGAGCGCCTTGAGCGCGCCCTGCTCGACGTAATCGTCCCAGCCGAGGTAGCCGAGGTCGGCCTGCGGATTGCGCCAGGAAACGAGGAACACCGTCATCCCCTGCTCCACGGCATGGCGCACGAAGGAGTTCTCCGGCTGCAGGTCGAGGATGTAGAACTTGTTGATGCACGGCGGCACGATCAGCAGTGGGCGTTCGTACACCTTCGCCGTTGCCGGCGCGTATTGGATCAGCTGGATCAGTTCGTTCTCGAAGACCACCCGGCCCGGTGTCGTCGCCAGGTTTCGCCCCACTTCGAAGGCGGCATCATCGGTCATCGAAATGCGGCCCTTGCCGAGGTCGGCGATCAAATTCTGGATGCCTACGGTGATGCTGGCGCCCTGGGATGCCAGTGCCGTCTTGATGAATTCCGGATTGGTCGCGACGAAGTTGGAGGGCGCCATGGCATCGACGAACTGGCGCGTGAAGAACTTCAGGCGGTTGCGCACGGCCTCATCGTCCAGCGGCGCGGCCTCGACCAGCCGGGCGAGAAACTCGGCATTCAGCTGATACGCCCGGCGCACATAATCGTAGTAGGGACTCTCTGACCAGGCCGGCGAGGCGAAGCGCTTGTCGCCCAGCGGTTTGCTGGACGCGTCGTCCATTGCGGATGACACTGCGCCACCGTGCCATTGCAGCATGCTCTGCCACAGCGTGGCATGGCGCTCGGCGAATTCTTTCTGCAAGCGGGAAATGGCTTCGTTCTGCGGAAATCGGGCTGCGGCACCGGGCTGGGCATGCGACTGACCGGCCATGACATTCATGAACCCCTGCGCGAACGCTTGCCCGGCCTGAAAAAGATTCTGCAATGCAGCCGCATCGGGCTGGGGGTTACCTGACATCCACTACTCTCCCTTTGACGGTTCCATGGCCTCAACCGTCCGCTTGATGGGGAATTTTGCACCGCAACATAACCCCTGTCAATGAGGTACCCGAGCGTAGAATGACCGCATGTACATCGTCGCCATCGGCTGGCTCTGGGTCGTCCTCATGATGGCGCTGACGGAAGCCAGCGTAACGGCAGGCGTGCTGACCTTCCTCTTCTATGGCCTATTCCCGCTGGCCCTGTTTCTCTGGCTATTCGGCACGCCGGCTCGACGCCGTGGACAACGACCTTCCCCCCCGCCCCTTCCCGAGGAAGGGGGTGACGGCGGGGGTGCTCAGCCGTGATGCTCGACGAGGAAGCGCGCCAGCGCGATCGAGGCGATGCCGGCCGCGATGAGTAGCACCTGCTGCAGCGTGGCGTGCAGTTCGGTGCGCTTGTGCAAACCGGGAATGAGGTCGGCCACGGCAACATAGATCATGCTCGCCGCGGCCAGTCCCAGGAACACCGGCACCATGCCCTGCACCGCCGACAGGGCGGAGTAGGCAAGCAGGCCGCCTACCAGCGTGGCGAGGCTGGAGAGCAGGTTGTAGGCCAGCGCCTTCATGCGCGAATAACCCGAATGCAGCAGGATGAGGAAGTCGCCGACCTCCTGCGGAATCTCATGGGCGATGATGGCCAGGGCGGTGACGATGCCGAGGCGCACGTCCTGCATGAAGGCGGCAGCAATCAGCACGCCGTCGACGAAGTTGTGGAACGTATCTCCCACGAGAATGAGCAGCCCGCTACGGCCATGGTCTTCCATTGCGGTATGCGCCTCGTGGCCTTCACAGTGGTCGTCGTGGCAATGGCGCCACAGCACCAGTTTCTCCAGCACAAAGAACCCCAGAATTCCGGCCAGGACGATGGCAGTCGCCTTGCCGGGATCGTCCTGCGCTTCGATGGCATGCGGCAGCACTTCGAGGAAGGCCGCGCCAAGGAGCGCGCCGATGGCATAGCTGATGAGGTGCGGCACCCAACTACCGCGTGCCGTCAGGGCGAAGAGCGCGGCAGCGAACACCGACAGCGCGCCGCCGGCGATGGAGGCAACGAGTATCCAGGCGAGAACGGACATGGCGGGATCCGAAACGAGAAGCGCGGATTATACGCGCCGGCTCATGCCGGTTTCGGCGGCCGGTTGACCAGCCAGATGCCTGCTACCACCAGCGCCAGCGCGATGGCCAGCGCGGCGGTCACCTTTTCCGACAGCAGCAGCGCGCCGGCCAGCACGCCGAACAGCGGCGTCAGGAAGGAAAACGCGGCAAGTCGGCCGGCAGGGTAATGCACCACCAGCCAGAACCAAGTCAGGTAGCTAGCGAAAGCCACCAGCACGGTCTGATAGGCAAGGCTGAGCAGCACCAGGGGCGTGAGGGTGATCACACCCGGCTCACCCAAGGCGATGGAAACACAAGGCAGCACCAGCGCCGAGGCTGCCAGCTGGTAAAACAGCGTCTTGGCGGGACTGACTTTTGCCAGGCGACCACCCTTGATCACCAGCGTGGTGGCCGCCCACAGCACGGCGGCGAGAAACAGCATGGCATCGCCGATGAGCTGGCTGCGCGTCGGCATGCCGAGCGATTCAGCGAACACCGACACCACACCGGCGAAGGCGAAGGCCAGACCCAGCCATTGCATCGGTCGCAGCTTTTCCCCCGACAGGAACCCGTGTGCGCCGAGCGCGACGATGAAGGGCGCCGTATACAGGAACACCACGCCACGCGAAGCGGTGGTGTAGCTCAAGCCCCAATAGATGAAGGCAAACTCGCCGGCGAAGAGCACGCCGACGAGCAGGCCGGCACCGAGCGAGCCGTCGCGGTCGAAGAGACGGATGCCCTTGCGCGCTGCCCAGGCCCAGACCAGAAACACCGCGCCAATGGAGCGCAAGCCGCCCTGCCACATCGGCGAGATGCCCTCGTTCGCCACCTTGATGGCCACCTGCTGCAGGCCCCAGGCGGCGCACAGCAGGATCATCAGCGCCATGGCGGTGCCATCGAGATGCGTTTTTCGTTCTTCCATCATTCCATCCAGATGAGTGAGGCCATGCGGCCTGTGGCTTTGTCACGGCGGTAAGAAAAGAAATGAGTCGCTTCGCGGAAGGTGCAGCGGCCACCGCCGCAGACATGGGTCACGCCCAGTGCGTTCAGGCGCTGCGTCGCCAGCAAGTAGAGATCGGCCAGCCATTTCCCGTTGGCTTTCGGCGCAAACGCGGCCGCCGCATCGGGCGCATGCGCGACGAAGACCTCGCGCACCTCGGTTCCGACTTCAAAGGCCTGCGGGCCGATGGCCGGGCCAAGATAGGCCCGCAGGCCTGCGGGTGCCACCTGCATCGCCCGCACCGTCGCCTCGATGACGCCGCCGGCGAGGCCGCGCCAGCCGGCATGGGCAGCGGCAACCGTAGTGCCGTCAGCGTCGCACAGCAGCAGCGGCAGGCAGTCCGCGGTGAGCACCGCGCACACGATGCCCGGTGCGTTCGCCACGGCCGCATCGGCTTCGGCGCCAGGGGAAACCGCCACCGCGTTGGCGACATGCGCACCATGCACCTGGGTGAGCCAACAGGGCTCTGCCGGCAGTCGCGCGCCCATGTCAGCGATGAGGCGGCGACGGTTCTCGGCCACCGCCGCCGCCTCATCGCCGACGTGCGTGGCGAGGTTCAGCGAGGCGTAAGCGCCGGCGCTGACGCCGCCGGCGCGCGTCGTCACGAGCGCATGCACGCCGGGCGGTGCCGGCCAGTCGGGAACGATCCACTCGCTCACGCTGCCGCGCTCCGCAGTTGCGCCAGCAATTGCGCGAAGTCGTCCGGCAACGGCGCCTCCCAGCCCATCTCGGCGCGTGTCGCCGGATGCACCAGTGCCAGGCGCCAGGCATGCAGCGCCTGGCGCGCGAACACCGGCAGCGCCTGCACGGCGCGGCGCGGCCCGTAGACCGGGTCGCCGACGAGCGCATGGCCGATGCTGGCCAGATGCACGCGAATCTGGTGCGTACGCCCCGTCTCCAGCGCGCATTCGAGCAGGGTGGCCCGCGCGAAGCGCTCCAGCACGTGATAGTACGTTCGTGCCGATCGGCCGCCGCCGACCACGGCCATCTTCGTGCGCTGCACGGGGTGGCGGCCGATCGGCGCATCGACGACGCCATCGCTCGCAACGTTGCCGTGCGTCAGCGCCAGGTAGTGGCGTTTCACTGTGCGCGCCTGCAACTGGCGCACGAGATCGGTCTGCGCCTCGAGCGTCCTGGCGACGACGAGCAGGCCGCTGGTGTCCTTGTCGAGGCGATGCACGATGCCGGCGCGCGGGATGCCGGCGAGTTGCGGTGCATGGTGCAGGAGCGCGTTGAGCAGCGTGCCCTGCCAGTTGCCGCTGCCCGGATGCACCACCAGTCCGGCAGGTTTGTTGATGACGAGGATGGCCTCGTCATCATGCACGATCGTCAGCGGAATGTCCTCCGCTGCCTGCGCGGCAACATCCGCCAGCGGCGGCACGTCGAGCGCGATGCGCTCTCCGCCCCAGACCTTGCGCTTGGGATCCGCCGGCGTGTCGCCGACACTGACTTTCCCCTGTTTCATCCAGGCGGCGAGGCGGCTGCGCGAATGCTCAGGCAGCAGCCGCGCCAGCGCCTGGTCCAGGCGCATGCCGGCGCAGTCCGCGGGAATTTCCACGATACGCACCGAGGGTGGCGGGGCAATTACGCTATAATCGGCGCGGTTCGAACTCGAGGTTTTCACGATGCGTAGTCTAGCTTTAATTCTTGCCCTCCTGCTCGGCGTCGGCGGTTGCGGGCTGTTGCCGGAACTGAAGGACGAGACCGCAGGCTGGTCGGCCAACCGGCTCTACTCGGCCGCCAAGGAAGCCATGGGCGACGGCTCCTACGACAAGGCCGTCAAGTATTTCGAGATCCTCGAGTCACGCTATCCCTACGGCCGTTTCGCGCAGCAGGCGCAGATCGAAATTGCCTACGCCTACTACAAGGCCAACGAACCCGCCTCGGCCATCGCCGCCTGCGACCGCTTCGTCAAGCTGCACCCGAACCACCCCAACGTCGACTACGTCTACTACCTGAAGGGGCTGGTGAACTTCAACGAAGACCTCGGCATCATGGGCTACATCAGCATGCAGGACCAGTCCGAGCGCGATCCCAAGGCGGCGCGCGAGGCCTTCGCCGCCTTCAAGGAACTGGTGGACAAATTTCCTGCCAGCAAATATGCCGCCGATGCTGCAGCGCGCATGAAGTACCTGGTGAACACGCTGGCTTCGAACGAAGTGCATGTTGCGAACTACTACCTGAGGCGCGGCGCCTACGTGGCCGCCGCCAACCGCGCACAGTTCGCCGTCAAGACCTACCTCGATGCACCGGCCAACGAGGAAGCGCTGTTCATCCTCGTCAAGTCCTACGACGCCCTCGGCCTGAACGACCTGCGCGACGACGCCGAGCGCGTCATGCGCACCAACTTCCCCAACAGCGAGTATTACAAGCGTGGGCTAGACCGCCAGGAGCCCTGGTGGCGGCTCTGGTAACAAAGTAGCCCAGGATCAGGCCAGTCTTCGGGCCGGTCCGCCTAGCGGGCCATGGCAATCATCACGCTGCAGGGCGCATCCTCGATGAGCGAGGCGCCCACCGAGCCCTTCCACCAGCGCGACATGAAAAAGCCGTGCTTGCGATGGCCGACGACGATGAGGTCAATGCCCAGTTCGCCGGCGATGCGGCAGATCTCGTCCACCGGCTCGCCGGTGACTACATGACCCTCCGCCTTGACGCCGCGCTCGGCAAGCAGCTTGAGGCCCTCGTCGAGGATGTCCTTGTAGCGCCGGTTTTCGTCATCTTGCAGGGTGTCGGGGACGAAGCCTTCCGTCAGGTAGAGCCCGGCAATCAGCGGCGCCACCGCCAGCAGGTGGATCTCGGCATGCAGGAAATTATTGATGTCGGCGCACTCGAGCAGCGCCGTGCGCCCACTTTGCGAACCGTCATAGGCCAGCAGCACCTTGTTGTACATGTCGCACCTCCACCGTGTCATCGTTATGGCCCGATGGTAATGGAAGCGGCACGGCGGTTCAATCAGCACGATTGGCACGGTTGCTATACTTTTGCGTTTCCGGCTCACGTTCAAACATGAAACCCGATCCTCGCTCTCCTGTTCTGCCCCTCGGCATCGTCGGCGCTGGCGCCATGGGCCGCGGCATCGCGCAGATCGCCGCCCAGGCCGGCATGCGCGTCCTGCTGTTCGATGTGCAGCCCGGCGCCGCCGCCACCGCACGCGACGCGCTTGCCGCCACCCTGGCCGGACTCGCCGCCAAGGGCAAGATCGACAAGGCCGCAGCCGATGCGGCTGCGGCCCGCATCGAAGCTGCCGCCGCGCTGGAAGCTCTCGCCCCCTGCGGCGTCGTGATCGAGGCCATCATCGAAAAGCTCGAGGCCAAGCGCCAGCTGTTCGCCGCGCTGGAAGGCATCGTCGGCGAGAATTGCCTGCTTGCCAGCAACACCTCCTCGCTGTCGGTGACAGAGATCGCCGCCGCCTGCAAACGGCCGGGCCGCGTCGCCGGCTACCATTTCTTCAACCCGGTGCCGCTGATGAAGGTGGTCGAAGTGATCGACGCCCTGCTCACCGAACCGTGGGTCGGAGAATACCTTGCCGAACTCGCCCGGCGCATGGGCCACACGCCAGTGCGTGCCAGGGACACGCCGGGCTTCATCGTCAATCACGCCGGCCGCGGCTACGTCACCGAGGCCCTGCGCCTGCTCGGCGAGAATGTCGCAGAAATCCAGGAGATCGACGCCATCCTGCGCGAAGCAGCCGGCTTCCGCATGGGGCCGTTCGAACTGCTCGACCTGACCGGCCTCGACGTCTCGCAGCCGGTGATGGAGGCGATCTACCGCCAGTACTACGAAGAGCCGCGCTACCGACCCTCTGCACTGGCGGCGCAGCGCCTCGCCGGCGGCCTGCTCGGCCGCAAGAGCGGGCGCGGCTTCTATACCTATGAAAACGGCAAGCAGCAGATCCCGCCGACATCACACGCGCCCACGGCCCGGCCGGCCAGCGTCTGGGTCAGCAGCGCACGGCCCGAACTGGCCGGGCGCGTACGCGACCTCGTCGTGCAACTCGGCGGCACGCTGGACGAAAGTCAGGCGCCGCAGGACGGCGCCCTCACCCTGTGTGTTGTCACGCCGCTGGGCGAGGACGCCACCACCTGTGCTGCGCGCGAGGGACTGGATGCATCGCGCACCGTCGCCATCGACGCCCTCCTCGGCCTCGACAAGCGCCGCACGCTAATGACCACGCCGCTCACCACTGCCGTCATGCGCGAGGCGGCGCAAGGCCTCTTCGCCGCCGACGGCGTGCCGGTGTCCGTCATCCGCGACAGCGCCGGTCTGGTGGCGCAACGCGTGCTGGCACACATCGTGAACATCGGCTGCGACATCGCCCAGCAGGGCATCGCCACGCCCGCGGACATCGACCGCGCCGTGACCCTCGGTCTCGGCTACCCGAAAGGTCCGCTGACGCTGGGCGACGCACTCGGCGCGCGCACCGTCCTCGCCATCCTGGAAAACCTTCAGAGTTTCTATGGTGACCCGCGCTACCGCCCCAGCCCCTGGCTGAAGCGGCGGGCGCTGCTGGATATCTCGCTGCTCACGGCAGAATCCTGACCCATGCAACTCGACCCCAGGACCATTCTGTTGCTGATGGCCTTCACGGCGGTGCCCACCGCGTTGGTGCTGCTGGCGGTTGCGCGCTTCTATTCAGCGCAGGTGCGCGGCGTCAAGCACTGGACCGGCGCCAACATCGCCCTGGCCTGCGGCCTGGTCCTGCTTGGTCTGTCGCAAACTGCCAACGACCTGCCCGCCCGGGTCGTCGGCAACACTCTGCTGGTACTCACCGCCGCCCTCTACTACCTTGCCATCATGCGCCTGCTCAACGAGAAGCCGCGCGCGCGGCTGGCGTGGGCGACGGTCATCATTTCAGGCGTGGCGTTCGCCCTGCTGTGGGCCACCCACGGGCCTTACCGGCTGGCCGTGGTGACCCTCTCCGCGGCGCTCATCCTCCTCACCGGCCTCAGCGCAGCGCGGCTCCTCCTGCCCGTCTCCGGCGAGCGCCGCGTCTCGCACCGCTTCACCGGCTTGCTGTTCCTCCTCGGCTGCATCCTCATGGCAATGCGCCTCGTGTACATCCTCTTCTCCGCTCATCCGCCCGGGAACCTCTTCGCATCCGATTTCTGGCATGGCATGATCCTCGGCGGCGCGCACATCACCGTGATGCTCATGAGCCTCGGCTTCGCCCTGATGATCGTCGACCAGCTCGCCTCGGAACTGAACCGCCTGGCCACGCTGGACGCGCTCACGGGCATCGGCAACCGCCGCGTCTTCTATGCCCGCGCCGAGGTGGAACTGGCGCGCTGCAAGCGCAAGAACACGCCGCTGTCGCTGCTGATGATCGACCTCGATCGCTTCAAGGCAATCAACGACGCGCTCGGCCATGCCGCCGGCGACGAGACCCTGCGCCGCTTCGCCGCGCTGGTCGGCCCGCACCTGCGCGAATACGATTTCTTCGCCAGACTGGGCGGCGAGGAATTCGCCGTGCTGCTGCCGGACGCCACCGAGGAATTCGCCCTCGCCATCGCCGAGCGGCTGCGCGAGCTGACCGTAGCGGAGCACTTGCCCGCGCCAGCCTTTCCCGTACCGACCACCGCCAGCATCGGTGCGGCGCAGTTGCGCCCGGATGAAACCGCGATCGACGCGCTCCTGCAGCGCGCCGACCAGGCGCTCTACGCCGCCAAGAACGGCGGGCGCAACCGCGTCGTGGCCGCCTCCTGGTTGGGCGACACGGCGCCCATGCCCACCATAGCCGCCAAGCCGGATGCCGACGCCGTATCGCCGGGACTGACTTTGCAGAGGCACGCCAAATGATCGACTGGAGCGCCATCGACACTGTCCTGCTCGACATGGACGGCACCCTGCTCGACCTGCACTTCGACAACCATTTCTGGCAGGAACACGTGCCGCTGCGCTATGCCGAGCGCCACGGCCTGGCGCACACCGAGGCGCGCAGCCGCCTGCTGGACGTCTACCACGCCAAGGCCGGCACGCTCGACTGGTATTGCGTGGATTTCTGGACGCGCGAATTACAGCTCGACATCGCGCATCTGAAGGAGGAAGTGGCGCACCTCATCGACGTCCATCCAGACGTCTGCCGCTTTCTCGAGGCATTGCGCCGTCACGGAAAAGGCGTCGCCCTGGTCACCAACGCACACCAGAAGAGTCTTTCATTGAAGATGGCGCGCACCGGCCTGCAGGTGCACTTCGACCTGCTTATCACCTCTCACGAAGTCGGTCTGCCCAAGGAGGACGCGGCCTTCTGGCCGGCCTTGCGCGGACTGCTGCCCTACGACCCGGCGCGCACCCTGCTCATCGACGACAGCCTGCCGGTACTGCGCGCGGCGCGTCAGGGCGGCATCGACCACCTGATCGCCGCCTGCCGCCCCGACACCCGCCAGCCGGAAAAGGATGTCGGCGAATTCCCCGCCCTGCGGCATTTCACGGAGATCATGCCGGAGTAGATCCCTCGTCTGGCTATTTTCCCTGTCCGTCGCGCTCGCGCAGCTCGCGCCGCAGCACCTTGCCGACATTGCTCTTCGGCAGTTCGTCGATGAACTCGACGCGCCGTGGCACTTTGTAGGCGGCCAGCGATTCGCGGCAATGCGCGATCAGCGCCTCCGCGGTCAGGGCAGGATCCTTCCTCACCACATAGAGTTTGACCGCCTCGCCTGAATTCCTGTCCGGCACGCCGACCGCCGCCGCTTCAATGACCAGCGGATGCAGGGCGACCACCTGCTCCACCTCGTTCGGATAGACGTTGAAGCCGGAGACGAGAATCATGTCCTTCTGGCGATCGACGATGCGCACGAAACCGCGTGCGTCGATGCTGGCCACGTCGCCGGTGCGCAGGAAGCCGTCCGGCGTCATGACGCGGGCGGTTTCGTCGGGGCGATTCCAGTAGCCCTGCATCACCTGCGGCCCGCGCACGCACAGCTCGCCGGCGGCGCCCAGCGGCACTTCGACGCCGTTCTCGTCGCGGATCGAGATCTCCGTCGAAGGCATCGGCAGGCCGATGGAACCGTTGAATTCTTTGAGGTCGAGCGGGTTGCACGTGACCGTGGGAGAGCATTCGGTGAGGCCATAGCCCTCGCACAGCGGCACGCCGGTGATCTGCTGCCAGCGCTCGGCGACCGCCTTCTGTACTGCCGCGCCGCCGCCGATGGCGAAGCGCAGCTTGCTGAAATCGATTTTTGCAAAATCGGGGTGATGGATGAGACTGTTGAAGAGCGTATTGACGGCGGGCAGCGAGACGAAGCGGTACTTCGCCAGGACCTTGACGAAGGCGGCGGTATTGCGCGGATCGGCCACCAGCACGTTGACCCCGCCGCGCACGATATGACTGACGGCCGAACCCAGGGCAAAGATGTGGTAGAGCGGGATGGCGGTGACGAGGATGAGCTCGTCGTGCGGATCAATGAAGGGATCGCTCCACACCTGGCCCTGCCGCGCATTGGCGAGCAGGTTGCGATGGCTGAGCATGGCGCCCTTGGAGACGCCGGTGGTGCCACCGGTGTATTGCAGGAAGGCAAGGTCGTCGGCGGCCACCTTCACCGGCTCGAAGCGCGCGGCGGCGCCCTGCTTCAGCATCGCCTCGAAGGACACCGCACCGGGCAGGGAGAACGGCGGCACCATCTTCTTCACCCGCCGCACGACGAAGTGGGCGAGCTGCTTTTTCGGGAAGTCGAGCAGGTCGCCCACGCCGGTCACGACCACATGGCGGATCGACGTGCGGGCAATGACCTTCTCCAGCACATGGGCCATGTTTTCAAGAATGAAAATGACCTCCGCCCCCGAGTCGGCGAGCTGGTGCTCCAGCTCGCGGGCGGTGTACAGCGGATTGACGTTGACCACGACATGGCCGGCACGTAGTGCGCCGAGCAGGCAGACGGGATACTGCAGCAGGTTCGGCATCATCAGCGCCACACGGCTGCCTTGCGGCAGCCTGAGCACGGACTGCAGGTAGGCGGCGACCTGGCGCGAGCGCTCGTCGAGTTCACGGTAGGTGATGCCCACTCCGGCCGCGCCGCTGACGAAGGCAGCGCGCTCGCCGTAGGCGCGCACGCTGGCCGCGAATTTCTCGCCGATGCTGCCGAGGTCGTCGACCTCGATGTCCGCCGGCACGCCGGGGGAGTAGCTTTGCAGCCAGATCCTTTCCATCAGGCCGACATGACGACCGGGCCGCCCTTCTCCAGCGCGCGTCGGTAGGCCGGTCGCGCCTCCATTCTTTCCTGGTACGCGCGCATGTTCGGATAGCGTTTGTGCCCGCCGCTGCGCACCAGGGCAGCCTCGACGGGGAAGCTCATCTGGAAATCGGCGATGCTCAACTGCTCGCCGGCGAACCAGGCCTGCTTGCCGAGGTGGCCTTCGATGAACGCCAGCGCCACGCCCACGTTGGGATCGACAAGTTTCTTCAGCACCTGGGCGCACAATTGTTTTGCAATGGGCCGCACGAAGAACGGCATGGGCTGCGTCGGAATGGTCATGAACACCAGCTTCATCACCAGCCAGTTCATCAGTGAGCCTTCGGCAAAATGCATCCAGAAGCGGCACTGCAGGTGTTCCGGCGTACCGGGCCGCGGCAACAGGCCGGCGAGGTCGCCCTTGGCATTCCCGCCGTAGCGCTCGGCGAGGTACTCGAGGATCGCCCCCGATTCGGCGACGGTGACATCGCCGTCGGTGATCACCGGAGACTTGCCGAGGGGATGGATGGCCTTCAGTTCCGGCGGCGCCAGGCGGGTCTTGCGGTTGCGCTTGTAGAGCACAATCTCGTAGGGCACGCCCAGTTCTTCGAGGAGCCAGAGGATGCGCTGCGAGCGCGAGGTTTCCAGATGATGGACGGTGATCATGGCGGTTGTCCGGGTCGGATTTGCTCAGCGCCGCTCGCGCGCCACGAAGGGTTCGACGAGAGCCTCCTGCACGGAAGGCGGCCGGTTGCTGACCTGCGAGAAATTCGCATTCCAGACATCGGCATTGGCCAGATCGGCCCGCGCCATGTCGGCCCCCTTGAACACCGCGAAACGCAATGTCGCGCCCTGCAGCCTGGTGCCGATCAGCTTCGCCCCGGAGAAATCGGCATTCTCGGCGGCGGCGCCGGTGAGGTCAGCGCCGGAGAGGTCGGTGCCGACCAGTTTCGCATCGGTGAGAACCCCGCGGAACACATTGCAGCCGCGCAGCGAGCCGCCGGAGAGATCGATGCCCTCCATGAGGATGTCCTTGAGGTAGGCACCGGCAAAGTCAGCCCGCAGGGCACGGGTATTGATGAAGTTGGCGCCGAACAGGTTGGCTTCGCCCAGGCGCGCATCGGTGAGGTCGGCATCGTCGAAGACGGCGTGGAAGAGGTCGGCCTTGCGGAAATCCGCAGCTTTCAGGCTCGCCTTGCCGAAGTTGGCCCACTTGGCGTTGCTGCCGCGGAAATCCGCCTCGTCGAGACGTGCCTTGCGGAAGTCGGCGTTCTCCAGCTTGGCGCCGGCGAAGCGGACGCCACGCAGATCCTTGCCCGCCAGCTTGGTGCGGGACAAATCGCAGGCCGACAGGTCGGTGCGTGCCAGCGGACGCTTGCAGTCGCCGGCCAGCAGGTCGGCCGCCTGCACGCCCGGCGGGACGATAGCCAGCATTGCGATCAGGCAGTTGAACTTCATCGCCCCCTCTCCTCCACGCGACCCGCTTTCCCGCCATCATAAACTTATTACCGGCCTTTTCCATTATCGCGTCGATCACTCGAATTACAGACGAAAAAAAACCCCGGCAAGCCGGGGTTTTCATGCGTGCCTTTGTCACTTACAGGGGCTTGATGTTCGCCGCCTGCTTGCCTTTGGGGCCGGTAGCGTCGTCATAGGAGACCTTCTGGCCTTCCTTGAGAGACTTGAAACCGCTCGACTGGATCGCGGAGAAGTGCGCGAAGAGATCCTCGCCGCCATTGTCCGGGGTGATGAAGCCGAAGCCCTTGGCATCGTTGAACCACTTGACTGTACCTGTTGCCATAATTCCTATCCTAAAAATAAATGAAGGGCGACTGCCCGACGGTTCGTTCGAATACCCAGAACCGAAATGGCAGTTACATACCGCAGCATTCTGTAGCTTGAGTTCGAGCGAACCGGCATTGAACCTGTAACTCGGCAATAAATCAAGTATTTTTTCGCTTCCTCTTTTTCGCTTATTCGGGCCATGCCGTCGTTCTGTTGCAGTGGTGAAAATCGACCCGCTTGCCTCACGGCCGATGCCATCGCCGCCGATGAATGTGACTATGCTGCATCCAGGCTCTGGCGCAGCGTGTCGAGCAGCACTTCCGGCGGTTGTGCGCCGCCGACGCCGTAACGGCCATTGAAAATGAAGAACGGCACACCGGTGATGCCCAGGCGCTGCCCGCGCTCGACCTGGGCACGCACCTCCTCCTCATCTTCCCCTGAACGCAGGTAGGCCGCTGCAGCCGCTTCCTCCTGCCCGCATTCCCCCGCAAGGCGTGCCAGCACGGCGATGTCGCCGATGTTCTCACCCTGCAGGAAGTGCGCGGCAAAAAGCCGCTCGACCAGGGCATCGGCATTGCCCGTTTTCTGCATGCGGTGGATGAGGCGATGGGCGCGCAAGGTGTTGGCGCGAATCTCGATGCGCTCGAAGGCGAAGTCGATGCCGACCGTGCGGCCCGCCTCGGCGACATGGGCCTGGATCTGCGCCAGTTTCTCCGGCCCGCCGAATTTCTTCTCGAGGAAGGGCCGATAAGGCTCGCCTTCCACCGGTGTGTCGGGGTTAAGGAAATACGGCAACCAGCGGATGCGCGGCGCAATGTCCGGGCGGTCGGCGCGCAGCCGCTCCAGGGCGGCCTCCAGCCGGCGCTTGCCGATGAAGCACCAGGGGCAGACGGCGTCGGAAACGATGTCGATCTGAATTTCGCTCACGATTTCACCTGCAGCACGATCTTGCCGATGTGGGCGCTGCTTTCCATCAGGCGGTGCGCCTCGCCTGCCTGCGCCAGCGGGAAGGTGGCATGGATATGCGGGCGCAGGCGGCCGGCGGCGATCTCCGGCCAGATGTTCTTCAACAGCGCGTCGCGGATCGCCGCCTTCTCCGACACAGTGCGCGGGCGCATGGTGGAGCCGGTGATGGCAAGGCGCTTGAGCATCACCGGCATCAGGTCGAACTCGCCCTTGCTGCCCTCGAGGAAGGCGATCAGCACCAGGCGGCCGTCGCGCCGCAGGACGCCCAGGTTCTTCTGCAGGTAGGGCGCGCCCACCATGTCGAGGACGACGTCGACGCCCTCGCCGTTGGTGAGTTCCTTCACCTGCTTGACGAAGTCCTCCTCGCGGTAGTTGATGGCGTGGTCGGCGCCGAACTCGCGGCAGAAACGCGCCTTTTCTCCGCTGCCGACGGTGACGATGACCTCCACGCCGAGACGGCGGGCAAGCTGGATGGCGGTGAGGCCGATGCCGCTCGAACCGCCATGCACCAGCAGGCGCTCGCCGGCCTTGAGACGGCCGAGGTCAACCAGATTGGCCCATACGGTGAACCAGGTTTCCGGCAATGCCGCCGCCTCGGCCATCTCCAGACCGGTAGGAATCGGCAAGGCCTGTGCAGCCGGCGCTACGCAGTACTCGGCGTAGCCACCGCCCGGCACCAGCGCCGTCACACGGTCACTGACTTTCCATTCGGTGACGCCCTCGCCCAGGGCCGCCACCGTGCCGGCCACTTCCAGGCCGAGGATCGGCGACGCGCCCGGCGGCGGCGGATAGCGACCGGAGCGCTGCAGCACGTCGGGACGGTTGATGCCGGCGAAGTGCACCTCGATGAGGAGTTCGCCGGGGCCGGGTTGTGGCATCGCGCCTTCCGCCACCTGCATGGATTCCGGCGTACCGTCGGCACCGTAGATGATCTGCTTCACTAAAAACGCCTCCAAGAAATAAACGTCTTGCGCCAGTCTAGCGCGATTGCGCCTGCCTGCAGTGCGCGGCAATGGCCTCGACCAGCCGCAGCAGCAGGCCCGGCGGCAGATCGTGGCCCATGCCGTCGATGACCATCAACTTCGCGCCCCTGATGTGCCGCGCGGTGTCGCGGCCTGCCGCAACCGGCAGCAACGGATCATCGGCGCCATGGATGACCAGCGTCGGCGCGGCAATCTTGCCCAACAGGGCGCGGCGGTCGCCCGAGGCAATGATGGCGAGCAGTTGCTGCTGCACGCCGGCCGGGTGGTAGGAACGTCGCACGCCGAGTCCGATGCGCTGGCGCAGGTCGGATTGCTCGGTCGGGTAGCCGGGGCTGCCAATGACGCCGAACAGGCGGATCAGGTGTTCGATCGCCTTGTCCGGATCCTTCGCATCGGACGGTTGGCCAAGCAGCGCCTGCAACGCTCTGGGTTTCGAGCGCGACACCTTCCTGTTGCCGCTCGACGACATGATCGACGTCAGGCTCAGCACGCGCTGCGGAAAACGCGCCGCGATCACCTGCGCGATCATGCCACCCATGGAGGCACCAACGATGTGTGCGCGCTCGATACCCAGCGCATCGAGCAGGCCAACCGTATCGCCAGCCATGTCGTTGAGGCTATAGGGCGCGCGCACCGGCAGCTTGAGCCAGGCGGCAGCAAAGGCCAGCAGCAGATTCGGCCGCTGCTTCAGGTGGATCTTGCCGGACAGGCCACTATCGCGGTTGTCGAAGCGGATGACGCGGAACCCCCGCTCCACCAGTCCCTGGCAGAAGGCATCGGGCCAGGCGACAAGTTGCATGCCCAGGCCCATGATGAGGACGATGGCCGGATCGGAGGGATTGCCGAGCGATTCATACTCGATTGTCAGGCCGCTGACTTCGACGGATGCCACTTCCCGGAGGCCCTAGAACCTGGCCCGCCGCTGCGGATTGCGATAGAGCATGCGCGGGAAACCCGCGCGCTCGAACGGCTGCCATTCGTCTTCGGGCTGGGCCAGGCGATCGGCGATGGCAAAGAAAGTCATCGGGTTCAAGCCCATGCCGAGATGGCTTGCTTCCACTTCGATGTTATCGGCCAGCGGTCCTTCCTGCTCGAGGCTGCACTGCCAGGCCACCACGCCGTCCGTACGGCTGAAAATGGAGGTGGTCGGCACCGGCGGCGGCGTACGCAGCGGCTCGTGCAGTTCTGCCGCACCGATCTTGTGGCCGGTGACGAATTCATAGAGCCGCCAGGCATTGGTCGCCTTCGGATGGCCGGTGAAGGGCGTGCCCAGGGTGATGACCTGACGCACGGCGTCCGGATAGACCTTGGCCACTTCACGGGCATAGACGCCGCCCAGGCTCCAGCCGATCAGGCTGACCTTCCTGCCGTGCGCCACGTAGAGATCGCGCAACCTTCCAAGGCAGGACTCGATGACGCCCTCGCGCGGGCCGAGGTTGATGCCCTGCTTCCACGGGACGGCGGCATAGCCGCGGCCCTTGAGGAAGCGGCGCAGCGGCAGGGTGCTCATGTCGGGCGCGATCAGGCCCGGGAAAACCAGCACCGGATGTCCGTCGCCCTTCGGCGCCAGGCGCAAGAGCGGCTTGGCGGCAATTGCGGCGCCGAACTCCCATGGCGCACGCCCCTCCAGCGCCAATCTGACGAGGCCGGGCGCTTCCGTCATGCCGATTTCGTACCAGTGATGCGGGCTGTGCATGGTTCCTCCAACTCAGGATTTCGAAGACACGCTTGCTTTTCCAACGGCACGCCTGGACTTTTTTGCAGCGACGGGCTTCCGTTGGAGGCTCTGCTTCAACTCCTCATGTGCCTCCAGCAACGCTTGCGCCAGCTTGCGCGGATCGGGCATCGCCTTGCGCGCGGCGACGATGCCGAAATCGAGTGAGCCGGCATAGCTCATCACCGTGATATTCAGGCCCAGTCCGTGCTCAACGATCGACAGGGGGAAATAGGCGCGCATGGGCAGCCCGGCGGCGTACAGGGTCTCCTGCGGGCCAGGCACATTGGATATGACCAGATTGGCGATGGGCGGGATGGCGCTGGCAAGTTTTGTTTTGCCGTACAGCGCAGCCAGGCCGCCCACCAGCCAGGGCACGCCGATCGAAGGGAAGTCCGTGGGAATGACCGAGCGGGCGCGGCGGGCGGCGGACTTCATGGCCACCGAGGCATCGCGGATCGCACGCAAGCGGCGCAGCGGATCGGCGATATGGGTGGCGAGGCTGACCAGGCTCAGCGTAGCCTGGGTGGTGAAGTCCGTATTGCCGGATTCGCGCAGCGAGATCGGCATGGTCGCGATGAGCGGTTTCTTCGGGATGCCGCCACGGTGGGCAAGATAGCGTCGCAACGCGCCGCTGCACAACGCGAGTACGACGTCGTTCAGCTTGGCTTCCTGATCGGCGGCAATCGCCTTGGCGTCGGCCAAGGGAATCGACACACCGGCGAAGCCGCGCTCGGCCGTGATCGCCCCGTTGAGCGGCGTCTTCGGCCCGAACGAGAAATTCTGGCGTAGCGATGAAGGAGCAGGGTCCCTGCCGCCGGCGCTTTTCACGATCCCGGCCAGGAGGCGGAACACCTCAGGCAGGTGCCGCACCAGCTTGACGTACTGGGCCGCATCGTGGCGCAGCGCGGCGCTCGCCAGGCTGACCCTGCCCGGATGCTCGGCGCGGACGGGAATCGCTTCTGCAGAACCCGTCGTACGGCCCTGCCGCGGCGCGACATCGAACAACGCCCGGGCCAGTGCCACGCCGGCCGCGCCGTCCAGCACGGCATGGTGAACCTTCATGTAGAAGGCGGCCTGGCCGCCCTGCAGGCCCTCGATGACGTGCACTTCCCAGAGCGGCCGCTGGCGGTCCATCAGTGCCGCATGCAGGCGCGCAGTGCAACGTTCCAACTGCAGCCGGCTGCCCGGCCGGGGCAGCTTGTGGCGGCGCACATGGTAGTCGAGGTCGACTGCGCCGCCGTCCACCCACGCCGGGTTGGCGAAGTGCAACGGCATGTCCGCCAGGCGGCGACGGTACAGCGGCGCCATATCAAGACTGTGCGCCAGCAATCGACGGATCTCGGTGTAGAAGTCACGCCTGTAGCCAGGCGGCAGATCGAACAGATGCAGGGAACCGACATGCATCGGCGTCTCGGGTGTTTCGAGATGCAGGAAGGTGCCGTCGAGCCCGCTGAGGGATTTCATGACGACGCAGCGGCTTCGTCCGGCAGCATCCAGACGAACATGGCCCGACCTTGCGCCCTGGCCACCCCTGCCAGGTCGGCCAGCTCGATGACAAGGTTCCCGACCTCATCGGCCGGCCAGCCGCTCGCCTCGAACACTTCCGTCGCGGCCAGTTCCTCGCCGACCTGGTCAAGGGCCTCTTCCTCGAATCGGGCAAGCTGCTGCACCGTCTCGCCTGGCAGCTGCATGAGCCACGGACCCTCTTCATAAGCCGCATGGAGCGGGCCGCATTCGTCCAGCGCCTCATCGAACTGCTCGCCAGTGAGCAGCGCATGCAGCATGGCGAACTTGGCCTGATCGAGCCCTCTGGCCTCAAAGCCTTTCCATTCCTCGATCGGCTTCGACGATTCGAGGATCGCCCCGGCGTCCTCCACATCGGCCACGACCACATTCACCAGCATGCCCATCGTTACGCTCCCGTCCATCAATCGGTAATCTTGCCGCGCAGCACCTTGAGCTCGCCCCGCTTGCCCTTGCTGTCGAGACGCTTCTTCTGCGAGCTGCGCGTCGGCTTGGTCGGCTTGCGCTGCCGCGGGGATACGGCGACAGCGGCGATGAGTTCCTGCAAACGCTTCAACGCCGCTTCCCGGTTCTTCTCCTGGCTGCGGAACTGTTGCGACTTGATGACGATCACGCCCTCGCGGGTAATGCGCTGGTCGCGCAACGAAAGAAGCCGTTCCTTGTAGAACTCGGGCAGTGAGGATGCACCAACATCGAAGCGCAGATGAATGGCGCTGGCGACCTTGTTGACGTTCTGGCCACCAGCACCCTGGGCGCGAATGGCGCTCAATTCGATCTCGTTCAGCGGAATGGACACCCTGGCCGATATTTTCAGGAGGGAGTCGGGCGCACGCTCGGATGATGCCAGGCTGATGGCGAAGGCGCGCTTGGCGTCGGCGGACAGGCATTTGACCTCGTACTCGGCTTTCAACGCCGCCGATCGGTCCGGGTATTCGACGCTCGCCAGCAGGCGCTTCGGCGGATGCGAGCGGGTATAGCGTGCGCCCTTGCCGCTGGCGTGGGTCGCGTAACGCGCGGCAACATCGACGCTGATGCCGGTATAGATGCTGCCATCCTGGCATTCGATGAGATAGAGAAACCAGGCGCTCATTCCTCGCCGACCGCCTCGAAGCCGAAACGGCGCCGGACCATCCGGCAGTCCTCCGAGCCGGCCTGAAACTCGCGGCACACCAGTGGCCGGTCTGCATAGACGCTGCAGCCCACACGGCAACCGATCTCGCCTTCCAGTGCTGCACAGCGATGGCCCCAGGATTGCATGCGCTGGTTGTCGAAATCGATCAGTTCGTCCGGAATGCCTTCGCCGTCGCGCGGGCCCATCAGCACCGGCCAAGTTTCCGACCAGGCGCAACAGCCGCCGCAGACAAGGCAATCCGGAACACGCTTGCTCACACCGTCCTCCTGTTCGCCATGCACTCTCCTTGCGGGCCTCTTGCGGCTCCTTGCGGGCCCCTCGCAGGCTAGTTTCGCTATGCGAACGCTAATTTCGTTTTACTCGCCTTCATGATATCTTCTCCGCAGTTCAATTGAAACATAGCCATGCACGAATTCAAGGACAGGACGGCAGTCATCACCGGCGCCGCCAGCGGCATCGGCCTGGCACTGGCGCAGCGCGCCGCGCGCGAAGGCATGCGGCTCGTGCTGGCGGACATCGACGAAGCCAAGCTGGCCGAGGCAGCCGCTACACTGCCGCTGTCGGCCGCCTCGCTGCTTGCGCGCCGCGTCGACGTCAGTCGCGAGGCGGATGTCGCGGCCCTCGCGGAAGAGGCCTACAAACGCTTCGGCGCGGTGCATCTCCTCTGCAACAATGCGGGCGTGGGCCTGACGCGGCTCTCCTGGGAAATGTCGGCGGCCGACTGGGAATGGATCCTCGGCGTCAACCTGTGGAGCGTGGTGCATGCCCTGCATCACTTTATGCCGCGCATGCTGGCACAGGACGGCGAGAGTCACGTGGTGAACACCGCCTCCGTCGCCGGCCTGCTGTCCACCCCGGGCATGGCCGCCTACAACGTGAGCAAACACGGCGTCGTCACGTTGTCGGAAACCCTGTACACGGAACTCGCCGCACAGAATGCCAGCGTCGGCGTGTCGGTGCTCTGTCCTGCCTGGGTACCGACCGCCATCCACACCGCCGAGCGCAACCGGCCGGAGCGCTTCGGCACCACGACACTCCCCTCCTCCGCCGCCGCTGCGTACCAGGAGCGCATGGACCGGGCGGTGAAGTCCGGTCGCCTGACGGCCGACGACATGGCCAATGCGGTCTTCGAGGCGGTCGCAGCGAAGCGCTTCTACGTCATTCCGCACAGCCGCATCAAGCAGGCCGTGCGCCTGAGAATGGAAGACATCCTCGAAGACCGCAATCCGACGCCGATCTAAGGGAAACGATGAAAGCGCTCTTGTGCTCAGAATACGGTCCGCCGCACAAACTTGCCGTGCACGACATTCCCTCACCGCAAGCCGGGCCGGGGCAGGTGGTCATCGACGTCAAGGCGAGCGCACTTAATTTTCCTGATGCGCTGATGGTGCAGGGCCTCTATCAAGTCAAACCGCCTCTGCCCTTCTCGCCCGGTGCGGAACTGGCCGGCCTGATCAAGGAAATCGGCGAGGGCGTGCAGGGACTGAAGGTCAACGACCGGGTCATCGCCTTTCCCGGCTTCGGCGGCTTCGCCGAGGAATGCGCAGTGGCTGCCGAACGCATCATGCCGTTGCCCGAAGGCATGGACTTCACCACCGGCGCTGCGCTGGTACTGACTTTTGGCACCTCGCTGCATGCCCTGCAGGACTGCGGTCGGCTGCAGCCCGGCGAAACCCTGCTGGTGCTGGGCGCGGCCGGCGGCGTCGGCGTCGCGGCCATCGAGATCGGCAAGGCGATGGGCGCACGTATCATCGCCGCAGCCTCGAGCGCCGACAAGCTTGATCTGTGCAAGCGGCTCGGCGCGGACGAGACGATCAACTACGCCGCAGAAGATCTGCGCAAGCGCACGCTGGAACTGACCAGCGGCAAGGGTGCCGATGTGGTCTACGACCCGGTCGGCGGCGACTATACCGAGTCGGCGCTGCGCGCCACCGCCTGGCACGGGCGCCTGCTCATCATCGGCTTCGCCGCCGGGGAGATACCGAAAATCCCGCTCAACCTCGCGTTGCTCAAGGAACGTCAGCTGATGGGCGTGTACTGGGGCGAGTCGGTGCGCCACGACCCGCGCGGCCACGTCCGCAACATGCAGCAGCTGATGGCCTGGTTCACCGAACGAAAAATCAATCCGTTCATCAGCGAACAACTGCCGCTGGCCCAGGCGCCGGAGGCCATCGCGCGGCTGCTGGCGCGCAAGGTAATGGGCAAGATAGTGATCCTGCCGGAAGCCTGATTCGAGGGAATACCAGGAATGAGTGCCATGGCCAAGACAACCCGCAAGCAGCCGAACATGCCCCCGCCGACCGAAAAGTCCGCGAAGGATCGTCAGTTCGTCACGGCGCTGGCGCGTGGCCTGGACATCCTGCGTGCCTTCACGCCACGCCACCCCGTGCTCGGCAACAACGAGATCGCGCAGCGCGCCCGCCTGCCGAAACCGACCGTCACACGCCTGACCTACACCCTGACCCAACTCGGCTACCTGAACTACTCACCCGAATCCGGCAAATATTCGCTTTCAGTGGGCGTACTCGCGCTCGGCTATTCCTTCCTCGCCAGTCAGGACATCCGCGCCATCGCGCGGCCGCTGATGCAGGCCTTCGCCGACTATGCCCGTGCCACGGTTTGCCTGGCGGCGCGCGACCAGCCGCACATGGTCTTCCTCGAGGTCTGCCAGGGCAATCCCACCTTCCAGATGCGCCTTGAAGTCGGCGCGCGCGTGCCTTATGGCATGACAGCGCTGGGGCGCGCCTATCACTGCGGGCTGCCCGAGGCGGCGCGCACGGCGATGCTCGAGGAGCACCGCAAAATGGGGCGCAAGGAGGACTGGGAGGGGTTTCGCGCCAGTTTCGAGAAGGCGGTGCGCGAATACCAGAAGCACGGCTTCTGCGTGTCGCTCGGCGAGTGGAACAAGGACGTGTTTTCGGTTGCCGTGCCACTGGTCTCGCGCGACCACTCGAAGATTCTCGCCCTGACCTGCTCCGGCCCGCCCTTCGAGATGCCGCGCCAGCGCATCTTCGACGAACTCGGTCCGCGCCTGATCCAGTTGCGCGACCGGCTGTCCGCGACAACCGGCGGCAACTTCTGATTTTCGGGATGGTTACAAGTGGTAGTCCAGCCTCAGCTTGTCCTGCAGTTTTCGTGCCATCCTGAAGGCTTCCTTGAGAATATGCCGGTCCAGTTGATTCAGCTTGTCGGGGTCGATGCGATTTGCTCCGGCGTCATTCCCCTGCAAGTCATGCTGGCGGCGCAGGCGCAGCAACTGGATGAAATAAAAACCATCGATCATCGCTTCCAGATCCGCCCCTAAGCTGGTAGCCACCGCCGCACCGCGCAGACGCTGAGCCGTGCCGGTCAGCGCCACATTGTTGGCCAGAGAAAAAATACGGGCGGCATCGACGAAGGGTCGGGAGCCGTACATCTTGAGATCGATCGTGTGCGGAAATTCCTTGTTTTTGTCAAAGACAAAATCGCGGATCAGGCCGAGCGGGGGCTGGCACTGCAGCGCATTCTCGCTCATCAAGTGCAGAAACAGCGTGGCATCGCGAGCCGCCTCCAACAGCCATTCACGCAGTATGCTGGACAGTTCATCGTCCCCATAGAGCGGACGGAAGTCGAAGAAGATCGATGCATTCAGCAGCGCCTTGGGCTCGGGTGTCCGAATCCATTTAGCGAATTTAGCCCGCCACTCCTCCAGCGACAGGCACCACTCCGGGTTGCCCGCCATGATGCCGCCTTTGCATAACGGAAAGCCGCAGGCATCCAGCTTGTGGTTGACTGCATCCGCGAACGGCAGAAAACTTCTGCGGACGGTTTCCGCAGCTTTCCCGTCGGCCTCGAATATGATGCCGTTGTCCTGGTCCGTGGACAGCGTCTGCTCATAGCGTCCCTCTGAACCGAGGGCAATCCAGCACCACCTCACTTGCGGCAGCTCGAATTCGTCATGCGTCAGTTCGATGATGCGCAGGGTGAGGAGGTCGTTCAGGGTCGAAATCAGGTGAGTCAATTGCTCGGCGGACACGCCCTGCAGCAGCAGGGTATTGGCCATGTTGCGGATCTCTCGTGAGCATGCCTGCAGCGATGACATGTCCCTAGCTTCGCGAATATTGCCGGTGACATCGTTGAGACCGGTGCGCTGCAGGGCGAACAGGTCGTTTTGCGATACGATGCCAATCAGCTTGCCGTCGTCACCCACCACCAACAGGTGCCGCAGGCCGCGACGCCCCATGATAAGGGCAGCTTGGTAAGCCGTCGTCTGCGGCTTGACAGTGATCACGCCGCCGGTCATCACCGCCGCAATGGGAACGTCCAGAGCGCACTCTGGCAGCGCCACCCGATGCAACAGGTCACGCAGCGTGAATATCCCCAACGGCAATTGGCCCTCGGCATCGGCAATAATGATCGATCCGATGCGCTTTTCATCCATGACCCTGATCGCTTCGCGTATCGATGCGTCCAGCGGCACCGTCACCGCCTGGCGCCGAATCAGGCTGCCGAGCGGGCTGTACATTGTGTTCAGGTCGCCCCCTGTGGACGGGCGCAATTGTTGTTCCATCGTTGCCTCGATCGTTTCAGTATTTGACCCGGGCGTAATAGGTGCGCTCCGCCGCTTCGCGCGCCTCACGCAGTGTGCGGATGCCCATCTCCGCCAATAGAGGGATCATCTTCAGAAAAACTTCTCCGGTGACGATGGCATCGCCCAGCGCCGTATGCCGGCCGATGACGTTGATGCCGAGCCGCGCACAGATCGCCTCCAGCTTGTGCGATTCCTGATTGGGATGGATCACCGCCGAGAGCAGCAGCGTATCCAGCACAGGCTGTCGGAAACAGATCCCGGTCGACGCCTCCTTGAGCTGCAAGAAGCGCATGTCGAAGGCGGCGTTGTGCGCTACCAGCACGGTATCCCCGCAAAAGGCGTGAAAGGCAGGTAGCACCTGGCCGATGGTCGGCTGACCGCTCACCATATCCTCGGTGATGCCGTGAATTGGAATACCCTCTGGACGCAACGAGCGGCGTGGGTCGACGATCTGGTCGATGTTTTCGCTTTTCAGTAGACGCCCATTGACGATTCGAGTCGCCCCGATCTGGATGATCTCGTCGCCGGCGGAAGGTTCGAGTCCTGTCGTTTCCGTATCGAAAACGGTATACGTCATTTCACTCAGGAGCCGGTCGTCCAGGGCCTGGCTGGCTTCGTTCTGCCGGAATAGATCGAAGTCGTAGTATTCCGGCCGGCTCTCAGCCCGCAGCAGGGTAGCAGCCTCGATGGCCTTCTTCGGTGCTGCCGCCGGAACTAGCAGCCGGATAAAGGATATATGCGATGCCTTCTCGCGCTCGAACCAGATTTCTCCGCCGTGGCGATCGATCACTTCACGCAAGGACAGCGGACTGTTCACGCCGGCCACGTTCATCGGGTCGATTTCCCAGGAAAGCAGCGTCTGGCTGCCCATCACCGCACCCGACCAGAGCAGGTCGATGTAAGCCAGGCGTCCGGCGGGCTCCAGTCGGAAGCGGATTTCACGGATGTCGTACTCATCCAGCAGGCGCGACGCCAGGTAGGTCAGCCCCTGCAACAAGGAGAAACTGTCCACCTTGATCCACAGGCCTTCAGCGACTGCCTCGATCTTCGTCGCGAGCGTCAGTTTCTGCTCAATGTGTCGTCGCGCCGCCTCAATCAGATCCTCGCCGAGCATGTCCTCCAGCGGCCAACGTGCCATGAGGGCTTCCGAGAACTCCGTTGCCGTGCGATCCAGCCGCTGACTCATCGTCCCCACTTCCTCACGGATGATGCCGACGAAACGGTCGCGCTGGACCGCATCCATGTCCGGATAGTCGCGCAGGTTCTCGACAGCGGCGCGCACGATGCCCAGTGAGGCGCGACTGCCTTCGGTCAGCGACTGCAGCAACTCATCGCGCTGGCTCTCCATTTCCATATTGCGCGTTATGTTGTCCAACATGAGGATGTAGCCGGCTATGGCGCGTCCGCCCGATTCTTCTGCCTCGACCTCACCCCCGCGCGCGGCACCCATCACCGCCGCCATCTGCACTCGGATCAGTTGCCCGGCACGGCTGGTGGTAACGAAATTGGCCACCGGCTGCTGACTGCCGCGCGTCAGCCGTTGCTGGATGTTTTCCAGGGCGTGGGTAATCAGGTTACGTTCCAGGATGGCGAAGATCGAGCGTCCCAAGCCGATCAGCCCGGCGGCGGCCGGATCACCCTCCGACAATGCCCTGAATTGCAGACGGGCGCGGTTGTTGTAAAGCAGGATGCGGCCTTCGAGATTGCACACGACGACGCTTTGCGTCAGTTCCGACATGAGCGCGGCAAGGCGATTCCTTTCTTCCTCGATCGACGATTTCGCCTCCCGAATCCTGTCCTCGACATCGCGCTGCAGCGATTCCCGCTGCTCGGCGAGCGCATTGACCACCTGCGCGAGGGTGCGAATCTCCGCTGCGCCGAGTTCCTGCAGGCGCAGGCCGGGATTGGCATTGACCATGACTAGCGCCTGCTCGCGCAACGCCAGTGGCGCCAGAACATAGGCCCGGTAGATGGCATGAACGATCATGCCCAGAACGGCCCAGGCCATGAGGATGATGAGAATGGAGAGCTCGATGCGGGGTATCATGATGGCGAGGAAGGCTTCACGTTCGGCTGCCTTCATGTCTGCCCACAATACCGCTCCAAGTGCGCCGAACAGCACGGCCAGCAGGAGATAGATGCCAGCAAGCACCAAGGCCAGCTTGAGCCGGCCGCCGCGACCTGCCATCAGGAAAGTCCCAGCAACTGCCGCACCTGCGCGATCAGATCCTTGGTCGAAAACGGTTTGGTCATGTAAGCATCCGCACCCAGAGCCGTGCCCTTGGCCACCTCGGTGTCACGCCCCTTGGCGGTCAGCATCACGATTTTCATCGACTGCCACTGCGGATTGGCACGTAAAGTCTGGCAGACTTCGAAGCCGTTCTTTTTCGGCAGCATGATGTCGAGCAGCACCAGATCGGGCATCCTCTCCTCGACCGCGCGCAGGGCGGCTTCGCCATCACCGGCAACGGCCACCTCGTAGCCCTCCCGTTTCATGAGAAATTCAAGGGACACTACGATGTTGGGTTCATCGTCGACGATCAGTATTCGCTTGGTCATTTTTACGTTCTCTCCTCCCGGCGTTCGGCGCCGCTTCCGTTCAGGGGCAGGGTAAAGGAAAACGTCGCCCCCTTGCCCAGATCGCTGCTTACCCACAGCCGCCCACCAAAATGCTCGATGATCTGTCGACTGATCGGCAGGCCCAGGCCGGTACCTTGCGGCTTGGCGGTCATAGTATCGCCTACCTGGCGGAACTTCTCGAATATGGTGCGCTGGTCTGCTTCGCTAATGCCGGTGCCGTTATCCTCGACATCTACGCGCACCTCGCCGCCCTCTACGGACAGGGCAACCCTCACCCTTCCCCGCTCCGCCTCACAAAATTTAACCGCATTCGACAGCAGATTCAGCATGACCTGGATCAAGCGATCACGATCCGCCCGCACCGTTGGTACATTCCCGGACAGTGCCATGTGCAAGCCGATGCGCTTGTCGCTGAACAGGGATGAAGTTGCCGCAGCCGATTCCTCGATGACCTCGTGCAAGTCAATGTCGGCTGTATGCCACTCGGCATTGCCCGACTCGATCTTGGCCAAGTCGAGAACTTGGTTGATGAGGCGCGTCAGCCGCTCGGCTTCCCTGACGATGATGGCGAGGAATTTTTTGCGCTCCAGCAGATCGATTTTCGGATCATCCCGCAGTATCTCGGAGAAGGCGCGGATGGAAGTGAGGGGCGTGCGCAACTCGTGCGTAACCGTCGACATGAAGTCGTCCTTCATGCGGTCGAGCTCCTTCAGCCGCTCGTTGGCCGCGCGCAGCTCAGAGGTGGCTTTCTCCAGTTCGTGCGATTTCTGCTCGATCTGGCGCGAATAAGCGCGCACCTGGGAAGCTTCATCGAGGATGTTCATTACCTCGTCGATGCCGAGCGGCTCTTCCTTCACCACCGAGGCCACCATCACCCGCGCCGAAGCGCCACCGATCGCGCCGGCGAGCAGATTCTCGGCGAAATGCACCAGATCCGGGTTGGCTTCAAGCGCGTCGGCTGAGGCCAGCCCGCGCCGACGCGCATAGGCTAGAAAGGCGGCGCGCGCACGCTCCGGACCAAGGAAGCGGCTGATCAAGGGAAGCAGTTCCTGCACCTGTGCGCTACCGCGCCAAAACCGCGATCCTTCCGTGCCCGCAGTGCGCTTGAACACGTCTACGAACAGGGTCCCCTGTCCGGTCTCGGCCACGCTGGGCTGCACCCTCAGTGATATCACGACATAGCAGCCGATATTGGCCAGCATGCTCCAAAACAGGCTGTGCGAGATTTCGTCCAGTCCCGTCAGGCCAAAGAGCTGCTGTGGCCGTAGCAGTGCCATGCCGAACAATCCTTCCTTGATGAAATCGAGGGATAGCCAGCCCGATTTGGCGAAGGACGGCAGCAGCAATGTGTAGACCCATACGGCAAAACCGGCCAGCAGCCCAGCGACAGCGCCCTGGCGGGTGCCGTTTTTCCAGTAGATGCCGCCGATGATCGCCGGTGCAAATTGTGCCACGGCGGCGAATGAAATCAGGCCAATGCCGACCAAGGCATACGCCTCCCCCGCGGCGCGGAAGTAAACGTAGCCAAGCAGCAGGATGAGGGCGATCGCCCAGCGGCGAATAGACAGCAGCAGCCCGGACAGGTCCTGCTGCTCCTGCAGGCGCAACGATTTCCAGCGCAGCAATACGGGCATCACCAGGTCGTTGCAGACCATGGTGGACAGGGCGATGGTCTCGACGATCACCATGCCAGTGGCGGCCGACAGCCCGCCGATGAAGACGAACAGGGCGAGCACTTCTTGCCGCTCGACCATCGGCAGGGTTAACACAAACGTATCGGCATCGACGTTGCCGTCGGGGAAGTGCAACAGGCCGCCGACCGCGATGGGCAGCACGAAAATATTGATAATCAGCAGGTACAGGGGGAAGAGCCAGGTTGCCCGCGCCAGGTGCCGCTCGTTCACGTTTTCCACCACGGCGATCTGGAACTGACGTGGCAGGAACATGATGGAGAGCATGGAAAGAAAGGTCAGAGACCACCAACTGCCATAGCTTGCCCCTGTATCTGCCACCGTCATCAGGCTCTTCAGTTTGGGTACGGATTCGACACGCGAAAAGATGTCACCAAAACCACTGAAGATACCGTAGGTGACGAAGATACCCACCGCGAGGAAGGCCAGCAGCTTGACCACCGACTCGAAAGCGATCGCCGCCACCATACCCTCATGGCGCTCCGTGGCATCCAGGTGGCGCGTGCCGAAAAGAATGGTGAAGGCAGCCAGGATCATGGCAATGTAGAGGGCGCTGTCCTGTAGCAGCGGTTGGGCGGCGGCTTTGGCCGGCATGACAATGTCCGGGTAATGCAGCAGGATGGTGAAGCTGTTCGAGACCGCCTTCAATTGCAGCGAGATGTAGGGAATGATGCCGATGACGGCAATCACCGTGACCAGGCCGCCAAGCAGCTGGCTCTTGCCATAGCGCGAGGAAACGAAATCGGCGATGGAGGTGATGCGGTTGGCCTTGCTGATGCGGATAATCTTCAGCATGACGAACCACCACAGCCCGGCCATCAGAGTCGGACCGAGGTAGATCGGCAGGAAGCCGATACCGGTCGAAGCGGCACGACCGACGCTGCCGTAGAACGTCCAGGTGGTGCAATACACCGCCAGCGACAGCGCGTAGATGGTCGGGTTGTCGATCAGCGAGCGGCCGGCGTCGGCGCGCTTGTCGCCGTAGTAGGCGATGGCAAACAGCACGCCCAGATAGGCGAAGGAAACGCTCGCGATCACCCACCCCTGGAGCATCGCCGCTAGTCCTCCCGGCGCTCGATGGCCCAGGCCATCAGCCCGATCAGCATCGCCCAGACAGTGAAGATGTAGAAGTACAGCAGCGGGATCTCGAACACCTTGCCGGTCTTGTTGAAAAGCGCGATGAGCGGATAGTTGAACATCACGCAGCCGAACAGAAAAACCGCTACCAGGCGTTGGCCGGTCAAGTTGGGACGATTCATGGCTCTTCTCCTCCAAGGTTCCCGCACACCATGTCGTTTGATTATAGCGTGGCAGAACTGCGGATAGCGGACCGAAAAAAAGGGCGCCCGAGGCGCCCTTGATCTGCTCCCTCCAATTCTTTAGTAGGAACTTTCCTTGAGCTGCTGCAGGATGGCCGGGTTCTCCAGCGTGGTGACGTCCTGCGTGATTTCCTCGTCCTTGGCAATCGAGCGCAACAGTCGGCGCATGATCTTGCCGGAACGGGTCTTCGGCAGGTTGTCCCCAAAACGGATGTCCTTGGGCTTGGCGATGGCACCGATTTCCTTGGCGACATGAGCGCGCAGGGCATCGGCGATCTTTTTCGCCTCAGCGCCCGAGGGGCAGGGTTGCTTGAGCACCACGAATGCGGACACTGCCTCTCCGCTCAGGTCGTCTGGGCGGCCGACCACCGCGGCTTCTGCCACCAGCGGATGAGCAACCAGCGCCGACTCGATCTCCATCGTGCCGAGACGGTGGCCGGACACATTAAGCACATCGTCAATGCGCCCCATGATCCAGAAGTAGCCGTCCATATCGCGGTTGGCACCATCACCGGCCAGGTAGTACTTGCCACCGAAGTCCGCTGGATAATAGGATGCCTTGAAGCGTTCCGGATCGCCCCAGATGTTGCGGATCATGAATGGCCACGGCTTCTTGATGACGAGAAAGCCGCCCTTGCCCAGTTCAACATCGGCGCCGGTCTCGTCCACGATGGCGGCCATGATGCCCGGCAGAGGCAGCGTGCAGGAACCCGGCTTGAGCGGCGTCGCTCCGGGTAGCGGCGAGATCATGTGGGCGCCGGTTTCAGTCTGCCACCAGGTATCAACGATCGGACAGCGCGCCTGCCCGACAGTGTTGTAGTACCACATCCAGGCTTCGGGGTTGATCGGCTCCCCCACCGAGCCAAGGATGCGCAGGCTGGAAAGATTGTAGTTCTTCGGCAAATCGCCGCCGGCCTTGATGAGCGAGCGGATTGCCGTCGGCGCCGTGTAGAAGATACTGACTTTATGATCTTGGATCATGCGCCAGAAGCGGCCGGCATCCGGATAGGTCGGCACACCTTCGAAAATGATCTCGGTCGCGCCCATCGCCAGCGGGCCGTAAGTTACATAGGTATGCCCAGTAACCCAGCCGACATCCGCAGTACACCAGAAGATATCGTTCGACTTGAGGTCAAACACCCACTTCATGCTCATGACCGCACCGAGGAGGTAGCCGGCGCTGGAATGCTGCACGCCTTTCGGCCTGCCGGTCGAACCCGAGGTGTACAGGATGAATAGCGGATGTTCGGCACCGACAGGGGTAGGCGGACATTCGTCGGACATGCCTTCTTCCAGTTCATGCCACCACATGTCATGCGCGGCGTTCCAGGCCACTTCGCCGCCGGTGCGCTTGTAGACAATGACCTTTTCGATGGAGTCGCAGCCGCCCAGCGCGAGCGCCTCGTCGACCGCCGGTTTGAGCGCCATTTGTTTGCCGCCGCGGTATTGCCCATCGGCTGTGATGACCAACTTGGCCTTGCCATCGATGATGCGTTCCTGCACGCTCTTCGCCGAGAAACCGCCAAACACCACAGAGTGAATCGCGCCAATGCGGGCGCACGCCTGCATGGCCACCACTGCCTCGATGGACATCGGCAGATAGATGAGCACACGATCGCCCTTGGTCGCCCCCAGACGCTTCAGGCCATTGGCAAAGCGACATACCCGGTGATACAACTCCTTGTAGGTGACCTTGGTCACCTGGCCGTTGTCGGCCTCGAAGATCAGTGCCGTCTTGTGGGGCGTCGACTCTAGATGGCGGTCGAGGCAATTGTAGGAAACGTTGAGTTCGCCGTCCTCAAACCACGTATAGAAAGGCGCATTCGATTCATCCAGCACCTTGGTGAACGGCTTGTCCCAGATCAGATTGTCACGGGCTATCTTGCCCCAGAACCCCTCATAGTCCTGCTCGCTCTTGGTGTATAGCTCCCGGTAGGCTTCCATCCCTGACACGTTCGCCTGAGCAACACACTCCGGGGAAGGCGGGAAAACGCGCGTTTCATTCAAGATCGATTCAATCGTGGACATCTGCACCTCTCCTCTGGCAAGTACTGGAATTGAGCGGCAAAAACAGCTGAAATGGGCTTTCTGCAGCAAAGACCGCCTGAATACAATGGCAATTTATACCTATTTGAAGCAGGTCACTCTATTCTAGTGAAAGCTTGAATCTATACAAAATAACTTACGTTCTACTTACACATGGCCGGCCTTGCAACACCTGCCTACCGCATTGCAGCATGAATGATAGAATTTCCGATCCAGTCAGTTCCTGATCACCAGCTTTTTTTGGCAGGTAGGACTTCACGTCGCTTCTGTGCCTCGGCCTCGGCCTTAACCATGGCCTGGACCGACACATTCATGGCCAGTTCACTGATCATGGCGAAACAGCATTGAAAGGCAACACATGAGCACCATACGTCAGGAAGATTTCATCCAGAGCATCGCCGACGCCTTCCAGTACATCAGCTACTACCATCCGGGCGACTACATCAAGGCGCTCGCCGACGCCTACGAGCGCGAGCAAAGCTCTGCCGCCAAGGATGCCATCGCCCAGATTCTCATCAACTCGCGCATGTGCGCCGAGGGCCACCGGCCGATCTGCCAGGACACGGGCATTGCCGTGGTGTTCCTCAAGGTCGGCATGAACGTCCGCTGGGACGCGTCCATGAGCGTGCAGGAAATGGTCGATGAGGGTGTGCGACGCGCCTACAACGATCCGGACAACAGGTTGCGTGCCTCCGTGCTGCGCGATCCGGCCGGCACGCGCACGAACACCAAGGACAATACCCCGGCCGTGGTGCATACCGAGATCGTCCTGGGCGACCATGTCGAGGCAACTTGCGCGGCAAAGGGTGGCGGCTCGGAGAACAAATCGAAGTTTTATGCGCTCAATCCTTCCGACTCGATCGTGGACTGGGTGTTGAAGACCGTGCCGACCATGGGCGCCGGCTGGTGTCCGCCCGGCATCCTCGGCATCGGCATCGGCGGTACGCCGGAGAAGGCCATGTTGCTGGCCAAGAAATCACTCATGGCACCGGTGGACATCCATGAACTGATCGCGCGCGGCCCGAAGACGCGCGCCGAGGAACTGCGACTGGAACTATACGAAAAGGTCAATGCCCTTGGCATCGGCGCTCAAGGGTTGGGGGGGCTGACCACCGTTCTCGACGTCAAGGTGCTGGATTATCCGACCCATGCCGCCTCTCTGCCAATCGCCATGATTCCCAACTGCGCCGCCACGCGCCATGCGCATTTTCACCTGGACGGCTCCGGCCCGGCGCGGCTGGAGCCGCCCAATCTTGACGACTGGCCCCGGCTCGCCTACGACTCCGGCAAGGGAAAGCGCGTCAATCTCGATGCTGTCACGCGCGAGGAAGTGGCTCGTTGGCAACCGGGCGACGTCCTGCTGCTCAACGGCAAACTGCTCACGGGCCGGGACGCAGCACACAAGCGCCTGATCGACATGCTGAACCGGGGCGAGAAGCTGCCGGTAGACTTCACCAACCGCTTCATCTACTACGTCGGGCCGGTCGATCCGGTGCGCGACGAGGTGGTGGGCCCCGCCGGCCCGACCACGGCAACCCGCATGGATAAATTTACCCGTCAGATGCTGGAACAGACCGGGCTGCTCGGCATGGTTGGCAAAGCCGAGCGCGGCCCGGCCGCCATCGAGGCAATCCGCGACAACAAGGCGGTCTACCTGATGGCCGTCGGCGGTGCAGCCTATCTTGTGTCGAAAGCCATTCGTGCCGCGCGTGTAGCAGCCTTCGCCGACCTCGGCATGGAGGCGATCTATGAATTCGAGGTGAAGGATATGCCGGTGACCGTAGCGGTGGATTCGCTCGGTACTTCGGTACACCAGGCCGGCCCGCAGGAATGGCGAGCCAGAATCGGCAAGCTGCCGGTGGTCAAGGTCTAGTAATCTCTTTCAGCTTCGTTTCGGCGCTTTCAGGGTTCATGCCGAGCTGGAGTTCGGTATCGATCAGTTTGAGCAAGGGCATGAGCTGGATGGCGAGGGCTGCCAGATGCGCCTTAACTCCCTCGGCATTGCCCGCTTGCAGCAAGGCCATGGCATCCTCGATCCCCAGACTGGGCAAGGGCGCCTCCACCGCCTCCTCGATCCCGGCCGGTTCGACAGCCTTCGCGTCCTCCTCCGCAGTCCGACCTTCGGCTAGCTGCAGCAGGTGGGTCATGGTCTGCCATTCGTCATCCCTGCTGTTGGCCAGGCCAAATTTCAGGCCGACCTCAACCCGCTCGCCACGATAACTGATCGTGGCATTGCGGATTGTCTGATCCAGCCGATTGGCGAAAGCACGCGCATCATCCAGGCCGATACCGGGACAAACCACCGTAAACTGCGCCGGACCGGTTTGCGAAACTGTATCTTCCAACCTCACCCGCTTCGACAGCACGGCACGAAACTGCCGGATGAGCTGATCGCCTACGGACCGGCCCAACTTCACGACCAGGTCGTCGAATCGATCGATCTCCACCACGATGACGCTGATTTCGCTACCGTGGCGCTGCGCCAACGCCAGCGCCTGCCGCCCCTGCTGCTTGAGGTATTCCGCGCTGGAGAGGCCCGATTCGGGATCCACCATGACTTTTTTGGCCATGGCCTCGAGCTCACCGCGAGTCGTCGCCAGCTTGACCAGGGCGTCGAGACGGGCGAGCAGTTCAGCAGTGCCGATGCCCTTCGTAATAAAGTCCGTAGCGCCGCATTCCTTGGCGTGGCTGCGCGCCGATTCATCCTCGTCGCCGGAAATCATGATGACCGGCATCTCGCGGATACGTGCAATGTCAGATTCGCGTACGCGCTTCAAAAGACCATAGCCGTCCAGCCTGGGCATGGTGAGGTCGGAGATCAGGACCTGGATGTGGGGATCGAGCATCAAGGTCTGCCAGCCGGCTTCGCCATCCCCCTCTTCGCGCACCTCAAAGCGGCCCTTGATGAGTTTGACGATGGTCGCACGCACCATGCGCGAATCATCGACGACGAGGACACGCGGCAGAACGGGAACGGTTGTTTCACTCATGGGCGTGCGGGAGTCTCAGCCGGCGCAATCGACGACGACGCGTCCATGCGCCTGACCCTTGATGAACGGGTCGAATACGCCGGGCAGATCGGCAAGCTTGACCGTGCGCGTCATGCCGGCCAGGTGAGCAGGACGCATATCTCCTGCAAGGCGTTCCCAAACCTTGCGCCGTAGCGGCATCGCGGTATAGCCGGAATCGATGCCGAGCAGGCTGGCGCCACGCAGGATGAATGGCGCCACCGTGGTATTGAGGCTCATGCTCGCGGCCAGGCCGATGCTGGCGATCACCCCGTTCTGCTGCATGTTGCTGGCCATCCAGGCGAGCACTTCCCCGCCGAGGTTGTCCACAGCGCCCGCCCACAGCATTTTTTCGAGCGGCTTGATCTTGCTCAGATCTAGGCTGGAGCGCAGCATCACCTCCTTGGCACCCAAGCCCTTCAGGTATTCTGCCTGGCTTTCCTTGCCGGTGAGCGCCACGACGTCGTAACCCAGACGTGACAGAATGTCCACGGCAATGCTGCCGACGCCGCCGCTCGCGCCGCTGACGATGACCCTGCCGTTAGCCGGCTTCAGGCCGTTCTCTTCCATGCGCACCACGCCCAGTGCTGCCGTGTAGCCGGCAGTACCCAATGCCATCGAGTCATGCAACGACAGGCCATGGGGTAACGGCACCACCCAGTCGGCCGGCACACGACCGTACTCGGCATAGCCGCCATGATGCGCCACGCCGATGTCGTAGCTGGTGGCAATGACTTCATCGCCTTCCTTGAAACGGGCATCCGTAGTCTTTGCCACAATGCCGGCCATGTCGATGCCGCCGACGCAGGGGTAGCGGCGGATGATGCGACCCGCGCCCGTAGCGGCCAGGGCATCTTTGTAGTTAACACTGGAATGGGTGATCTTGATGGTCACCTCGCCCTTGTCGAGTTGATCTTCGCCAAGCTGGGTAAAACCGGCGACGGTCTTGCTATCCTTCTGCTCGATCAGATAGGCCTTGAACAGACTCATGGAAATACCTCCTGTTGTCGTGTCACATACCGGCGCTATTGGCCAGTGCCAGTATAGAATAGCTCGATTATACTCAATCGAGTCTCGATTTCTCTTTATTTGTCATAGGCCTGCAACAATTCTTTCAAGTCAATACACATATTGCTCTTTACAAACGGCCATTGTGTATCTATAGTCAAGTTCATGAATTTTAGACATATTGCGCTTGGCCTGTGTTTTCTTGCGACTGCCTCTTGCTCTTGGGCCGCGGAAGAACTCACCGCCGAGAAGACGCCGTCCATCGTGGACCGCTACGCACTGAGCGCACAGGAACTGACACTGCGCGCCCTGTCCTTTGTCGGCGTGACCTATCGACGCGGAGGCGAATCTCCTGAAACCGGCTTTGACTGCAGCGGACTGGTGCGGTACGTCTTTCGCGAAGGATTGGGCCTGTTACTACCGCGCACCTCGCGCGATATCAGCCGGCTGGGAGAAACCATAAATCGAGAGGCATTACAACCGGGCGACCTTGTATTTTTCAATACCCTTCGCCGAGGTTTTTCCCACGTCGGCATCTATCTCGGTGAGCACCGTTTTGTACATGCCCCTGCCACGGGTGGCGCAGTTCGGGTGGAAGACATGCGACAAAATTACTGGACCAGGCGATTCAGTGGCGCCCGCCGCATTGCCGCAACTGAAATCGACGCTCCCAGCCAGATTCACTGAACCTTGCCAAGCGGCGTAGCCGATCGCTGCAGCATATATACCTTGGGCGAACAGAACCGACAGCCTCAACATCGGCACCCTGTAAAAAACACCACGCAAGCGTAGAAAATCTTCGACCGTGCCGTCTGGCGGTAGGCGATCTCTCTACAAGCGCGCCGGGCGCTTTGCTCGCCCGAGGCATCCATTTTTTTTGAAATGACTTGAAGCAAGCCCAACAACCTCCTGTTTACATGTGGGTGTAAGTGCAACCCACTGAGGTTATTGAAAAATTTTAGGAGTAAAAGCCTAGAACTCCCTGCTGGAATCGCCATCTCATCCGTTAAGACATCTATAGAGACGAACGGAGATAACCATGGCGGCTACGGCTCACGGCAAAGTCATGAAGGTGACGGCACCCGGTTTCCGGGATGAAGCCTTGTGGCGCAAGCGGGGCTCGAAATGGACCTGCATCAACGCCGGCCCGATTCTGCACTGGATGATCGGCAAGCCCTACCATGAGGTATCACGCTACATTGAGCGCAAGGGCTGGCGGGTGATCTGGGGCTAGCTGGCGGAATTGCCTATTGTTCAGCCTATTATTCCTCTGGCAATCTGTCTGGACACTACGACCAGCGGCAAAATGCCGACTGCAAGATTCCTGCGCGGCGGTCGATGCCTCTAATTGTCTTTTATCCGACGTCAGCATATAAGCCTGCGTCGCCAGTGTGTCAGAATTGGATGGCTGTATGACCAGCGTCGCTGGCAGTCCTTCATTACATCCACGAACACCAGCAATTCCACCGAAGCGACGTGATTCCCTGGCTACAGCGAAACGACCCCTTCCCGCCGGTGGGCAAGGCACTTCTCCGTCCCAACGGCCTGCTGTGCGCCGGAGCGGACCTGTCGCCTGAGCGCCTGCTGGACGCCTACCGCCACGGCATTTTTCCCTGGTTCTCAGCAGGCGAGCCCATCCTCTGGTGGAGCCCGGACCCGCGCATGGTGCTGTTCCCCGAGGAACTCCGAATATCGCGTTCGCTCGCCAAAACCTTGCGGCGCGGACACTACGAAATGCGCCTCGACACTGCCTTCCAGACGGTGATCCATGCATGCAGCCAGCCGCGGCCGGGGCAGGACGGCACCTGGATCACGCCGCAGATGCAGCAGGCCTATTGCCGCCTGCACGAACTCGGCTACGCCCATTGCGTCGAAACCTGGATCGACGGCAAGCTCGCCGGCGGGCTCTACGGCGTGGCGATCGGCCGCGCCTTCTACGGCGAATCGATGTTCTCGCGTGTCACCGATGCCTCGAAAATCGCCCTCGCCCATCTGGCGCGTTATCTTGAATGCCAGGGTTTCGCCGTGATAGATTGCCAGATGAAGACGGCACATCTCACTTCGCTGGGTGCAAAGGAAATCCGCCGGTGTGAACTGGCGCACGGCCTTGACACGTGGACGGCGGTAGGCCTGGGGCCCGGTAGGTGGCCGCAAGACGATGCAAAGATGCTCTTTGGCGCCGACAACACATGAGCCTGCTCAAGGACCTGCCCTTTCCGCTGCTGCAGTTCTACGCCACCGCGTCCTACGCCTGCTCCTATCTGCCTGGCCGTGCCGCACGCTCACAGGTCGCCACGCCTAGCCATCTGATCGACGCCCACATCTACAGCGAACTGGTGCGCTCAGGTTTTCGCCGCAGCGGCATTTTCACCTACCGACCCTATTGCGACGCCTGCCGTGCCTGCGTCCCGGTGCGCATCCCCGTCGAACGCTTCACGCCGAGCCGCGCCCAGCGGCGCTCGGCGGCGCGCCACGACGGCCTGATCGCACGCGAACTGCCGCTGGCCTTTCACGAGGAACACTACGCCCTCTATCAGCGCTACCAGGCCTCGCGCCACGCCGGCGGCGGCATGGACCAGGACAGCCGCGAGCAATACGCCCATTTCCTCCTGCAAAGCCATGTCGACAGCCGCCTGGTCGAGTTCCGCGAGGATGGCACCTTGCGCATCGTGTGCATCGTGGACGTGCTGAGCGACGGCCTGTCCTCGGTGTATACCTTCTTCGACCCGCACGTGACCGGCGCCAGCTACGGTACCTGGTGCATCCTCTGGCAGGTGGCCCAATGCCGCTCACTGGGCCTGCCCAACCTCTACCTCGGCTACTGGATCCGCGAAAGCGGCAAGATGGCCTACAAGGCCAGGTTCCGGCCCATCGAAGGCCGCATCGGCGTCCTCTGGCGCGAACTCGACGATGAAGACCTGATGCTGCGCTGAGTCACGCTGCGGCGGAGCCTTCGGCTAGAATTGCCGGATGCTCTACGAATTTGCCCGCCCCCTCCTCTTCGCACTCGATGCCGAAACCGCCCATGACCTGACCCTTGCCAGCCTGCGCACGGCGCAGGCGCTGCACCTGCCCGTCGCCTGCACCGTGCCCGCCAGCAAGCCGGTGCGCGTAATGGGGCTGGACTTCCCCAACCGCATCGGCCTGGCCGCCGGCCTCGACAAGAACGGCGAGTGCATCGAGGGGCTGGCCGCGCTCGGCTTCGGCCACATCGAGGTCGGCACGGTGACACCGCGGCCGCAGCCGGGCAACCCGAAGCCGCGCCTGTTTCGCCTGCCGCTACGGCAGGCCATCATCAACCGCATGGGTTTCAACAACCACGGCGTCGACGCCCTCGTCGCCAACGTGCGGCGCTCCGCCTACAAGGGAATCCTCGGCATCAACATCGGTAAGAACTTCGACACACCGATCGAACGCGCCGTCGATGACTATCTCGCCTGCCTGCGCAGGGTGTATGCCCATGCCGGCTACGTGACGGTCAACATCTCCTCGCCCAACACGCAGAACCTGCGCCAGTTGCAGGGGGCTTCCGAACTGGACGGCCTGCTCGGTCCGCTCAAGCGCGAGCAGGAGGTTCTGGCGCAACGGCACGGCCGCCATGTGCCACTGGCGCTGAAGATTGCACCGGATCTGGACGAAGCGCAGATCCAGGCCATCGCCGACGCCCTGCGACGCCATGGCATCGATGCGGCCATCGCCACCAACACGACCCTCGCACGCGAAGGTGTCGAGCACCTCGCCCATGGCGACGAGGCGGGCGGGCTCTCCGGCGCGCCAGTGTTCGAAAAATCCACCACCGTGCTCGGTGCATTGTCGCGCGCACTCGGCAATGAAATCCCCCTTATCGGTGTCGGCGGCGTGATGAACGGGAAATCAGCACACGCCAAACTGGAAGCCGGCGCGCAACTGGTGCAGCTCTACACGGGACTCATCTACCGCGGACCGGCGCTGGTGCGCGAAGCCATCGAGGCGACACAAAATTTCTGAAGCGCCGATCGTTGGGCAGCTAACAATCAGGCTTCAATTATCCATAAAAGTCATAAGCCTATAACCAGATCAGGGTTGTTTGCTGCGGCGCATAAAGAGATAATTCATACTTACTCAAAGCCCTCCGCATGACCGGATACCTCTTCATCATCATCGGCGCAGTTTTCGTCAATAACGTCGTCTTCGGCCGCATCCTCGGCTTGTGCCCCTTCATGGGCGTCTCCAAGAAACTGGAGACGGCCATCGGCATGAGTGCCGCCACCACCTTCGTGCTGACCGTCGCCTCGGGCGCCGCCTACCTGATCGACCATTACCTGCTGGTGCCGAACGGCCTCGAATACCTGCGCACCTTGTCCTTCATCATCGTCATCGCCGGCCTGGTACAACTCACCGAGATGGTCGTGCAGAAAACCAGCCCGCTGCTGCACCAGGTGCTCGGCATCTATCTGCCCCTCATCACCACCAACTGCGCCGTGCTCGGCGTGCCGCTGCTCAGCGTCGCCTTCAAGTACAACCTGCTCGAGTCACTGCTGTTCGGCTTCGGCAGCGCCGTCGGCTTCTCGCTGGCGCTGGTGCTCTTCGGCAGTCTGCGCGAACGCCTCGAAGGCGCCGATGTCCCCGTTCCCTTCCGCGGCACCGCCATTGCCATGATCACCGCCGGCCTGATGAGCATCGCCTTCATGGGTTTCGCTGGTCTCGACAAATATCACTGATGTTAACTGCACTCCTCGTCATGGCCGGCATCGCCGTGGTGCTCGGCGGGATGCTCGGCTTCGCCTCGATCCGCTTCAAGGTGAAAGGCGATCCGCTAGTAGACAAGATCGACGCCATCCTGCCGCAGACGCAATGCGGCCAGTGCAGCTATGCCGGCTGCAAGCCCTATGCACAGGCCATCGCCAAGGGCGAGGCCGAGATCAACCAGTGCCCGCCGGGCGGCGAGGAAGGCATCCGCAAGTTGGCCGATCTGCTCGGCAAGGAATTCAAGCCGCTCTCCGCCGAGCACGGAGTGGAAAAACCGAAGCAGGTGGCCGTGATCAACGAGAATGCCTGCATCGGCTGCACGCTGTGCACCCAGGCCTGTCCGGTCGACGCCATCGTCGGTGCAGCCAAGCAGATGCACACCATCGTGACCCCGCTGTGCACCGGCTGCGAACTATGCGTGCCGCCCTGTCCGGTCGATTGCATCACCATGGTGGTCGTGGCGGAAACCGTGGAAACCTGGAAGTGGCGCTACCCGGTCATTCGTCTCAAGGAACAAAAGGAAGAACAAAAGGGAAAACAGAAGGGGGAGCAGACGGCATGATAACCACGCTTTTCCGCTTCAAGGGCGGCGTCAAGCCGGCCTCGCACAAGGATGAATCGGCGCAAGTCCAGATCACCCAGGCACCGTTGCCAAGCCGGCTGGTTGTCCCCTTGCGCCAGAGCGCGGGCGGCACGCCACTGCCGCTGGTCAGTACCGGGCGGCGCGTGCTCAAGGGTGAGCGCATTGGCGCACCCGAAGGCAACTTCTCCTCCGCCATCCACGCACCCACTTCAGGCCGGGTTGTGGCCGTCGAGCTGCGCATGCTGCCGCATCCCTCCGGCCTGTCCTCCCTGTGCGTGGAGATCGAAACGGATGGGGAGGAACGCTGGATCGATCTCGCCCCGGTGAACTACGAAGCCGAAACGCCCGATACGCTGAGGAACATCCTGCGCGACGCCGGCGTTGTCGGCCTGGGTGGAGCGACCTTTCCCAGCCACCTCAAGTTGAAACCGGGCGCTTCCGGCTGCATCGAAACGCTGATCATCAACGGCGCCGAATGCGAGCCGTGGATCACCTGCGACGACCGCCTGATGCGCGAGCGTGCCGACGAAATCGCGCGCGGCATCGCCATCCTCCGCCATATCGTGTCGGCCGGGCGGGTGCTGATCGGCATCGAGGACAACAAGCCGCAGGCCATCGCCGCCCTGCGTGCCGCGATGGCCCAAGCCGAAGGCGTCGACGTCGTGCCGGTGCCGACGCGCTATCCGGCCGGCGGCGAGCGGCAGCTGATCCGCGTGCTCACCGGCATCGAAATTCCCTACGGCCGCTATGGCACCGATTTCGGCGTGCAGTGCTTCAACGTCGCCACCGCCAGCAGCGTGCATCGTGCCATCGACCTCGGTCAGCCGCTGATCTCGCGCATCGTCACGCTCGCCGGCAATGTCGAACGGCCGGGCAATGTCGAAACGCTGATCGGCACGCCGATCGACGCATTGCTCAAGCTGGCGGCGCCGAGAGCCGACACGGACCGCACCATCATGGGCGGCCCGATGATGGGCTTCACCCTGCCGCGGACCGACCTGCCGGTGACCAAGGCCACCAACTGCATCCTTGCCGCCAGCCCGGCATTGTTCCCGCTGCAGGGCGACGAGATGCCCTGCATCCGCTGCGGCGCCTGCACCCTTGTCTGCCCCGCCGAATTGCAGCCGCACGAACTGTACTGGTTCTCGCGCGCGAAGAATTTTGGCAAGGCGCAGGAGTACGGCATTTTCGATTGCATCGAATGCGGTTGTTGCGCCTATGTCTGCCCGTCGAACATCCGCCTGGTGGACTACTACCGCTTCGCCAAGTCCTCGATGCGCACGCTGGAGCGGGAGAAAACCGCGGCTGACGCTGCACGCGAGCGCTACGAGTTCCGCACTGCGCGGGACGAGCGCGAGAAGACCGAGAAGGCGGCGCGCCTTGCCGCCAAGACCGCCGCCGGGCGGCAGGCGGCGGAAGGCGCGGGCGCAGTCAAAGCGGCTGTGGCTCCCGCGGCGACAGCGTTCGCGGAGGAAAAGCCGCTGGCAGCACTGGACGAGCGGAAAAAGGCGCTCATCGCCGCCGCCATGCAGCGCGTCCAGTCGCAGATGGCCGGCGTGCAGCCGAAGAACATCGACAACCTGACGCCCGAGAAACAGGCCGAGATCCGCGAGATCGAGGCACGCCGCGTCAAGGTGCGCGAACTGGCCAAGACGCCGCCGGATGAGCCGGTATAGACAGACCATGGCGAACTCACCTCACGTCCATCTGCCGATCAGCGTCCGCGTCATCATGCTCAAGGTGCTGCTCGCACTCGTTCCAGGCATCGCGGTCTATGTCTGGTTCTTCGGCGCGGCGATCCTCGTGCAGATCGCGCTTGCCTCCGCCGCAGCGCTGCTCGGCGAGGCGGCGATGCTCAGGCTGCGCGGCAAACCGCTGAGTCTTTTCCTCACCGACGGCAGCGCGCTGGTGACGGCCTGGCTGATCGCCCTGACTTTCCCGCCCATCGTGCCCTGGTGGCTGATCGTCTCGGCCACGTTCTTCGCCATCATCGTCGCCAAGCATCTCTACGGCGGGCTCGGGCAGAACCCGTTCAATCCAGCGATGGTGGCCTTTTGCATCTCCATCATCGCCTTCCCGGCCCTGATGTCGCAGTGGCCGGCGGTCGGTTTCACCGACTTCGCGGCGCAGATGCACGTCATATTCCAAAGTCAGTCCCCGCAGGACGCCGTCACCATGGCCACGCCCCTCGATGCGCTGCGCACGCAGTTGCATTCCGCCGCAGCGCGCGCCACCGTCGCCGGCATCCTCGGCTCGCACGCCACCTTCGGCAACATCGGCGGCAAGGGCTGGGAATGGATCGCGCTGGCCTACCTCGCCGGCGGCCTGTGGCTGCTGCAGCAGCGCATCATCACCTGGCATGTGCCGGTCGCCTTTCTTGGCGTACTGGCGGCGATCGCCACCGCGTTCAGCCTCGCCAACCCCGACAGTTACGCCGGGCCGACTTTCCATGTCATCACCGGCGGCGCCATGCTCGGCGCCTTCTTTATCGCCACCGATCCGGTCTCCGGCGCCACCACGCCGCGCGGCAAGCTCATCTTCGCTACCGGCGTCGCCCTGCTGACGTGGATCATCCGCACTTTCGGCGCCTATCCGGACGGCATGGCTTTCGGCGTGCTGCTCATGAATCTGTGCGTGCCGCTCATCGACATGCGTACCCAGCCGCCGGTGTTCGGCCATAAAGATGACAAACGCGGCGATGACAAACAAGGCGGAGGGACGCCATGAGCGAACTGACCGCCCTCCGCGTCGCCCTGCGCACCGCACTCATCCTGACGGTCTTCACCCTGGTGTTCACGACACTCATGGCGACCACCTACCGGGCCACCAAGCCCGCCATCGACGCCAGCACTGAAGCGGAAAAGATGAAGCTCGTGGACGAGGTTCTGCCGGCCGCCCTCTACGACAATGCGCCGCTGGCGGATTTCATTCTGCTGGCACCGCGTCCCGAACTCGGCCTGGATGAACGCGATGATCCCGTGCGCCTGCTGCGTGCGCGCAAGGCCGGTGCAGCGGCGGCCGTGGTATTCGAGGCCGTGGCGGCCGATGGCTACGGCGGCAAAATCCGCCTGATTCTCGCCGTCGGCGCCGACAACCGCGTGCTTGGCGTGCGCGTCGTCAGCCACAAGGAAACCCCGGGCCTGGGCGATTACATCGAGCCGAAGAAGGACCGCAACAAGGCCGCTCCCTGGATCCGCCAGTTCGACGCCCTGGGCTTCGAGGATATCCCGCTGGCCGCCTGGAAGGTCAAGAAGGACGGCGGACACTTCGATGCCCGTGCCGGCGCCACCATCAGCGCCCGCGCCGTCACCCAGGCCGTAGGCCGTGCCTTGCAGTTCGCCGTCGCGAACCGCGACAAACTCTATGCCCTTGCGGCACAATCCGTCATGGAGAAGGAATCCACGCCATGAGCACCTTCAGGGAAGTCGCCTACAACGGCATCTGGAAGCAGAACACCAGCCTGGTGCAACTGCTCGGCCTGTGCCCCCTTCTCGCCGTCAGCACGACTTTCGTGAACGGCGTCAGCCTCGCCCTCGCCACCATCCTGGTAATGGCCATCGCCAGCGGCATGGTGGCCAGCGTGCGCAGCTTCATCCCCCGCGAAGTCCGCATTCCGGTGTTCATCCTCATCATCGCCTCCCTCGTGACAATGGTGGACCTCGTCATGAACGCCTGGCTGCACGAGCTGTATCTGGTACTCGGCATCTTCATCCCGCTCATCGTGGTGAACTGCATCGTGCTGGCCCGGGTGGAAGCCTTTGCTGCCAAGAACACTCCTCTCATCGCCGCCTGGGACGGCGCCATGATGGGCGTCGGCATGGTCGTGGCCATCGCCGTGCTCGGCAGCTTGCGCGAAATCATCGGCACCGGCCAGTTGTTCTCCGGTATCGAGATGGTGATCCCCGGCACGCAGGCCCTGCAGCTGCTGCCGGAGCGCTATCCGGGATTCCTCGTCGCCATCCTGCCGCCCGGCGCCTTTCTCGTGCTCGGCTTCATGATCGCCGGCCGCAACTGGCTCGACGCCCGCGCCGTGCGCCGGACGCTGACTTTGTCGGCGCAACCTACCTCCTGACAAACCACAATGACGCCGAAGAAAGTCCGCGCGATCTTCGAGCGCTTCGCCCAGGCCAATCCCGCCCCCACCACCGAACTCGAATACAAGACGCCCTATCAGCTGCTGGTGGCGGTGATCCTCTCCGCGCAGGCCACCGACAAGAGCGTGAATCTGGCCACGCGCGAACTCTTCAAGGCCGCCGGCACGCCGCAGAAAATCGCGCGCCTCGGCGAAGGTGGACTGCAGCCGTACCTCAGCCGCATCGGCCTCTACAAGACGAAAGCCAGGAACGTCGCCGCCATGTCACAGATTTTGCTGGAACAGCACGGCGGCAAGGTGCCGAACGACCGTGCGGCGCTGGAGGCCCTGCCCGGCGTCGGCCGCAAGACTGCCAATGTCGTCCTCAACACGATCTTCGGCGAGCCGACCATCGCCGTGGACACCCATGTCTTTCGCCTCGCCAATCGCAGCCGCCTCGCCCCCGGCAAGGACGTGCGCGCGGTCGAAGACAAACTGCTCAAGGTCATTCCAGCCGAATACCTGGCGAATGCCCACCACTGGCTGATCCTGCACGGCCGCTACGTCTGCAAGGCGGCCAAGCCGGATTGCCCGCACTGCCTCATCAACGACCTGTGCGAATGGCCGGAGAAAACCGCCGGATGAGCCAGATTGCCTCTGCCTTGGCCAGCGCCGACAAGGCCGACCCCGAGCTGGCGGCGGCCGTCGTGCGCGCGGCGCTCGAGCGCGCCGGCGTCGGCATCGCCCACAGCGTGCTGCTCTTTCTCACCGCGGATTTCGCGCACATGGCCCATGCCGCGGTGGTGGCAGCCTCGCGCGCCGCCAACTGCCTGCAGGTCACCGGCTGCACGGCGCCGGGCGTGTTCACCGAGGAGGACTGGGTGCTCGACCGCCCCGCCGCCTGCGCCATGGTCTTCGGCGGCGACTGCGGCCTGGCGGCGCACCCCCCCGCGGATGCGCCGCTGCTCAGCCTGGCCGCACCGAACGCCGTATCCAGCGCCTGGCTGAAAAGCGGCGGGCGACGCTATGGCCTGCTGTCCACCGACAACAGCGCACACGGCGCAGGCCGACTCTGGTGTCACGGCAAGATGGCCGACGACGGACGCTGCGAGACTGCGATCGTCGGCGCGCACACGGCCATTGGCGTCTCACGCGGCATGCGCATCCTTGGCGAACCGCGCCCCGCGACCAGTAACGGCCGCGAAGTGCTGAAAACGGGCGCGCATCCTGCGCTCAGTTCCTTGTTGCGCGACTTGCCGCTGGAAATGCGGGAAATGGAAAAGCTGCCCTTCCATCTGCTGGCCGCCGGCATCATTTCGGGCCAGCCTGAACACGCCATCGAGGAAGGGCGTTACAGCCTGGTGCCGCTCCTCTCTGCCAACCATGATGATCGCTCGGTCACGCTGGCCATGCCCCTGGAATCCGGCGCACAGATTTTTTGGGCCATGCGGCAGGCCCTGGCGGCAGAAAACGACATGCGCCGGCTCGTCGATGAACTGGCGGCCCAACATGAGACTGATGAGACCGCGCCAGACTTCGGCCTGCTCTTTTCCTGCCTCGGCCGCGGCCCCTACTTCTTCGACGGCGAGGACCGCGACCTGGCCGTGCTCAAGGCGCGTTTCCCGGGCATGCCCCTGATCGGTGCCTATGGCGGCGGCCAGATCGCCCCCCTGCTCGACGGCAATCGCCAGGTGCACAACGCCGTCGTACTGGCGTTGTGCAGGGCTGATACCCTAAATTCAAAGGCGGGCACCCGTGCCGCAAAAACAAAGGCTGGCACCCTTGTTTAGTCCCTCGCGAGATCAGGCGCGTCAATTCTTCATCGACGCCTGGCGCAAGCATCGCGCCAGGGAAGTCGTTTCACCGCTCGAAGATGCAGCCATCCGCCTCGTCACCCAGCATCCCGAGTATCAGGGCCTGCTGGAAGACAGCGAAACGGCCCTGGCACGCGAATGGACGCCGGAATCCGGCGAAGCCAATCCCTTCCTGCATCTTTCCCTGCACCTGGCTGTGGAGGAGCAACTCGCAATCGATCAGCCGCACGGCCTGCGCGCCGCCTTCGAGACGCTGCTTGCCCGGCGCGGCGACCGCCACGACGCGCTGCACGATGTGCTGGAATGCCTGGGCGAAACGATGTGGCGCGCGCAGAAAAGTCAGTCCCCGCCGGACGGCGAAGCTTATGTGGAGTGTGTCCTGCGCAAGGCCGGTTGATAGGCGGTTACGGGATAAACCGCGCAGCGGATTCACCGCTCTCGCAAACTCTCATCCTTGTACTGCATGAGCGGCGACAGGAAGTACTCCATCACGCGGCGCTTGCCGGTCTTCACTTCCACCGACACCGCCATGCCGGGAGAAAGGTTGACGGTCTTGTTCTCCACCTGGATCGTCGCCCGTTCCAGATTGATCCGTGCCGGGAAAATCAATCCCCGCTTCTCGTCATTCACCGCATCGTGGGAGACGTGGGTCACCTTTGCGCCGATGGTGCCGTACTTGGTGAACGGGAAAGTCTCGATCTTCACCACTGCCTCCTGACCCGCATTGACGAAGCCGATGTCCTTGTTTTCCACACGACGTGATCCCTATTTCAGTAGCAGTCTGATTTGGAGTCCATCGCTGCAAACTGTACTCGATTCCTTTGCGCCTGAGTTCGCGAGCGAACTCAGGCGCGCCGCGTAAACGGCCGGCGGCACTCCGCCCAGGTTCTTCTTCGGTCGCTGTTCGTTGTAGTCCCTGCGCCATTCCTCGATGACCACGCGCGCATGCGCCAGGCTCGTGAACCAGTGCTCGTTCAGGCATTCGTCGCGCAGTCGCCCGTTGAAGGATTCAACGTAGGCGTTCTGGTTCGGTTTGCCCGGCTCGATGAAGCGCAGCGCCACGTTGTTCTCGTACGCCCAGATCGCCATCGCGCGGCCACAGAACTCCTTGCCATTGTCCGAACGGATCACCTTGGGCAGTCCACGCTCGCGCCTGACCCCCTCCAGGATCCGCGTCACGTACGCCCCAGAGATCGCCCTGTCGGGCGTGATCGTCACTGCCTCCTGCGTGGCGTCGTCCACCACCGTCAAGCACTTCACCGAACGGCCATCGGCCAACCGGTCAAACACGAAATCCATGCTCCAGACCTCGT
>JADFDU010000007.1 GCA_018262775.1 Rhodocyclaceae bacterium
GATTGGTCCGGCAATGCCGCCCGGCAACTCTGCCACGAACTTTACGTCCTTACGCAGAAAGGGGCCGAAAACCACCTGATGTCCGTGCTGGAAACTGCCACCGGTCGCCTGCCAGAGGCCGCTCCCTACTTTTACGAACGGTTTGGCGGGCTGGGAACAACGTGAATAATCCTGCTTATTTTGCGCCAGTCACGGCCAGTCTCCGCGTACAGAACAATGGAAGCCAGCAAGCTTATTTCACATGCGCGACGATAAAAACGTACCAAATGAGAATGGTGCCGACAGCAAGAATCGAACTCGCGACCTTCTGATTACAAATCAGCTGCTCTACCAACTGAGCTATGCCGGCACGGGTGAAATTATAGCTGACTGTTTAGGTTCTTCTCTTGTCCCGTATGCTTGCGCTACAGGTGGTTTAGAGTAGACTTCAAGACGAAAAAACGTTCGTAACGCTACGCGATGGCTCAATCGCAGCCAAATAAAAACGCTTCCCTGAAGCTCCTGATCATTGAAGACGCAGAGGATGATGCTCTTCTGCTGATCAGTTGCTTCAAGCGCGCCGGCCATTCCCTCGAATTCGAGCGAGTCGACAACGCCCACACCACGCGTCAGGCCCTGCTTGACGGACGCTGGGATGCCATTCTTTCCGATCACAGCATGCCCGGCTTCAACGCCCTGTCTGCACTGGAACTGATGCAGGAACTGAATCTAGATTTGCCCTTCATCATCGTATCCGGCGTTATTGACGAAGAAACGGCCATAGCTGCCATGCGTGCGGGGGCGCACGACTATCTTTCCAAAGACCATCTCGACCGCCTGGTTCCCGCCGTCGAAAGAGAAATTCGCGAGGCAAAAAACCGCGCAGAACGTCGTGCGGCATTGGCAGCCGTACAGGAGAACGAAGCACGCTTTCGCTCACTGGTCTCGAATATCCCGGGGATGGTGTTTCAGCTCCTGCAGACCCAGGATGGCAGGTTGCGCTTCCTGTATGTCAGCGAAGGTTCAGCAGCCCTGCTGGGGCTATCGCCCACTGAACTTACTGCATCGCCCCAACTGTTCTTTGATGCCATTCATGCCGAGGAGTGCGATTCCATCAACATGGCACTCTCCCTTTCCGCAGCCAATCTAACGCAGGTCAACTGGGACGGCCGTATCCGCAGCGCGGAAGGCACAAAAAAATGGATTAATTTGCGATCCGCACCGCGGTACCTCGCCAGCAGCGAGGTTCAGTGGGAAGGCATCGCCTCCAACATTACCCAAAGCAAGATGGCGGAAAAAGAATTGCGCGAATCCAGGGCTCAGTTGGCCGAATTATCTTCGCACCTAGAAGCGGCCAAGGAAGAGGAACGCGAGCGGATCGCACGGGATATTCATGATGAGCTCGGCGGCACCCTGGTAGCAATCAAGATTGAGGCTTCTCTGCTCTCGAGCAAGTTGCCCATGGATCCCTTGCAACTGCGCAAGCGGGTCCGAGGCATCGAAGGCCTGATCGACGAGGCCATCAACACAGCCGGGCGCGTGGCGCGGGAATTGCGTCCCGGCATTCTCAAGGACTTTGGTTTGGCGGCTGCCATCGAATGCCAGGCTGAGGACTTCTCACAACGCGTCGGGCTCAATTGCGACACGATGGGTATCACCCACGAGATCGATCCCGATGAAGATACATCGCTTGCCCTCTTCCGCGTCTTTCAGGAGGCCCTCACCAACGTCGCGAAGCACGCCCAGGCCATGCGGGTCAGCATCCAGCTCAGTATCGACGGGCGTGATCTGGTACTCGAAATTTCCGATAATGGCAGGGGCATCTCTGCCGAGGATCTGAACAAGCCCAAATCGTTCGGACTGCGCGGCATCCAGGAGCGCATGCGGGGCTTGGGCGGCTCGCTTGAACTGGCCAGGAACTCGCCCCAAGGCACCCGTGTCATCTTGCGCGCGCCCTACAAACCCAGCGAGACCGCCCGGCAGGATTTCCCCCAATGAATTACAGTCGCTATTCATGAAGACACAGATACGCATCCTGATCGCCGACGACCACGCCATCGTCCGCCATGGCCTCCGCCAGATCCTCTCCGATTCCGAAGACTTGGTCGTCGCCGGCGAAGCCAATAACGGTTTGCAGGCATTGCAAATGGCTCGCCAGGGAGAATGGGATGTCATGCTTATGGATGTCTCGATGCCCGATAAGAACGGCATCGACACCCTGAAGCAACTCAAAAAGGAATTTCCCAAGCTGCCCGTACTGATGCTCAGCATGCATCCGGAGGAGCAATATGCCATCCGCGCGCTCAAGGCTGGCGCCTCGGGCTATCTCACCAAGCAAAGTGCCCCGGAACAACTGGTGACAGCCATACGCCAGGTGGCCTGCGGCAAGAAATACGTCAGTCCTTCTCTAGCGGAAGAACTGGCCAATGCCATTGCGGATGACAGCGAACGCCCGCCGCACGAAAAGCTCTCCGACAGGGAGTATCAGACCCTGGTCATGATCTCCTCGGGCAAGACACTCACGCTGATTGCCGAGGAACTCAAGCTCAGCGTCAAGACCGTTAGCGTCTATCGCGCACGCCTCCTCGAGAAGATGAAGTTGAAGAACAACGCCGAACTGACCCATTACGGTCTCAAGCACGGTCTGTCCGAATAACGCCTTTCCGCAGGCGCCTTCAAGTCCGGCGGACTTCGGCCGTTAATTTACGGCGAAGGATATCCAATCATGGCTGAAATAACCCAACCCTCGGAAATCGCGCGCGAAACCCTGCGCCGCCTGGCCTCAAAGCGCACCCCGCCGACGCCGGACAATTACCGCATCCTCTATCACGAGATCGCCGGCACTACGGAAAACGAAGCATTCCCCGGTCGCACACTGAAGACACTGAGCGGGCGCTTGCCCCGCTCCACGCCGGAGCAAGCGCGCTTCGTGCAGCAATTTGATACCGCCATCGCCGCCAAAGACTGGGCTGCACTGACAACTACCATGCTGGCCATGCTCAAGGCGTTCGAAGTCGAGCCGCTTGACTGGTCCGAATTGATCGGCGAACTGCTTGGCCAAATGGAGCGCCGCCATGCCGGCATCACGCCCGCCCAGAAACGCGAGGCCATCAACCACATTCTGGAATCCGCGGGAGCCGACCCAGCCAACCTCCACGGACGCATGCATTCACTTTTGCGTTCCTGGTCGAAGGCCAGCCCCGTAGCCGAAGCCCCTGCCCTGGCGGAAGGTGTGTCTCCGGGCGTTGATACGCATCCCACAGGGCGCGATGCAAGCGCTTCTCCCCAATATGCCGGCACGGCCGACCTGCAGCTGCCCAGCGAAGAATTGCGCGAGCTGATCGCACAATTGGTAGAAGGCTCGCTCAGCATGCTGTTGATCGACACGCCCGAGCTGGCCGATGAAGCCACGTCGCTGGCTGCCGGCTTAAGGCAGGCGCGCGACGCCGCAACGTTCAACCTGCTTGCCAGGCGCCTCAAGCAATTCAACTACCGCCTGAACTTCGTCGCCGAGGATCAGGCCGAACTCAAGGCGGCATTGCAGAAGCTGTTGCAGCTTGTCATCGAAAACATCAGCGAACTGGTGGAGGATGACAAGTGGGTGCAGGGTCAGATCGGCATGGTACTCGACCTCTTCGGCCAGCCGCTGAACCTGCGCCGCCTCGACGACGTCGGCCAGCGGCTGAAGGAAGTCATCTACCGGCAGAGCACACTCAAGAAAAACCTCAACGAGGCCAAGGACAGGCTGAAGGTCATGCTCGCCGGTTTTGTCGATCACTTGGCCACATTCTCCGAATCGACCAGCGAATACCACGACAAAATCGAGAGATGCGCCGGAAAGATCAGTGCTGCCAACGACCTGGCTGAGCTGAATGACGTCATAGAGGAAGTCGTACGCGAGACGCGCGTCATTCAACTCAATGCACAACGATCGCGTGACGATCTGAAGGCCTTGAAGGCACGCGTCGACGAGGCCGAGCAGGAAGTCGCACGTCTGCAGAATGAACTCACGGAAGCCAGCGAAATGGTGCGCCACGACCAACTCACCGGTGCCCTCAATCGCAAGGGACTTGAGGAAGCCATGGATCGCGAATTGGCCCGTGCGCAGCGCCGTCAAACGCCAATCTGCCTGGCTTTACTGGACGTGGACAATTTCAAACGGCTCAACGATACCTATGGCCACCAAACCGGCGACGACGCCCTGGTGCACCTGGCGCGCGTCATCCGCGAGACCGTGCGGCCGAACGACACCCTGGCCCGCTATGGCGGGGAGGAATTCCTCATCATCCTGCCGGATACGTCGCTGGAAGATGCCGTCGCCGCGCTGACCCGCCTGCAGCGCGAACTGACCAAGCGCTTCTTCATGCACAAGAACGAAAAGCTTCTCATCACCTTCAGTGCCGGCGTGACCGCCTATCGCGAAGGCGAACTCCGCAACGACGCCTTCGCCCGTGCCGACGCCGCCATGTACCAGGCCAAGAAATCCGGCAAGAACAGGGTGGTGCGGGCCGACTGAGCCGAGACACCCCCAGAAAGGAAAATCGCCGGCGCAAGCCGGCGATTTTTTGGGAGTCAGGGGAGTTGCAAACCCTGCACGCAAGAAGACGTGTACATGCCTTATCGGCACGACCTGAGGGAACTTGAGGAATATTTTTGCATCGCTCAGAAAAACTGCTTTTTCCTCAAAGAAATAGGGCGGAGCCTTGCGACTCCACCCTAAAGTTTTCCCGGGGCAATCCGTTAGTGCATTTGACGGCGACATCATCGCCTGCCGGATCGGGAGTCAGGGGGCGGCGCTGTCAAAACCCTCAAACATGCAAGGAGAAACATCATGCCTCAGATTATCAATACCAACATCGCGTCGCTGAACTCGCAACGCAACCTGAACACGTCGCAAACCGCCCTCGCCACTTCCCTCCAGCGCCTCTCCTCCGGCCTGCGCATCAACAGCGCCAAGGACGACGCTGCCGGCCTCGGAATTTCCGAACGGATGACGACGCAGATTCGCGGCCTCAACCAGGCTGCCCGCAATTCCAGCGACGGCATTTCCCTGGCGCAAACCGGCGAGGGCGCGTTGGCCGAAATCGCCAACAACCTGCAGCGCGTTCGCGAACTGGCTGTGCAGGCAGCCAACGCCACCAACAGCGCCTCGGACCGGGCCGCTCTGGATCTCGAAGTGCAGCAGCGCCTGGCCGAGGTCGACCGCGTTGCGGCTCAAACCTCGTTCAACGGTCAGAAACTCCTCGACGGCAGTTTCGGGACGGCAACCTTCCAAGTTGGTGCCAACGTCGGTGAAACCATTTCGATCGGCCTTGCGACAAGCATGCGCAACACCGCAATCGGCAAGACCGCCGACTATGTGGACGGCTCAACGGCCTATAGCACAAGCCTGGCCCTTGGCCAACAAGGCACTGGCGTGAATATTACAAACGCGCTGGCCTCGGGTGATCTTTCGATCACTGTCGGCTCGAACTCTGCCGTCGCCATCGGCGCGTCGGCCGACAATAGTTCGGGCGCGGGCAATGCGGGCCGGACGGCAAGCAGCGCCTACTCGAAGGTCAAGGCCATCAACGAGTCGAGCGTGCCCAATCTCACAGCTTCTGCTGACACCACAGCGGTATTCGATTACACGACGCTGGCCAGTGGGGCGGCTGCGGACACCTACACTCTCAGCATCAACGGCACGAACATCTATAACGCGGCTTCGCAAGTCACCATCGCCGGCGCCGACATGGCCATCGCGATCAACGCGAACTCCGCCGCCACCGGCGTGACGGCCACGTTCAGCAGTGGCAAGCTGACCTTGAACGCGTCGGATGGCCGCAATATCGTCGTATCCCAGACGGCCACCGATGCCGATGCTAGCAGCACTCTGATTGGCACCGGTCTCACCACGACATCCGCCGGCCTGAACAACACCGCAAACGATGCGCTCACCGCCGCAACCACGGCCACCGGCGTGGCAGTATCCAACACGTATGGCGGCACGATCCGGCTGACCTCCACCGAATCCATCACTTTGTCCGGAAACAATGAAGCTTACATCGGCTATGCCGATGGCAGCTCGATGGCGCTCGGTGCCTCCGCGCTCAACTCGGTTTCCGTAACATCGGTCGCCAACGCCAATGTCGCCATCACGCGCGCCGATGCTGCGCTGACCTCGATCACCAACCTGCGTTCGACCTTCGGCTCGATCCAGAACCGTTTCGAGTCCGTCATCTCCAGCCTGCAGGCCACGGCTGAGAACCTGACGGCGTCGCGCTCGCGGATCCAGGATGCCGATTTCGCGCAGGAAACAGCCAACCTCACCCGCGCCCAGATCTTGCAGCAGGCCGGCGTGGCGATGCTGGCGCAGGCGAATGCCCTGCCGCAGCAGGTGCTGACGCTAATCCGCGGCTAAGAAGGTCGGCAGCATGACGATACGCGGGCCGGTCCACAAGGCCGCCCGCGTCGTCGCAATGTTCAAGGAGCAGGAACATGGCGATACCCCAGATTAGCGGACCGGGCACTGTTGCCCAGTCCGCGCAAGCCAAACGCGCCGATCCACCGGCAAAGCCGGCATCGGAACCCGCCTCGCGCCCGGAGCGCGAGCAAGTACAAGAAGTTGCCCGACAGCTTCAGCGTATTGCCGAGCCGGTGGCACAGGATTTGCAATTCATGGTCGACGGAGAAACGGGCAAGACCGTGATCCGCGTAGTCGATGGCGCCACGAAGGAAGTGATCCGGCAGATTCCCAACGAGGAGGTGCTGGCGATCGCCCGGGCGATGGATCGGCTGCAGGGCCTGCTGCTCAAGGGCAAGGCATAGCGAAATCAACGAGTAACAAACAGGAGCAATATGGCGCTCTCTTCACCGGGAATCGGCTCGGGCCTGGATGTGAATGGCCTAGTCAGCCAGCTTATGGCGCTGGAGCAGCGGCCCCTGTCGCTTCTCAATACCAAGGAAGTCAAGCTGCAGGCGCAGCTCTCCGCCTACGGCAGCCTGAAGGGCGCCCTCTCCTCTTTCCAGGGTGCCGTGGCGGCCCTTGCCACCCCGGCAAGATTTACCGCCGTCAAGGCAAGCGTTGCCGACGGCACCGTGCTGTCAGCCAGCGCGGCTCCCTCTGCCTCGGCGGGCACCTATTCCATCCAGTTGCAGACGCTGGCTCAGATGCAGAAACTCAAATCCGTCACGTTCGACGCCACCAGCGACACGGTCGGTAGCGGCAGCCTGACCATCCAGTTCGGCACCTACAGCGGCGGCAGTTTCACGCTGAATCCGGAGAAATCCGCCAAGACCATCACCATCGGCAGCGCCAACTCGTCGCTGGCCGGCGTACGCGACGCCATCAACGCCGCCGACGCCGGCGTGACAGCGAGCATCATCAACAACGGTAGCAGCTACCGCCTCGTCGTCGCCTCGAAGGAGGGCGGCGTCGCGAATGCCTTGAAAATCTCCGTGGCGGACGACGACCTCGACAACACCGATGCCGCCGGGCTGTCGCAACTCGCCTACGACGCCTCGACGGGCGGCACGACGAACCTCTCGCAGACCGTGGCCGCGCAGAATGCCACGGCGATCATCGACGGCATCAGCATCAGCAAGTCGACGAACACCTGGACCGACGCCATCGATGGCGTCACCCTGACCCTGCTAAAGGAGAGTGAAACGACGACCTTGACGGTGGCCAAGGACACCGCCGGCACGAAAGCCGTCGTCGAGTCCTTCGTCAAGGCCTTCAATGACCTGAACGCGACCCTGACCAACCTATCGAAGTACGACGCCGTCAACAAGCAGGCTTCGATCCTGACCGGTGACGCCACCGTGCGTTCCGTGCAAAGCCAGCTGCGCGGCCTGTTCAACACGGCGCTGTCCACCGCCGGCGGCGGCCTGACGTCTCTGGGGGACATCGGCGTGACCTTCCAGACGGACGGCACGCTTAAGCTGGACTCGAGCAAGCTGACGGCCGCGCTGAGCGACGGCACCAAGGACGTTGCCACGCTGTTCGCCGCCGTAGGCAAGCCGAGCGACAGCCTGGTTTCCTTCGTGTCGTCCACTACTGACACCAAGAACGGAAGCTACGCCATCAACGTCACGCAGCTCGCCACCCAGGGGAAATCCGTCGGCCAGGGCAATGCTGCGCTGACCATCAATGCCGACAGCAACGACACCCTGAGCCTGACGGTGGATGGGGTTTCGGTCAGCGTGACCCTGAATGCCGGCACTTACCTGACGACCGCGGCGCTGGCGGCGGAAATCCAGTCGAAGATCAACGGCGCGAGCGCGCTCACATCCGCCGGAAGCGGCGTGACCGTCACGGAGTCGGGTGGCAAACTCACCCTGACGTCCAACCGCTACGGCTCGGTTTCCACGGTCACCGTCACCGGGGGCAATGCGGCCGCCGACCTCTTCGGCGGCACGGCCGAGACGGCCGGCGTCGATGTCGCCGGCAGCATCGGCGGCGTGGCCGCCACGGGCTCAGGCCAAGCACTGACCGGCGTCGGCGACGCCACTGGGCTGAAGATCAGCATCACCGGCGGTGCCACCGGCGACCGTGGCACCATCGGTTTCGCCCGCGGCTATGCCGATCTGCTGGACAAACTGGTCGGCCGCATGCTGGAAAACGACGGCCTGGTCGACGGCCGCATGGACGGCATCAATGCCTCGATCAAGGATCTCGGTTCACGGCGAGAGGTACTCACCAATCGGCTTGAACAGATCGAGAAACGCTACCGCGCGCAGTTTACGGCGCTTGATACGATGCTGGCCAGCATGACCCAGACCAGCAACTATCTGCAGCAACAGTTGGCAAATCTGCCCAAGGCAGGCGGCTCGAACGGATAACACGAGGAGACCCGGAACATGTTCGCGGTGATGCACAACCCAAAAGCAGCATACAGCAAGGCCGGAATCGAGACCGGCGTCGATACGGCCGATCCCCACAAGCTGGTCCTCATGCTCTTCGAGGGTGCCATGCTGGCCGTGGCCTCGGCTTCGTTGCACATGCAAAGAAGGGAAGGCACCCAGGACATTGCCCGTAAGGGCGAGGCCATCTCCAAGGCCATCAACATCATCACCAATGGCCTCAAGGCCAGCCTCGACCAGGAAGCCGGCGGCGAACTGGCCGGCAAGCTCGGCGCACTCTACGACTACATGTGCGCCCGCCTGCTGCATGCCAATCTGCACGACCAGCCGGCCGTGCTCGATGAAGTCAGCCACCTGCTGGCCGAACTGAAAGGCGCCTGGGAGCAGATCGGCAACAAACCATGAATGCACTCGCCCTGTATGAATCGATGAGCAGTCTCTCCGCGCAGATGGCCAAGGCGGCGGCGGCCTGCGACTGGGACAGGCTGACCTTGCTCGAGAAGGAGTGCGCCGGCCTGGCGCGCACGCTCGAAGCCGGCGGCGAGCCGAAGCGGCTCACGGAGGCCGAGCGCACGCGCAAGGTGGCGCTGATCCGGCGTATCCTCGCCGACGACGCCGAAGTGCGCCGCCATACGGAACCGTGGATGGAGCAGGTGAAGCAGCTTCTCGGCGGTGGCGCACGCGAGCGCTCGGTGCGCCGCGCCTACGGCGCCTCGGCTACGCAGTAGCCGTCCGTCTTGCGCCAGCCTGACGATGTCGGACAGAATGCACCATGATGCCCACCGATCTGGCCGCACGCCTGCGACTCCTGAGCGAAGCCACCGTCAACCCGGTGTCGGCGGTACGCGGCATTTCCGCCGAACTGCCCGAGCTTCCGCTCGGGCAGCGCTTCACCGCCCGCATTGAAAGCGCCCTGCCCGACAGCACCTTCCGCGCCGTTGTCGCCGAGCGCAGCCTGACGCTTTCCCTGCCACAGTCAGCCAAGCCCGGCGACACGCTCGAACTGATCGTCACGGCACGCACGCCGCATCTGATCGTCGCCGAGAGCGCGAAGGAAACGGCTGCGCGGCAGCCGCCGCCCGCCACCCTCTCGCACGCCGGCCGCATCATCAGCACGCTGCTCGCGAACGAGGAGCAGGTGCCGCAGCCGGCCATGCTCAGCCGCAGCACCCCGCTGCTGGCCGAGCCGCCGCTGCAGGCGGGCCGGCTGGTGTCGGCGTTGCAGCAGGTGGTCGTCGAAAGCGGCCTCTTCTATGAATCCCATCAGGCGCAATGGGTCGCCGGACGCTACCCGGCCGAAGCCCTGGCGCGCGAACCGCAAGCGCGCCTTCTCCGTCCGCTGCATGCGCCGGATGCAGCCTCCGCATCGAAGTCCGCGCCAACTGAAGACACTGCGGAAACATCCTCTCCCCGTAGCGCCGAACCCGCTGCCGGACGCAGCACCACCGCAACAACGCCCAGCCTGCCTGCCGAACTGCAATTGCTCGTGCAGCAGCAGCTCGATGTTGCCGCAACGCAGCACATCATCTGGCGTGGCGAGGTCTGGCCGGGACAAACCTTGCAATGGGAAATAGCGGCCGACGAGCAGCGGCAAGATGCGCCCGAAGAGGAAACCGCGAAACAGTGGACCACATCGCTCGCGCTCACGCTGCCCAGGCTGGGGGAGGTCAACGTCGTGCTGCGCATAACGCCGGCGAAAGTCAGTCTCGGCATGACGGCGAGCGAGAGTGCAGCCGCCCTCAAGCAGGGCCTCACAGAGCTTGCGGCAGCCTTCGCGGCGGCCGGGCTGCCGCCGCTCGCCGCAAGCGTGCAATCGCATGAGCCCACGTGAAACGCGACAGGGGGCGGTGGCGCTGGCCTACTCGGCCGCCGACAGCGCACCGCGCGTCGTCGCCAAGGGTCGCGGCCTGATCGCCGATGAGATCATCGCGCGGGCACGCGAGCATGGCATCTTCGTGCATGAATCGCCGGAGATGGTGGCGCTGCTCATGCAGATCGATCTCGACCAGCGCATCCCGCCGCAGTTGTATGTCGCGGTGGCCGAGTTGCTGGCCTGGCTCTACCGCATGGAAGAAGCCCAGGCGCCACCCCAAGTCGCGCAATATTGATAAACTTGCAGCATGAGCAAGCCCGTCGAACAGGACCATCACGAGGACAGCCCGCAGCTGCGTTTCGAGCTGATGCAGGCCGACGATTACAGCAAGTACCTGCTGCACTCGCAGAAGGAAATCCTTTTCATCCTGCGTGCCATGCGCGACAAGGGTTCGCTCATCACCGTCTATTTCAACCAGGGCAACGATTTCCTGCTCACCTCCCTGCTCTCTGTCTCCGCTGACGGCAGCGGCATGCAGTTCGATCCAGGCAGCAACGCCGAAATGAACCGCAGGGCGCTGGAAAGCGAAAAACTCGTCTTCATCGCCTCCCACGAAAAGGTCAAGATCCAGTTTACCGTCAGACGCCTCACGCGCACGGAATTCGAGGGGCGGGAGGCTTTCCGCGCGGCCATCCCGGATGAACTGTTGCGCCTGCAGCGCCGCGAGTTCTACCGCTTGACGGCACCGATCGCCCACCCCCTGCGCTGCAGCATCCCCGTCAAGCTGGCGGACGGCACGGAAAGCATCATCGAGAGCACAGTGATCGACATCAGCGGCGGCGGCCTGGGCGTGCTGGTGCCGCCTGAAGGCGTGGAATTCGAGGCCGACCACCTGTTCGAGAACTGCCGCCTCGAACTGCCGGAGGTCGGCACGGTGCTGGCCACGCTGCGCGTGCGCAACGTCTTCGAGTTCACCCTGCGCAGCGGCACGAAAAACAAGCGTTCGGGCTGCGAGTTCGTCGACCTGCCCGGCCACATGCTCAACCTGATCCAGCGTTACATCATTCGCGTCGAGCGGGAACGCAAGGCGAGGGAAACGGGCATGATGTGAGGCGGTGAGACGGCCGCCCCGCCGTGTTGCACGGACTGACTTTCCGCCTTTCTTCTGTCAGACCTGCATGTTCATGATGTCATTGTAGGCAGTGACCAGCTTGTTGCGCACCTGCACCATCTGCTGGAACGACAGATTGGCTTTCTGCAGGGACATCATGACATCCTGCAGATTGGCGTTGCCGCTGCCCGCCGAGAAATCCTGCGCCAGCTTCTGCGCATCGACCTGGGCCTGATTCACCTGATCGAGTGTGCCCTTCAGGATCTGGCCGAAATCCGCGCCCCCCGCGCCCCCCGCTGCCCCTGCTTCACCTGCCTGCTTCGGCTGCAAGGCCTTGCCGGAGGCAATCTGCGCCGTCGAGCGCAACTCCGAGAGCATCTGTTCTATGCCGCGTGTGTCCATTTCAAGACTCCTGTGTTTCCCGGCATTACCTTAGCAATCACCATGCCACTTCCCTGAGGCGCCGATCGTTTCAGATGGCGCCGGCCATGCGGTACTGCTGCAGCTTGTAGCGCAGGGTGCGCTCGGAGATGCCAAGCAGTTCGACCGCCCGCTTGCGCGAGCCGTTCACCGCCGCCAGCGTCTCGATAATGTGCTGGCGCTCCAGGTCGCGCATGTTCGACGGCGCCGCAGGCACGTATTCGGTGGCACGAACAACATCTTGCTTCGCATCAGGCGCTTGCAGCATCTGCACGGGCGGCGAAAACTGCAGGGACAATTGCAGATCCTCGGCAGCGACGGTATCGTCGCCGGCAAGAATCAGTGCGCGCTGCATGGCGTTCTCGAGTTCGCGCACATTTCCCGGCCAGGCATGGGCCACCAGCAGCGCCTCGGCATCGGCGGCAAACCTTGCCGCCGGACTGCCGTGCAGGCCGGCAAAATGCTGCGCCAGCGGCAGGATATCGGCCGGCCGCTCGCGCAGTGCCGGCACGTGCAGCGGGAAGACGTTCAGGCGGTAGTACAAATCCTCGCGGAAACGGCCGGCCGCGACCTCTTTCGCCATGTCGCGGTTACTGGTGGCGAGCACACGGATGTCCAGTGCGATGGGTTTGCGCCCGCCGACCCGCTCCACCTCGCGTTCCTGCAGCACACGCAGCAGTTTGGCCTGCAGCGCCAGCGGCATTTCGGAAATCTCGTCGAGCAGCAGCGTGCCGCCCTGCGCCTGCTCGAACTTGCCGGCCTGGGCTGCCTGCGCGCCGGTGAACGATCCCTTCTCATGGCCGAAGAGCGTGGCTTCCAGAAGGTTATCCGGAATCGCCGCGCAGTTAATGGCGATGAAAGGCGCGGCGGCACGCGGCGACTGCGCATGGATGTGACGCGCGAAGACTTCCTTGCCGGTGCCGGACTCGCCGGTGAGCAGCACGGTGGCCTCGGTCTTGGCCACCCGTGCGGCGAGCGCCAGCAGGTTGCGCGTGCGCGCATCGTCCGCCACCACGCCCTCGGCCCGTTGCGGCCGGGCGGCATAGCGGGCGACATGCTCGAGCAGCACCTTCGGCTCGAACGGCTTGAGCAGGAAATCGCAGGCGCCGGCGCGCATCGCCGACACCGCCTTGTCCACGTCGCCGAAGGCCGTCATCAGCAGCACCGGCAGATGCGCCTCGCGGCCGCGAATGGCTTTCAGCAGTTCGATGCCGTCCATCGGCTGCATGCGCAGGTCGCTCACCACCAGGTTGAACGCCTCGCGCTCGAACAGGCGCAAGGCCGCCGGGCCGTCGGCCGCGCCTATCACATGATGGCCGGCGCACTCCAGCGTCAGGCACAGTGCGTCGCGCAGTTGCAGGTCGTCCTCGACGACGAGGATATTGAGTCGCCCGAAGGGCTCCTCGCCACGAGTTTGAGCGGCGGCTTGCGCCTCCTGGTTTTGGTCCCGTCTCGCCGAGGCGAGACGCGTGGTCAGCGGGTCAGGCATGGTGTCCTCCGTTCCAGCGGTTGTTGTATCTCGGATAGGTTGATGCTGCCTGGCAAAGTCAGGCTGAAGACCGCGCCGGCACCCGGCTCGGACGCCACTTCGATGCCGCCGCCGTGGGCGCGGGCGACGCCACGGGCGATGGCCAGACCGAGGCCGGTGCCCTCGGCGCGGGTCGTGTAGAACGGCTCGAACAGGCGCGCTTGTGTGACTGCATCCATACCGCGGCCGTTATCGCGCACGCGAATGCACACAAGCTCCTGCAGGCGTTGCGCGTCAAGCTGGATGCGTCCGCCCGTCGCGCAGGCATCGAGGGCGTTTTCCATCAGGTTCACGAGTGCGCCACAGAGCGCCTTGCGGTTACCGTTGATGGCTGCGCCGCAGCTGTCGTCGCTGACAACGAATCCCACCTGGCGGCGGCGTGCCAGCGGCTCAAACACGTGCGCCGCCTCGGCCAGCAGCGCCGATACGGAAACGGTTTCGCCCCCCGTCGCCTCGCCGCGGGCGAAGGTCAGCATGTCGCGTATGAGGTGCTCCAGATGCTGCAGGCGCTCTACCACGCGCGCGCCGCAACGCGCGCGCTCCGCCTGCGGCAGGCGCGGATTCTCCAGGGCGCCGGCGTAGAGGAGCGCAGCGGCCAGCGGCGTACGCAGCTGGTGGGCCAGGCCCGCCGTCATCTCGCCCATCGCTGCCAGGCGTTCGTTGCGCGCCGCCAGGGTTTTCATGCGGTGGGTTTCCGTCACGTCATGGATCAGCACGATGCGTCCGCCGCTGGAAGCCAGCCGCGTTTCGGTGACGGCGATGCGACGGCCTTGCGCACGCGACATGTCCCACTCGCCCGGCGTCGCCGTCGGCGTCAGGCAGGCCTCGGTGAATTCCTCCCAGACGCGGCCTTCGATATCTGCGCCGAGAATGCAGGCGGCGGCCGGATTGGCCTGTTCGACGCGCCCCATAGCATTGAGCACCGCCACGCCGGCCGGCAGGGCGTCCAGCAACAGGGCCAGGCGTTCATTGAGCGCGGTCTTTTCTTCGTATTCGCGCTTGAGCCGGCCGTTGGCTACGGCCAGTTCTGCCGTCAGCCCGGCAACCTGTTCCTGCAGGCTGGTATAGGCGCCGGCAAGGTCTTCCGATGCCTGGTTGAACAGGCGGAAGGCCTCGGCCAGGCGGCCGGCCTCAATCTGCTGCGGGTTTTCAGTTGGCTTGCCCATGCACACGCCCCTCTTCGGATGGCCGCAGATTACGCCCGGGACAACCCGCCCAAGGCGGCAAATAGGAGGCAAAAATTGCCGCTTATCTGCAGAACGCTTCTTGCATGGACTGGGCAGAATGCCGCCAGACGCTCGGGGAAGTCCCTGTGCAAGTACCTGTGTAAGTACCTGGCCCGCAAACTTGATGAACGGTGGTTGATATGGCCAACACGCAATTTTCACTGGCCGCATTCATGCGGCTGCCCATGCAGCAGAAGCTGCTGTCCATCATCGCCCTGTCCATGGTGGCGGCGATCGCCGTCGCCGGCTGGACGTGGGCGCACACCCCGACCTTCGCCGTGCTGTTCACCAACGTCTCTGAACGCGACGGCGGCAACATCATTGCCGCATTGCAGCAAATGAACACGCCCTTCAAGTTTTCCGAAGCGGGCGGCGCCATCCTCGTGCCGCAGCAGCAGGTGCATGAGCTGCGCATGCGCCTGGCCTCGCAGGGCCTGCCCAAGGGCGGCCTGGTCGGCTTCGAGCTGATGGAAACGCAGAAGCTCGGCATGTCCCAGTTCATCGAGCAGATCAATTTCCAGCGCGCCCTGGAGGGCGAGCTGTCGCGTTCCATCCAGTCGCTCGCCGCCGTGCAGGGCGCGCGCGTGCATCTGGCAATGCCGAAGCAGACCGGCTTCCTGCGCGACGATCAGAAGCCCTCGGCTTCCGTCGTGCTCAACATCCATCCGGGCCGCAACCTCGATCCGAACCAGGTGGCCGGCATCGCCCACATGGTCGCCTCCAGCGTACCGAACCTGCCTGCCGCCAACGTCAGCGTGATCGACCAGAGCGGCAACCTGCTGTCCGCCGACAAGGGTAATGGGCGCAACGCCGGCCTCGACGCCACGCAACTGAAGTACGTGCAGGAGATCGAGGCGAACACCGTGCGGCGCATCGAGAACATCCTCGCGCCGATGGTCGGGCCCGGCAATTTCCGCGCCCAGGTGACGGCCGACATCGATTTTTCGCAGGCCGAACAGGTCGCTGAAACCTACAAGCCGAACTCCGCACCGGACATCTCGATCCGCAGCCAGCAGGTGAGTGAGGGCGGCGGCGGTAGTCCGGCCGCCGCGGGTGTGCCGGGCGCCCTCTCCAACCAGCCGCCGGTGCCGGCCACCGCACCCCTGACCGCGCCGCCCGCGCCCGGCACACCGGGTGCGGGTGCGCCGGGTGCACCCACTGGCGCCACGGCAACTGGCGCTATCGCGGCTAAGGCCACGACTGCCGCAACCGCCGCAAACACCGCCGCCGGGCGGCACGACGCCACCACCAATTACGAACTCGACAAGACCATCCGCCACGTGCGCCAGCCGGTCGGCGCCATCAAGCGCCTCTCCGTGGCGGTGGTGATCAATCACCGCAAGACGGTCGCGCAGGACGGCAAGGCCTCGTACAAGCCGCTGGCGGGCAAGGAAATGGCGCAAATCAACGACCTCGTCAAGGAAGCCATGGGCTTCAGCAAGGATCGGGGCGACTCGCTCAGTGTGCAGAACAGTCCCTTCGCCACGGCCGATGCGGAGCCTGTCGAGGAGACGCCCTTGTGGAAGAATCCGACCCTCATCGGCTGGGTGCTGGAAGGACTGAAATACCTGATCTTCGCCGGACTGGCCGCCTACCTCTTCTTCGGCGTGGTGAAGCCCTTCCTGCGCAAATTGATGGACAGCGCCAGCCGCATGCCGACCATCGCCGAGGAGGCGGCATTCGCCGCGCCTGGCGTCGCCAGTTACGACCAGAAGGTGCAGGCCGCGCGCGATCTGGCGAGGCAGGAACCGAAGGCGGTGGCGACGGTCATCAAGGAGTGGGTCGGTGGTAGCCCGCCGGCCGGCAAGGTGCAATAACCGAGGCCCGGAACATCATGGCAAACGAAGACGGCGTCACCAGGAGCGCCATGCTGCTGCTTACCCTCGGCGAAGATGAGGCGGCCGAGGTGCTTAAGCACCTCGGCCCGCGCGAGGTGCAGAAGCTCGGTACCGCCATGGCGGCAATGAGGTCCGTGCCGCGCAACCAGGTCGAGGCGGTGGTCGACGCGTTCTACGAGGAAAGCCAGCGCGGCGCGCCGGTGACGGCCGACGAGGAATACATCCGCGGCATGCTCACCAAGGCGCTCGGCGACGACCGCGCCGCCAGCCTCATCTCGCGCATCCTCCAGGGCGGCGACACCGCCGGCATCGAGGGCCTGAAATGGATGGATGCGGCCACCGTCGCCGACCTCATCAGGAACGAGCATCCGCAGATCATCGCCACCATCCTCGTGCATCTCGAGTCCGACCAGAGCGGAGACATCCTCAAGCAATTCACCGACCGGCTGCGCAACGACGTCCTGCTGCGCATCGCCACGCTCGACGGCGTGCAGCCGACCGCGCTGCAGGAACTGAACGAGGCCCTTACGCGCATTCTCTCGGGCGCCGCCAACGTCAAGAAGACGTCCATGGGCGGCGTGCGCGCGGCGGCAGAGATCCTCAACTTCGTCGGCACGGCGCACGAAACGGCGATCATCGACAACGTGCGCGGGTACGACCCGGAGCTGGCGCAGAAGATCATCGACGAAATGTTCGTCTTCGAGAACCTGATCGACATCGATGATCGCGGCATCCAGCTGCTACTGCGCGAAATCCAGTCCGAGTCGCTCATCCTCGCCCTCAAGGGCGCCAACGAGGCGATGCGCGAGAAGGTCTTCAAGAACATGTCGCAGCGCGCCGCCGAAATGCTGCGCGAGGACCTCGAATCGAAAGGGCCCGTGCGCCTCTCCGAGGTCGAGCGCGAACAGAAGGAAATCCTCAAGGTCGCCCGGCGCCTCGCCGACGAGGGCCAGATCCAGCTCAGCGGCAAGGGCGAAGACGAGTTCATCTGAAGCGACCCGCCACCATGTCCAACGTTGTTCTTCCCAAGGAAAATCTCACCGCCTGGCAGCGCTGGGAACTGGGCAGCTTCGAGCAGAAAAAAGCAGTGCCAGAGATCGCGCAAAAAAGTGCGGTGGCGGCCAACCTGCCTACCGCCGCGGACGTCGAACGCATCCATCAGGACGCCCACAAGCAGGGCTACGACGCAGGTTACGAGGAAGGCACGGCACGCGCGCGCATGGAAGCCCTGTGTCTGCACACCCTGGTTGAACAGCTGGATGGCGCGCTCGGCGAGTTCGATCAGCAGGTCGCCGGGGAACTGCTGCGCCTTTCGCTCGAAATCGCACGTCAGGTGGTGTGCCAGACGATTGCCGCCCGGCCCGCCGTGATTCTCGAGGTGGTGCGCGAGGCGCTGACACAACTGCCGCACCAGCATGCCGTCCTCTACCTGCACCCGGAGGACGCCTCTTTGGTGCGCTCTTATCTTGGCGATCAGCTCAACCATCTCGGCCACCGCATTTACGAGGAAGCCGCCATCGCCCGCGGCGGCCTGCGCATGGAAGCCGGCGGCAGCCATTTGGACGCCGGCGTGGAAACCCGCTGGAAACGCGTCATCGAAGGCATGGGCGCTTCAAGCGAGTGGATTGAGCCCGAGCAGACGTGAATCCACACCACGAAAAATGGACCGGTTTCCTCGGGGATTGCCACAGTCTCGCCGCAGACAGCAATCCCTTCCAGATCAGCGGCCGGCTCACGCGCATCAACGGTCTCGTCATGGAAGCGGCCGGCCTCAAACTGCCGCTCGGTTCGGGTTGCCATGTGTCGCTGCCCGGCGGCACGGCGGTGGAAGCCGAAGTGGTCGGCTTCTCCGGGGATAAACTGTTCATGATGCCGACCGACGATGTTTACGGCCTGGCACCCGGCGCCCATGTGGTGCCTTTGGAAAGCCGCCAGGAGCTGCCCTCGACCTCCGAACGCCAGAGGCGAAGCCGGCGCCAGTCCGACCGCGCCAAGCACCTCCCCGTCGGCGACGAACTGCTCGGGCGCGTGCTCGACGGCGCTGGACGCCCGCTCGACAGCCTCGGGCCGCTCATTACCAAGCATTCGCGTTCACTGCAAAGCCGTCCCCTCAACCCCTTGCAACGCGCACCCATCGACACCTCTCTGGATGTCGGCATCCGCGCCATCAACTCGATGCTCACGGTCGGCCGCGGCCAGCGCCTCGGCCTCTTCGCCGGCTCGGGGGTAGGAAAAAGCGTGCTGCTCGGCATGATGGCGCGCTTCACCGCCGCCGAGGTCATCGTCGTCGGCCTGATCGGTGAACGCGGCCGCGAGGTGAAGGAGTTCATCGAGAACATCCTCGGCCCGGCCGGCCTCAAGCGCTCGGTCGTCGTCGCCGCCCCGGCCGACACCAGTCCGCTGATGCGGCTGCAGGGCGCCGCCTACGCCACCAGCATCGCCGAGCATTTCCGCGACCAGGGGCGCCATGTGCTGCTCATCATGGATTCGCTGACGCGCTTCGCCATGGCACAGCGCGAAGTCGCGCTGGCCATCGGCGAGCCGCCGGTGACACGCGGCTACCCGCCTTCAGTGTTCGCGCGCCTGCCGCAACTGGTCGAGCGCGCCGGCAACGGCCCAGAGCGCGGCGGCTCGATCACCGCCTTCTACACCGTGCTCACCGAGGGCGACGACCCGCAGGATCCGATCGCCGATGCGGCGCGCGCCATTCTCGACGGCCACTTCGTCCTCTCGCGCCAACTCGCCGAGCAGGGCCATTACCCGGCGATCGACATCGAGGCCTCGATCTCGCGCGCCATGACCGGCCTGATCAAGCCGCTGCATCTGGACGTGGTGCGGCGTTTCAAGCACCTCTATTCACGCTACCAGCGTTCGCGTGACCTGATTTCCGTCGGCGCCTATGCCGCCGGCTCGGATCCCACCCTGGACCAGGCCATCGCCATGCAGCCCGGCTTCGAGGCCTTCCTGCAGCAGGGCATGGACGAGCGGGAGAACTACCAGGATGCCGTGCTCAAACTGCACCGGCTGTTCGGCCTCGAGGCCTGAGCAAATAATCGGGCGGCCTGCTAAAGTAATGGCGTTGCAAACCGTAAAACACTTTAGGAGCAGAAGGATGAAGGCGTTTCCGCTGCAATCGCTGCTTGACTTGTCGAGCGTCCGCATGGACGACGCGGCGAGCAGGCTCGGGCAGTTGTTTGCCAGCGAGCAGGAAGTGGAAAAGACGCTCGCCCTGCTGGAGCAGTACCGCGAGGAATACGAGGCGCGCTTTCGCCAGGCGGCGCAGAACGGGCTGACACGCGAGGAATGGGGCAACTACCGCTCATTTCTTGGCCGGCTGGATGAGGCCATCGCGCAGCAGGGCGCCCTCGTCGAAGCCTCGAAGCAGCGCACCGTCGACGGACAAAAGGAATGGCTGGACAAACGCAATCGGGTGAAGGCTTTCGACACCTTGTCGCAAAGGCACAAGGCCAACGAGGTGCGCAGCGAGGCGAAGACCGAGCAGCGCACTCAGGACGAGCACGCGGCAAAAAACTTCAGCAACGGCGGGCACTGACGCCGCTTCACTCGCGGCGTTTCACGCCGCATTTCACGCAGCAAATCGCACGTTGGCACGCCTCTTGCACTAAGGAGGGCATGAAACCCATGCCTGCCTGGAGTCTGCCATGACGCAAATGACCGTTGCCCCCCAGCCGCTGCCCGTTATCGCGCCCGCACCGGCCACCGCCGCTGCCGATTCCGCCCCTGGGGCTGCTGCCGATTTCACTGGGGGTGTGGAAGGCGGCGCCGATTTTGCCGCCGTGCTCAAGGCGAAAATTGTCCAGCCGGCAAAAAACACCCTCGACAATCCCGAAACAGAAATATTTGCCGCCCAACTGGCAGCGCAGGCAGCAGAAGCTGCCGCTAAGGTCGCTGAAACCGCGTCGGCGGACGAACAGTTTGATGCGTCAGATCTTGTCGCCCTACTGGCCGGCCTGATGCCGCCCGAAGCAAAGAGCTCCCCTGCCGCTTCCGATCCGCATTCAGGCGCAGCGAACGTGGCAGGGGCTGGGGCGCATTCCGCCTCCATCGCCGCTGACACTTCCTCGTCCGAAAACGCACCTGCGGATGCGCTCTTCGGCGAAGATGACGTCCCCGCTCTCGCACAACGCCGGCAAGCGGCTGGCTCCGCTACACCGTCAATGCATGCCGCACCCGTCGCCACACTGATTGCCCCGGACCCGCAGACGCCGCTGGCAGACACGCATGCCAATCCGGCGACGCAAATACCCGGCGCCGCGCCGCTCACTCATGCCGCATCCGGCGGCGACGCCCCCGCGATAATCCGCATCGATACGCCGACCGGCAGTCATGGCTGGGACGCCGAAGTCGGGCAGAAAATCATCTTCCTTGCAAACCGGCAGGAAAGTCGGGCCGAGCTGACGCTCACACCGCCGCATTTGGGCAAGCTGGAAATCACCATCTCGGTCAATGGCGATCAGACCAGCGCCACGTTCATTTCGGCCAGCCCTGCAGCGCGCGAGGCGCTGGAACAGGCCTTGCCGCGGCTACGCGAGATGCTCGCCGATGCCGGCATCTCGCTTGGCCAGGCCAGCGTGAACGCCGAGTCGGCCCGGCAGGGCCGGGATGAGGCGCCCGCTACGGGCACGGGTATGGGACACGGCGGGCGCGACAAGGATACCGCACAGGCCGCCGAGGCACCCACGCAGTGGCTGCGGCGGAGTAGCGGACTGGTTGATACGTTTGCCTGACCTCGAATAAGAGGGAGACACGGCTGCATTTCAACGGATGCGCCGCGATCGCACACGGACACAATAGGAAACCTCTAGCAGGAGTGATGTATGGCGAAGGCGCCACCCAAGGAAAAAAAACCCGAAGCCGAAGTCGAGGGCGAAGAGCAGCAGCCGAAAAAGAAAAGCAAGCTGCCGCTCATTCTCGGCCTGGTCGTGCTGCTGGCTGCCGCGGGCGGCGGAGCGTGGTTCTTCATGTTCAGGGACAAGGGCGAGGCGGCGGCCGAGCAGCAGGCCAAAGCGCAACCGCATAAGCCGCCGGTTTTCGTGCCGCTCGATGCCTTCACGGTGAACCTCTCTTCCGCGCAGGGTGACCAATACCTGCAGATGGCGGCGACGCTGAAGGTACTCGACTCGCCCGCTGCGGACGCCGCCAAGCAGTACATGCCAGAGGTTCGGCACAAGATTCTGGTGCTGCTGTCCACCAAGAAAGCCATGGAGATCAGCTCGGGCGAAGGCCGCGAGCGGCTCGCCGAGGAGATCCGCCAGACCACGAACAACATCCTGCTCGCCGCCGCCGGCCGGCCGGCCAAGCCGTTCGTGCTCGACGTGCCACAACCAACCGACGAAGCACAGTCTGCGGACGCAGCCAAGCCGGAAACTGCCGACGAGGCCCCCAAGCCCGAGGAAGGTGCGGCCCCTGCGGCCGACGCCAGCACGCCTGCGGCCGACACCGATACACCCGCCGCTGCACCCACGGTCGCACCGGCCGCCAAGCCGCCCACCATGCTGTCGAAAGCGGCCGAGGACGATCCGGTGCAAAGCGTGTTCTTCACTTCCTTCATCATCCAGTAAGCCACGCGCGCCATGGCACAGGATTTTCTCTCGCAGGATGAAGTGGACGCCCTCCTCAAGGGTGTCACGGGCGAGGCTGACGAGCCCGAGAAGGCAGAGGAAAGCGGCGGCATCCACAAGTACGATGTCGGCCGCCAGGAGCGCATCGTGCGCGGCCGCATGCCAACGCTGGAGCTCATCAACGAGCGCTTCGCCCGCTACCTGCGCATCGGCCTCTTCAACTACATGCATCGGACGACGGAAATCTCCCTCGGGCCGGTGCGCGTGCAGAAGTACAGCGAGTTCATCCGCAACCTGGTAGTGCCGACGAACCTGAATCTGGTGCATTTCAAACCGCTGCGCGGCACCGGCATGATCGTCTTCGACCCGAACCTGGTATTCCTCGTTGTCGACAACATGTTCGGCGGCGACGGCCGCTTTCATACCCGCGTCGAGGGACGGGATTTCACGCCGACCGAGCAGCGCATCATCCAGGGCTTGCTGAACGTGGTGTTTGCCGAGTTCGAGAAGGCCTGGAAGCCCGTCTTCGAGCTGCAGCTGGAATACGTTCGTTCCGAAATGAACTCGCAGTTCGCCAACATTGCCACGCCAAGCGAAATCGTCGTCGCCGTCACCTACTCGCTGGAGTTTTCCGGCGCGACGGCGGAGATGCACCTGTGTCTGCCGTATTCGATGGTCGAGCCGATCCGCGACCTGCTCTACAGCACCATGCAGAGCGACCACCTCGTTTCCGACAAGCGCTGGATCGGCACGCTCACCCGGCAGCTGCAGACCGCGGAAGTGGAACTGGTAGCCCATCTTGGTGCGACGCAGATTACGCTCGGCCAGATCCTCAACATGAAGGCCGGCGACATCATTCCGTTCCCCATCGAGGAGACGATCACCGCCGAGGTCGACCATGTGCCGGTGATGGAATGCCGCTACGGGCTGCAGCACGGCCAGTATGCGCTGAAGGTGGAGCGTTTCATCGCCCCTGACAAGCCAGAAGAGAGATAGGAGATAACATGTACCCCCACGCTCACGTCCGTTCGCTGCCCCCCGAGGGGGCGCATGCCTCCCTTGTCCCGCAGGGATTTCCTTCGGTCAGGGCGGCCCTACAGGAGGCATGATCATGTCCGATACCGAATCCGCAGACCAGGTCAGCGCCGACGACTGGGCCGCCGCCATGGGCGAACAGGCCACCGCCGAGGCCAAGGCGCAGCCGGCCGACATCTTCCAGCCGCTCGGCGAAGGCGCCAAGGCCGCCGCCATGCAGGATTTCGACATGATTCTCGACATCCCGGTGCAGATGGCGGTCGAACTGGGCCGCACCAAGATTTCTATCCGCAACCTGCTGCAACTAGCCCATGGCTCGGTGGTCGAACTCGACGCCCTGGCCGGAGAACCGATGGACGTGCTGGTAAACGGCACGCTCATCGCCCAGGGCGAGGTGGTGGTGGTGAACGACAAGTTCGGCATCCGCCTCACCGACATCATCACGCCCGGCGAGCGCATGCGGAAGCTGAATCGGTAGCAGACGCCAAACCGCTTTCAACGCAAAGGCCGCAAAGACGCTAAGGACGCAAAGAAATCGAAAGGCTACTTCAAGCCTTCTCTTTGCGATCTTTGCGCCTTTGCATACTTTGCGATAAATGCGGTGTTTTTTCCCGAATAGCGGCAATTTTCGCCGCCTAATCCCCGTCTCGCCCTGACGCAGGCGGCAGTAATCTGCCGCCATGCATATTTTCTTTCCCATCCTTCTTGCCGCCCTGCCGGGCGTTGCCCTGGCACAGACACCGGCCCTGCCGGAAGCCGGCGCCGGCCTGTTGCAGGTGGTCGTGGCCCTGGGCGTGGTCATTGCCGCCCTGATCGGCGGGCTGTGGCTGCTCAAGCGCCTGACCGCCGTGCGCGGTTCGGCTGGTGGCGCCTTGCGCGTGATCGCCGGCATTTCCGTCGGCCCGCGCGAGCGCGTCGTGCTGCTTGAAGTGGAAGAGATCTGGCTGGTCGTCGGTGTCGCACCCGGGCAGGTTAATGCCCTGCATCAGATGCCCAAGGGCGCGCTGGCGGCCGCGCCCGCCATGCAAAGCGGCAAGGATTTCGGCGTTTGGCTGAAACAGATGACGGAGCGTCGCAATGCGCAATAACCGCCTGTTCGCCCTCGCGCTTCTGTTATTGCCGCTATCGGCACTGGCGCAGGGCCTGCCGGCCCTGACCAGCACGCCGGCGGCGGGCGGCGGCCAGACTTACACGCTGTCGGTGCAGACGCTGCTGTTTCTCACGGCGCTGACTTTTCTGCCGGCGATTGTCCTCATGATGACGGCCTTCACACGCATCATCATCGTCCTCTCGTTGCTGCGCCATGCGCTCGGCACACAGACCTCGCCACCCAACCAGGTCGTCGTCGGACTGGCCCTGTTTCTCACCTTCTTTGTCATGGCGCCGGTGGCGGACAAGATCTACGCCGATGCCTACCTGCCGATGGCGGAGAGCAGGATCGGCTTCAACGAGGCGCTTGAACGCGGCGCGGTGCCGCTGAAGGCCTTCATGCTTAAGCAGACGCGCACCGTCGATCTCGGCCTGTTCTCACGCATCGGCAACGCAGCGAAGGTGGACAAGCCAGAGGACCTGCCCCTGCGCATCCTCATTCCGGCCTTCGTCACCTCGGAGCTGAAGACCGCCTTCCAGATCGGCTTCATCGTTTTCATTCCCTTCCTCATCATCGACATGGTGGTGGCGAGCGTGCTGATGTCGATGGGCATGATGATGATGTCGCCGGTAATCGTCTCCCTGCCGTTCAAGATCATGCTCTTCGTACTGGTGGACGGCTGGAACCTGGTGATCGGCTCGCTCGTACAAAGTTTCGGATAAGGAACATGACTACCTATCCCATGCCCCATTTCCCAAGGAAAGGGGTGCGCAAGCGCACCCCGATTGGGAATGTGACGGCCCTCCCCCCTGCCCCCGCCCCATGGGCGGGGGTGACCAGTCACCTCCCCCGCTTGGCGGGGGAGGATGGGTCGGGGTGCCATTCCTCATCTCGCGCTAGCGCGGGCGGCCCGGCGGAGGCAGCGCCATGACTCCGTCCTCCGTCATCGAAATTGGCCGCGTCGCCGTCGAGGTCACCTTGCTCATCGCCACGCCGATGTTCCTTGCCGCCCTCGTCACCGGCCTTGTCGTCAGCATCTTCCAGGCGGCGACGCAGATCAACGAGATGACGCTCACCTTCGTGCCGAAGATGATCGCCATGTTCCTCACCCTGGTGCTGGCCGGCCCGTGGATGCTGACGCTGATGACCGACTACATGCGCCGACTGTTCGAGTCGATCCCCGGCATGATCGGCTGAACTGCGATGATTTCGGTAACCGACGCGCAACTCGACGCCTGGCTGGCCGCATTCATTTTTCCCCTGGCGCGCATCCTCGGTCTTGTCGCCGCGGCACCGGTGTTCAACAATGCGGCCATACCGAGGCGCATCAAGGTGGTCACCGGCCTGGCCATCACCTTCGCCCTCGCGCCCGCCCTGCCGGCATTTCCGCAGGTGGCGCCGGCTTCCTGGGCCGGACTGGGCATCCTGCTGCAGCAGGGCCTGATTGGTATCGCCCTCGGCTTCACCGTGCGCCTGATCTTCGCCGGCATCGATCTCGCGGGTGAACTGATCGGCCTGCAGATGGGCCTCGGCTTCGCCGTCTTCTACGATCCGCAAAACGCCACCCAGCTACCGATCATTGCCGAGCTGATCGGTTTGATTGCCCTGCTGATTTTTCTCGCCCTGGACGGGCATCTGATAACGCTGGCGCTGCTGGCCGAAAGCTTCAGCGTGCTGCCGGTCGGCGCGACTTCATTCCAGGCGGCGGGCTGGGAAACCCTGCTGCGCTCGGGGGCGACGATCTTCTCGATCGGTGTGCTGCTGGCCTTGCCGCTCATCAGCGCCCTGCTCATCGCCAACATCGCGCTGGGCGTACTCACCAAGGTAGCACCGCAGCTCAACCTCTTCGCCGTCGGCTTTCCGCTGACCTTGATGGCCGGATTCGTGATGCTGGCGCTGACGATGCCTTATTTTTCGCCTGCGCTGGAGCGCATGTTCGAGCAGGGCTACGGTGCACTCAGCGCGGTCATGCACACCGGCGCGGCGCGGCGCTGAGCGCGGCCGGCCAGCGCCTTGCCGGCTACTTGCGGGAAATGCGGATCATGCCTTCGGCAAAACGCACTGCGCCGAGCGTGTCGGATTCGATGCCTTCAGAATAACTCAGGATGTCATAACGGGCGTAACCACTCTCGCGCATGATCTGTTCGGCATTGCGCTTGAAGACACGGCCCGCCTCGCCATCGCCTCCGGTGCTGCGAAAGCGCTTCGAACGCAGGGCGATGCTGTAGGTATCGCCGGCAAGGCGGCGCATCTCGCCCTCCCAGTTCGGCGAGAGCGGATCGACGAAATAGTAGATCGCCGCGCCGATGAGCATGTTTTCCAGCGACAGGCTGACATTCGGCGTCAGCTTGAGGCTGGCATTGGGCACGATGGGCGTGGCGGGCACCGCGTAGCGGGCCTCGCCGCTACTGTCGATGCTGCGTGAAATCAGGTTGGCGTCGAGGGCATCGCTGACGTTCCGGGCTGTGTGATAGCAGCCGCCAAGCGGTAGTACGGCGATGAAAGTCAGTCGCCACAGCACGGCGGCCACAGTGCGCTCAGACATAGTTGAAGAGGGATAGCCCCGTCACATTGAGGAAGGATTTCTGTGCCGCTTCGAGATAGCCCTGTTCCTGCGTCAGGCGTGTGATCGCATCCGCGTAGTCCACATCGCGCAGGCGCGACAGGGTCTGGGCGTAATTCAGATTGAGATCCTCTCCGACATTGGCCAATGCATCGATCTCGTTCAGCCGGGAGCCGATGCCGGCACGCACGCGCAGCACGTTTTCCTGCGCCTGGTCGAGGTTCGTCAGTGCGGAGCCGATGCGGTTGGCGAGCAGCGTTTGGCCGCTGACGACGCCGGTCGGCGCCTCCAGCGCCCCGATCAGGCTGGACAGGGTGTCGAACAGACTCTGGCCGCTACTGGCATCGATGTCGAAGCTATCGCCGCTGGCCGGATTGCCGCTGACGACGATCTGCGCACCGTAGTTGAAGGCCGGCTCCGCCCCCTGGCTTTTCAAGCTGATGGCCTGCCCCGGCGCGAACACGCGCGGATAAGGCGCAGCCGCCGGGGCAGCACCGGTCAGTAGGGAATTGCCACTGACGTTGTCGATGATGTCGTAGGTTGTCACGGGCGGCACAGCGCCATCCACCGCGAAGACGACGCTGAAGTCCTTGTTGTTACCGGCGCCATTCCACAAGGCGGGATTGGTCGCCGTACCGGCGTCGATGATGCCGCTGCCGGCATTGGTTGCGGCGGCGGCCGTGGCGAAGGCGCCGTTGCCGTTGCGGATACGCATGAAAACATCATTGCCCGAATCGCTGGCGGCAATCTGGCGTGAGGCGGAAACCTGCAACAGGCGCTGGCCGTCATCGCCGGCGTAGGCGACCCCCGCCGCCACCGAGCCAGAAAAGGGAACGGCGTCGCCCATGTAGCCCGAGAACAGGTACTGGCCATTGCCGTCCGTGGCATTCGCCAGCCCCAGCAGTTCATCGAAGCGCTGGCGCAGTTCGCCGGCGATACTGCGCCGATCACTGTCGGTGAGTGCGCCACCGCCGCCCTGCACGGCCAGCGTACGGACGTTGCGGATCAGCTCGCCGACCGAAGCCAGGTACCCTTCTTCCAGTCCGAGGTTTTCGCCCGCCGCCTTCTGGTTGATCTGGTAAAGCGCGTTGGTGTTCTGTGCCTGCTCGACTTCCAGGGCGCGCGCGGCGGCGACCGGATCGTCCGCTGCAGTCAGCATGCGGTGGCCGCTCGCCACCTGCTGCTGGGTGTGCAGCAGGGCCGCGGTCTGTTTCTGCATCGACGCCACACCGGCGTCGTAGATCATGCTGGTGGATATGCGCATTCCTGCCTCCGTTAGCGGCCCATGCTGAGCAGGGTGTCGAACAGTTTGCTGGCGATCTCGATCATCTTGCCGGACGCCTGGTAGGCCTGCTGGTAGCGCAGCAGGTTGGCGGCTTCCTCGTCAAGGTTCACGCCGGAGAGCGCCTGCTGCGCGTCGTTGGCCTGCCTAAGGATATTTTCCTGGGCGGTGGCCGTCACCTCGGTCTCGCGCGTCTTGTTGCCAATGTCGCTGACGATCTGCGCGTAGGCCGACTGATAGCTGGTGCTGTCGCCGGCCAGTGTCTTCGCCGTCTGCAGCCCGGCCAGCAGCAGCGCATTACGGTTGTCGGAGACGCCGGCGCTGTTGGCGGAGACGGTAAACACGTCACCCGCCGCCGGCGTGCCACTGATGTGGATCGTCCAGCCATTGTAGGTAATGTCGCCGCCAGCGGTGAAGGCGACGTTAGCCGGGTTGCCGGTGCCGGTGCCGCTGACGTCGAAAGTCGTCGGCGGATCGTCAAAGGTGAGGGTCACCGTCTGCGCCAGATTGGCATTGACGGGCGGCGGACTGTTCACGCTGCCGGCGCTGACGCTGCCAGTGCCGGTGTTGCCGTTGTCCGCCGCCGTGCGGATCGGCGCGGCAGCGGCGATGCTGCGCGCATCCGTCAGCGCCACGGCGATGTCGCCGGCAGCACTGCGTGTCGGCTGGATGAGGAAAGTATCGCCGGCGTTGGCCGCACCGGCGCTCAGGCTGATGGTCAGGCCTTCGACACTCTGCGGCAGCGCCGCGGCGACGAAGATGGTGCTGTTGTCGGAGAGGCGGGTGAGCGTGAAGTTGCCGCCGCCATCGGCGCTCAGCCGGTAGTCGCTGCTCGTCAGGCTGCTCACGTCGGCGATCGCCACGCCGATGGCAGCGGTGCCGCCGTTGAGGGGATTGTTCGGATAGAGCACCTGCGGCGCGGGCGCCGTGAAGAAATCGTCGCCGAGAACGCCGTTCAGATCCTGACCGAGCCGGTGTTGTGCGTTGACGGTCTCGGCGAGGCCGATGGCGATGCGACCGAGGGCGTTCTGCGCCGTATCCAGACTCTCCCGCCGGAAAGCCAGCAGCCCGCCGAGGGTGCCGCCGCTCAGCATCGCTTCCGGCAGGGCGGCGGCGGCACCGCCCGCCTGGCGGATGCCGACGGTCATGCGTGAAGCATCTTCGCCTGACTGCATCGTTGTCAGGCCGAAGGCGCTTGCGCCGACCACCAGTGCCTGGCCGTTGCCGACGAAAACGTTGAGGCTGCCGTCCGCATCGGTGACGGTGGTGACGCGCACCTGCTGGTTCAACTCGGCGATCAACTGGTCGCGCTGGTCGAGCAGGTCGTTGGCCGGCTGGCCCGGCCCGGTGGCCTGGGCCAGGGTGATGCGCTGGTTCAATTCGGCGATCTGTGTGGCATAGGAATTGATGTCGGTGATGGTGCTCGCGAGCTGGGTGTCGACGCCGTCGCGGATTTCGTCCAGGCGGCCGTCCAGGCCCTGGAAGCGCGCAACCAGCGCCTGCGCAGTGGACAGCATGGACTGCCGCGCCGGAATCGAGGCCGGATTGGCAGCAACCTCGTGCGTGCCGCGGAAGAACTCGTTGAGGGCTGCGGACAGGCCGCTGTTCGAGTCGGCCAGCAGGTTGTCGATCTGGCGGATCTGGTCGGCATAGGTGTTGAGTTCCGACAGGCGCGTCTGCGCGCTGAGCGTCTGCGCGACGAGGAACTGGTTGTAGATGCGCTTGACGGTAACGACACTGGCGCCCTGGCCGAGGAAGCCGGCGCCGGTAAACTGCGGCGTGTTGGTGCTCTGCACCGCCTGCTGGCGGTTGAAGCCGGGCGTGGTGGCATTGCTGATGTTGTGGCCGGTAGTGAGCAGCCCGGCCTGGGCTGCCGACAGTCCGGATACGCCGATGTTGAATATGCTCGTGCTCATGATTTCATCCGTTCAATGCAGTTAACGGCGAGGATCGAAAAAGCTGAACGCCTGGCGCTTATCCGCTCATACCGTCGCGCAGCGCCGCGCCGCCGATGATGCGCTCCAGCTTCGCCGCGTACATCGGGTCGGTGGCATAGCCTGCCCGCTGCAGGCCGCGGGCGAACCCCGCCGCATCCTGCGGGTTGAGCACTTCCGCGTAGCGCGGATTCGAGGCCAGCAGGTTCGCGTAATCGCGGAAAGCCTCACCATAGGACGCATAGGCGCGGAAACGTTCCACGCTCTTCTGCGCCACACCATTCACGTATTCGGTGGTGGTCGCCTCTGCCACGGCTCCTTGCCAGTTGCGGCCGGCCTTGATGCCGAACAGGTTATGGGTCGGCTTGCCATCGTTGAAACGCAATTCTGCGCGGCCCCAGCCGGTTTCCAGGGCCGCCTGGGCGATCATGAAATGCGCCGGGATGCCGGTGGCCTGGCTCGCCTCACCGGCGTGCGACCAGAGGCGATTGACGAACGCCCGCGCTGGCGTCGGCACGGGTGCATCCGTTGCCGGCGCCGCCGCTACGGATGCTGCAGCCGCAGGCGCTGCCTCGGGGGCAAGGGGCAGATAGCCCGGCAAGTTCTGCTGCAGCGGGAAAGGTGCGGGGGGAGGTGCAGGTAAAGGGGACTCCTTTCCTGCGACACCCGGCACCAGCGGCGGCAGGCCTTGCGAAAGCTGCCTCTCGATGACGGCGGACAGGCCCGTACTACCCCCGGCGGACAGCGTCTGCGCCAGTTGCTGGTCGAGCATCGACTGGTAGAGCTGCGACTGCTCGCTGTCGAAGATGCCTTCTTTCGGCGAAGCGTCACGCATGGCCTTCAGCACCATCTGCAGGAACACCGCCTCGAACTGCTGCGCGGTGCTTTTCAGCGCGGCGCGCGGATCTTCCTTGGCCAAGCGCTTGGTCTGCGCCAGGCTGTTAACATCGATGGCAAGCTGATTGGCAATGTCGGCCTGAATCATGGCTTCTCGATCAGATAATTTCGAGCTCGGCGCGCAAGGCACCGGCAGCCTTCATGGCCTGCAGGATGGAGATAAGGTCGAGCGGGGTAGCACCGATGGCGTTGAGCGCCTTCACCACCTCGGCGAGTGACACCCCGGCCTTCAGCGTGAGCAGACTACCGCCTTGCTGCGCGATCTGGATGTCGGCGTGCTCGGTGATCGCGGTCTGTCCGCCGGAGAGCGGCGCCGGCTGGCTCACCTGCTGCTCCGAGGACACCGTCACCGACAAGCCGCCATGCGCCACCGCACAGGTGTCGAGGGCCACCGACTGGTTCATCACCACCGAACCCGTGCGGCCGTTGACGATCACCTTGGCGGCGGTCTGTGCCGGCTGCATGTCGATGTTCTCAATGCGGCCGAGGAAAGCGACACGGCTGTCCGGCTCGGCCGGTGCGCGCACGCGGATGCGGCGGCCATCTTCGGCGTAGGCGGTGTCGGCACCCACGCTGCGGTTGATCGCCTCGACGGTACGCTGGACGGTGCCGAAATCGGTGGTGTTGAGCTCGAGAAAGACAAACTCCCCTTCGCCCAGCGACGATGGCACGGCGCGCTCCACTGTCGCACCGCCGGCGATGCGGCCGACGGAGAGGTGGTTGATCTGCACCTTGGAGCCTCCTGCCGAGGCGCCGGCACCGCTCACCAGTACGTTGCCCTGGGCGACGGCATAGATATTGCCGTCGGCACCCTTCAACGGTGTCATCAGCAGCGTGCCGCCGCGCAGGCTCTTGGCATTGCCCATCGACGACACCGTCACATCGATCTGCTGGCCGCTGCGCGCAAACGCCGGCAGTGACGAAGTGACCATGACTGCGGCGACGTTCTTCAGCTGCAGTGCCGTGCCCGGCGGCAGGGTCACTCCCATGTTGGAGAGCATGTTGATGATGCTCTGCACGGTAAAGGGCGTCTGCGTCGTCTGGTCGCCGCTGCCGTCGAGGCCCACCACCAGGCCGTAGCCGAGCAGCTGGTTCTGCCGCACGCCCTGCACCGAGGCCAGGTCTTTGATGCGCTCGGCACGCGCCGGACCCATCATGACGATGGCGAAGGCCAGAAGTGTGCAGACGAGGATGTTTGCAGCGCGCATGCAGTACCTCGCTAGAACGGCAGAAAGGTCAGGAAAAACTTCGCCAGCCAGCCCATAACCTGGGCCGAGTCGATGGCGCCGTTGGCCTTGTACTCGATGCGGGCATCGGCCACCTGTGTCGACGTAACGATGTTGGCGGCAGTGATGTTGGCGGGGTTGACCACGCCAGAGAAACGGATGAATTCCTCGCCCTGGTTGATCGCCACCAGTTTTTCGCCGGAGACGAGCAGGTTGCCGTTGGGCAACACCTCGATCACCGTGCAGGTGATGGTGCCGGTGAAGGTATTGTTGGCGGCCGACTCGCCCTTGCCGGAGAACTTGCTGTCGTTACTGGCCTCGATGTTCAGCCCCTGGAAGGACTTGCCCGGCACCTTGAACAGCGTCGGCACACTCACATCGATGTCCTGCGAGCGTTCGACACCGGTGTTGGATTTTTTCGCCGCCTGGGTCTTCTCAACGATGTTGATGCTGATCGTGTCACCAACAAAACGCGCACGGCGATCCTCGAACAGCGGCCGGGCGAAGCTCGCCTGGTAGATGGCGCCGTTGTTCGGCACGATTTCGTTGCGTGCCGCCGGCCGCGTCGTCATCGGCTGGTGCACCGCCGTCGGCGGCGTGCTGGTAACGCAGCCGGCAAGTACCGCCGTACCGAGGAGACTGACTATTGCATTGCGCATGGCTTTCGCCGCTCCCGGACGGCTTACAGTTGCGTCAGACGCGCCAGCATCTGGTCGGATGTCTGGATGGCGCGCGAATTGATCTCGTAGGCGCGCTGCGTCGTGATCATGTTCACCAGCTCCTCGACGACATTCACGTTGGACGTTTCGACATAGCCCTGATTGAGCAGGCCGACGCCGTTGGTGCCGGGCGTGTTCGGCGTGGCGGTACCGCTGGAGGCCGTCTCCAGGAAGAGGTTCTGTCCCATGCTCTGCAGGCCGCCGCTGTTGACAAAACTGGCCAGCTGGATCTGGCCCACCTGCACCGGGGTCGACGAGCCGGACTGTAGTACCGTCACCACACCGTCGGTGCCTACCGTAATGGAGGTGGCGTTCGAAGGCAGCGTGATCGCCGGCGAAAGCGGGTAGCCGTTGGCGGTGACGATCTGGCCCTGGCTGTCCTTCTGCAAGGCGCCGTCGCGCGAGTAGCCGAGCGTGCCGTCGGGCAACTGGATCTGGAAGAAGCCGTCGCCCTGGATGGCGATATCCAGGCTGTTGCCGGTCTGCGTCAAATTGCCCTGCGTGAAATTGCGCTCGGTGGCCACCGGTCGCACACCGGTGCCGATCTGCAGGCCGGAGGGAATCTGCGTCTGCGCCGAGCTTGAGGCACCTGGCTGGCGCAGGGTCTGGTAGAGCAAGTCCTCGAACACCGCGCGCGCACGCTTGAAGCCGTTGGTGCTGACGTTGGCGAGGTTGTTCGAGGTGACGTCTAGCTGGGTCTGCTGCGCATCCAGTCCTGATTTTGCGATCCACAGGGAGCGAATCATATTTGTTCTCCGATTAACGGGTGGCCAGCAACTGCGTCGCCGCACGGTCGTTCTGTTCCGCGGTAGACAGCAGTTTGAGTTGCGTTTCGTACTGGCGTGCCAGCGAGATCATGTTGACCAGTTGGTCCACCACATTCACGTTGCTGCCCTCCAGGTAGCCCGACGCCACCTGTATGTTGGGATCGACCGGCGCGGCACTGGCGTCGCGCAGGCGGAACAAGCCGTCGGCGCCGCGCACGAGGTCGGTCTCCGGCGGATTGACCAGCTTCAGGGTGCCGACCTGGGTCACGGTGTTCTGCGCGCCGCTGGTCGGCTTCAGCGAAATCATGCCGTCTGCGCCGATGGTGATCGTATTGTCGGGCGGGATCGAGATCGGCCCGCCGTCGCCCTGCACCGGGATGCCGTTGCGCGTCTGCAACACGCCGTTGACATTGACCTCCAGACTGCCGTTGCGCGTGTAGGCCTCCGTACCGTCGGGCATGGCCAGCGCCAGCCAGCCCTGCCCCTGCACGGCGACATCCAGCGAGCGCCCCGTCTGCGTGAGCGGGCCCGGCGTCATGTCGTTGGCAACGCTGGCATCGACGGCAAAGGCGCGCGTCGGCAGCGATTCGCTGACCACCGGCACGGCGCGCAGGCGGTGTTCCTCGGCGCGGAAGCCGGTGGACACGGCATTGGCGAGGTTGTGGGCGATGGCGGCCTGGCGTCCGAACATATGCTTGGCGCCGCTCATGGCCGTGTAGATCAGCTTGTCCATCGTCTATGTCCTTGCCGCTTTCCGCCCGCCGCTCAGCGCAAGTTGACCAAGGTCTGCAGAATCTGATCCTGCGTCTTGATCGACTGCGCGTTGGCCTGGTAGTTGCGCTGCGAGGTGATCATGTTCACCAGTTCCGCCGTCAGGTCGATGTTGGATTCCTCGACGGCTGCGGACTGCAGGGAGCCCAGACTGCCGCTGTTGGGCGCGCCGACCAGCGGCTGGCCCGAGGAGGCCGTCTCGCCCCACTGGTTGCCGCCGAGCGATTGCAGGCCGTTCGGGTTGGCGAAGTTGGCGAGCACGACCTGGCCCAGGTCGCGCGACTGGCCGTTCGAATAACGGCCCTGGACGACGCCGTCCGGGGAAATACTGAGGCCGGACAGCCGACCCGAGGTATAGCCGTCCTGCGTCAGGCGGTTGACGCCGAAAGTCGAGCCGAACTGGGTGGAGCCGGTGAAGTCGAGCGCGACCGACAAGTTGGCGGCGCCGTTGGTCAGCGCGTAGCCGAGGGCGCCCAGCGGCATGGCGGTGGTCAGGGCGCCGGTATTGTCGAACGCCAGCACCGTCGGGCCGGTCTGGCTGGCGGCGTCCGCGTCGAGGATGCTGTACATCGCCCAGGTATTGGCTGCGGTCTTGCGGAAATACTGCGACTGGATGTGGGCATTGCCCAGACTGTCATACAGCGTCATGGCCGTCGAGCTGTTGTAGGTGGTTGGGTCGGTGTAGTTGAACGCAGCCGCCGGCACGACGGAGCGTGAATCGAGATTGAGACCGATGTTGCCCGTGGCGGTTGCCGTCGGCGTCAGGTCGGCACTGCTGACGACAAGGTCCACCGGACTCGACGGCACGATGACGCCGCTGGTGTTGGCCAGATAGCCGGTCAGGCGCTGTGAGGCGGAATTGACGATATAGCCTTCCTTGTCGACGAGGAACTGGCCATTGCGCGAAAAGCTGACCGTGCCATTGCTGCTCAGGCGGAAAAAACCCTGGCCGTTGATGGCGACGTCGAGCGGATTGTTGGTGACGCTGATGTTGCCCTGCGTGAAGGTCTGCTTGATCGCCGTGAGGTTGACGCCGATGCCGGCCTGGGCGGAGCCGCCACCCGCGATCGAGGCGGCGAAGACATCCGCGAATTGCGCCGCGGCACCCTTGAAGCCAACGGTGGCGGCGTTGGACACGTTGTTGCTGACCGCGTCCAGTCCCTTGGCTGCCGCATTCAAACCGCTCAAACCTTGCTGAAAGCTCATCGCATTCTCCTCGTCTTACAAAATTTCCCGGACATCCGTCATGTTGAAAGTGCCGAGCGCACCGACGTTCAGGTTGACGCCCTGGCTGGTACGCACCACGCTCGAGACGACGCCCAGTTCAAGCGCCGTGGCGCCCACCTTTGCATCGCCGCGCTGCGCGTTCACCGCGATCGTGTAGGCCCCTTCCGCTGCTGGCGTGCCGCTGTCGGCAACACCGTCCCAGGCGAAGGCGCGACTGCCGGCGTCCAGGCCACCCAGTTCGAGGGTTTTCACGGCGAGGCCGCTGGCGTCCTTGATGACGATGCTGACGCGATCGGCCGGCTCCGCCAGTTCGATGCCGCCGACGGCCATGCCGCCGGCCAGTGCCAGGCCCGAGCCCGGCACCAGCACGCCATGGCCGACCAGGGCGGCGGCCTGCAGCGCCTGATTCTCGTTGTTGCCGTTGAGGATCATCTGCAGCGTTTGGTTGAGCTTCTCGATGCCGTCGACCGTGCTGATCTGCGCCAGTTGCGAGGTCATCTGCGCGTTGTCCATCGGGTTGAGCGGATCCTGGTTCTTCAACTGCGTCACCAGCAGCCTGAGGAAGCGATCCTGCGAATTGATCCCGCTGCTGTCGGCCTTGTCCTTGGCCGGATTCAGGCTGGAAAAAAGCGCCTGCGACGGATTACTTGAAATCGTTTGCTGGACGGCAGTGGTCATGGTTCAGTCCTTCCTTTTATTGTCCAAGAGCCAGGGTTTTCTGCATCAGCGTCTTGGCGGTATTCATCACCTCGACGTTGCTCTGGTAGGCACGCGAGGCGGAAATCATGTTCACCATTTCCTCGACGACATTCACGTTCGGCATGGTGACGTAGCCCTGCTCGTTGGCGGCGGGATTCTTCGGGTCGAAGAGGATGCGCGGCGGCGCGAGATCCTCGACCACGCCGGTGACGCGTACGCCCAGGCCACCGCCTTCAACAGGTTTGGCCGCGAACACCACCTGCTTGGCGCGATACGGTTGGCCATCGGGCCCGGCCACACTGTCAGCGTTGGCGAGGTTGCTCGCCACGGCGTTCAGGCGCATCGACTGCGCGGCGAGCGCGGAACCGGCAATGTTGTAAACACTGAGCATGCTCATGACTGCTTATTCCTTATCTTTCCTGCATGGCCGTCTGCAGTGTGCGCAGGAGGCTGTTGATGAAGGTGATGCCGGCCTCGTACTGAGTGGCATTCTCGGCGAAGGCCGCGCGCTCGACATCCATGTCTATCGTGTTGCCGTCCACGCTGGACTGACTTTCCGTGCGGTAGAGCAGCCGCGCACCGCCTGATACGCTGCCAGCGGAGGGGAGATGTCCGGCGGACGTTCTTGCCAGTTCGATTTGACCGCCCACGCCACCCACGCTACCCAATGCACTTTGCAGGCTGGCCTTGAAGTCGATGTCGCGCGCCTTGTAGTGCGGCGTGTCGGCATTGGCGATGTTCGATGCCAGCACCTCCTGCCGATAGGCACGCAGGGAAAGTGCCCTTTGCTGGAACCCCAATGCATCATTGAGCTGGTTGATCATGTGCGCCTCGATTGCCTACTGTTGTCCTGCTGTCTGCCTGCATCTGCCTGCTTCATTGCATCATCCGTGCCAGGCATCGTATGCCCGTGCACACGGCAACGATTTGCCGAAAAGCGAGGGAAACCCGCGGCAATCCCCAACTTGGGCGGCAGTGCTTGTCGCGCGGCGGCAATAATTGCCGGGCTGTCAACGCAGCCTTGCCAGAAGGCGTTGCTCATGTTTGAATCCCTCCTATCCTGCGTCGATCACACATGCCATTCCCCATGAAGCGATTTCTATTCCTGCTGACCTTTTGCCTCACTACACTCACAACACTCACCACACTCACTACGCTCGCCCATGCCCGCCAGGCACCGGAAGAAGTGAAGCGTGTCATCGAGGACTTCCTGCGCGTGCAGACGCGCGGCCTGCCCGGCCAGGCCAGTTTCACCATCGGCGCCATCGATCCAAACAACAACCTGCCCGCCTGCTCGGCACTGGAGGCATTCCTGCCGGTCGGCGGCCGTCCTTGGGGACGCATCAACGTCGGTGTGCGTTGCCAGCTGGAAGGCGGCTGGTCGATCTACGTTCCAGCACAAGTCAAGGTCATGGGTGAGTATTTCGTTACTGCCAAGCCGCTGGCCAGGGGACAGATCATCACCACCGGTGACCTTGCGCAACGCAAAGGCGATCTGGCGGAATTGCCCGCGGGCATCGTCACGGAGGCAACCCAGGCGCTCGGCAAGTCGCTCAACGTCAGCGTCCAGTCAGGCCAGATCCTGCGCAACGACAGCCTGCGCGCGCCGCATGTGGTGCAACAAGGGCAAAGCGTGCGCATCGTCTCGAAGGGCAAGGGCTTCCAGGTCGCTGCCGAAGGCAAGGCGCTGAACAACGCTGCCGCCGGACAGGTCGTTCAGGTCCGCTCCGCCTCTGGACAGACCCTGTCCGGCATCGCCCAGGCGGACGGCACCGTGGAAGTCAATCATTGACGCATGGCGTTAAAACAGGCGTAGAATCATGGCGTTGTGTTTTCAGCCTAAAGTTTTTATGCTTCGCGCCGTTAGGAACACCTGAGGTCACACAATTTAAGGAATAAAGCCGTGAAAATCGATAATTCAGTGAGTTCCGTAGGCGGCGTGCCCACCGGCGAATCCCGCCAGCGTCCGGAGAAGAACTCGGCTAATCTGGCCGGGGCGGCCGGAGCGGCCGGCGAGAAAGTGGAACTGTCCTCGCTCGCCTCCCGCATGCAGGAAGTCGAGGCTGCGCTCGCCAACGTGCCGGTGGCCGACTCCAGCCGCATCGCCGAGATCAAGCAGGCCATGGCCGAAGGGCGCTTCCAGGTGGACGCCAGCAAGGTGGCGGACGGCCTCATCGAGAGCGTCAAGCAAATGATTGCGTCGCAATCGCGCAGGTCGTGAGCGGTAGCGGCAGCGGGTCCCCTTCTCTTTCCCCCTCCCCCTCCTTGCAGAACCTTCTCATCGAGGAAGTCGCGCAGTTGCGTGGCTTCCTCGTTCTTCTTGAAAGTGAGCAAAAAGCCCTGATCGGCGGTGACGTCGAACAACTTCTTGCGCTCGCTGCGGAGAAAACAGAATTTTTTGGACGCCTGACAAAACTGGGCGAAGCACGCGCACAAGCGCTGGCCTCTGCCGGGTTTGCAGCCGGCGGGCAAGGCATGGAAAGCTGGTTTGCACGCTACCCCGACGCAAGCGGTGCGCGCCGCGACTGGCAGGATCTGCGGGCCCTGGCAAAAACGGCCAACAGCCTGAACAATACAAACGGCGATCTGATCGCCACGCGCCTGGCGCATAACCAGCAGGCGCTCTCCGCCCTGATGTCTGCCGCCAACCAGGCCTCGCTCTACGGCCCGGACGGCCAGGCCCAGCCCGTCGGCGGCGGCCGCAGCCTCGGTAGCGTGTAGGTCGGCCTTCAGGACGACAGCAGCGGTTGATCGCGCCCCCCGGCCGGGCTGAAGCCCGGCCTGCGAAACTATTCTTTTAGTGGCAACTCCCTGAGGTCGTCCGGATTCTGTGCTTCGATGAGGATCGCCACGCGACGATTGCGCGCGCGGCCCTCGGGTGTGTCGTTCGAGGCCACCGGCCGTTGTTCGCCATAACCCGTCGCCGTCAGGCGCTGCGGCGCCACCCCAGCATCGATGAACAGGCGTACCACGCTGGAGGCGCGCGCGCCCGACAACTCCCAGTTCGAGGGGAATTGCGCCGTTGCAATCGGCGTCGGATCGGTATGGCCCTCGACCGTGATGGGAAATTCGGCCGATGCCACGACTTCGGCCACGGCGCGTAGCGCCTTCACAGCCGCTGGCTGCAATTGCGCCTCACCAAGCGGAAACAGCACGCTGGCGTTGATCTCGACCGTGATGCCCTTCAGCCCTTCGGTGACGCTGACCTTGCCCTGCCGCACCAGCGGCGCCAGCACCTCCATGATCTGCCTCGCCATCTCGCGCATCTTCTCGCGCACCTGGCGCTTGCGCTCCTCTTCCCTGGCGTCGGCGGGCGTGACCATCGACGTGACAACCGGCCTGGCCCGGAGCTGCGGCAAGGCCGGCATCGCCGCCGGCGTGCGTGCGCCCGGTGCAAGCTGCTCGCTGTGGCTGTTGATGCTCACATTGCGGAAAGCTGCCACCAGCGAATCGGAGAGGACGCGGTACTTGCCCTCGTTCACGGTGGACAGGGAGTACATCACCACGAAAAAGGCGAATAGCAGGGTGATGAAGTCGGCGTAGGACACAAGCCAGCGCTCATGGTTCTCATGCTCTTCGATATGGGCGCGACGGCGCATGGCGAGTCCGGTCGTGTGGGCCAGACTGAAATAACGGCAGGAGAGGCGCAATCTTGAGGGACGCGCCGTGCTGCGGGGGCTGACTTTTAACCTGATGACGAAATTCAAACCTCTTTCAACACAGAGATCACGGAGACACAGAGGGCACAGAGGAAAAAAGACTGCTCACCCACCGGGTGAACCATGGATCTGTTGCAACCCTCTGTGTCCTCTGTGCCTTTCTCTGTGTCCTCTGTGTTGAATGCGGTTTCGGCTTAAACGATGTAGCCCTGCAGTCGGCTTTCTATGATCCGTGGATTGTCCCCATTGGCGATGCCGATGAGGCCGTCGACGTACATGTCGCGCACCAGCGTCAGGCGCGAGACGTGGGCAAGGAGCTTCTTCGCGACCGGAAGGAAGATCAGGTTGGCCGAGCCGACGCCGTAGATGGTGGCGACGAAGGCCACGGCGATGCCGGCGCCGAGCTTGGATGGATCGGACAGATTCTCCATGACATGGATCAGGCCCATCACCGCGCCAATGATGCCGATGGTCGGTGCATAGCCACCGGCTGACTCCCAGATTTTTGCCGCCAGCTTCATCTGCTCTTCCTGCGTGCTGATCTCCACCTCCAGCACTTCGCGCACGCGATCCGGTTCCGCGCCGTCAACCAGTAATTGCAGGCCCTTGCGCATGAAGGGATCGACGACCTCGACCAGATGGCCTTCCAGCGCCAGCAACCCTTCGCGGCGTGCCGTGTGGCTCCACTCCGCCATGCGCCCGATCAGTTCATGCTGGCCCAGGAGCGGCGGTGTGAACACCCATGTCACCATCTTCATGCCACGCACGAAGGTGGCAAAGGGGCTTTGCAGCATGACAGCGCCGAAGGTACCGCCCATGACGATGACGAAGGCCGTCGGCTGGACGAGCGAGCCGACATGCCCGCCCTCGAGATACTGGCCGCCGATGATGGCGGCGAGGCCGAGTAGCAAACCGACGATGCTGATGACGTCCATGGCGCCCGCTCAGCTCCTCAAGAAGCCCGGCACTATTTTTTCACCAGGCGCGCGCGCAGGCGGGCGACCGCCTGGCTGTGCAACTGGCAGATGCGCGATTCGGATACGCCGAGAATCTCGCCGATCTCGCGCAGGTTGAGTTCTTCCTCGTAGTACAGGCCCATCACCGTCTTCTCGCGTTCGGGCAGGTCCTTGATGGCGCGAATCAGCACGTCGCGCATGTTCTTGTCGAGCAGCGCGGCGAGCGGATCGGCCTCACTGCTGGGCAGATGGCGGTCGAGGTAATCGTCGTCATCGTCGCCGCCGAAATCTTCAAGATGGATCAGCTGGTAGCCGCGCGCGTTCTGCAGCATCTTCTGGTAGTCGTCGAGCACCATGTCGAGCGACTTGGCCAGTTCGCCTTCCGTCGGCTGGCGACCATATTGCTGTTCGAGCTGGCTGACAGCGGATTCGATGCGGCGCATGTCGCGCCGCAGGCTTCGCGGCAGCCAGTCGTTCTCGCGCAGGCCGTCGAGCATGGCGCCGCGGATGCGCTGCACGGCATAGGTCTCGAATTGCGCGCCGAGGCCTTCCTCGAAGCGGCCGACAGCGTCGATCAGGCCGAGCATGCCATTCTGGATGATGTCCTCGACCTGCACGCTGGCGGGCAGCCTGGCCATGAGGTGGTACGCGATCCGCTTCACCAGCGGCGCGTACTGCATGATGAGTTGGTCCCTGTCCAGGTTGCCACTTGCGGTATACATCCGCCTTGTCCCCTGAGTGTCGTGCGAGCCGGAATGGGTTTCCACTATACCATCACCCGCTGCGCGGCCGCCGCGCCCCGCAGCGGGCCACCCTGCGGCGCACGGCGCACATCCACCCCCGCGGCGGCGTGCGACAACGCCAGGAAGGATTCGGCAAATGCGTGGCCGCCGCCCGCCGCAGCGACGCGCTCCGTCAGGCAGCCGAGCAGATCGAGTTCAGCGCCCAGATGACGGCGCGCCACTTCGCGCAGATTGGCAAACACGGTGTGGCCTTCAGCCGGGCTGGCGGTACGCAGGATGACGACATCAAAGCGGCGGCAGTCATACTGCTGCGCCAGGCGCTTCATCTGTGCATAGGCCGCGGTAATGGACGGGCTGTCCGGCGCTGCCGCGATGACGATGCGCTGCGGCTGCGGCAGCAGCGGCGAAAACTCCGCGCCGGGGCGATCCGCCGTATCCACGAGGATGAAATCGATCCCTTTTTGCAGGCGGCGCAGCCACTCGCCCAGGGCATGACGCTCCATGGCGCCGAGACGGGCGCATTGCCGCGCTGCGCGCGCCGCCGGCAGCAGGCGGATGCCCGCTTCCGGCCGCAGCAGCACCTGGGCGGCCGGCACGTCGCGGTTGACCGCTTGTAGCAGGTCGAAGCGCGAGCGCAGGCCGAATGCCGTGGCGACGTTGTTCGCGCCGGCGTTTTCATCGATGACAATGACTTCCTTGCCCGCCGCTGCCAGCCCGCGCGCCAGCCCGGCCACCGGCATGCCGCGGCCTGCGGCACCGGCGAAAGCGACTGTCGCCGCTCCGCGCGCGCCGGCAAACAGCTTCCTCAGTCCCGCCGCCTGGTCGTCGAAAAGACTGCTGCCCGCAGTTGGGTTCAGGGTGCTAACCATGCAGCGCTCCCAGCGGCCGCTCGCCTTGCGCCGAACCCGCTGCCAGCAGCAGCCCCGCCTCGTCGCCGACGAGGCGATGCGGCGAATGCTCCGGCAGGCCCTTCAGCGCCCGGTGCAGCAGGTAGGCGCGATTGGGCAGGTGCAGATCTTCCGGCACGCGCTGGCCGTTGGCGACGTAATACAGTTCCAGGCGGTTGCGGATCAGCGCGTCGATCGCCGGCGCGAGGCTCACGGCTTCATCCACCTTGGTGAGGATGGCACCGGCCAGATCGCTGCCACCCGCATCCCGGCCGTAGGCGCGTACGACATCGTCGAGCGTGTCGCCACGGCTGGTGGCGTTGAGCAGCAGCAGGCGGCGGACATCGCCGGCGCCGTCGAGCAGTGCCGCCTGCTCGGCCACCATGCGGTCGCGCTGGCTCATGCCGATGGTGTCGATCAGCACCATGTGCTTGCCGCACAGGTCGGCGAGGGCGCGCCGCAGGTCGGCAGCGTCGCGCACCGCATGCACCTGCACGCCAAGGATGCGGCCGTAGATGCGCAACTGCTCGTGCGCGCCGATGCGATAGCCGTCGGTGGTCAGCAGCGCCACGCTGTCGGCACCGTGGCGCACCACGCAGCGCGCCGCCAGCTTGGCGGTGGTGGTGGTCTTGCCCACGCCGGTGGGACCGACCAGGGCATAGATGCCGCCGGCATCGATGATCTCATCGTCCGTACCGACGGTATGCAGGTTGCGGTTGAGCACGCCCTTCAGCCAGCTGTGGCCTTCCTCGCGCGTGGTGCCGGCCGGCAGGCTGCTGACGAGGCGGCGCGCCAGTTGTGTAGAGAAACCCGCATCAAGCAGATCCGTGAGCAACAGGGTCTTCGCCGGCGCATCGTGCCCCAGCCCGGTCCACGCAAAACCGGCCAGCTGCTGCTCGATCAGGTCCTTGATGCCCGCCAGCTCACGCAACAGGTGTGCCTCCGGCACCGCCTCGTGTCCGGCGCCGTCCTCCACGGACTGACTTTTGCGGAACTGGGGCTGGGGCCGGGCACGAGGCGCGGGTTGGGCATGAGTCGCGGATTGGGCATGGGACGAAGATGGCCGGGCCGCTGCCGGCTGCCATTCACGCACGCTTTTTTTCTCCGTGGCGACAGGGCTCGTGACGACAGGACGAGAGGACGCGGGCGGGCGTTTCCCGCCGGAGAGACTGACGGTGAAATCCTCCTCGCGGTCGATCCGCGGTGCTGCGGCATGCGGCTCATCTAAAAATTCACTTGGAATCTCGCTCGCCAGCACCGCGGTGATCTCGACGCCGCCATCCACGCTGCGGTTGGAGAGGACGATGGCGTCGGCGCCCAGCTCCTCCTTAACACGGCGCAGGGCCTCGCGGGCAGTTTGGGCGAAGTAGCGTTTGATGTTCATCCTTTACCTCCGATGATCGCGGTGACTTTGATGGTGCGCGAATCCGGTACTTCGGCGTTCGCGATGACTTTGAGTTGGGGCACGGCGCGGCGCAGGAAGCGCGACAGCAACCAGCGCAGCGCGCCCGGCACGATCAGCACGGCGGGCAAACCGACCTCTTCCTGGCGTTGTGCGGCGTCGCCCGTCTGCCGCAGCAGCGTATCGGCGAGGCCCGGCTCGATGCCGCTGCCGTCCGGCCCGGCCGTCTGCACCGCCTGCAGCAGCACGCGCTCCAGGGAGGGATCGAGCGCCATCACCGACAGTTCGGCATTGCCCGGATAGAGCTGCTGGACGATGGAGCGGCCCAGCGCCACACGCACATCGGCGGTGAGCTCGACGGCGTCCTGGGTGCGCGGTGCGTGCTCGGCAATGACGTCGATGATGCTGTGCATGTCGCGCAGGGTGACGCCCTCTTCCAGCAGGTTCTGCAACACGCGCTGGACGACGGCCAGCGGGATCTGCTTCGGCACCAGGTCCTCGACGACCTTCGGTGCGTCCTTGGCGATGTGGTCGAGCAGCGCCTGGGTTTCCTGGCGGCCGAGCAGTTCGGCGGCATGGCCGAGGATGACGTGATTGAGGTGCGTGGCGACCACCGTGCTGGCGTCGACCACCGTGTAGCCGAGGGCATTCGCTTGGTCGCGCAAGCCGGCCTCAATCCAGATCGCCGGCAGGCCGAAGGCCGGGTCCTTCGTTTGCATGCCCGGCAGGGTGCCGGCGACGCGGCCGGGATTGATGGCGAGAAACATGCCCGGCCAGGCCTCGCCGGCGCCGACCTCGACGCCCTTGAGGGCGATGCGGTAGCCGTTCGGCTTGAGTTCGAGGTTGTCGCGGATGTGCACCGGCGCGGAGAGAAAGCCCACTTCCTGGGCGAATTTTTTGCGCAGGCCGCGAATGCGCTTGAGCAGTTCACCGTCCTGGCCCTTGTCGACCAGCGGAATCAGGCGGTAGCCCACTTCCAGCCCGAGTACGTCCACCGGTGCGACGTCCGCCCAGCTTGCCTCCTGGGATTCCATCGGCGCGGCGGTTGCTGGCGCGACAGGTTTCTCCTCGGCAGGTTGCCGCTTGCGCTGTACCATCCACCACGCCAGTCCGCCCGTCGCACCGGCAAAGAGCAGGAAGGCGAAATTCGGCATGCCGGGAATCATGCCGAGGATGCCGAGAATCCCGGCGGTGAGCATCAACACCTGGGGATTGGAGAAAACCTGGCCGACGAACTGCTGGCCGATGTCCTCATCGGTGGCGACGCGGCTCACCACCAGGCCGGCGGCCGTGGAGATGATCAGCGCCGGAATCTGCGCCACCAGGCCGTCGCCGATGGTCAGCAGGATGTAGTTCTGCGCCGCACGCGCGATTTCCATATCGTGCTGCAGCATGCCGACGATGAGGCCACCGATGATGTTGATGAAGAGGATGAGGATGCCGGCGACGGCGTCGCCGCGCACGAATTTGGAGGCACCGTCCATGGAGCCGAAGAAATCCGCCTCCTGCGAAATCTCGGCGCGGCGCTTGCGCGCCTCGTCCTCGCCGATCAGGCCGGCGTTGAGGTCGGCGTCGATGGCCATCTGCTTGCCGGGCATGGCGTCGAGGGTAAAGCGCGCCGACACCTCGGCGATGCGGCCGGCGCCCTTGGTGATGACGACGAAGTTGATCACCACCAGAATGACGAACACCACCAGGCCGACGGCATAGTTGCCGCCGACGAGGAACTGGCCGAAGGCTTCGATCACCTTGCCGGCCGCATCCGGTCCGGTATGACCTTCCAGCAGCACGACCCGCGTCGAGGCCACGTTGAGCGACAGGCGCAGCAGCGTCGTCACCAGCAGCACCGTCGGGAAAATCGAGAAATCCAGCGGCTTGGTGGTGTACATCGACACCAGCAGCACCATCACCGCCAGCGCAATGTTGAAGGTGAAGAAAAGGTCGAGCAGTACCGGCGGCAGCGGCAGCACCATCATCGACAGGATCATGATGATGAGCAGCGGCGCGCCGAGCTGGCGCAGGTTGCCGCCACTGAACATGCTGCGCAGGGTCAGTTCGCCGTTCATGGCATAACACTTTCAAGATCTTGAACCACAGAGAACACAGAGATCACAGAGAAAACCAAATGGGATTCTTCTTCAGCCCTTTCCCTGTGTCCTCTGTGCTCTCTGTGGTTCAAGGTTTTCATCATCACGCCACCCCCGGATCGAGTTCCGCCGGCACGGGCAGCTCGACCGGCGCCTGCGGCGAACGGCCGCCCTGGGCGAGGTAGGCATTGAGCTGGTACACATAGGCCATCACCTCGGCGACGGCGCGGTACAGCGCAGAAGGAATGATGTCGTCGAGTTCGGTGTGGGCATACAGGGCGCGGGCCAGGGGCGGTGCCTCCAGCAACGGCACACCGCTTTCCTTTGCTATTTCGCGGATTCTTTGCGCAATGAGACCACGCCCCTTGGCAACGACGCGCGGTGCCGGCATCTTCTCGTCGTAGGCCAGCGCCACGGCGAAATGCGTCGGGTTGGTGACGACCACCTGGGCCTTGGGCACGGCTGCCATCATGCGGCGGCGGGCGATCTCGCGCTGCTGGCTGCGGATGCGCGCCTTCAGCTGCGGGTCGCCCTCCAGCTCCTTCATTTCCCGCCGCACCTCTTCCTTGCTCATGCGCAGCTTTCTCTGGTATTGCCAGAGCTGGAAAGGCACGTCGGCGGCAACGATCAGCAACATCGAGGCGACAATGCTCATGGCACTAAAGAGAATCACCTGGCCGACGGCATGCAGGCCGACTTCGAGCGGCTGGTCGATCAGCGCGAACAACTGCTCCTTTTCGTTGAGGATGACCCGCACCACGACGACGCCGATCAGCAGCGACTTGAAGACGGCCTTCACCAGTTCGCTGATGCTGTTGATGGAGAACATGCGGCCGAGGCCCTTGAGCGGATCTAGCCGCGTCCAGTCGGGTGTCAGCGCCTTGCTGGAAAAATTCAATCCGCCCAGCATGAAGGGGCCGGCCAGGGCTGCCACCACCAGGATCAGCAGCAGCGGCCCGATCGAGGCGAGTGCACCCCAAGCCATCGCCGCCAGGGCCGTTGTCGGCGCCGCCGCATCGAATGCCGCAGATCGGTCAAGGCTCAGGCCCTGGCCGACGAGGCCGGCGATGCGCTGCGCCAGCCAGCTGCCGGTGGCCCACAGCGCACCGCTGCCAGCGATCAGCACGAGAAAGGCCGACAGCTCGCGCGATTGCGGCACCTGGCCTTCTTCGCGTGCCTGCTCCAGTCGTCGGGGCGACGCGGGTTCGGTTTTTTCGAGATCGGAATCGTCCGCCATGGCATGTGTCCTATGGCGGCGATTATTGCCGCCCCCGGCAAGGGTTGGCGGCGGGAATAGGCGGGAATTAACCGGCTATTTCACACATTCCCGTAATCCATGACAGGAACGGGCCACCCTGAAGCGGGCGGCCCGGGCAGAATACTTCAGAATACTTTCAACATCGTTAACTGGGAGGTGATTTTTATTTTTTAATCCCGGCCGTGAATGATCTGATGCCGTTTCCCGGGTCTGTTCTATTCAGTACCCTGTCCTGGTCTGGCGCGTATGCGCTGCGCCACTTCCCGGAGGATATCCACGTTGCGGTCAAGCTGCTGCATGTGGCCGGCAAGGGCTTCCAGACGGTCGCCCAGCATGCGCGCCAGTTCTCGCGCCGCCACGGCCGGACTGCCGGAGGTGGCGCGCACCTGATCGATGTGGGTTTGCAGTTCGCGCAGATCCTGTTCGGATTCGGGTCGCTCCGCGATGAAGGCGGAGAGCGTGCGTTCGCGCTCGCGGAAATATTCGGCCGGGTCGTGTGCCGCCAGGTCGCGCCAGGCGTCGAAGTCGAAGCAGGACAAGATGTGTTCCGTCGGATGCGCGGTGCCGTTTCAGCGCACGCGCGCAAGCATCACAAAGTTCCGGTTATGGATGGGGCCGATTGCATCTGCTGCAGGAGCAGTTCCACGGCGGCGGCAACCTTCTCCGCCTCGGTGATGGCCTGGGCGGCCGCCCCGCCCAGCACACCCATTTCTTCGGCGGCCTGCGTCTCGCTGCAGGCGCCGGCCGCCTCACAGGCGGAGTTCAGGGCCAGCAGCCTGGATTGTGCCGCCAGCCGCCGTGCCTCTTCCAGCATCCGCCGCAGCGCCGTGTCGTTCGAGCCGTGCAGAAAGACCCTCTCCTGCGATGTCGGTTGTGCCAGGCCGTTGTGCATGACGCCTCCTTGTTCTTATGCCGCCTTGGCGAGCAATTCATCGGGCAGGATCCGCTGACGCGTCACGCCGCGGTTGTCGCCCAGGCCGGCGAGCAGTTCCTTGACGTCGAGGATAAGGACGATGTGCCCGTTCGCCAGCGTCGTGACGCCTGACACGCCATTGGGCCGGAACCCTTCGAGCGACTTGATCACCGCGTCGTCGCGGCCGGCGAAGTTGTCGATGGCGAGAATGAAGCTGGCCTCGGCCGTCTGCATCAGCACGCCGTATTCCGAGGCTTTCTCCTGCGGCCAATCGATCAGGTAGTTGAGCGGATAGACCGGCAGCACCTCGCCGCGCACCACCATGGTGGCGCGGCCGCCGACTTCCTGGATCTCGCCCGGCACGATGGGCAGTATCTCGCGCACCATCGACAGCGGCACGGCGAAAGGCTGCTCGCCCAGCTTGACGATCAGCACCGGCAGGATGGCCAGGGTCAGCGGCAGGGAAATGACAAACGTGGTGCCCTTGCCCAGTTCCGACTTGATCTCGATGCTGCCGTTGAGCTTCAGGATGTTGGTGCGCACCACGTCCATGCCGACGCCGCGGCCGGAGACGTCGGACACCTGGGACGCCATGGAAAAACCGGGCAGGAACACCAGGTTGTAGCTTTGGCGCTCGTCCATGGTGTTGGCCTCTTCGTTGCTGATGAGACCCTTCGCCAGCGCCTTGGCGCGCAGCTTCTCGGCGTTCATGCCGTGGCCGTCGTCGGCCACGAGGATGACGATGTGGTCGCCTTCCTGGCGCGCTTCCAGGCGCACCTCGGATTTCTGCGGCTTGCCGGCGGCGGCGCGCTCCAGCGGCGACTCGACGCCGTGGTCGACGGCATTGCGGATGAGGTGGATGATCGGATCGGACAGGTCCTCGATCATCGTCTTGTCGATCTCCGTCTCCTCGCCGAGCAGCACCAGTTCGACTTCCTTGCCCAGGTTGCGGGCCAGATCGCGGGCGATGCGCGGGTACTTCTGGAACAGCCGGCCGATCGGCTGCATGCGCGTCTTCATCACCGCGTTCTGCAGGTCGGATACGAGCAGGTCGAGCTGGCCGACGGCGGCATCCAGCGCCTGCAACGTCTCGGTACCCGTCATGCCGCCGAGAATTTCCGTGCGCAGGCTGGTCAGGCGGTTCTTCGTCAGGCCAATCTCGCCGGACAGGTTGAGCACCTGGTCGAGCCGCGAGGTATCGACGCGGATCGAGTTGTCGCGCGTCTTTTCGCTCTCGCGCCGTCCTGCCGACCCGCCGTAGCCGGGCTTGTCGGCGGCGCGGCGGCCGATGGCGGCATGGATGATTTCTTCTGCGGGCTTGGGCGGCTGCGGGATGCCCTTGCCGGCCTCAGGTGGAACCTCGGGCATCTTGCCGGTGACCGCAGCGTAGTAGGCATTCCAGTCGAGGGCACCGCCATCGGCGGTGAACGCGACAGCCGCAGATGCAGCTCGGGGTGCGGGTGCGGCTGCGACTTCCGCGGCGGCGACAGGCTGTTCGCCCGAGATCACCTGTTTCAGCCGCGCGATCAGGCCGGCGTCAGCGGCATGGGGCTGCACGCCCTGCTCGAGCGCGTGGAACATCTCGCGTACCGTGCCGGTGGCCGCCATGATGGCATCCATGGTTTCAGCGGTGATACCCAGTTCACCGTTGCGCAGCTTGTCGAACAGGTTCTCCGTCAAGTGGCAGAGCGTCACCAGCTCGGTCGCACTGAGGAAGCCTGCGCCGCCCTTGATGGTATGAAAACCGCGGAAGATGTCGTTCAGCAGCCCCTTGTCATGCGGGTTCTTCTCCAACTCGACCAGCTTGTTGTCCACACCGGACAGCAGATCGGTGGCCTCGACCAGGAAATCCTGCAGCAGATCTTCCATTCCGGTGAATTCGCTCATGATCTTCTCCTAGAAGCCGAGGCTCTCCAGGAGGTCGTCGACCTGCTCCTGGCTGTTGACCACATCGGTACGCCCGGCGGCATTCATCGCCGGGCCGTTCATCAGGCCGCCGGGTACCTCGGCCTTCATGTCCTGTGGCATGGTCTCGAGCAGAACCTGCAGGAGTTCGGACTCCATGCTCTGCGCCAGATCGACGATTTTCTTGATGACCTGGCCGGTGAGATCCTGGAAATCCTGGGCCATCATGATTTCCATCAACTGCGCGTTGGTGGCATCCGTCTGTCCGGGCACATCGCTCAGATAGGCATGTGTATCGCCAGCCAGCACCTTGAACTCGTCGACCGACAGGTCGCCGCCCGTCAGGCGATCCCAGCGACCTGAAAGCGCGATTGCCTGGGCCTGCAGCGTGTCCTGGATCGGCTTGGCAACATCCGTGGCATTGAGCACACGGCTGGCCGCCTGCTCCGTCAGCTGCGCGACATAGGCCAGGCGCTGGCGTGCATCCGGAATGGCTTTTGCCGCCTCCTCAAGGGCGCGGTCGAAGCCGAGCTGGCGCAGCGTGTCGTGCAGCTGACGCGTCATGTGACCGATGCGCTGGAAAACGTTGTCGCCCGGGGAGGTACTCTCCTTCTGCACCTCGTCAGCGCGAGGCGCCACGGCGTCCGCAGTCGCCGCCCCCGCCGACTGCGCCATCTGACCGGCGACACTATCCCACGGGCACCCCAAGGGCATTTCCTTCGGGGCAGATTTCCTATGGGCATCAAACAACGCCTCCAGGTCGGGCGAATCGCCCGTGGCGGCCGTACCGCCGACCACCTCGATGACCGCAGGCACTCTCTGCGGGGCGGGCGCCCTTGCAGGCGGTTGGCCAGCAATGCTGTCGAAGAGCGCCTGCAGGTCTTCGGAATCGCCGGAATTGTCGAATTTGAGCCGCTTGGACATATTTTTCTCCCTTGTCTGTCCTGCATCGGAGACCGCCCTCAGGCGGCCTCCCTCTCCAGTTTCTCGAGGATCTTGTTGAGCTTCTCGCCCATCGTTGCTGCCGTGAAAGGCTTGACGATGTAGCCGCTGGCACCGGCCTGGGCGGCAGCAACGATGTTTTCCTTTTTCGCCTCGGCAGTGATCATCAGCACCGGCAGGTGCTTCAACTGCGGATCAGCGCGCACATTCTGCAGCAGCGTCAGGCCGTCCATGTTCGGCATGTTCCAGTCGGTGACGATGAAGTCGAAGTGCTCGCTGGTCAGCTTCGACAGCGCCACGACGCCATCCTCGGCCTCGTCCACGTTGAGGAAGCCCAGCTCCTTCAACAGATTGCGCACGATGCGGCGCATGGTCGAGAAATCGTCCACGACGAGAAATTTCATTTTCATATCAGGCATGGTCTGCTCCTTGCTTCTATCATTACAAATGCTCTTTGCGCGTGTGTGCCTTGCTCAGCAGCGGCCGCATCGTATCCGCCAGGACCTCGGCGTCGAATTTGGCGACATAGGCATCGACACCCACGCTCTGCCCCATGGCACGATTGGCTTCGGAGGACAGGGAGGAATGCATCACCACCGGGATGCCGTTGAAACGCGGATCGCTCTTGATGTTGCGGGTGAGGACATAGCCGTCCATTTCCGGCATCTCGGCATCCACCATGATGATGTCCAGTTCGTTGGCCAGGCTCGTGCCCTTCTGCTGGGCATGGGCGGCCATGCCTGAAAGACGCGTCCAGGCTTCCAGGCCATTCTGCGCATGCTTGTGCTGGACGCCGAGCTGGTCCAGCACCTCGGTGATCTTCTTGCGCGCCACCGCCGAGTCGTCGACAAAGAAGATATGGTGTTCGATGTCGTCCTGCACCGGCGCCACGTTGGCCACCGGCGGTTCGCCGAAAGTCGCGGCCATGATCTGCTCGACATCCAGAATGGACACCAGGCGGCCGGCCTGCCCCGCCCCCGAATCGGGCGGCAGTTCGGTGATGGCGGTGATGAAACTCTGGCTGGACGACACCAGCCCATCGGGCGCGCGCACCTTGCTCCATTCGACGCGAATGATGCGATCCACGTCGCTCACCAGGAAGCCCAGGATGCGCTTGTTGTACTCGGTGACCATCATGGTGCCGCCCTGCTCCTGCGGCGCGCCGGCGAGGTTGAGCACGCGGCCCAGCGCCACCACCGGAATGACGTTGCCGCGCAGCGAGATCAGGCCCTCGACGCCGCTGGGCATGTTGGGCGAACGGGTGATCATCGGCGTGCGCGTCACCTCGCGCACCTTGAAGACGTTGATGCCGAAGATCTCGCTCGTGCCCAGCGAGAAGAGGAGTATCTCCATGCGATTGGAACCCACCAGCATGGTGCGGGCGTCGACGTGTTCCAGCAGTGAATTGTCTGTGCGATCCATCGTGGCTTCCTTGGGTTCGGTCGGCTCAGGCGGCTGCCCGGACGGGCGCCTGCTCCAATAGCCGGATGATAGACGCCGCCAGTTGCTGCGGCTCGAACTTGGAGACGTACTCGTCCACCCCGACCGAGCGTCCGAGTTGCTGGTTAGACATACCGGACAATGAGGAATGCATCAGCACGGGGATGCCGGCGAAGCGCGGATCGGTCTTGATCTGCTTGGTCAGCATGTAGCCGTCGGTTTCCGGCATCTCGATGTCGGTGAGCACCAGACTGACGACTTCACGCGTTGGCCGCCCCTGGGATTCTGCATAGCGCGCCAGCTTGTCCAGTTCTTCCCACGCCTGGCGCCCGTTGATGGCGGCGACAAAATTAACGCCCATCCGCTCCAGCGTGGTCTGCACCTGCTTGCGCGCCACCGAGGAATCATCGGCGAACACCACCAGCGCATCGCTGCGCTCGATCGGTTTGATTTCGCGGAAGATGAGGTCGTCGTCAAAGTGCGTGGTTTCCGAGAGCACCCGCTCGACATCGAGCAGCATGACCAGGCGCCCATCCTGCAGTTCGGTGATGGCCGTAACCAGGCCGCCCATGCGCGCCGTGAGCATTTCCGGCGGTACCTTCATCTGCGCCCAGTCCAGACGCAGGATGGTGTCCACCGCCTCGACCAGGAAGCCCTGGGTGCGGCCGTTGTATTCGGTGACGATCATGATCTCGCGCGGCTGGTCGGACGCGATGTGGGCATACTTACCCAGGTCCACCACCGGCACCAGCACGCCGCGCAGGCTGACCATGCCTTCGACGGCATCGGGCATTTCCGGGGCGGCGGTGATGGGCGGCGTGCGCATCACCTCGCGTACCTTGAAGACGTTGATGCCGAAGGTCTCCTTGCGCCCGGTACGGCTGTCGGTACCGAGGGAGAAGAGCAGCAGCTCGAGCTTGTTGGTGCCCGCCAGCTTGGTGCGCGCATCGATGTTGTTCATCAGATCGGACATGTTTTCATCCTCTTCATGACGCAATTGCTTGATGTTGCTTGATAGAGGCCGCAAAGCCTTTCCCGGGCACTGGTAAATATATCGGCTTCATTCGGCGATACTTGAGGCCATCATGAAATCGTCTAATACCTTGTTTTCATGGCTATCCAAGCGAAGCACTACGGGGGCACCGCCGCGGCAAGGGGTTCATGCGTATACCGGCTGCCGCGCGGATAACTTTAGACATAGGCTCCAGCCACTCTCCCCTGCCCTCCGCTCCCCATGCGCTTGCCGCATGGGGAGCGTTTCCGGCACTGCCTCAGACCTTGAATACCGCCACCGCCTCACGCGTTTCCGCCGCGAGCTTTTCCAGCTGCAGCGCCGTATCGGCCGATTCGCGCGTGGCGGCACTGTTCTCTTCCGACATCTGCGCGATCTTCTCGACGTTTGCCGCAATCTCGTTGCTCGCCACGCTCTGCTCCTTGAGCGCGTTGGAGATATCGTTCACCGCTGCCACCACGCGTTGCGCGCCGCCGCTGATGCCGGTCATGGAGTCGCTCGCCCTCTGCGCCAGACCGACGCCATCCTCGACGCGCGCAACCGCCTGCTGCATGGTGCCCACGGCCGTCTGGGCGCTTGACTGCACCTCGACGATCATGCCGCCAATTTCGGTGGTGGCCTGCGCCGTCCGCTCGGCCAGCTTGCGGACTTCGTCGGCCACCACGGCGAAACCGCGACCTTGTTCGCCGGCGCGAGCGGCCTCGATGGCGGCGTTGAGCGCCAGCAGGTTGGTCTGGTCGGCGACATCCTTGATGACTTGCACGATGCTGGAGATTTTTTGCGAGCTTTCCCCCACCGCTTGGATGGTGCTGGCGGCATCGCCCACGGTCTGCGAGATGCGCCGCATCTCGGCCACGGTGTCGTCGATGATGCGGCTGCCTTCCTGCGACTGATCGCCGGTCTCCGACGTGACGGTGTGCGCCTCGCGTGCGCTGTCGGAGACGTGGTTGATGGAAACGGTCATTTCTTCCACCGCCGCCGCCATGGAAGAGGCGGCCTCGGACTGGTGCGCCGTGGCGCCGGCGACCTGGGAGGACGCGGAAGACAGCTGCGCCGCCGCCGTCGCTACGCCTTCGGCGTTGGCCTTCAGTTCGGACACCATCTTGCGCAGACTGACCTGCATGTTGCGGGTGGCCGCCATGAGGCTGCTCGTGTCGCCCGCCTTGACGGGGATCTCCGCCGTCAGGTCGCCCGCCGCGATCCGCTCCACCGCCGCCTTGGCTGTATCCGGCTCGCCGCCCAGCGGGCGTGTCACGGAGCGAATGATCCACAGGGAAATGCCGGCGGCCAGGGCCAGGGCCAGCACCACCATGGCGATCATCAGGGTGCGCCCCTGCTTGTAGCCGGCTTCGGCGGCCTGCACGCTCTGGTCCATCAATTCGCCCTGGAAGCGCACCAGCTCATTCACGCGCAAGCGATACTCGTTGGCGGTGCGACGGAACTCGCCGATGAGAAAGCTGCGTGCCTCATCCTGGCGGCCGGCTTCCACCAGCCGGATGAGTTCGTTCTGGTTGTCGATGAACTGGGTGCGGCTTTCCATGATCTTGCCGAAGGACTCCTTGCCCTTCGGCTGATTGAGCATGGGCTTCAGCGTTTCCCAGGCCTTGCCGATGCCGGCACGGCCGGCAAGGACGCGCTCCCTGGCCGCCTGCTGCTCGCCCTTCGCCGCCGCCAGCGCCATGTCGCGCGCGCCGAGACCGATTTCATTGACTCCGCCAAGGCCTTCCTGCAGCAGGATCACTTTCTTCCATTTGTCATTGGCGATGTCGTCGAGCGAGGCATTCAAGTCGCCCAGGCGGCTGATGCCCACCCAGGAAACGACGACAAGCAGCAGCACCACAACGCCGAAGCCGAGGGCCAGGCGTTTGGCTACAGTCAAGGTACCAGTCATGTTTCTCTCCTTTTTTCAAGTAGTTGCATCCCCGCAATGCCCGGAATGGCAAGCCGTTGCGGAAAACGTAGGCCGATCGGGCCGAAAGCGATGAGAACCGCGTTCAAGCTGGACAGGCGTGGCCATTGATTCAGATTGATTCAAACAGGGCGGGAGCGCGGCCCCGGCGTCCGCGCAGACTCGGCGGACCTGGACGGTCCCGCCGCAGCGCATGAAGCACTGCGCTGCAGACGTTGACCGCTGGTGCTTACTCTATCGGCCGAGGGTGAAAGAACTTTAGGAATAATTATTGGATGTTCAGGAGATGCGTGACAAGGCCTGTCTCATGGCGCGTCATGCCTGCGAAGCTTGTCCCCGAATGCTTGAAGCGGGGAGCCGCTTCGCCGTGCTGCGGGGACTGACTTTCAGGCGCGGGGTTCGATCGCCGGCGCCGCAAGCTGCAGAATGGCCGCCACCTCGCCGTCCTCTTCGCGCAAGTCGAAGCGCACGCCCTGCGGCGGCAGCAGCATGCGGATGAGTTGCAGTCCGCAACCGGCGCCGGCCGCCATGCGCGCACCCGCCGCATCCCTGAGCGGAAAACTTCGCGAGGCAAGCCAGCGCAGCGATCCGTCAGGACAGCGTATGCGATATTCCACCTTGGCCGGCCCCTGTGTCTGCGCCTGCCTGTAGCGCAAGACAGCCTCGATATCGTCTTCATGAACGGGGCGCAGGATCGCCGCCGCCTCGGCATAGATACTCTCGCGCGACAGACCGGTCACGCGCTCAAAGGCAGGGCTGAGATAGACATACCGATCGTCGTCGAGGCTTCGAATCCAGCAGACTTCGCCCATCTCCTCGGCAAACGGAAACAACGCGCCCCCCGATTGGCCCGGGCCCTGCGGCAGACGCACCGTTTGCGTCAGATCAGTGATGATCGCTAGGATAGCCGGACGCCTTGCACGCACGATGCGCAAACCCATGACATTGACCGTGAAAACCCGCCCGTTCTTCGCCCGGTGCCACCACGCACCGCAATGCTTCAGGCCTTGCGGCCAGCCGTCGCGGAGAAAGCGCCGGAGCCGTTCCATCTCCTCCTGCGGCCGGAGGTCATAGAGGGTCAAGCGCAGAAACTCTTCCTCGCTGTAGCCGTATAGCTGCAGGGCGGCTGTGTTGGCAGCGAGGATGGCATGGCTTTCGGCGTCAAAAATGTAGACCGGGACGAGGGCGCGGTCGATGTCCTGCAGTGCGTCGAAGTCGTCGCCGGACGGAGGGGCGGCGTCCGGCAATATGCCGTGCAGGGTGCGCAGTATCTCAGGCATGCTCGCCAGCGGGCGGCATTGCGCCGCCCTGCTCCGCCGCCGGCAATCCGGCACCAAGCGTGAAGTAAAAGATAGCGCCCTCGCCCAGCACACCCTCCGCCCATACCCGCCCGCCGTGCAGGGCAACAATGCGCTGCACCATCGCCAGGCCGATGCCGTTGCCATCGAATTCATTAATCCCGTGCAGGCGCTGGAAGGCGCCGAACAGCTTGTCGGCGTACTTCATGTCGAAGCCGGCGCCGTTGTCGTGCACGAAGAACACGCGCTCTCCTTTCTCCCCTGCCTCTTCCCGGCAGCCGAAGGCGATGTGCGCCGGCTCGCGCCCCGCCGTGAATTTCCAGGCATTGCCGAGCAGGTTTTCCAGCATGTCCTGCAACAGCGTCGCATCGCCGTTCACCAGCAGGTCATCCTGAATGTCGATCTGCATCTGCCTTGACGGCTGGGCGGCCGCCAGCTCGTCGAGGATCGAGCGGGCCATGGCAGCCAGATCGACCCGCCCGATCCTGATTGCGCTGCGCGTCAGGCGCGAAAGATCGAGCAGGTCGTCGATCAGGTTGCCCATGCGCACGCTGGCGCGCTGGATGCGCGCCATGTATTCGAGGGATTCGGTTTTACCGCAGCCCTGGCAGTTCTCGGCCATCAGGCCGGCAAAGCCGTTGATGCCGCGCAGCGGCGCGCGCAAGTCATGGGAGATGGAGTAGCTGAAGGCTTCGAGTTCGCGGTTCGATTCCTGCAGCTGGTGCGTGCGCTCGGCAACCCGCCGCTCCAGCTCCATGCCGTGGTTCGAGATTACCTCTTCCGCCCGCTTGCGCCGGGTGATGTCTTCCTTGACGGCAACAAAGTGGCTGATCCGCCCCTGCGCATCTTTCAATGGTGCGATGCTGGTGTCCTCCCAGAACAGCTCGCCGTTCTTCTTCCGGTTGAGCAGCTCGCCATGCCACTCCTGCCCGCGCTGCAGGGTCTGCCACAGGTCCGCATACACCTTGTCCGGCATGCACCCAGATTTCAGTATGCTGGGCTGGCGGCCAAGGGTCTCTTCCCGCGTATAACCGGTGGCTTCCGCGAATTTCGCATTGACGTATTCGATCGCCCCTGCGGCATCGGTGATCACCACGGATACCGGGCTGTGCTCGATGGCCAGAGAGAACTTGCGCAGGCCTTGCTCCCGGCTTTCGAGTTCCGCCGCATTGGCGCCCAGCTGCCGCATGTCCCGCTCGATCTCATCGGCCATGCTGTCGAAGGCCTCGGCCACCTGGCCGATCTCGTCGAGCGAATGGAAGCCGCTGCGTAGTTCGCGCCGCCCTTCGGCGAAGCCGCGGCTGACGGCGGCCAACTTCCGCAAGGGGTGCACGATGCGCCTGCGTATCCCCAGCAATACCCCCACCAGCAAGGCCAGGTCCAGCAGGCCCAGCCGCAACAGGTTGCGCCTGGCTTCGTCTTCGGCCCGCTCCGATTCCCGCGTCAGGGCCGCAGCAATCGCGTCGGCGGTTTCGAGAATGCGGGTTCCATCCTGATAGAGGAAATCCAGGTGCGGCCTGACAGCGGAGTCTCCGTCCAGTCCCGCCAACACCCGTCTGGCATGGTCGCGCAGGCTCGCGCCTTTCGCACGAACATAGGCAATGTCCGTCTTGAGATTGTCGGGTAGCCGCTGTATCTCGATGCCTTGCACGCTGCCGCCGGTTTCCAGGGAGCGGATCGCCTCGTCGAATAAGGCCAGATTGTCTTCGATGGCGGCACGGTCGCGCGTGACACCGAGCATGATCCGTGCCGTGTCGGCATAGATGCGCTGGCTCAACCAGCGCAGGCTGCCGGTGACGTTGACGACCGCGGTCATGCCGTGCATCTTCGACAACGTCGCCTCGATCACCCACCCGTTCGCCACCCCGGTCACGGCCAGGGCGGAAAAAATCAGCAAGAATTTCTTGCCGAGGGTGGGTCGCAGCAGCCGGCACAACCACATCCGGCCGGTGCCGATGGCCTGCAATTCGGAACCGTCCTGCGCGTACAAATTCATGGCAAACACCTCCGCGCGGGCGCCAGGGCCCGCGACAGCATGATGGTCTGCAGTTTCTGAGCAGAAGGGTTATTCAGGATCCGCAGCGGTGACGGGGCACGGTATCGTGGTGCTACCGGCGCCGCGGATGGGTGAAGAGGCGGCAACTGCACTGAACGCCGCCGCGAAAACAATCATATGTCCTCAGCATCTGAAAAACAAGGGTTGGCATGCGTGCCAGCCCTCATGTGCGAAAGCCCTGTACCGCATGGCTCAGGTCGCCGGAGAGCTGCTCCAATTGACGCACCTGCTGGCTCACGCTGCCGACCGCCGAGGAACTGTCCCCGGCCACCTGCGCAATGCGCTCGACGTTCTGCGCGATGCCCTGGCTCGCGGCCGTCTGCTCCGCCATGGAGGCGCTGATCGCTCCCATGCCCGCGCTGGTACGGTTCACCGAACTGCTGGCCTCGGACAGCACGATGGCCACCGTTTCCATGTTGTCCTGCCCTGCCTTGAGCGATTCGCGGCCGCGGCGGATGGCGCTCTCGACATCGGCGGACTTGGCGCCCAAGACGCGCGTCACTTCATCGATTTGCGCGGCAGACTTGGCGGACTTCTCGGCCAGCTTGCGCACCTCGTCGGCCACCACGGCGAAACCGCGGCCCTGTTCGCCGGCGCGTGCCGCCTCGATGGCGGCGTTCAGGGCCAGCATGTTGGTCTGGTCGGCGATGTCCTTCACCTGCTGCGTCATTTCCGCAATGGAGCGGGTATGGGTGATGAACACCTCGACGCTGCGCTCGATGTCGGTGACCGCCTCCTCGATCAGGTCGATCTCGCCGATCATGCTGGACAGGCTCTCGTTGCCCTCGGCGGTCTTGTCGCGGGCGGATGCGGACAGTTCGCCCACCTCCAGGGCACTGCCGGCCACCCGCTGGATGCTGGCATTGACCTGCTCGACGGTACTCACTACCGTGGACACGGCTTCATTCTGCGCCTGTGTGCTTTCACCAATGCGCCGGGTGGCTTCGGCAAGGCTGGTCGAGGCGCTTTCCAGCTGACCGGCGCTGCCCTGCACGCGCCGGATGACGCCGCCCAGGGATTGCGCGATGGTGTTGAAAGCTTCGCCGATTTCACGGTATTCGTCATGCGACTGGAGCGCCACCCTCGCCGCCAAATCGCCCGCAGCAATCTTCTGACCGCCCTCGATGACCGTGCGCACCGCCCCGATCACCGAGACATACGCCCCCAAGGATAAATAACCGGTCAGCGCCAGGCCCGCCAGCGCCACGACCAGGCGCACGCCGTCGGTCGGCCCGCTCAAGAGCAGGTACGACACAACGATGCCGCCGGCGATGCCGGTGACGACGAACTTCGCCCGTAGCCGAAGGCGTTCCATGAACGCCACCGACGGGCGTAAAACGACAAAAATGATGCTTTGCATATTGATTCCCTCGTTACACATTCCCTCTAGCCGAACTGCCGCACCATGACGGCGGCACCATTCATTCGGTGCGGTAGCCGAGACGGAAACCGCCCCAGTGGCGGCCCTGAATATAGATTGGCACCGACAGGTCGTGCATGATCTCGCCGGTGTCGCGGCGGTAGGTCTGCAGCAGGAAGGGCTGCTCGTGGGCACCGCATTTCTTGCCGACCGGATCACTGAAGATGCGCTTGGTGCGGTTGTTGACGAAATCCACTTTCTCGTCGCCAGTCAGCGGCTTCGAGAAGCGCTTGTTGTGTGTCGGGAAATAGCCATTGAGATCCACCGCGCCGGCATAGGCCACTTCGGCGATGCCTTCCAGGATCGGCTCCTGCACCGGCGGGAAGAGCTTGTCGGTGAGTGCATCGAACTTGCTGGCGAACTTTTGCGGCTTGGTGTTGGGGATCGACACGTAGTTGTGGTCGAACAGATCTTCGAGTCTGATCTGTCCCGACTTCACCGCGTCTTCCAGCACACGGCCAATATCCGCTGCCCCCTTGTGCGCGACGGCCGGCATGCGGCCGTGCACCGCCATCGCCTGCTCACCGCGTTCGCCCAGCTTGAAGACGTTGCCAACCTCCTTGAGATTCAATGCCAGGGTGTCGAGCTGGCCGGCTTCCTGCAGGGTGCGACTGGCGGTAGCGGTGTTGTCCTCGGACATCTTGAGGATGTCCTGCACATGTGCCGTGATGTTCTGGCCGTTGGCACTCTGCTGCTGGATGGCGCTGGCGATGGCCTCGATCTTCTCCATCGTCTCCTGCGCGCCGGCATTGATCTGCTGCAACGACTCCGCCGCCTGACGGGCCAGGTCGGCACCTGAACGCGCCTGGGTGCTGCCCTGCTGGATGCTGTGGATGGCCGTCTGCGTTTCGCTCTGGATGGCGCCGATCATGGCGCCGATCTCGCCGGTGGCGGCGGTCGTGCGCTCGGCGAGTTTGCGCACCTCGTCGGCGACGACGGCAAAGCCGCGGCCCTGCTCGCCGGCGCGTGCCGCCTCGATGGCGGCATTCAGTGCCAGCAGATTGGTCTGGTCGGCGATGTCGTGAATCGTGCGCACGATGCCGGAGATCGCCTGGGAACGCTCGCCCAGTGCCGCCACCACCTGGGCCGACTGCTCGACCGATTTTGCAATACGTTCGATCTCCATGGACGCACGATCGACGATGTCGGCACCCTGCTTGGACAGATCACGCGCCGACTGGGCATTGGCAGCGGTCATTTCGGCATTCTCGGCCACCTGGTGGATGCCGACGTTCATTTCCTCCATGGCGTGCAGGGTGGCCTCCGCCGCACCGTGCTGCTGGCCGGAACCACCGGCGACCTTCTGCGCCTCGGCGATGAGGACATCGGCGGCATCCGCGACCTGCTTCGAGTTGAAGCAGACCTTGCCGATGATGCCCTGAAAACTTTCCATCAGGTCGTTGAAGGCCTTCGCCGTCTCGACCGTGGCGGCGCTACCGGCAAGCGGAGCGCGGCGCGACAAGTCGCCATCGCCGCGCGTCGCCTGGATCGCCCGCCGCAGATCCGATAGCGGATCTAGCAGAGTTCGTCGCAGTATAAAAAAGGGAATCAATCCTGCCGCCAGGCCGGCGGCGATGTGATAAGACGCCAACCCCCAACCGAGGCTTGCACCCGACAAGTTCGTCGCCAACAGCGCACCGCCCGCGACGGCAATGCCGAGCAGGACAAACCCCATCATGATGCGTGCCGTCGTGCCAGTGTGGTTCATGACCGTACTCCTTTCCTGCAGCGGGCGGTATTCAGGGCCCGGCCGCGTGGGCCTGCGCCACGCTGGCCATGCGTGTGCCGGCGGTCGCGACCCTATGGGAAGCTATGGGAAAGTTAACGGCCGGAATGCGTCGAGCTTTAGGACCCCCATAGCCCAGGGAATAAAAATGCCTGGCCGCGGATCAGGCGTAGCGCACGGTCGTGTAAAGCCGGGACATCAGACGGGCGCCGATTGCAGCCAAAGGCAGCACCTCGTCCACCGCCTTGAGGGCGACGGCTTCGCGCGGCATGCCATAGACGACGCAGGAAGCCTGGTCCTGGGCGATGTTCCAGGCACCGGCGCGCTTCATGGCGAGCATGCCCGCCGCACCATCCTTGCCCATGCCGGTGAGGATGGCGCCGATGGCATGGCGACCGGCGCTGGCGGCGGCGGAGTGGAAGAGCACGTCCACCGACGGCCGGTGGCGATTGACCGGTTCGGACTGGGACAGTTCGGCACGATAGCCGCCGCCGCTTTTATTCACCAGCAGATGGGAATGTCCGGGCGCCACGTAGGCCGTGCCCGGCCGCACGGGTTCGCCGTGTTCGGCCTCCTTGACGCGGATCCGGCACAGGCCGTCCAGCCGCTTGGCGAAGGATGCCGTAAACGATTGCGGCATGTGCTGCACGATGAGGATGCCGGGGGTGTTCTCCGGCAGGGCGAGCAACACCGCCTTGAGCGCCTCGGTGCCGCCGGTAGAGGCGCCGATCACCACCAGATCCTCCGCCGCAGGGCGCCAGCCCGGGCGAGCGGCAGCCATGTCCGGCGGCGTCGATACATGGCGCCCGGCGGCGGCTTCGCCGGCAGGCAGCGCCCGGCTGACGCGGGCGCTGCGTATCTTGTCGCGCACTTCACCGGCAAACTCGGCGGCGGCGGATTTTGCATTCGGCGCGGGCTTGGCGACGAAATCCACCGCACCCAGTTCCAGTGCCTTCAGCGTCTGCTCCGATCCGGCCTGGGTGGAGGAGGAGATCATCACCACCGGCATCGGCCGGAAGCGCATCAGGCGTTGCAGGAACTCGAGGCCGTTCATCTTCGGCATCTCGACGTCCAGGGTCAGCACGTCGGGCGCGAGGGACTTGATCATCTCGTGCGCGGCGATGGGGTCGGCCGCCGCGCCAACCACCTGCATGTCCTCCGCAGCGTTAACGATGTCGGTCAGCATCCGCCGCATGAGCGGAGAATCGTCGACGATGAAGACTTTGGTCCTTGCGCCCGCCACTTTTTCGGCGGCAGTACCCTGAGGGCGGGGATTAGCCTGCACGCGGAAGACCCCTTGGGCCGCGGTCGGCGCGTTCATAGGTCGTCCTGCCGATGGAGCGGAACAGGTCCGTGGCGTGCAGGAAGCTTTCCGAATGGCCGGCGAACAGCAGCCCGTCTTCGCGTAGCAACGACGCGAATTTCTTCAGGATGCCGTACTGGGTCGGCTTGTCGAAGTAGATCATCACGTTGCGGCAGAAGATCACATCCAGCGGTCCCTGTACCGGCCACACGGCATCGAGCAGGTTGATGCGGCGGAAGGTGATCAGCCGCCGCAGTTCGGGTCGCAGTACCAGGCTCTCGTCCTTGGCCGCGGCATCCTTGAGGAAGTGACGCGCGCACTGTTCCGGCGTGAGCTTGGCGACGCGCTCGGCGGGGTAGACGCCGCGCTCCCCCTGCGCCAGCACGTTCGTATCGAGATCGCTGGCGATGATCGACACGGGCGGTGTCAGGCTGTTGAAGGTTTCCACTGCGGTCATGGCAATCGAATAGGGTTCCTCGCCGGTCGACGCCGCGCTGCACCAGATGCGCACGGGACGCTTGTCGGGAATGGCCTTGAGATGCATGGACAACGTTTCGAAGTGGTGCGCCTCGCGGAAGAACGCGGTGAGGTTGGTCGTCAGCGAGTTGATGAAGGCTTCCCATTCCTGCGCCTCGCCGCGTTCGAGACGCGCCAGATACTGGGCGAAGCTGCGATCGCCGCTGGCGCGCAGGCGCCGCGCCAGGCGGCTGTAGACCATGTCCTGCTTGGCAGGCGAGAGCGCGATGCCGGCGCGCGCATGGATGAGCTTGCGCACGCGCTCGAAATCCGCGGCGGTGAATTCGAATTCGCGCAAGCCCGCGCTTTTTTCATTAGGCAGCATCGGCGTATCCGCTCCGGCAGATGTGGTTCAAAACTTCGGTCACGTCTTCTCGTCCTCCGCCCCGGCGGGCTTGCCGGCCGCGTCCGCCGGAGCGGCATCCGTCTGCGGCAGTTTGCCGTCGCGCAGGATGACTTCCTCGGTCTTCTTGTTGAGGACGACGATGCCGATGCGGCGGTTCTGAGGATTGAAGGGGTCGGCCGCATCGAAGAGCACCGTGGAAGATTGGCCGACGACGCGGATCACCTTGTTTTCGGCCATGCCGCCGGCGGTCAGTTCGCGGCGCGAGGCGTTGGCGCGGCTGGCCGACAGCTCCCAGTTGCCGATGCCGCGATCGCTGGTGACGAAGGGCTTGGCGTCGGTGTGCCCGGAAAGTGAAATGCGGTTGTCCACCTCGTTGAGCGAGTGGCCGATCTCGCGCAGGATATCGCGCATGTAGGGCTTCACCTCGGCGCTGGAGAGGGCGAACATCGGCCGGTTCTTTTCGTCCACGATCTGGATGCGCAGGCCTTCCGTGGTGATATCGAGCAGCAGCTGGTTCTTGTACTGGCGCAATGCGGGATTGTTTTCGATGCTCTTCTCGATCTTGTCTTTCAACTCGCCCAGCTTCACGCGCTCCAGCCGCTCCTGCTCGGCCTTCAGCGCCTGTAGATTGACCGTCTTCTTTTCCGCAATGACCTCGCCCCGCTTGACCTGGCCGGCGGTGCGCGTGAGGTCCTGGCCGCCGCCCTTGATGACGCTGGAGGCGTCGCCCGACCCCGAGCCGCCCTGCATGGCGACCTTCAGCGGCGTGGCGAAGTACTCGGCGATGCCGTTCAAATCGCCTTTGGCGGTCGAACCGAGCAGCCACATGAGCAGGAAGAAAGCCATCATCGCCGTGACGAAGTCGGCATAGGCGATCTTCCAGGCGCCGCCGTGATGGCCGCCGCCGCCCTTCTTGATACGCTTGACGACGATGGGTTTCTGGCTGTCGTCGCTCATGCCGCCTCCGCTGGGCCGCCCCGAGGAGGCGGCAAGTCAACAACCGGAAGCCGTACCCCGCGCGGCTGAACCGGCGTCACCCCTTTCCTCGGGAAAGGGGCCGGGGAATAGGCTTTCATGTCTGTCCTGGTAAAAGTCAGTCTGCGGAGGACGGCGAAGGCGGGCCTACTTGCCTTTCCTCGCTTTGACCTCATCCTCCAGCTCGCGGAAGCCGGGGCGCTCGGTCGAGTAAAGCACCTTGCGGCCGAACTCGACCGCCACCTGCGGCGCGTAGCCGTTCATGCTGGCGAGCAGCGTGACCTTCATGCACTGGAACATCTTCGTCGATTCGTGCAGCTTCTGTTCCAGCAGTGAGGCGAGCGGCGCAACGAAGCCGTAGGACAGCAGGATGCCGAGGAAAGTGCCGACCAGCGCCGCGGCGATCAGCTTGCCCAGTTCCGCCGGTGGAATGCCCACCGATTCCATGGTGTGCACCACGCCCATCACCGCCGCGACGATACCGAAGGCGGGCAGGCCGTCTGCAAGCTTGGCCAGGGCATGGATCGGCACTTCGCCCTCGTGGTGGTGGGTTTCGATCTCGTTGTCCATCAGGTTCTCGATCTCGAAGGCATTCAGGTTGCCGCCCACCATCATGCGCATATAGTCGGTGAGGAATTCCATGGCGTGGTGGTCATGCTGGATGTGCGGATACTTCGAGAAGATCGGACTGGACTCGGGATTTTCCACGTCGGACTCGATCGACATCAGGCCTTCCTTACGGACCTTGGCGAGGATTTCGTAGAGCATCGACAGCAGATCGATATAGAGCGCCTTGGAGAATTTCGAGCCCTTGACCAGGCTGGGCAGCGCCTTCAGGGTCGCCTTGACCGTCTTCGGCGTGTTGGCAACGAAGAAGGCGCCGAGCGCGGAACCGCCGATCATGATCAGTTCGACGGGCTGGAACAGCGAGGCGACATGGCCGCCCGCCATGACGAATCCGCCGAACACGGCGCCTAGTACCACGACATAGCCGACGATTACGAACATGCTCGCATCTCTCTGTTTTTAATTGAAATTGAAACCGCCCGGGGGATGATGAGCTTGACAGGCATGCTTCAAGTATCGGCGCGGCAGCAGGGAACTTGAGCGGGGGGATTATTCAAATATAAAAAAAGAAAACCGCCCGCTAGGGAAAGCCGGGCGGCAGAATCCCCTTGCCGGGCAAGGGGGAGGTCAGACGGTGGTCAGGGGGCGGTCAAATGGCTGCGGCGACGGCCTCCGCGCGGCGCTTCGTCTTGCCCGCGCGGGCCGGCACATGACACAGCCCACAGGCATAGTCCTGCGTCAGGTCCTGGGCATGGGCGACAAAGTGGCCGCTGCAGTCCTTGCATTGGGCCAACTGCAGCATGTTGGCATCGAAGAAGCGCACCAGCGTCCAGGCGCGGGTCAGCGAGAGCACACACTCCAGTCCGTGCAGTTCGATGTGCTCGATATACAGGCGATAGGCCTTCACCACGGCATTCAGCGCGCGCAATTCGGTATGCTCCAGCATGAACTGGTAGAAGGACATGAACAGCGAGGCATGCATGTTCGGCTGCCAGGTGAGGAACCAGTCCGTCGAGAATGGCAGCATGCCTTTCGGCGGCGATACCCCTTTCACTTCCTTGTAGAGCTTGAGCAGGCGCTCGCGCGAGACATTGGTTTCCACCTCCAGCAACTGCAAGCGCGCGCCAAGCCGGATCAACTCGGCGGCCAGTTGAATTTCCTGTGCTTCGACGACGACGCTCTTGTTTCGCATGTCGATCCACTCAGGCGATGGCTTCGACCGGCCGGGCGGAGGCCAGGATGGCAGCGTGGGTGTGGGACGTGCCGCGGTCACGCTCATGGCTGGTGAGCAGCCCCAGCAGCAGCTTGTCGTCGAAGCGGAAGCGGCACAACACCATGTTCGAACCGGCCATCTTCAGCACCTGTCCGGGTGTCAGTTGGTCGATCACGTCGGCAATGTCCGTGCCGATGCCGAGGCGGTATTGGGCGGTCTCCCGATCGGCGCGAATGAGCTGCTGCGCCAGCATCAGGTAGGACAGGTTCAGTTCCTTGATTTCGTTATAGACAGCTGCGGTGTTCATCTGGGCACTCCTCCCTTGAATGGCACGTATCGCGCCTTGGTTGAGTGCATTCTGCATGCGTCCGGCTGCGGGCTGAATCAGCCGGCTTCGGTATTTGGCGTACGAACAAGGGCATGCCTCCCCGTAGGAATTTCACCTACACGAAAGGGGCATGCCTTCTTATCGGTATTTAACGGCGTGGTGTACGAATTCTTTAGGATTTTTTGAAAAAATATTTTTTCTTGTGGATCAGTCTGTTACACACCCTGCTCAATGCAGGGCGCCATTGCCCCGCTGCTTTTCGAATAGCAGGCGTTCCGTCAGGACATCGATGTCGACCGGCCGGCTGAAATGGTATCCCTGGAAACGGTCGCACTGCTCACGTTGCAGCAGTTCCATCTGGTGCTCGGTTTCCACGCCTTCGGCGATGGTCATCAGCCGCAGACTTTTCGCCAGCGCCATGATGGCCCGCACGATAGCGGTGTCCTCTTCATTGACGCCGAGCGAGCCGACGAAGGACTTGTCTATCTTGAGGATGTCGATGGGGAACCGCTTCAGATAGGACAGTGAGGAATAGCCCGTGCCGAAGTCGTCGATGGACAGCTTCACGCCCATATGCTTCAGCGCTCGCAGCATGCCGACCGCTGTTTCAGCGTCATGCATGATGACCGACTCGGTGATTTCCAGCGTCAGGGCCTGCGGCGGCAGACCGGAATCCGCAAGGGCGCGACTGACCACGTCCAGCAGGCGCGGCTGGGCGAACTGGACCGCCGAAACGTTCACCGATATCGAGAACGACTGGTGGCCAAGGTCATACCAGACCTTGGCCTGGTGACAGGCCTGGCGCAGCACCCACTCGCCGATGTCGACAATGAGGCCGGATTCATCGGCGATCGGTATGAAGCGGTCGGGCGGAATCAGGCCGCGCTCGGGATGGCGCCAGCGTACCAGCGCCTCAACGCCGATGGTGTTGAGGCTGATAGCATCCACGCAGGGCTGGTATTGCAGAAAGAGTTCGTTGCGCTCGATGGCATGGCGCAGCTCGCTTTCCATGGCAATACGCTCGGCCGAGGTGGCATTCATTTCCCTCACGTAGAAGCGATAGCCGTTGCTGCCGCCGCGCTTGGCGTTGGCCATCGCCGTCTCGGCATTCATGAGCAGGTCATACACCTGCCGGCCGTCCTCCGGCACGAGCGCGATGCCGATCGAGCACGTCAGGTACAGTTCGATGCCGGCAAGCATGAACGGTGCATCGAAGGCCTGCTTCAACCATTCGGCGAAGTTCTGCACTGCGGCCCTGTCCGTCAGGCCCGGATAGTAGATGCCGAACTCGTCGCCGCCGAAGCGGGCGAGGATGGCGCCGGATTCGGCGGCACACTCCTTCAAGCGAGCGGCCGACTGGCGCAGGATGTCGTTGCCCGCCTCATAGCCGAATGAACTGTTGATGCGCAGGAAGCGATCGAGGTCGATATAGAACAGCGCGCCACAGGGCCCCTCGCCCTGCCTGCCGCATGCCTCGATGCTCTCGGTCACGCGGGCGCAGAAGTAATTGTGGTTGGGCAAATTCGACAACTTGTCGAAATATGCCAGTTCCATGATGCGCGTGTCAGCCTTGCGCACCGCACTGCGCGCCGCCGCCCCCTTCAGTTCCCGTTCGATGACGGGAATCAGCCGGGCAAAGTTGCCCTTCTGGATATAGTCGTTCACGCCCTCGCCCATGGCGGAGTAGGCCGTCTGGTCGCTGATGTGGCCGGAGTAGATGATGAAGGGAATGTCCCTGCCGCTCTTCTTGAGGATTTCCAGCGCGGTCAGCGCATCGAATCCGGGCATGGAGTGGTCGCAGATGATCAGATCCCACTCGCCGTCGGCGAGTGCACCGCTCATCTCCGGGGCCGAGTCGACCCGCTTGAAAGCGACGCGGGCGCCGTGGGCGGCCAGTTCGGAATAGAGCAGGAACGCGTCATCCTCGGAATCATCCACAATCAGCATGCTGATGGGTTGCTCCCGCAATAACATGTTCATGTTCGCGCGTTCCATCATGGTCTTGTACTAAGAATAGACAATAAATGACTTCTCTGGGGTTGACCAGGGTTGACCGATATACGGCCGCACGCATGAAACCTTTAGGTTTCTTTATTAATGGTTTTGGCCTCAATGGGTTGCCGACTGCTGCGCGGAGGCGACCCGGTTGCGCCCCTGCCGCTTGGCGAGATAGACGCCCTCGTCGGCAAGCTTTATGAGCGCATCGACATCAGCCATGGACGGGTCGCGCGCCGCCACGCCGGCGCTCATGCAGGCTTTGAGCCGGCGCGGGCCGATTTCTACCGTCGTCTGCTCGACCGCGCGACGGATGCGCTCGGCACAGCCCAATGCGGCCTCCAGGCCGGTATCCGGGCAGATGACCTGGAATTCGTCGCCGCCCGTGCGGCACACCACGTCCTCACGGCGCACCGCACCGCGAATGGCCGCCGCGACCTGCTGCAGATACGCATCGCCGACATCGTGGCCATGGTCGTCATTGACCTGCTTGAACTGATCGAGATCGATCACCATGCAGGCGAGCGGGCGCCCGTTGCGTACGCCGGCCGCCCATTCCTGCTCGAAGCGTTCCATGGCGTAGCGACGGTTGGGCAGCGCTGTAAGCACATCCGTCAGCGCCATTTCCTCAAGCCGCCGGTTGGAGATGGACAAGTCCGCGGCAAAACGGCGCAGTTCCTCCCGGTCACGTTCCCGCTCCTCGTGCAGGTGCACGATGCGTTGCCCCGCGCGCAGACGCGCCAGAAGCATGCGCTGATCGAACGGCTGCACCAGATAGTCGTCCACGCCGGCCTGGAAACCCTCAACCAGTTTGTCAGCCTCATCCAGTGTCGTCAGCATCAGGATGTACATGTCGCGCCCGAGGCGGGTTGCGCGCAAGGTCCGCGTCATGCCAATGCCGTCCAAATGCGGCATGGCGCGATCCGTCAACAGCATGTGCGGCTGGATTTCCAGGGCGGCATGCAGCCCTTCCTGCCCATCGGCCGCCTCGTCGACTTCGTAGCCGTCCTCTTCGAGCATGGCGCGCAGCGACAGACGCACAGCATGGTCGGCGTCCACCACTAGGGCGCGCAGGCGCAGGGGCGTCGTCGCCTCCGCCTCCTGCTCGGACGTCGTGCGGGCCAACTCCGCGGATGGCCGGGCCAGTTCATTGAAGCCCCCCACCCGCGGCGCGGCCACGCCGAGGATCGATGCCCATTCCCGCCATTCACGCACTACACCGTCGCAAAGTTGCGTCAGGTCGTCGTCTTCGATCGACAGCCGGGCGCCCATGACGAACAGGCGCTGCATGTATGCCGCACGTTCCGCCTCGGCAGCAAGGCAGATGTCGGCGATCAGGCGCGACAGGGCAAGCGACTGGGTCAGCTTGTATTCGCGGCTGCCTTCACGAAAAACATCCGCATCGCACGACTCGTGCGCGCGCACACTTTCGAAGTAGATTCCCGGCAGTCCCCAATCCGCCAGCATGGCTGCTGCCAGATCACGATGGTTGATGGCGAATCGTTGCGACTCGAGGCCGGCCAGATCGGTCTGCCGATTCTTAGCTGCGCTGCGAAGCAAATCGGAATAGTCCTCGGCATACAGCGTCGCCAGCGCCAGTTCGCCAACGCGGGCGAGCAGGCCGACGGAAAACGCCTCCTCGGCCTGCGCCGCGCGCGTGCGCAAGGTCAGCGCCTGCAGGGCGATGCCGCAGGCCAGGGACGCGGTCCAGAAGTTCGCATAATCAAAGCCCTTGCAGGCCCCATCCCGGTATTGCGAAAGCAGGGAAAACCCCAGTGCCAGATTGCGCACGGCCGGCATGCCGAGGACGACCAGCGTCTCCTGTACCGACACGACCGGGCGTCCCGGATTGGCGTTCACCGCATTGGCCGCCTTGATGAGCCGGCCGACGAAGGCCGGATCGGACTTGATGATGCGCGCCAGCTCGGCCATCGAGGCATCTTCCTTCTGCGTCAGGCGCATGATGGCCAGCGCCACCCCCTTGGGTGTGGGCAGGTTGCTCAGGGCTTTCAGTTTCTCGTATTTCGAGATGTCCATCGGGTTCATGGCTGGACTCTTCAGTATTTGATCTTGTTGTTGAATCAGGCAGTTGACAGCCCTTGCGAGCTATAACGGCCATTGCGCCGGTTTCTTTAGGCCACCCCCATGAAGGTAAAATACCCGGATGAATTATTGCGGCCATTGCGGCGCCCCCGTGATCCTCAAAGTGCCTGCTGGCGACACCCTGCCGCGCTACGTCTGCGAGCGTTGCGCAACGGTGCACTACCTGAATCCGAAAATGGTGGTCGGCGCGATCCCGGAATGGGAGGACAAGATCCTGCTGTGCCGCCGCGCCATCGAACCGCGTGCCGGACTGTGGACCCTGCCGGCCGGCTTCATGGAGAACGCTGAGACCACCGCCCAGGCAGCGGCGCGGGAAACCCTGGAGGAAGCCTGCGCGCGGGTGGAGATCGGCGAGATGTTCACCTTCATCAACGTGCCGCACATCAACCAGGTGCACATCCTCTACCGGGCACGCCTGCTCGACCTGGATTTCGCGGCCGGCGAGGAGTCGCTGGAAGTCGGGCTGTTCGACGAAGCCGCCATCCCCTGGAAGGACATCGCCTTCCGCACCATCGGCCTGACTTTGCGCCAATACTACGCCGACCGGAAAACGGGACGCTTCGACTTTCATGCCAGCGACCTGCTGCTGCCGCCGAAATAGGCCTCCTGCTCCTACCCTTACTCCTACTGCGCGTCGGCGATATCGAACACCACCGGCAGCCGCACGGCAAACGCGCGTCCGCGCAGTGAATCGGGCAAGGCGGCTGAAGTGGCGGCACGCGACATCATGTTCACGGCTTCCCGATCGAGGATCTCATGACCGCTGGAACGGGCCAGGAGGATTTGCCGCGGCAACCCGTCCCGCGAGACATCCACCCGCACTTCCGCCGTGCCCGTCCAGCCGCGTTCGCGCGCCAATGACGGATACGCCCTGTAGGCCCGCGCTTCCCGTGCCAGACCGATGCGGTAGGTGCGAATCCCGTCCGTGTCGGGACGCGCCAACTCCCCGGCCTGCGCAGTCGCTGCCGGGTTCGCCGGACCGCTGCCGAAGGCGGGCAGTCCGGCCGCCGCGGGGCCCGTACTTTCCTTCGCGTCCGTGTTTTCCGGCAAAGTCGGGTTCACCCGAGGCGCCGCTTCAGCCCGGGCGACAACAGCCTGCCTGCGGGCACTCCTGACCTCGGCCACCGCGTTTACGGGGGGGGCATGCGGGGCCGCAACCACCGGGCGATCAGCCCTGGACGTGGCACGCAGGGTCGCCGTCAGTAGCTGTCCCGACGGCTGCGACGCATGCGGCATAACGTCCGGCCACAGCAGCAGGGCATGCAGCGCGCATGAAAAGGCCAGGGCGGTCATCAGCCGGCCGCCGGCCGCCTCTCGTCGGGGAATGCTTTGAAAAATCATCACGCTCTGATACGCTGCGGCAACATTTTGATTTTACACTGAAGATCGAACCGGAGAACGGGCACAACGAGGACTGAAGGGTTATGCCAAATGCGAGCCATCCACTGATCCTGACGCTCGACATGCAAGGTGCGCCGCACCGCTGGGTGAGTTGGCAGCACGCCTGTTTCTATTACGCCAAGAATCTCGTCGCCTGGGTGGCCGGCGACCACAGCTTCACCTTCCACGGCGGCATGAGCCGCATGACGGGCGAACGCTCGTTCATCACGGTCGACAGCATCATCGCCATCAAGGGCCGGGCGCTGGCGCCGCGCAACCATTCCGTCGTGCCGCCCCTCAACAACCGCGAACTGTTCCACCGCGACCGCCACATGTGCGGCTATTGCGGCCACGAGTATTCCTTCATCCGTCTGACGCGCGACCACATCCTGCCCGTCTCGCAGGGCGGGCGCGACCTGTGGATGAACGTCGTCACCGCCTGCCGCCACTGCAACCAGAAGAAAAGCAGCCGCACCCCCGAACAGGCCGGCATGGAACTGCTCTATGCCCCTTACGTGCCGAACAAGGCCGAGTTCCTCATCCTCTGCAACCGCCACATCCTCGCCGACCAGATGGACTTCCTCGCCCAGCATGTCTCGGCGCACAGCCGCTTGAAATCGGCCTGAGGGCGTCCACTCTGTAAAATAGGCGGATGCAGCTACCGCCCGGCACCAAACTTCTCACCGCCTACCGCAAGCACTGGGCGCACCGCTTCGGCGTGTCGCCCTTCCTGCCGATGTCGCGCGCCGAAATGGACGCGCGCGGCTGGGACGAGTGCGACATCATCCTCGTCACCGGCGACGCCTACATCGACCACCCCAGCTTCGGCATGGCGCTGATCGGCAGGCTGCTCGAGGCGCAGGGCTTCCGCGTCGGACTCCTCAGCCAGCCCGACTGGCACTCGGCCGAACCCTTCCGCGCGCTGGGCCGACCGGCCCTCTTCTTCGGCGTCACCGCCGGCAACATGGATTCGCTGGTCAACCGCTACACCGCCGACCGCAAGCTCCGCTCCGAAGACGCCTATACGCCGCATGCCGAGGCCGGCAAGCGCCCCGACCGTGCCGTCGTCGTCTATGCGCAGCGCTGCCGCGAGGCCTATCCGGGCAGCGCCGTCGTCATCGGCAGCATCGAGGCATCGCTGCGCCGCATCGCCCACTACGACTACTGGTCGGACACGGTACGCCGCTCCATCCTGCCCGATTCGAAAGCCGACCTGCTGCTCTTCGGCAATGCCGAACGCGCCATCGTCGAGCTGGCGCATCGTCTGGCGAAAGGTGTGCCCATCGGCGCCATCCGCGATTTGCGCGGCAGCGCCTTCATGACGCCGCGCGGCTGGCTGCCCGGCGAGGACTGGAGTGAGGTCGACTCGACCGAGGTAGACACACCGGGCGCCGTGCATGCACACCCCGATCCGTATGCCTATGCGCAGTCCGCCGCCGGGGTCGGCCCAGAAGTCAGCCCCCGCGAGACGGCGACCGTTGTCCCCCTGCGGCAACTCAAGCTGGCCGCGCGCCGCGCCGAGCGCGCCCACACCGTCATCCGCCTGCCGTCCTACGAACAGGTGAAGCAGGACGCAGTGCTCTACGCCCACGCCTCGCGCACCTTCCACCTCGAATCCAACCCCGGCAACGCCCGTGCCCTGGTGCAGGCGCATGGCGAAAGGGATGTCTGGCTCAATCCGCCGCCGGTGCCGCTCACCACGCCGGAGATGGACCACGTCTATGGCCTGCCCTTCGCCCGCGCGCCGCATCCTGCCTACGGCAAGGCGAAAATCCCCGCCTGGGAGATGATCCGCTTCTCCATCAACATCATGCGCGGCTGCTTCGGCGGCTGCACCTTCTGCTCCATCACCGAGCACGAGGGGCGCATCGTCCAGAGCCGTTCGGAAGCCTCGATCCTGCACGAGATCGAGGCCATCCGCGACAAGACGCCGGGCTTCACCGGCGTCATCTCCGACTTGGGCGGACCGACCGCCAACATGTACCGCCTGCAGTGCAAGGACGCGAAGATCGAGGAAGCCTGCCGGCGCTTGTCCTGCGTCTACCCCGACATCTGTCCGAACATGGGCACCGGCCACGGGCCGCTGGTACAGATTTATCGCAAGGCGCGCGCCCTGCCCGGCGTGAAGAAAGTGCTGATCAGCTCCGG